>CAZPUS010000010.1:0-87706 GCA_964589825.1 uncultured Fibrobacterota bacterium | reverse complement strand
GGTGACTGCGGTATCGGTGACTGCGGTATCGGTGACTGCGGTATCGGTGACTGCGTGTAAACTTGCTACAGCGACACTCAAATATACAAAGCTCATGATAAAGCGCGGCCACTGTGAATTATAGGCCGGTCGGATCAAAATGTGGTACACCATCGAAAAAATCCTTGCTATAATAATGAAAAAGTATTCAACGTAAACCATAATTAAGCGATAATGTTCATTGAACCTGCTTTTTTGTTTCTACCGTGCGGGCATTTCAGAAAATCGCAGCTGACACGAACTATTGACCCGTGAGTTCGGAATCTGTCAGATGCACGGCTCAACGCATCTTTCATCAAAACAACCGCTCAATTCAGGTAAAATATATATATTGCTCCTGCAGAAGCAGGTTTTTTTGCGCTGTTCCAATGCAGAAGAAGCGCATGAATAATGCAACCGGGATATTCTCGTATACGCAGTTTCCCTACCGGTGCATGACTGACTCGGTATGATCAGATGCATTTTACAATCAAGAAAAGATACGTTATGGATGTAGTTTGTTGAACACAATTGGTGAATGCTATTCCGCCGGCCGGATATAGGGAAAATAATGTATTTTTTACACTTGGGTGTCTCGTAGCACGGAGACGGTAACACGAGTACCTGCAATAGAGTCGTATGTGCAAAAATCAACCACCCGAATCGATAATTCACCTCAGCATATAAATAAAGAGAGGACGATGGAGCGTCAGGCAGTATATTGCAAAAAGATGATGCGCCTTGCACTCGAATGTGCGGACAATGTAAAGGGGAGTACCTACCCAAATCCGCCGGTTGGTACGGTCATCGTCGACAGTGAGGGGATCGTCGCCACAGGGGCGACGCAACCATGCGGCGGTGATCACGCCGAGGTGGTTGCACTCAACAAGGCACGGCACAAAGCAGCCGGTGCGGACATGTTCGTTACTCTGGAGCCGTGTGCGCATTACGGCAGAACGCCGCCGTGTACCGCGGCAATCATACAGGCACGGCCCGAACGGGTTTTCATTGGGATGCGCGATCCGAATCCAGTGGTAAACGGTGCGGGAATCAAGGCACTGCAAAAGGCGGGCATTACGGTAATAGAAGGTGTCTGTGCGGATGAGGCGCATCGTATGCTCGAAGAGTATGCATTTTATGTGCGCAACGGCCGGCCCTGGATAACGGTGAAACTCGCAATGACATGGGACGGACGTATTGCAGACGCCGAAGGAGCGTCGAAATGGATTACAAACAATCAATCGAGGCTGCAGGTGCATAAAATTCGCTGCCGTCATTCTGCAATAGCGGTGGGTAAGGGGACACTGCTTAAGGACGATCCCAGACTCACCGTCCGTCACTGTGCAGGAGCTCAGCCGGTGCGGATCGTATTTGCCGAATCCGCATGTGCACACAACCAGCTGCATATGATACGTACTGCTTCCGAAATCCGCACCGTGTTTGTTGAAAAAGGGGGTGAAAAAGGTAATAAAAGCGTATTGGAGAACGGTGTGGAGGTATGGGCAACCGCAGCGGATTCCCATGAGGCGCATATCCGTACCTTCCTCGAGATGGCATATGAAGAATCGCTGGTCAGCATACTCATTGAAGGTGGTTCCAGACTCGCAGGACAGTTTTTCGCACAAGGAAATGTGAACAGAGTGTATTTTTTCTATGGAAATCGTATCATGGGGAGTGGAATACCCGCGCTTTCATTCGCGTCTCACACAATGAAGACCACTGCACTGAAGCTCGATGCCCCGCAATTTCGCGTTCTGGAAGACAATGTGATGGTTACCGCCACGCTTGCCGATCCGGTGGCCGCATCGGACCAAACCTGAGGGAAAACAATGTTCACCGGACTTGTAGAAACAACCGCAACGGTTCGTGACATCACTCGCGGGCAGGAAGGGGCCCGTATCGGGGTCGCCTGTGGGAATATTGATGGCGCAACTACTACCTGGAAAGTGGAGCCAGGTGATTCGGTAGCGGTAAACGGGGTGTGTCTTACTCTCGAGACGGCAAAAAACGACGTGTTCTATTTTACCGCCGTCGAGCAGACGCTGCAAACCACTACGCTGGGACGGCTGAAGGTGAATGATCGCGTGAATCTTGAACGGGCCTTGCGTGCCGATGCTCGTCTGGGAGGACACTTCGTCAGCGGACATGTCGACGGGTTGGGCACTATAGTGCAGGACGAGCGAAACGGCAACTCGTGTATGCGCCGGTTTCGAGTTTCGGCGCGATTAATGCCGTATATCGTGTGCAAAGGCTCGGTCGCCATAGATGGAATAAGTCTTACTGTGGCTCAATGCGATGAGAATATATTTTCGGTTGCATTTGTTCCCTATACGCTTGGACATACTACCATGCCGCATAAGAAACCGGGAATGGCGGTCAATATCGAGTGTGATATTCTGGCAAAGTATGTCGAAAAACTCGTGTGTTACGCAGGATCCGGCATGGATGTGCGTCAGAAGTCCGGACAGGGAAGCACCGGTCAGGCGAAAAAAGAGACAACCGTAATAGACAAAATGGAGCGAATGGGATATTGAAAACATTACAGGACATAGAACGGGTACTGCACAAGTATGCAGCGGGCGAATTCGTTATTGTCGTTGATGATGAAAAGCGTGAGAATGAAGGCGATATTATCATAGCCGCGCAGCATTGCAGTGCCGACCATATAAATTTCATGGTGACACACGCCAGAGGTCTTGTCTGTATCGCGATGGAGTCGCAACGGCTTGACGAATTGGATATCCCCCCCATGGTGTGCGGTGGTAATGCGGCGCACGGAACCGCGTTCAGCGTCTCGGTGGAAGCAAGGCAGAATACCACGACTGGTATTTCTGCCCACGATCGGGCAGAGACCGTAAAAAGACTGATCGATCCGGAGAGTTCGGCGTCGGATTTTTTGAAACCGGGTCATATGTTTCCGCTCAGAAGCCGCAATGGCGGGGTGCTGGTGCGCAGCGGACATACCGAGGCAGCGGTTGACATGGCACGGCTGGGTGGATGCTATCCTGCCGGTGTTATCTGCGAAATAATGAACGATGACGGTTCGATGGCACGTATGGAAGCGCTGACGCGGTTTGCAGATGCGCACGATATCGAGATCATATCTGTGGCCGACCTTATTCGTTATCGTACCGCAAAGGAGATTTTTGTCACGTGCACCGCAGAGGCAAAGCTTCCCACACGGTTAGGTCGTTTTACCATTAAAACATTTAAGGATCAGCAGAGTGATATGACCCACATTGTGTTGCAGAACACCGAGATCGACGCACAAAAGCCTGTGCTGGTTCGTGTGCATTCTGAGTGTTTTACCGGCGATCTTCTCGGATCAATGCGCTGTGATTGTCGTGACCAGCTCGAAAAATCGCTTTGCATGATTGGTACAGAAGGAGGGGTGCTGGTATACCTCCGCCAGGAGGGCCGAGGGATTGGACTCGAAAACAAGATAAAGGCATATGCCCTGCAGGATCAGGGGATGGATACCGTAGAAGCAAACGAACATCTCGGCTTTGACGCCGACCTGCGCGATTACGGTATCGGTGCGCAGATACTGATGTCGCTTGGAATACGTAAAATACGGCTGATGACGAATAACCCGCGCAAGATCGTCGGCCTGGAAGGCTATGGTATCGAAATAGTCGAACGTCTTCCCATAGAGATACCACCCGGAAATGATAACGAGCGGTATCTTACCACGAAAAAAGAAAAGTTAGGCCACATTCTCAAAGGAGGGGAAAAATGTCAACCGTAACCGAAGGTTCTCTTAATGCGGCTGGTAAACGTTTTGGTCTTGTCGTCAGCAGATTCAATGATCTTATAACAAAAAAGCTGACAGAGGGTGCAATGGATTGTCTTATACGACATAATGCAGACAATAACGACATTGCGCTGTACAAAGTGCCCGGATCGTTTGAAATACCACTGGTGGCGCGCAAACTCGCACAGTCCAACAAATTCGATGCGGTAATTTGTCTGGGAGCGGTTATCCGTGGCGATACCCCGCATTTTAATTATATTGCGGCGGAAGTTGCAAAGGGTGTCGCGGCCATAAATTCATCCGAAGATGTCCCGGTGGTATTCGGTGTGATCACCAGTGACACTATCGAACAGGCAATTGAACGTGCGGGAACCAAGGCAGGCAACAAAGGGTGGGATGCAGCCCTTAACGCGATAGAGATGGCGGATCTGCTACAAAGGATTTGACCTTTTCAGCCGCAGGCGCCTGAAATGACTCTGGAGCGGCAGTGGGTTGTGTGACAGGAACCCGGACAACAGGATACTGTTGTGGTATCGGTGGGCGCGCAAGCGGCGTCCGGTGTTGCGTGTGGCATAAGGATTCGTATAGTTAGCCTGCCGTTCGGAAGTGGTAGGTCGCTATGACATGCAACATGATGAAGGGGGGAGATGAAATAGAACCTGAATTGCACGATTTCGATGGTGAAATCGGCTGCCATACGCATTGCGTTTGTGAACATGAAAAGCCTGCCAATAACGTTGCCCTGTCATTTTCCTGGTCGCAGTAACAGCATCGCTCACCGCAGTATTCATCAAAGCAATCGCTCATTCTGTGCAGTATTTTCCGCACCATATACAGTAATTAACCACGAGTGGACTAAATGAGAGAAAGACGACAAGCCCGGGAAACGGCTCTTCGAATTCTGTATGCATGGGAGGTGGGCGAGTGGGATTCTGCATGGATTCCGTATGAGTATATGAGTGATGCCTGTGAAAATAATGAGATTAAGTCCTACTGCAGGCAATTGGTTTCTCAGATCGTGGATAATCTCGCCCGGATCGATTCAGTGCTTGAATCATACACTCAGAACTGGGATTTCAGCAGAATTTGCGTGATAGATAAAAATATTTTACGAATTGCAGTTGCGGAATTGTTATTTTTGTCATCTACACCGCCGCGTGTCGCGATCGATGAAGCTCTCGAAATCGCAAAAAAATTCGGTGGAGACGATTCGAATAAATTCGTCAACGGTGTCGTTGACGCCGTGTACAGAGAAGAGGTCGACAACAAAAAGAATGTAAAAAGTTCATCTGAACGCAGCGGCTGATATCGATTCGGCTGCATAAGAGCGAATGAAAGGAATCATACTATGGACGAGCGGCTTCACGTGCGCAATAACAAAATTATTGCGGCACTGATTTTTGTCTTCACATTCATTATTTACTGGCTTACCGTTGCACCAACGGTCGCATTCTGGGATTGTGGTGAATATATCGCGTCATCGCATATTCTGGGTATTCCGCATCCTCCCGGCAACCCGTTGTATGTGCTTTTGGGACGGTTTTTTGATCTCATGCTCTTTTTCTTCGAAGAAGTAGCATTCAGAGTGAATGTTCTTTCGGTTCTCAGTGGAGCTTTCTGTTCGGTTTTTCTCTACCTTATCGCAGTGCGGGTACTTGTCCACTTCATAGGGGTACCGGATACTAACTGGAAACGTATCACCGTGTATATCGGGGGAATAACAGGCTCGCTGTTTGCCGCATTCAGCTATACTTTTTGGTTCAGCGCGGTTGAAGCATCCGTCTATATCCCTTCCATGTTGATACTCGCGGCATCTACATGGCTCGCGATCGTGTGGTCACAGAGCAAAAACCATGATCGGGACCGATTACTGGTTCTGGTTGCGTATCTTGCCTTTCTCGGTATCGGCATTCATATGATGGCAATGATTACCCTGCCTTCGATTTTTCTTTTCATTATACTCTGCGATAAACAGAAACGTCATAACTATCCCTTCTGGATTACCGGAATACTAATGGCATCGGTTATCTATAATGTCGGATGGTTTCTCTGGCTCGGTCCGCTGACACTTTTAGTAACCATGATAATGTCACTTTGGCAGAGTCCCATGCAGCGGCAATGGCGGTTCTGCTTCTGGATAACGCTTTTTGCGCTGCTTGGTTACTCGGTACATCTGTACATCCCCATTCGGTCCGCACTCGATCCGATTATCGATGAAAACAATCCGGAACGGCTGCAGGCGTTTCAGCATTTTCTGGAACGAAAACAGTACGGCTCTCAGAATTTTATTCTGCGGATGTTTCATAGAAGAGGATACTTATGGAATCAATTCGGTATCGACAGCCATATGGGCTACGGCGGATTTCATTTGACACAATTTTTCCATTTCGGCCCGTCGGAAGTGCTTGACAGAACTACGTCTCTGTTTACCCGTGGCGGATCCCTCGCCTGGATGTCACGGCTCATAATTTACCTTATTCCCACCATGTTTATGCTTTTTGGCTGGCGGTATCTCTATCGCAAAAATCGTAATGCGGCGATTTTTCTTATCACCCTGTTTCTTATAGGCAGTATCGGTCTTGTTTTTTACATGAACTTTGCAGACGGTAACAAATGCGAATTGCGTGATTATCAGTCGTGGGTGGAACACGGCAAACAGGGGCCAAAACCCACGGTACATCGTGAAGTGCGTATCAGGGACTATTTTTTCACCTCGGGATTCATGTTTTTCGGCCTGTGGATCGGTATTGCCGGAGGTTGCCTGCTGCACTATCTTTTCACGAACAGAGATACGTTTTACCGTCGCACGCTTGCACCGGTAATAGCGGTGCTGTTGCTCGTGTCGAATGCATTACCGCTTACCCAGAATTTTCCCCTGCACGATCGTACACAAGACTGGATCCCCTACGATTATGCTTATAACCTGCTGATGTCATGCAAAAAGGATGCGATTCTCTTTACAAACGGTGACAATGATACCTTTCCTCTCTGGTTTTTGCAGGAGGCGGAAGGCATTCGCAAGGATGTGCGTATCGTCAATCTGAGTCTTCTCAACACCAAATGGTATATCAAACAGCTCAAGCGTCTGGAGCCAAGGGTGCCTATTTCGTATACAGAAGAGCAGATCGACGGACTGCGGCACCAGCTCAATCCGTTCAAGGAAAAAACGCTTTACAAAATGAAAAATGCGGGAATACAAGTCGATGTACCCGGCAGATCCCGGAAACGCGCTCTGAAAGTACAGGATATAATGGTGCTGCACATCGTGGACGCGAATGCATGGCAGAAACCGGTTCAGTTCGCGGTGACGGTTGCCAACAGCAACAAGATGGGCCTGCAACCCTACATGCAGATGCAGGGACTGGCATATACGCTTTTTCCGGAGGTTGTTCCGGAAAAGGATCGGTTTCATGTGGATCGTACCGCGTTTTTGCTCGAAAAAACGTACAGCTTCAGGGGACTTGGTACCGGGGAGGTCCCAATGTCCGAAACGTCGTTCAAGCTGATGTCTAATTATGCGGCATGTTATATACAGGCTGCGATGGAGCTTCGCCAGCCACTGCAGAAGATGAAAAAAGAGGTTACGGGTATTACTGCGCAGCTTAGTGAACGCACCAGTCAGGCCGGCGCGGAAGACTCTCTGCAGGCGATTCTGAGGGCAAAGGAGAAACAATATACCGATAAGATCGATCAGGCGGTGGGGCTTCTTGATCAGTGCGTTGCCATGATGCCCTGGGACTGGCGACCGCGTGTATTCCGTCATCAGATTCTTATGCAGCACGGGCGTGCACAAGAGGCTCTTATGCGGGCAGAGGAAGCGTTGAAAATCCAGCCTCAGAGAGATGCATATATTCGTATGCGTGCCGAAGCTTCAGCCAAAACCAAGGATTCCGAAGGAGCTATCGACGCCCACAAAAAACTTATGGAATCCGGTGCAGGAGCGCAGTGGAAAAGCTATGAAGTTATTGCCCGTAAATATATGCAGGAGGGCTATTATGACAGTGCACTCGAGATTGTACGCCAGTTTGAACAGGCACATCCGGGTGACCGACGCGCACAGCGGATGATATCGCAGATTGAACAAATGAAACAGGACGGCAAGTCGGTTCAAGAGATTGAAAATGCCGTTGCTGAAACAACCAACCGTGCGGAAAGCCTTTCGGTTGAATAATACGAGCCGTCTTCTGCGTGCAGGAGTCAGATTTACGAAATTCTGTACGGTGGGTGCACTTGGTGTGCTGGTAAACGCGGGGGTGCTGCATGTGCTTACCGAGTATCTGCACATTAATTACAAGATATCGTCCCTGTGTGCCATCGAAACCGCGATTATCAACAACTTCCTTATCAATTATTTCTGGACCTGGTCCGAACGACGCGCCGGCACGCTGCGCATTTTTTTACGAATGCTGCTGCGCTTTAACCTCTCGTGCGGAGCGGTCGCGTTTGTGATAAACTGGGGTTTACTTGTGTGTCTAACCGAAATATTCGGATGGTATTATCACATATCGAATTTTGTCGGTATTGCACTCGCCGCGGGGGTAAATTTTCTACTGAGCCACTATTGGGCGTTTAACCGCTCTTAATAACCATTGCGTTACGGATAGGCTTAAACCTAAATTGAGCGGTTTTAATGAAATCTGCTGCAATCCGCATTACTTTTATATTCTCCAAAATCATAAGACAACCAACAATGTTGTCCAATGGATTTCGAGGACACAATAGCAGCACGGCTCACCGCTTTTTTCATCAGAACGATGGCTCAGTTTTGATGAAACCGACTCACTAATGCAGCGGCTATCAGCGAACATAGAACGAACATTCCTGCCAGTGTTATAAGACTTCCTTTTGTAAAGGGACCGCTCTCATAGGAGCATGAAACCCGATGAGTGCCTTGTGGTACCGGAATTGCCCGTAAAGCGTAATTCGCCCGGTAAAGAGGGACTTTTTTCCCATCGACCGACGCGTTCCATTCGGGATAATGGATTTCACTCAGCAGCAGAAACCCATTCGATTGTGTCGTTACTTCGAGCTGTATGGAATTGAGCGAATAGTTCGTGATAGATACCCGGGCGGTGCTGTCAAAGCGGAGTTCGTCCTGAGACCAGCGGGGTTTTTCCTCGAGGATTATGCCTCGGGTATGATCGAATTGGGAGGAGTAAAGTACTTGCTTAATGCGCTCCTGTCCGGTCACCACACGGTAATCATATGCCATCCATGCGCGAGGAAGGTAGGAGGTATGTAGCGCAAGGCTTTTTCTACCGCTTTTACGATCTACCTCTATTTTATATTTAGTGTTAAGGATATCGAGCGTTACATCGCGGCGGTTGATGAATTTTCTACGCAGGCGCAGCGGAGTATATCCCTCCATAAGAAACATACGATGTACACTGCCGGCATTTTTATGAAACAGCAGGTACGAGCCATTAAGGCCTTTTGTACCGGGCTTTGAATTCCGTGAATTAATCCTGAATAATTCGTTTTCATACTGGCGCTTGATCTGTTGTATGAGCTGCGTGCGGGGATAAATGGAGTCAGGGCTCTTTTTTTGGGCGCAAAACCCCCATCCAAACGAAAAAAGATCGAATACGAGTATCACCAGCAATGCAGCGGCAGTGGTTCGTGCGGATATTTTCTTCAGCAGCGCGGCGGCTACAACTGCTGAAAAGAGAATAAAAAAGAGGGTGAAACGCCACATGGATCCTGCAGCAGAAGGTTGTATCATTTTTTCCGTAATTGCCGTAAGACGGGACATGTTATGACCGAATATTCCACTCGAGGCAAGAAACGAAGCGAGATTCCCGTTAAACGCACCGGCCTGAAACAAAATGGTGATTCCGAATGCACATGCGGCAAGTACGCCCAGAACGGTCAAAAAACGTTTGCGAATGGTATCGGGAAGTAATCTAGCCCTGTTGATACACCACATAAAACCGAACCCCGCACAAAGGCTGGCGGATATGCTGAACATTGCGGCAAAGCGTCCGGGAATCCGAAACCGACTGAAGCCTGGCAGCACGTGATAGGCGATCCAGTGTAGAAAGAAAGAATTCCCCATAGCGAGCAGAAGAGATATAAGACTCATGAGGGAGAGGAATACGACCGGTGGCGATCGCCCCAGGAGTATGGCGCATAGCATAAGTGCGAGCGGGACAATGCCGATATAAATAGCGGTTTCCCAGTAATAATGAGCGCCCGGGGACCGATCGGCTTCGCTCATTCCCCAGTAAAAGGGCCTTTTTTTCGAGAAAAAATTGTTGGGCGTGCCGAAAAAATTGGGAGCGATCAGTGTGACCAGCCTGTAGGGACGAAGGGAACATTCGGTCGATTTTTCGTAGGATATGGATGCGCGTATCGAGTGTTCTCCCAGTGCACGGGTAGGAAGCAGCTGAATAGAGGAGAGGCCAAACGAGAGAGTCACCGCTGCTATAAATAGCCCGATTGACAATGCGACCGGTCTATATCCTTTTTTCTCCTTCAGTAAAATGATACTATGGTAGAGCAGGTATGCCCCTATCCAGTAATAGGTATACAGCATAAGCTGAGGATGGCCGGCAAGGCATACCATCCACAGGAAAAATGCGGAAGCCGCAACCCATATAAGTTTTCTGGTATCGAGCATACGCCGCACGGCCCATATCGACAGCACGATCCACCCGAGAGAATGTATCATGGTCACATGAAATATGTGTGCAGTAGTGAATCCGCAGAACATAAATGTAAGTGCGGCGCAAAGTGCACCGGCCATTGAAATACGAAAATCACGTGCACACAGATACATGGCAAAGCCGGCGAAAGCGACATGAAGAATTATCTGTAGTTCGAATATGTAGGGACTGAGCCATTGGGGGGAGGAAAAGAGCACGAGTGCAAGATTGAGCGGATAGAGTACCGCCGTCTGAATGTCGGCAAAAAACGGCATGCCACTGAAAAGGTAGGGGTTCCAGAAGGGGAATACTCCCTGGCGCAGGGAAACACTGGCGAAAATCCGGTATGGAAAATACTGCTGGATAAAATCGTTCCAGAATACCCCTTTGGCGCTGATTACCGGCCAGAAAAAAATCGCGGTGAGTGTAAGGATAGATAAAAGTACGAAGCCGAGACGCATGCGTGGCTGCATCCCCGCATCGTTTTGTAACGAATGTGCGGGTGCACGCGTTACCCGCTTCTTTTTATGCGCAGGGTCGTGTTTTTTCTCTTGAGCAATCTTTTTCATGAATGATCCCGCCGGAATAATTGATATATGGCAGAATATAAGAGATAGCATGGACTACTGCATATGCCCCGGGTAGTACCGATCCTGTGCTGTCTCAATGCAAGAAAAAAATACCTTTTGTCACTCCTGTCCGGAGAAAAGAGGGGATTGGCATTTGGGGCTGTTTTGGATAGAAAACCCTGATGCGGACGATGGAGACATGTAGAAGCCTTCATACACCATTCCGCGATATGTATAGATATACGGTCGTAGCTGTAGCTTATTTGAGTTTATCGAGCCGTTGCTGCACGGTAATATCGGAGCCGCCGTTTTGTACGAATTTACGGTAGTATTTTTCAGCCTTATTGCTGTCGTCGATGCTTTCGTAAAACAGATCTCCCAGCGCTTTATAGGCGCGTACGTTCTCCCGGCCGCTTTTACGGATCGCTTTTTTATATGACTTTTCCGCTTCATCGAACTGATTGAGAGCGCGTTCGATGTTTCCCCGCTGCAGATATAGCTGGGAATTGTCGGGATTATGGGAAAGCGCCTGCTCGATGAGAGCTATCGCTGCACGGTGAAAACCTTTTTCCGCTTTAATTTTTGCAAGGGTGATGGAACCTTCGACATTGTGCGGAAACCGTTTGCATACACCGGAGACGAGTTCCTGTGCCGCTTTGACGTCCCCTTTTGCTTTATACGCTTTTGCGAGGTTTACCTGCAGGCGCGGGTTGTTGGGATCATACGAAAGCGCCTTGCTGAAATCGACGATCGCTTTTTCATATTTATCCTTATGCAGAAATATGCGTCCGCTTGCATTGTAAACAACCGGATTTTCGGGCAGAAACCGCTTGGCTACATTATAAGATACAAATGCGGTGTTGATTTCATCCTGGTATTCTGCGATTTCACCTTTCATGAGATGATACCATCCTGTTTTTTCCCTGTTTTCGTATCTAGATTTAAGCGATTGTGCGTCTTCGAGTTTTTCCCGACGCAGAAAAATATGTGCGAGACGATACACCGCTTCGTGATTTCCGGAGCGTTTTTTGAGTACCATTTTAAGAAAGTCCTCCGCTTCTTCGTACTTTCCGTCAATGGTGAGTGATTTGGAGAGTTTGAGCAATACGGAAGGATCGAACCCGCCGATTTCCCATGACTTCATTAGTGCTTTTACTGCATGTTTGTAATTGGCTTCCCGCATGTAGGCGCTGCCGATAATTTCGTAACATTGGTCACAATCCGGGTTCGATTTAATTGCGGTGCGTAGTACGTCTTTGGCCTGTACGGTCTTGTCGGCGTTGATATATACCTGTGCAGCCATACATCGGGCATCCACATCATCTCCATAACCTGATTTTTCTGCGGTCGAAAGTGCGCCGAGGGCTTTAGACATTTCGCCCTTGCGGGATGCTGCAAACGCAAAATAGGAAAGGTAAAGGCCGTTTTGCGGTTCGAGATCGATCGCACGGTCAAAATGTATAACGGCTTTGTGTACATTACCGTTGTGTAGCTGCAGTTTGGCGTATTCGAATTGCGAGGGGGCATGCGCATCGCTGAATCGTACCGCCTTTTCCAGGTGTGCTGAAGCACTGGCGGTGTCGTTATGCGAAAGGTAGTACCGTGCGAGTGTGTAATGGGCATTGGGATCTTCCGGCTTGAGTGCCGCGAGTTCCCGGGCTGCATGAAACAATTTTTTATCATCATTCAGCTTTGAATAGATTGTAACGAGTTTTTCGAAAATTTGAGGGTTTTTCTTTTCCGATTTACTTGCGCTGGTCAGTATGTCGGCGGCTTCCCGGAGACGGTCATTTCGCATAAGCACATCAGCAAGCCGAAGTTGAATGTCACGGTTTTTCGGTTCGATGGAAATCCACTTTTTCAGCACATCGATGCGTTCGTTGGTATTGCCCGTTTGTGCATAGCTTCGACTGAGGTATTTTAGCGCTTCAATGCTGCCGGTGTTCAACTGGTGTGCTTTTTCAAGCGCGTGTGCAGCTTTTGGATAATCATTCGATTTGTAATACGCCTTTCCCTGCATGAATACCATGTCGAAATTATCGGGTGCTAATCTGCTCGCTTCCTTGTATGCGGCGGCAGCTTCGGCATAGCTTCGGTTTTTGAATTGAAGTGCACCCAGAGCTTCCCAGGCCCCCGCGTCATTAGTAACCGCAGTCAGATACTTCTGGTACCACTCTATCGCTTTTTCACGTCGGTCGAGTTGTTCATAGCATCGGGCGAGCAGTTTCTTTGCACCAGGCTCTAACTGTGTGTGACCGAGCGCATTTTCGATCACTTGCGCACATTCCTTATAACTGCTTTCATTGAATAACAGGTTGGCGAGACGCTGGTAGTGTCTTTCCTGGCCGGGAAAATGACGGATGTTTGTTCGGTATTGCGCTTTTGCTTTTTCAGAGTTGTTATTTTTTTCATGAAGGCGGCCGAGTGTATAGGCAATATCGGGATAGGATTCGATCCCCGCAACTTCGAGTAGTCTGGAATACATCTGAGCTGCCATATCAAATTTACCGGTCTTTTCACCCGCCAAACCAAGCATTCGAAGGGCATCCGTATTTTTGGTTTCCGCCTCAATGGTGTTCTTCAAAGGCGGAATCGCGTTGGAATAATCTTCGACCTCCATATACGAAGTGCCGAGGATAAGATGGGTGCGGGTATCTGAAATATCCCGTGCTGATACCGGGGCAAGAAGCGTTATTACTCGTGAGAAATTTTCATTGGCGAATTCAATGTGAGCCAGATTGATTTTAACCCGGGTACTTGTATTACCGTCATTGAGAAAAAGCTGATATGCATCACGAGCCGGTCTGTTTTCACCTATTTTGAAAAAGAGATGCCCCGCTTGCGCGAGTTCGTCACTGTATGCTTTACTATCAATACCATACAGTTTTATGTAGCTCTCCGCTGCCATACTGTCTTTGCCGGAACGGGAATAAATGCGTGCGAGTTGCTGCCAGGCCGATTCTTTTTGAGGATTAAGGGAAACGCATTCCCTGAACATCGTTATGGCCTGGTCTTTTCTGTTGTGTTCGAGCAGTAATGTGGCTGCCCGATAGTATTGTTGTGCATCTGGTTTCCCCTGCGCTTCTGCTTTGTCCCAGTATTCAAGAGCGGTAGTGACGTTGCCCCGGTGCAGATAAATGAGTGAGAGACGAAGGTAGGCGTTGTACTCTTGCGGCGAGAGTGAAACCAGTGTTTTGTATTCCTGCTCTGCCCGGTCCCACTGTTGTGTTGCATAATACAGAGATGCGAGTTTTTGTTGAAGATATACCGAGGTCCCGTACATTTTTTTTTCAGTATTGTACCGTTCGATGGCACCCACTGTATCACCGACCATGAGTTTGGCGTCTCCATAATAGCGGTTTACATGTGGCAATGCAACGGTATCTTTGAGAATTTCGCTTATATACGTGAGAGACTGGGACGGGCGCTTTTTGTGCAGATACAGACAGGCAAGACCCAGGCGTGCCGCATTTCTTGTCTCTGGACGTTGCAGAATGGTATTGAACATACGAAATGCATCATCGTATTGTGTTCGATGCATATAGATCCGGCCAAGTGCAAGCATCACGTGTGGATCATCCCGGTTGAGTTCATAGGCGTTCTGCAGATATAAAAAAGCATCTGATGTGTCCCCCGCATGTCGAAGCTTCAGAAGACCCGTATGCTTCATCAGCGTGACATTGTCGGGAAATTTTCGTTCTATGCGTGAATAAATCTGCAATGCTTTCATAGGATTGCCCGCCGCCACGTATGCCTGCGCCGCATTGTGAAAAGTGGAAAAATTGTCAGGTTCGTAATTACCCGCTTTGCTGTAGTATTCCGCGGCCTTAGTGTAATTGTCCAATCTTTGGTATACCTTCCCCAGATAAATATAAAGAGAGGCGTCTTCCGGTGCATAGTGAGAAGCATTAAGAAACTCAGCTTCGGCTTCCTCGTTTCTTTTAAGGGCAAATAGCGCCATAGCCTTTGTTTTGAGGATATCGGCTTTTATGGTACGTCCTCCCTTCATTGCCGCCTTTTTTGCAAGAGAGAGGGCCTTTTCCGGCTCGGATGCGTCGAGTTTTTCTCGAGCCAAGAACAGCAATGCGTGCGGATTGAGTGAATCGATGCCGCGTATTTCACTATAGACCTTTCGAGCCTGCGTTCGATTGCCAATTTTGTCGAACACCTTTGCTTTGGCAAGTAAAAGCGGAATCGAATTGGGCATCTTTTTTTCCCCCTGACGGGCAATTTTCAGGGCCTCCTGCAATTGTGAGGTTTTGTGAAGACTTATGGTAAATGGCAGGTAAAGAGGACCATATTCTGGAAGTACCTCGTGGATGTTGGAAAAGACATCGATCGCGTTATCGTATTCCGATGCCTTGAAATACTGGATTGCACCCCGAAATGCCGCGAGTTCCATACGTGAATCTTCATTACTGACGGCAAGGTAATTTTGTGCGAGCTGGGTATGTTTTATCGGCGCACCGTAATGATGCCGCAAAATGACATTACCCAGTTGTTCGAGGAGCTTCTCATCGTCTCCCAGAACAGGAAAGCGGAAAAATCGCTGAAGCCGTTCCGGGATGGTTATGTCGGAACGCGAAAGTATTACTCGAAGGATAGAATCCGTTTTATGAGCACACGAGCCAATGGGAAAAACATCATCGATAGTTACTAACTGTGAGTTGTTTTGCGGATCGGTGACTTCACAGACATATTTGACAGGTTTGTTATTTCCGGCCTCATATTTTTGAAATATGCAGTAATCGGCACTTTTTTCTCTGGCAATTGAAAGATAGGTCTGTGTGTTTACCGTAGCTGAAAAATTATTGCGACTACCGGTGCGAGTCAGAATAGAATCCCGTGGAACAACTCTGGTATGTTCAAGCGCCGAGAGTTTATAGTAAAAAAGGTCTTCGAGCAATGCACCGACCCATGGCTGACGGCTTTTTTCATCGAGAGCCAGGTCTACCGGGCGTGCGATAAGCAGTGTACGCGATTCTTTGGGGTAGGCACAAAAACAGAATGAAAAAACCACGGCACATGTGAATAAAAGAATGGAGAATGTGCGTCGTGGAGTATGCAGAATGTCATTGTTTGTATTGTTATGCATAAAGAAAATCCTTGGTTGTAAAAACCTTCATTGTCGTTATCCCTGTACAGACCTACCTTAAAACTATACAATTTGTGTGGTACAAATGCAAGGATACGCGCGAAATTTTTGTCTATTCATTCTCACCTGAATGGAACAGTTGTTTTGATGAAAGCTGCGGTGACTCGTGGTGCTATTTTGTTCTCGAAAAGTATGGGCGACCTTGTTGGTTGTCTCATGGTTTTCGAGGATATAAGAGTAGTGCGCATTGCAGCAGCTTTCGCGAATAAAAACGCTCGGTTTTGGTCTGATTCATCGATCTGCACTATCGGTACAATTCACGAATTGCCTGTTCATACAAACGTAATGATGCAGGAAGGTAGGCGCATAACGCGCAGACCGGTGTGCATAAGAGACGCGCTGTTCGAAAAAATGACTCCTGATCGGTAAAGCGGACCGTGCGTGAAATCCATGCACGCAGAGGTCATATTTTCCAAAATAATATATAGTAACATGGCACAAGCCATGCTACGATGGTGACAGTTGGGACGATATGGTCTCCGGGCTCGACTCTTGACTTAGGTCTATAATCCTGAAACCCAGGAGGTCCCCAAATAAGTCTGTTTTGGTGCAAAAAAAACAACCTGAATTGAGCGGTTTTGTAAGCGGAATCTGTTGCCATCGGTACTGCAGCGTCCCCAAAATCATGGGACGACCAACAAGACAGCCGGATCTTTTTCGAGAACGCATTTTCAGCAAGGCTCGTCGCTTCTTTCATCAAAGCAATCGATCTTTTCGGCGCAAAAAAGGATTCTTGACATACACGAATTGGTACTCGCATGGCCGGCGTCGATACATTATAAAAAGACGGTGTTGGTGGTGTAACGCATAAAAGTGGCGGCATGCGTAATGTTACCCCGTCTTTGGGCTCATATCATACAGGAAACGTTATGATATACGGGGTGGAAATGATGGGCAGTTTTATGTGCAGTACGCTGCATCGATAGTGATTATTGTATTTTACGAATGGTTACCTTTGGTTCAGTCAGTATTTGCTTTTTCAATTTATTTGCCGTATTTTTAATGTGAGAATGGGAAAGAGATGCGTACGGTAGGGAGTGGATACACCACTCACGTTACGGAGATCCGTGTTTGGAAAACCGGCAAATCCTGAGGTGTGTCAGCGCAATGGCGAACAAGCACAGCGAATCTAACCATATCACCATAACCGCTGGAGCGTAGAATGTCGAAGTATATATTCGTTACCGGAGGAGTTGTATCATCACTGGGCAAGGGAATTACCGCCGCATCGATCGGGCTTCTTTTAAAATCACGCAAAATTCGGGTTGCACATCAGAAATATGATCCTTACCTCAATGTAGACCCCGGCACCATGAATCCGTATCAGCACGGAGAAGTTTATGTGACCGACGACGGGACCGAGACCGATCTCGACCTTGGTCATTATGAGCGCTTCACCGGAATCTCCACGAACAGAAACTGTAATTTTACCGCAGGTAAAATTTATGATTCTATTATAAAAAAAGAACGGCGAGGTGATTATCTGGGAGGGACCGTTCAGGTGGTCCCGCATGTGACCAATGAAATATGTGATTGTATAAGGAGTCTCGAATCGCCGGATGTCGATGTGATAATCAGTGAAATCGGCGGTACGGTGGGTGACATAGAGAGTTTGCCGTTTCTGGAAGCGCTGCGGCAGTTTCGTCTCGAACGTGGCCGGAGTAATGTACTCTTTGTTCATGTGACGCTTATACCGTATCTGCATAAAGCGGGAGAGGTGAAAACCAAGCCGACGCAGCATTCGGTGGGAAGATTGCGTGAAATAGGAATTGTACCGGATATGCTCATCTGCAGGACCGAGAAGCGTCTGGATAAGGAGGTTCGCAGAAAGATATCGCTATTTTGTAATGTTGAATCGGATATGGTAGTCGAGGCCTTCGATGTACCGAATACCATTTATGAGGTACCGCTTGAATTTGCGACACAGAACCTCGATTTTTCTATCGTGGATGCGCTGGGTCTTAACAGCAAACGCCGAAATCTCAAACCCTGGCGAGAGTATGTCGATCGAGTGATCAACCCCGAACGGGAGCTGACGGTGGCTATTGTAGGTAAATACGCCGAATTGGTCGATTCGTACAAGTCAATCCACGAGGCGTTGTTTCATGCGGGAGCACATCATCAGACTAAAGTGAACCTCAAAAGTATTTCTTCAGAACGCTTCGAGGATATGGATGAAACACAGATCGCGGAAATGCTTAGTGATGCGGACGGCATACTAGTTCCTCACGGATTCGGCAAACGCGGATGTGAAGGCAAAATATGTGCAGTTAAGTACGCCCGTGAGAATAGGATACCATTTCTCGGCATTTGTTTCGGCATGCAGATGGCGGTGGTGGAGTTTGCGCGAAATGTGCTCGGTTTGTCGGATGCGCAAAGTGCTGAGCTTATGCCACAGACCGAAAATCCGGTCATACATTTGATGGAGAAGCAGAAAAAAGTGATGAACCTCGGCGGCACCATGCGTCTGGGAGCCTTTCCCTGCAAGCTTGTAAAAGGAACGCGGGCCCGTGAATTATACGGATGTGAGGATATCAGTGAACGGCATCGCCATCGGTATGAATTTAATACTGCCTATAAAGAAAAGTTTGAAAAGGCGGGAATGGTACTTTCCGGTCTTTCTCCGGACGGTATGCTCGTGGAGATATGCGAAATACCGGATCATCCCTGGTTTGTTGCGTCACAATTCCATCCCGAGTTCAAATCCCGGCCAATTCAGCCGCATCCGTTATTCAAAGGATTTATCGGTGCAATATGTGAAAACTGTGTCCCACAGAATAAATGATTACGCAGTTGTTTTATCCCAGGTTATATGATAATGAGGAACACATATGATTCGAATCGGTGCGCATGTCAGTACCGCCGGTGGTCTCGAAAAGGCCTGTATACGGGCTAAGGAAATCGGGGCAACGGCCTTTGCCCTTTTTACAAAAAACCCGAAGAGCTTTTTCGGATCGTCATTGTCAAAGGAGAGTATTGACGCGTTTGTACAGGCCCGGAAAAAAGAAAAGTATCCTGTGTCCAGTATTGTACCACATGAGGGGTACCTGGTAAATCTTGGCAATCCCGATGAAGATAAGCGGGAAAAATCATTCCGATCGTTTCTGGATGAACTGCATCGATGCGAACAACTCGGACTTGGATGTCTGAATATACATCCCGGGAGTCGTTTGAAGGAGAAAGCGGAGGAGAGATGCATGGACCATATCACGGCGGGAATAAATGAGGGGTTGCGCCGCAGCAAAAAAGTTAAAGTGCTGCTGGAAATAACCGCCGGGCAGGGAACTAATGTCGGCTACAGCTTCAGTCACCTGCGATACATGATCGATGCTATAGAAGACAAAGATCGCATAGGCGTTTGTTACGATACGTGCCATGCGTTTGCGGCGGGATACAATATCCGCACCAAAAATGCATTCGAGTCGACGTTTGAAGAATTCGACCGCATAATCGGCCTGGAGTATTTGAGTGCGATTCATCTCAATGATGCAAAACGCGAGCTTGGATCAAAAATCGATCGTCATGAAACACTTGGCAGCGGGCAGATAGGATGGGACGGATTCAGGTTTTTTGTCCAGGACAGCCGGTTTGATGAGATACCCATGATTCTGGAAACACCGGAACCTGAATTGTGGCCCGAAGAAATCCGCTTGTTATATTCCTTTGTAAAGTGATTATGTTGCATGGTATAGAAATATCAGTGCCCCTTGTAAAGACGCGACAGGAGGTCTGTTTCATTATAACCAAAACAAAGGAGGAGTTATGCGCATAGCTACAGTGATAGTGTATATCACATGCGTAGTAGTGGCGGGTATTGCGGCGGATAAGGCAAAAGAGAGCGAAGATGTGCCTGCTGCGGCTGAGAAAAAAGAGATGAAAGAGAATGCTGAAACAGCGCAGCCGTCCAAAGAAGAAGCTGAAAAACAGGAAACCAAAGAGGAAAAAAAGGACGGTGCCTCACAAAAAGAAAAGGCATACGAAAAGAAGGAAGTTGCCGAAACTAAGCCATCGGAAAAGAACGCGGTGTCAAACAAGGCCGGAAAGAAGAAAGCCGCCGAGATGCAGGGGGCACAGGAGGAGAACGTGAAGCAATCGAAAGAAGGAAGTGCCGAACTCGAAGTCGCACGAGCATCCATATGTGAAAATGTGGTAAATCATGAACCAAAGGGCAAATCGAATGCCTTTCCCGCAGATGTCGGCAAAGTGTATTGTTTTTCCCATATAAAGGGTGCAAAAGACAGTGTGACAGTGCTTCACAAATGGTACAAAGATGGAAAGGCGGTAGGAAGTGTACCGCTTTCGGTCTGGTCACCGAGTTTTCGTACCTACAGTCTACGTGCTGTTGAGCCGGGATCCAAGGGAACCTGGCGTGTGGAAATTATCGATGGCGAAACAGGGGCTGTAATGAAAGACGTCTCTTTTTCGATAGAGTAATGGCTCGTAACGTCTAAGAATATACGGCCTTCGCAATTTGTGTTGTGAAGGCCGTTTTTAATTAAACATATATGTCTTAAATTGAGCGATTATTTTGTAAAAGCTGCGGTGAGCCGTGCTGCTATTCTGTTTTCGAAGCCCATCGCTCAATTTGGGTCCTATACAATTCGTATGAGAAAAAATCACATTCATAACCACGGTTAATGCCATACAATTATGAAGACATTTGTCGTATGTCACAGAGGGGCGCTTGGGGATTTTGTGTGTACCTGGAACTCTCTGCGTTTAGCAAGGCAGCTATTGCCTGAAATGAGGTTCCTCGGTATTGGAAAACCATCGTATATGCAGCTTGCTGTTGATCTGGGGCTGCTTGACGAATGGATGGATGCTGAAAAAAAAGAGCTGATGCCGTTTTTTGCCGCGAAGGCCGTCCCGCGACAGCTTGGGGAGATTGGTGGTGCGGTATTGTTTCTTGCCCATTCCCGATCGATTCAACGGCTTCTGCAGTTGAGCGGCGTCCGTGGGCCGGTTGCGGCGGTTACGCCGTTTCCAGATATAGATTATCACATTTCAGATTATTACATGACAACGTTAGCCGGTGTTTTTGGTGTTGAAAAAAGTGCAACGAAAAATACATGCCTGCTCATGGAAGACAACGCAGATATCGATTCATGTAACGATGTCGTTATTCACCCGGGTAGCGGAAGTGTAAAAAAAAATTATTCGCCCGCTTTTTACAAAGAAATTGCTGCATGTCTTATGGAAATGGGGGTAAATTCTGTTAAATATCTTCTGGGGCCTGCAGAGGAGCAGCTGCACGACTTGTTTCCTGCGTTTCGTAGGCTGTGCGGGTTTTCAATCGGTCGTGTTGCGCGTTATTTACAGTGCAGAACAAAGTGCTATATTGGTAACGATTCCGGCATTACACATCTTGCTGCGGCGCTCGGTGTGAATGTTTTTGCTCTTTATAAACACACAAATCCTGCAGTCTGGGGCGCAAGAGGAGCATGTGTCACATTGATCGATTGTCGAAACAAAACACCACGGGCACCCGCGATAGCGCGAATGACAATGGATAAAAGCTTGACAAAAAAGAGTGTAGGGAACTGAGCCGGAGAAAATGCAGGGGGCTTTCGCATGTGTGACAAATCCCCGAAGCGTGCCCGGTAATGCGGAGAGCCAAAAAACTTGACACTGGTTTTCAAAATACATATATTTAAATCAAACAACCTAATTACAGTATCATTTTAAAGGAGGGTTTCATGAACAAAGCCGAACTGGTCGAAGCGGTAGCCAAGGAGACAAAACAAAGCAAAGCCGCGACCGAAAGAGTGGTCAACTCCGTGCTTGACAACATCAAAAAGAATACAAAGAAAAGCGGAGTACGCCTTATTGGATTCGGTACGTTTACTACGGTAAAGCGTAAAGCACGCTCGGGCCGTAATCCGCAGACAGGCGAAAAGATTCGTATCGGTGCAAAGAAAATGGTGAAATTTAAACCCAGCTCTACCTTTAAGTAAGATCCGACAAATTTATATCGGGTAAACGAGGGCCGCTTTTCAGATGGAAAGCGGCTTTTTTTTATGGTAAACGTTGCTTTTTTATATCAGGGTAATCTTGTTCAACGTGAGGTTTGTAATGCGTTCCGAAAGTGTGCCAATGTACGGTGTATCGTGCTGCAAACCGCAGAGGTTGTCGATGCATGCAGTGCGGAAAAAACCTGCGCTGTGTTACAAAAACATCGTGTGGGAATACTCGTTACCATTAATGACTGGGGCATGGATACCGAGGGTATTCTCGAATATTTTTTGCTGAAAAACGATATCGCCCATATTGACTGGTGCGTGGATGATCCTCTTTACTACAGGAAAATGCGCGGCTATTATTACAGTCCTCTTGCGAACCGTCTCACCCTGGTTTCTGACAGAGGATACGTCCAGCCATTGCGTCGTCTTGGGTATCGTGTTTTTTTTGTACCACTCGCCACAGACGCATCGCTGTTTTATCCTTCAGCGGGGGTCCTGCCCGAGCGCGATGCCTGTTTTGTGGGTAATTCATACAGAGAACTGATCGACAGGTTTGTGATGGAATGTGGTGATTATCTGGAGAGTATTCAGGATATACTTCAGCAGTTGCTGCAACGATACCGGAGGAATCTTCGCATTAATCTGGATCAGGAGGTGCAAAAGCTTTTGCAGTCAGGAGCACGAAGGCCATTTCCGGTTTCATTCGAAAAACTCGTTTTTATAGTGAAGCATTTTACAGGCTATTTGTATCGCAAATCAACGGTTGTTTCTCTCGCCGACCGATATGAGGATTTTGTGGTATTCGGTGATGCATTGTGGGTACACGATCTTCCGAAAAGCAAGGTCTCTGCGAATGTCGGATATTATAAAAATCTATGCACTACCTATCAACAGACACGGGTAAATCTCGATATTAACCGCGTCGTTATTCGGGACGGATTCACACAACGGATATTTGATTGTCTTTCTGCCGGCTGTTTTATTATTAGCAGCGCCAAACCGTGTGTATTCGAGTATTTCCATACACGGGGACCCAGGCAGCAGCTTGCGGTTTACGAAACCCCACAGCAGTTGGAAGCTCTTATCGACTATTATCTGGCAAATGAAACATTGCGAAGAGAAATTGCTCAACGGGGATGCGCCCATGTGCGAACACATCATACCTATATGCACAGGATCGCGGATATTTTGAAGCTGTGTAACAATGAATTCGGAACACGATTTTTTCCACAACGGTAATGCGCAGATAATCGCAGTGCGGATGGCAGCAGCTTTTACAAGGGGAATCGTTCAATACAGGTATAAGGTTATCATGAAGGTAGTAAGCTGCAGCTGGGTATCTTGGTTTTTTGTAACAGAACGGGTTGTAGATGTGTACAAATTGTTCTTCGGAATTTTCGGTATTTTCTATGCGCGTTTCGGATATGGTAGATCCCGTAAGCTATTTTCCCTGCCATCCATTCTGCATTAGATGCAGGTAGTTATGAAAAGAATAAAAAAAATAAGGAAAAAGATCGGTCACGCAGGTGAGTATATAGTGCTGCGTTTTTTCGAGTTGGTGGTGAGTATCATACCCCGAAGTACGGCACGTGGTTGTGGTGCGGTGATCGGCTATGTGCTTTACAGGATGAACGTATATCGTCGCGTTGTAGAGTGTAATATGGCACACGTCGATATAGTCGATGCTGCTTTTCGATCCCGGCTGATTCGTCAGCTTTACCGCAATACGTGTATCTATTTTGTCGAATTTTTGATGCAATACAGACGGATGCCGGAATATGAAATCGAGAATGAAGAGAGTATCGATGCCGCAATCAAAAAGAACCGTGGCGTAGTGGTAATATGTGCACATATTGGCAACTGGGAATTGCTTGCCGATATATTCGGAAGCCGCATCGAAGGACTCCATGTGCTGTTTAAGCCTATGAAAAACCCCTATGTGCAGGGCTGGTTGCTTCGCAGACGAAAGCGAACCGGAACCGTACCAGTATTTCAGCGAGGCGCCATGAAAAAAATTCGTCGAATACTCGGGCGTAATCAGGTGGTCGCTGCGCTTATTGATCAGCATGCAGGCAGGCATGGCACCCGGATCCCCTTTCTGTCAAAACCGGCAAATACCACACGGGCTATTGCGGCGGTATGTAAAAAGACCGAATGCGCGGTTATCGGAGCTCGTTGTGTCATGAAGCGTGATGGCACGTATCGTATCGTGTTGGAGCGTCTCGATCGGGATAGTGAAGCCCATGCAACTGTGGAGGATATTCAGAGGCGCCATAACGACATGATATCAGGCTGGATAAGGGAATATCCGGCACACTGGTTCGGTTGGTATCATAAGCGGTACAGAGGCGCGATCGAGTACTGATTATATATATTTTTTATTGTATACATACAACGGAAGGAAAAAAATTGGCTCATAATCACAGAGAAGAAGCTGAACGAATATTGGATAAAGAATATCGGGTTCTAGATAAGGGATTTGTGCGCCTTGTCGATTATATGGGCAGTGATGAGCGCATCGTGCAGTCTGCGCGAGTATCGTATGGCAGGGGGACCAAGACGGTGCGTCAGGACAGGGCCCTGATCGATTACCTTCTGAGAAACGAACACACTTCACCATTCGAGCAGATCGTGATGACGTTTCATGTCAAGTTGCCCATTTTTGTTGCACGTCAGTGGATTCGGCATCGTACCGCCCGGGTCAACGAAATATCCGGCCGCTACAGTGTGATGGACGATGCGTTTTATGTACCCCAAAAAGAAGATGTCGCACTTCAAAGTACCGATAACAAGCAGGGAAGGGATACATCGGCGCAGTTGTCAAACGGAATGCGTGAGGAAATAAGGTCCACCCTTGAAAATGAGCAGACCCATTCATACGAGCAATACCGTGCGCGTATCGAAAAAGGCATCGCAAGAGAACTTGCACGTGTCAACCTTCCGCTGAGTATCTATACCGAGTGGTATTGGCAGATAGATTTGCACAATCTCATGCATTTTCTTAAATTACGTCTCGATCCCCACGCACAGAAGGAAATTAGAGAATATGCCATAGTTATTCATGAGATAGCCTCTGCGATAGTGCCGATGGCAATGGAGTCGTTCGATATACACATCCGTAAGGGATGCAGCCTGAGTGCGAAAGAGATCGGTGCATTAAAAGATATAATCACCGGGTCGCCGGTGTCGCTGAGTGAGAAGGAGTATACGCGATTCGCACAGAAACTGGGGCTTACCCAGCAGCAATTGTCGCCTGATATAGTCTCGGATAAGTAAGTCGGAAGAGATGGATACGACACAGAACACAATACCGGAGTTATGTGCCCCTGCCGGTAACAGAGAAAGCTTTTTTGCCGCGGTAGAGGCCGGTGCTGACGCAATTTATTGCGGAGTCGGGGCGCATAACGCACGGCTGAGGGCACAGAATTTTGATATACAAACGCTCGCTGCACTTACCGAATTCGCCCATGAAAGAGGCGTCAGGGTATATGCCACCGTCAATACGCTCGTGAAGCAGCGTGAACTGACGGAAGTCGCCTCACTACTGTACGGGTTACACGAGGCAAAAGTCGATGCGGCTATCATACAGGATGCGGGTGTTTTGCGGGTTTTGCGCACGGAGTTTCCTGCCCTTAAAATTCATGCCAGCACGCAGATGGCAATTCATAACAGTGAAGGTGTCGATTTTTTGAGTGGTTACGGTATCCGTAGAGTTGTACTGGCCCGAGAACTCTCCATCGGTGAAATAGCTGAAATTGTTTCGCGAACCGACGCAGAGATAGAAGTTTTTGGACACGGCGCTCTATGCTACAGCATTTCGGGATTGTGTCTTGCAAGCAGTTACTGCGGCGGAATGAGCGCGAACCGGGGGAGGTGTGCGCAGGCATGCCGGCGACGCTACGGCAACGCAAAAACCGGGAGATTTTATTTCTCCATGAAAGACCTGTGTATGATCGATCATTGCAGGGAGTTGATACGTGCCGGTGTGCACAGCATTAAAATCGAGGGCAGGATGAAGAGTGCTGAATATGTGCACCGGGTTACGAGAGCGTATCGAGACGTGCTCGACAACGGGAACAATGCGGAAAGAAATACGCAACTGGCACGTCAGGACGGAGGCCGGGAGAAGACAACCTTTTTTCTTCTGGATGACTCTTCTTCATCGGTACTGCAGTCCCGGCAGGCCGGAGCAACCGGCAGATTTATCGGAAAGGTCGCAGGGACAAAAAAAGAATGGATAACAATTGTCCCTGCGCATATAGATGTGCGGAAAAAAGATAAAGTGCGGATTCAGCCGAAAAATGGGGAGCAGGGCTTTAGCGCCAGTGTCTTGGCCGTTGACAGAAAGAAGAAACAATTGTCTCTGAAGGTCGATATCGATATCCGTCGTGTGCGTTCTCAGGACCGGATTTTTCTCACGAGTGAATATTCTCTGCGGCGTATGCTCAATAAGGCGGCACAAAGAAAGCTGCCCCGGGTATCTGTGCGTATCGATAAAAAACGGATTCAGAAAATCGTGCAACCATATCAGAAAGCCGATCCGCATAAGGCAAAACGCCGTACAAAACCAAGAATTCTGATTAAACTCGATTCGCTGAAATGGTTTTCCTTTCTCAATCAGAAGCATATAGACGGATGCATCCTTTCGTGCACCCGCAGGCAGATACAGGGGGTTTTGCGGGATTCAAAACTGATGCGTGCATGGAAAAACAAAATGTGGGTGCAGCTTCCGCCGGTAGTATACGGCGATGAATGTAATGCCTGGAAAGCGCTTCTTATCCGTTGCAGAAAAAGTGATATACGATCATTTTTTGTAAGCAATATGGCTCATTTTGCACTTACCGCACGAAATGACCTTGTGTGTTGGGACGGGATGGTGTCTGGCTGTATGAACAACGCTGCAATTTTGCAACTCGAGGAATTTGGCTGTGATGCAGTAGCTTGCGCAATGGAGGATGACAGGGGCAATATATCCCGCTGTCATTTGCCCAATGGCATGGCGTATATCTACGGGTATGTACCGGCATGCATTTCGCGAGTGGAATCAAGCCTTAAGCCCGGAACAGAGGTGAACGATCCGCGTGGGGTGCGCTATCGTATCGGCACAAAATACGGGCTCACCTGGCTTCTGGGAGCAAAACCGCTCTGTTTGTTTCGGCATCAGGACGGCCTCGAGCAGGCGGGTATACAACGCGTTATTATCGATCTGAGTTTTTTGCGACCATCGAGAAATATTGTACAGAATCTTCTGAATTCGTATAAAGACCGCAGGAGTCCGAAAGGGACACAGGAATTCAACTTTTGTAAAGGGCTTACATAAAAAAGAAGGGCAAAGATGAAATGCAGCTATGGCGGCAGTATCGGGTTTTTGCCCGTCTGCAACAGCCTGATGTCTCTCGTGAAGCTTCTCGTAATCATCCCACGATAACCCGGAATATATGAACCCGCTTCGTTCAGAATGCATACATGCGTTTTCCGCAATGCGGCTCACTACCCGGAGCATGTCATGTATCTCGGGACAATAACGCATGTGAATACATGTCCGACATACGGATTACTGTATACGTTAGTTCTTCGGGATACGGATAAGGTTATTTGGTTTTTTCTGAGGAGTGCCACAGGCGTACAAAATTGACGGATCCCCACACGAGTATGATACCGGCAAGAATACGGGGTAGAATCCGTGCCGAATCGTAACGGGTGTCATATACGGTGAGCAATACCACCGTGGCGATCAGCAGTATAAGCCCGTATATTTTCTGTACAATGAGTGGTAAAGGGACATGACGGCTGAGGGAAATACCGCACGCAGCACTAAGCCAGCCGAACACAATACCCGCAGCAACATCGAGTGGCCAGTGCACACCGACCAGTATACGGGAGAGGCCTACTGCGGTTGCCGCGAGAAGGAGCACGTATCGTAAACCATTATGTCGTATTGAAAACACCACCACGCCGGCGGCGGTAAACGCAGCGGTAGTATGCCCCGACGGAAAGGCTTGCTTTTTATATGCAGGGCCGATAATGGAAATAAGCTCATGGGAAAACACTCCCGGAGGACGTGACATCGCAATGCCGGGTTTAAGCGTATGTACCACTGCGGTGGCAATAAGTGTCGAAATAAGCAGCGCGGTAATCATATCCGGACGTTTATATACAAGCGGGAAAAAGAGCACTGCGATAATCAGCCCGTCACCGAACACGGTAATATTTGCCCACAATGGTCCCGGCGCCACGTTCCCCCATTGGTTTATTGCCTGAAAAAGCTCGATGTTGAGGTTCCAAAAGGGAAGAATTGCGGCCAACATGCAGGCGCAAATGCACGGTATCCAGAACCAGAAAGAAATAAGCGTTCTTTGATTGGTGGTTTTCATAGTATTCCTTATGGACGGTTAAAATACAATTCCGCTCTGTGCAGATGTGATTTCGTATTTTGTAGATATGCATACGCCACTTGAATATCGACTCATACGTTTTTTTCCCCGGGGTCTGCTTCTGCTTACCTTTATTTCTTTGTGTGTGCGTATCTGTGCATCATTAGTGGTGCAGCCGGGTTTTGATGAGGCGTACTATTTTGTCTATTCTCGTTATCCCGCGCTCAGTTATTTCGATCATCCCCCGGTTGTGGGGCTTTGTGCCGGACTGGGCCCCTGGCTTCTTGGGGCCGTGACGTCATTCACCCTTAGACTCTGTACGCTTATTCTTTTTTCTGCGGATACGGTACTTATATACTGGCTTGCCCGACAATTCGGATCGCATAAGGGAGCTTTGTGCGCTGCGGCGATTTTTACCGTTACTCCGCTTTTTTTCATAATCAGCGGCATATCGGTGGTGCCGGATGGCCCGCTCATTTTTTTCTGGTTGATTACGCTATTGTGTTTCGTTCCTCTGGTTCGTGATGATGCTCCCCGCCCATGGTTATGGATTGCGGCGGGGCTCGCCACCGGATGCGCCTTTTTGTCAAAATATCATGGCGCATTCCTCGGTATATTGTTGTGGACCTATTTGCTATGTTACCGGCCACGACGTTTTTTCCGTCCGGGTCCATATATATATGCGCTCTGTGCACTTACCCTCGCCCTTCCCGTAGTTATCTGGAATATGCATCACGAATGGGCTTCGTTTGCATTTCAGGGTGGTCGGGCGATCGGTTCATCGGTAAAGCCGCTTCGTTTTCTCGAAGCACTGGGAGGACAGGCGCTTTATTGTACGCCGATGCTTTTTGTCCCTTTTGTGGTAATAATGTGGCGTTCGCTGCGTTTTACAATTGCGGGGTCGCATTGGACGTATCGTTTTATTTTCTTTTTCGGAACAATACCGGTGGTACTTTTTCTTGGTGTTTCATTTTTCAAATCGATACTTCCTCACTGGACACTGCCCGGATATGCGGCTGTCATTGCCGGTACCGGGCCGTGGCTGGCCCGGGCGCTTCGGGGCCCGCGCATTCGCGTGGGTGCAATTATTACCGTGGTCTTTGTTGCATCGCTGTATGTACTTGTGGTATTGCATACACATTATGGGATACTGCATCTGGAGAAACTGGAAAAAATGGGATGGATATCATCGCGGGATGTGCGCAATGATCCCACTCTCGATACGTATGGCTGGGAGGGCGTATCGCACTACCTCTCTGCACAGGGAATTACCCCGCAGACGCATATGCTCTGTGCCCATAAGTGGTTTTTGTGCGGCGAGATCGCATTCGCGACGTCCGGTCGATATCCGGTAGTTTGTCTTAACCAGGGTGATGCACGCGGCTTCTGGATATGGAATGCACATACCGCTACAGAGGGCAAGGACGCCATTTGTATTGCCACGAGTCGCTACCGTGCCGATTCATCATATTTTGCCTCCTTTTTCGAGAGGCTTTCATCTGCGGATACGGTGGTTTTATACCGGGGAGGGGTAGTCGCTAAACGCATCTATTTTTATAAGGGATATGGATTTAAAAAGAAAAAAGGAATAATCGCCGAGTTTGCGCAGCCATCAGACTGAATGGCCGGTCCATTTTCAGGGTATAGTATTACGCTCCTCGTGTTACGGAGTGGGTATAGATAATCCGATGTTAAAAACGGGCGGCATTTATTCTCAATTCAGGTGTATACCTGCCGATATTAAACGAATATGCTACCCCGGGTCCAATCGCCACGTGATTTGACGGGAGTTGCTACTTCTGCCGGGCAAGAGGTTTTTTTCAGCCTGTCGGCATTGATCTGCACCTTAGCACAGTTGGTGCTGGGCATATCGCATTAATGCAGACAATCAATTATGTTCAAAGGGCAAAAAATGTGAAAAAACGCGGTAGTTAACAGACTTCAGGTTGACATTTTTTCAGCCGATGAGTATAATATAGAGAGCAGCCCCGAAGAGCCTATGGGCTGCGACGCGTTACTTCATTGTTTCACAGGGAGGTGTCGTATGATGCACCAGAATGTAGATAACCGCCGCGTCTTACCGGAAAACGAAAACCGGGTCAATCCCAGAGCAATAACTCGCGAACAAATTATTGATTTGATTATAGACCTGCACGTATTGACAACTGCACAACTCGTTGAAAAATATTTTGCAGTGGCGTCAACACCTCACCGCAGTGCGAGAGGCGTAATCAATCGCAATGAGTGAATCGCCATGGCGGTTCACATCATTGTAACTGCTGCAATTTAAGGACCATGACAACGCACGCGCGATAGTCTCCCTTTATTTTTCAAAAGTCTATGCCATCCGTGTGGAATGACGGACGTGTTATTTTTTTGGGGAGGATAATAATCGCGTTCGTGAAATTGTATATTTAGGCTTCGTTTTTTAAAAATTAATGGTATTGTATCATATCGTGGTCCATACGGCTGGGCGATTGGAGCTTTTTTCGATGGAGTGGCTGCCGGATCACGAGGCGTGCAGTACAATGCATACGATTGCGCTGTATGGGCTGCGTTCTGTAGGAGGAACCTTTTTCGCAGGGACGAACCATAGTGTGCGCTGCTGCAAGATGGGATCATATGAACCATTTATCTGCTGGCTGTACCATCGGCGTCACGACACCATATAACGACGTAGATTTTGAGCGGGTCTTTCTTGCAGGGGTCCGGGATGCGGCTGCAAGGCGCAATGTACGTACAATAACATTTGTGGGCGGGCAGTTGAAAGGAAAAAATTCTGAGGATGGAAAATTTCGCAGTGCCTACGAGCTGATCAGCAGCGAGTGTTTAGACGGACTTATCGTGACGCCTCAATACATGGCGTCACTGCTCAATCCTCAGCAGCTGCATAGCTTTATCTCTTCATTCGATCGGATTCCGATCGTATGCGTCGATAAAACGGTCGAATCGGTCCCGGTAGTAATCGCAGACCACAGAGAAGCAATGCGCCGCGTACTCTCACACTTGGTAACACAACATAACTGCCAAAAGGTTGTTCTGCTGGAAGAGGACAAACGTGGCACCGTGTTTTCAGATGCCTTCCGGGGGCTCGGACCGTCATTCGGGCTCGATGTTGACCAGAGTCGCATACGCAGAGGCAGTATTTATTTCAAAGAATATATTGAACAGCTTTTTGGGGAGTATGATTCATCAATAATCAAAATTGACGGAATAGTAACCACCAATTATCTAAACACGATTGCGGTGCTTGAGGAAATGGCAAAGAGGGGGCTGCTGCCCGGCAGGGAACTTGCGCTTGCCACGTTTGCTCATTCAGCGGTAGGGCTTCCCGCACTTGTTGCCCAGGAGCCCTTGTTTCAGCAGGGGGAAGCGGCCCTGAATGCGATTGTTTCAAAGCTGGAGGGAAATGATATACCGGCTGAAACGATCGTCCCATATCCCCCCGAAAATATCAGACATCAGCTGTGCGGGTATCTCCCGGAGCAAATTCTGACCTCTTTGCATTCGTTTCGTACCCGGGATGAGGCGGAGGCCGCCTGGCGTGAACTCCGGCACATTGCAGAAGGCGTTTTATGCTCAGTGAGTCCAAGAATAGAAAACGTGCAGGAAACCGTAGATTCACTTTTTAATTGCATGTCAAACGCGCTGAAGGATGAAACCGATCGTCAGGCCCTGTTTCGTGAACTCGACGCACTTTCACATCAGCATGATGAGGCCGGTAACGCCGAAGGTTCGCTGCATGCGCTTCTGGTACTGCTTCATGCCTCTTTGTTTTTTCGCTGTGAAAGCAGGGAGGATAGGGTGCTCGCCCAACGGCTATTTGTTGAGGCATACAGCCGTCTGAACAGGGAGTTTTATACGGGCTTTTTCAAACAGGACACGCTGCACGATACATATATGGCTCAGGAGATGCATGTCAGAATGCAGCATGCGAGTGCATCTACGTGTCTTGATGAGCTCCGCATTCCACTCTCTGTGCTTTTCAGAAGGCTCGGGATACGTTTTTGTTGCGTTAATGTATTTGAGATCCCTGATAACCAGACCCAGGCCGGGAAGTTGTGTCGTTGTGTGTTTCGATATGAAAACGGCAATTGCACACAATCGGCAGGAGGGGCGGAAGGGGAGTTTTTTTCTGCAGGATCACTTTCTCCCGGCGGTAGGGATGCGCTGCCCAAAGAGATGCCCCTTGCGTTGTTTCCGGTTTTTACCAATGAGGTACTTGGGTTTATGCTAATCGAGGCCAATGAAGAACATATACACAAGCTGCAGGAAATTCGACTCGGGGTGAGCACCGGGATCGGGTCGGTTCGTATGTTCGAACAGCTGCGCAGCAGGAACGAATCGCTTTACAAGATGAATCAACGGCTCAAGAGCGAGATTGCCCGGCGTGAAGATTTACGGGAGCAGCTTATTCAATCACATAAAATGGAAGCGCTCGGAAGGGTGGTGGGCGGAGTGGCGCATGATTTCAACAACCTGCTTACCATTATTACTGGCAATTGCATGTACCTTTCTCATATGTTGCCGGATGCGAGCGGTAAAAAACAGGTCGATGAAGCGCTTTCTGCTTCAAAGATGGCGAGTGAACTCGTAGATCAGCTTCTCTCTTTCAGTCGGAAAAAAGAGCATGCCGCGGATGTGCAGCCGTACGATTTAAACGAACTTATCTGTGGTATGGAGTCGCTCGTCAAGTCTTCTCTTGGCAAAAAAATTCTGCTCGATACGCAGCTTTGTGATATACCTCTTTCGGTACGGGTCGACAGTACAAGCGTCAAGCAGATTTTGCTCAACCTTGCGGTAAATGCACGCGATGCCATGCCCAGGGAGGGGCGCTTTACCATACGGACACGTTTTGATGCTGTGGATACCGGGTATGAGTTTTCAGATAGCAAAAACTGGATTGTGCTTGAAATTGCCGATACCGGTTCGGGTATGGATGAAGAGACGCGCAAAAAAGCATTCGAGCCTTTTTTTACCACCAAATCACCGGGGAAAGGGACGGGAATGGGTCTGGCAACAGTCTATGGAGTGGTAAAGCAGAATCAGGGTACGATTGATATTAAAAGTGCACCCGGACAGGGTACGCGATTTATTATTCGTCTTCCGGTTGCACGGTAAAACGCACCCTGCCGGGTATAAGTTCCATCATATCTGTAGTAAGAAGATGCGCATTACAGCTCACATTCGCGTACAGCGTTAATTATACCCCCGGCGAGAACTGCCTTTATCTCACGCGGGCTCAAATCGATAGTGGCAATGAACGAGGTCTGTTGCGTACGATTCTTTATGCGGACTTCATGTGTATTCAGAATCGATTCGTGAAGGTCCTCTACCGCGAGACGGTCTCCCTGCTGCAGTGCAATGTAGTCTTTTTCATTGCGAAACTGTGCCGGGACAATACCGAAGTTAACGAGATTCGCTTTATGGATGCGCTCAATGGAACGTGTAAGTACCATCTTTACCCCCAGATACATCGGACAGATGGCGGCATGCTCACGTGAGGAGCCCTGACCGTATGACTCACCGGCAACAATGACATTATGAAGACCGTTTTCCTTGTGTGCATGTGCGCGTTCGGCAAAACGTTCATCGTTTCTTTCAAAAACGAAAATGGAGTAGCGGGCTATGTTCGAACGATACTTCAGACGACTGCCGGCAGGCATTATGTGGTCGGTGGTTACTTTGTCACCGACTTTAATGGCCACGACGCCGTCGAGTTGTGAGGGAAGTGCTTCGTTTTCCGGTGGATTGCCGATATTCGGTCCGCGCCTGATTGCTACCTCCTGTGTCTGGTCGGCGGAAACCGGAGGTATGATCATCGAATCATCGATATGGAACCGTGAAGGGATAGCGATTGTGGGATGCGTTTTTTCTCCGAATGCCTCACGGGGATCGGTAAATGTTCCGTTTAGTGCGCTCGCGACAGCGGATTCAGGAGAAACGAGATACACATCCGCGTCATTTGTACCGCTTCTGCCAAAAAAATTTCTGTTGGAGGTTCTGAGCGATACCGCACCACTGGGTGGTGCCATCGAATTGCCTATGCAGAACCCGCAGACGTTTTCGAGAACCCGGGCCCCGGCTCCCACGATATCCGCTAATGCGCCATTTTCCGAAATCATACGAAGAACCTGGCGTGAACCCGCGGCAACGCCCAGTGAGACGTTCTCGTGTACATGGGTTCCCTTGAGCATATGGGCAACCATCATGATATCCCGAAATGACGCATTTGTACAGGAGCCGATAAGTACCTGATCAATCGCTTTGCCGGAGAGGTCTTTTACGGGCGTGATGTTTCCCGGGGAATGAGGACAGGCACAGAGAGGCTCCAGCGCATGGAGATCGATATCGATTATTCGTGCGTATTCCGCATCGGGGTCGGCACATAGTTGCCTGAAGTCATCTTCACGCTGCTGTGCGCTGAGAAACGTGTAGGTTTGTTCATCCGAAGGGAATACCGAGGTGGTCACACCGGTTTCGGCGCCCATATTGGTAATGGTGGCCCGTTCGGGTACCGAAAGAGAAGCAACACCGTCCCCGCCGAATTCGATAACAGACCCTACATTCCCTTTGGTAGAAAGAATGCTCAGCACATGGAGAATGATGTCTTTTGCACTGACCCAGGGGCGAAGTTTTCCCTTCAGATTAACTTTAATTACTTTCGGATAGGTAAGATAGAAGGGCTTTCCCCCCATGGCAAGGGCCACGTCGAGTCCCCCGGCACCGATGGCCAGCATACCCAGTCCTCCGCCAGTAGGAGTATGAGAGTCACTACCAAGGAGTGTCTCACCAGGCACTCCGAATCGTTCGAGATGCACCTGATGGCAGATTCCGTTGCCTGGTCGCGAAAAATAGATACCATATTTTCGAGCCACGCTTTGTAAATAACGGTGATCGTCGGCATTTTCAAAGCTGTCCTGTACTGTATTATGATCGACATACGAGACCGATCGCCTGGTTTTTACCCGGTCAAAGCCCATTGCTTCGAATTCGAGGTATGCCATAGTGCCGGTGGCATCCTGCGTCAATGTCTGATCTATGCCGATACCCACATCCTCTCCCTGCCGGGATCGACCGCTTATCAGGTGTGCGTCGAGAATTTTCTGTACGATATTTTTTCCCATAAAACGCTCCGTATGGTGTGACAATATGCGTATAAATACCGGATAATATAGTCAATGTGTTCCATAATTGTCAATGTAGATGCTGTTTTATAGGTTGAGAGTACGTGTACAACGTGCGTGTGGGGCTATCGAAAAAACCTCCCGCAAGAGAGGCGCCGCAATCGGTTGACAAACCACCCGTCAGGGCGCTGGGAAGAAAGGTCAATTCAGCGGCATTTAAAACAGTATGAAAGATGATCATCGACCATGCCGATTGCCTGCATATGTGCGTAGCAGATGGTGGGTCCCACAAACCGGAACCCGCGTTTTTTCAGGTCCCTGCTCATGGTACGCGACTCCTGGGTATGTGCGGGAACGTCCTCCCATCTGTCGTAAGGGGGAATCGTACGCAGTGTGCGATAATCGCTGAATTGCCAGATATAGCGGTCAAACGTGCCGAAATCCCTGCGTACTGCGTCAAAGCATGCGGCATTGGAGACAGCCGACGCTATTTTTTTCCGGTTTCGCACGATGTCGCTGTTGTGCATGAGCGCTTCAATGTCGCGCTCGTTGAAACGGGCGACTTTGTGCCAGTCCCAGTTGGCGAATGCACGTGAAAAGGCGGCGCGTTTTTTCAATATGGTAAGCCAGCTAAGCCCTGCCTGGAATCCTTCCAGTACCAGCATTTCAAAATGGGTGCGGTCATCGTGTACCGGCACGCCCCACTCATTATCATGATAGGCGATATAATCGGGATCATTCCCCGCCCAGCTGCAGCGTTTTTTGGTTGGCATACATTACCTCTGCCAGGGTAAGATCGTACGGTACGGTTATTTTGAAATTGCAAGGACCTCCCTGTGCAATGCCGGAAGGGATTCCCGCATTCTCCATGAGCTGCGCTTCGTCGGTTGGTGCAACAGCGGAAAAATCGGTTTCTGAGAATACACGCATGAGCAGTTTGCGGTCGAATAACTGAGGGGTGCCGACCCGTACAAGGCGGGAACGGTCGATGGTGCCCTGTGAGGCGTCTCCGTCGGCCCGTCGAACGGTATCGACGACTGGTGTTGCGGTTACGGCACTGCGATACTTTTTTCTCATTTCCCACAATGTTGCTATTACCTGCGTGGTCACGAACGGCCGGGCAGCATCGTGGATCATGACCCATTCGTGTGACGGGTCACATGCGTTCAGACCGTTACGCACCGAATCCCATCTCTGTGCGCCGCCACCCGCTATGGTTATCGGGGTACTGACATGATGTATATAGCTTCTGGCGTTCTCTTCGTATCCCGGCGGTACAACCAGCACGATTTCATCGGCATACGCAAAGGCGTCGAATACTGAAATGCTATGGCTAAAGAGAGGCTTGTCACCAAGTGGTATGAAGGCTTTTGGTCCGGATGCGTTAAGTCGCGTACCGCGTCCTGCACCAACGATAATGGCGGAGAAAGTCGACATGTTGTCTCCCGCAAGGCGGTGAGGTCACCGCAGTTTTCGGCCGGTAAGCGCAGCTACTTTGCCGGGCAGTCCGAACAAACGAATGAAACCGGAGGCATCTTTCTGATCGTATAGTTGTGTGTCGCTAAACGATGCAAGGTCTTTGTGGTAAAGGGCGTCGTCCGACCATACGCCGGCAGGTATACAGTGGCCCTTGAAGAGTTTGAGGCGGACCGTACCGTTTACCGGCTGCTGTGTAGAGGTGACGAACGCATCGAGGGCCGAGCGCAGCGGGGAAAACCACTGGCCGTTATAAACAAGTTCGGCGTATTTACGGGCGATCGATTGCTTGTAATGCGCGGTGTCCCGATCGAGAACCACACGCTCGAGCATTTTATGCGCTGCATAAAGGATGGTGCCCCCCGGGGTTTCGTATACGCCGCGTGACTTTATCCCCACGAGTCTGTTTTCGACCATGTCGACCTGTCCAATGGCGTGTGTTGCACCACGTTTGTTTAGTCGTGACAGCAGTTCGCAGGCGCCGAGGAATTCTTTATCGACCGCCACGGGAGTACCCTCTCTGAATGTGATCGTTACATATTCGGGTTTGTCGGGTGCATTGGCGAGTGTATTCGATTCTGTGTAGACATCCTCGGGTGCTTCTTCGCCGATGTCCTCGAGAATTCCACCTTCATGGCTGATATGCCAGCAGTTTGCATCTTCGGAATAGATTCTTTTTTTAGACTGGCTTATCGGGATGTTGTGGGCGTGTGCATATTCGATACATGCCTCCCGGGAGTGCATATCCCAGGCCGGGTCTTTCCATGGAGCTATAATCTTGAGCGATGGATCGAGTGCCATATACGCAAGTTCGAACCGTACCTGGTCGTTGCCTTTGCCGGTTGCGCCGTGTGCGACCATGGTCGCGTTCTCCTTATGCGCGATATCGACCTGATGCTTTGCAATAAGCGGCCGGGCAAAACTGGTTCCAAGCAAGTAGGCGTCTTCGTAGATCGCACCCGCTTTCATGGTGGGGAAGACATAATCGCTAAGGAACTCCTCCCTGCAGTCCTGTATGTATACGGCACTGGCGCCGGTGTTTTTCGCTTTCTCCTCCAGCCCGTCAAGCTCTTTGCCCTGACCGAGATCGGCCGCCATGGCCACAACGTCACAGTTATAATTGTGTTTAAGCCATGGAATCATTATCGATGTGTCAAGACCGCCCGAATACGCGAGAACGACTTTTTCTTTTTTCATTACACATACATCCTTATTTACAGGTACGAATTAAGGCACATTTCGCTTTGCTGAGTCCGGGTCAGCTGCAGGTGCGAACGCTTTCTTCAAAAATGCGGCATGCCTCTTCGATTTGTTCTTCGTTGACGATCAGCGGCGGAAGAAAACGTATTGTGTTGTGCGCCGCTTTAATAACGAGCAGTCCGCGGGATTTACATTCATTGATGATTGCAGCCGGATCTTCTTTCATGCGGATGCCGCACATCAGCCCCATTCCGCGGACGTCGCAGCAGCAGTCATTGCGTGAGGCAATCGATTCCAGCCAGCCGTAGAGTATATCTCCCATGCGCGTTACATGCGAAAGAAAGTTCTGTTGGGCAATGAGTTCGAGCATCGTAGCACCGAGGGCGCACGCAACGGGATTTCCGCCAAAAGTCGTGCCGTGATCTCCCGGCGTGATGGTTGACACAACATCTTCTTTGCACACCAGTGCGCCCAGCGGGAGTCCGCCGCCAAGAGGTTTGGCCAGTGCCATCATGTCGGGTTCTATGCCGTAGTGTTCATAGCACCATAGAGAGCCGCAACGTCCCAGTCCGCATTGGATTTCGTCGAAAATAAGCACCGTCTCTTCGTGCGCGTTCGTATAATCGCGCAGCAGCTGTAAAAATTGTTTGTCTGCGGCGTTAATCCCGCCTTCTCCCTGAAGCGGCTCGATAATAATCGCACTGAAGGGATATTGATAGAGCAGTTCTTCGGTCGCTGCATAGTCGTTAAACGGGGCATAATGAAAACCGGGTACCAGCGGCTCGAACCCTGTGTGGAATTTTTCCTGGGGTGTCGCGCTGAGCGCTCCGTACGTCCGGCCGTGAAAGGCATCGGTAAACGAGAGTACGTGAAAAGCATCAGGTGTCGATTGTGTGGCATGCTTGCGGGAAAATTTTATTCCCGCCTCGATAGCCTCAGTACCACTGTTGCAGAAGAACACCTTCTGCCCGAAGCTTTTGTCAACCAGTGAGCAGGCAAGTTCCAGCTGAGGTTTGCTGTAGTACAGGTTGGATACGTGCAAAAGGCTTTCTGCCTGTTCGGTCAGCACGCGCGTCAGCTCGGGATGACGGTGGCCCAGCGCGTTAACCGCGATGCCGGCGCCAAAGTCGAGATAGTGGTTTCCTTCTCCGTCCCAGACAGATATGCCATCACCTTTGATCAATGGCGGCCCGCTTCGTGCGTAAGTCGACACAAAACAGGAGGCGGTGTGGTCATTACTCATAAGATGCTCCACAGAAACAGGTATGGTAAATAGCGGCGATCAGATATTGAATGATATGTGGTACATATCTTCATGACGTTTGGTTGTCACTTCGAATCCTGAGTTGTAAAAAACAGTCAGCATCTGGTAGTTGTTTGCCAGCACGCTTGCATCAAAGCCTTCGATTCTCCGCTCGCGGGCGATATCGGCGAGAATATTCATCAGATGTGTGCCGATACCTTTTGACTGCCAGTCTTCGCGTACGAGAAATGATACTTCGGCGCGTTTTCCCGATTTATTCAGAAAATAATGTGCCACACCGATCATGCGTTCTCCGCCGGTATCTTTGATGAGAGCGGCGATTGCCATGTCGTGTCTGTAATCGATATGGGTGAAGTCCTGTATGAATTTATGCGGGAAAGCCTTAATGGGCTGGAAAAAACGAAATGCGATCGATTTTTCGCTGAGGGTGTAACACATATCGCGAAGGGCATCGTCATCACTGGGCTTAATGGGTCTGATAAACAACACCGTTCCGTCGAACAGGGTCCGGCGTGTCTGGTATTCCTTGGGATAGGCTGCCGCCTTATTCGGAAACACCTTTTGATATTCGAATACATAGCGGCGTTTTTTCGCTTCGTTGAGGATATCGTTGCGAAAATCGGGATGCGCGATTTCGGCGAGTGCGAGTACACGCTCGCGTACGCTTTTGCCGAAGAGATCGGCCACACCGTATTCGGTTACTACATAGCGCGTGTCGCCACGGGGAACCACCACGCCGGCACCGTCGCTCAGTTTGGGCACTATCCGGGAAATCGTTCCGTTTTTTGCAGTGGAGGGAAGCGCGATAATGGCTTTCCCTTCACGGGCACGGCTCGCACCACGGTTGAAATCGAGCTGACCGCCTATGCCGGAATAGAAGTCATAGCCAATGGAGTCGGAACAAACCTGGCCGGTCATATCGACTTCAATCGCCACGTTAATGGCGACCATCCTGGTGTGCTGGCCGATAATGAACGGATCGTTGACATATTCGGTCGGGCGAAAATCGAATAACTGATTCTGATCTATATAATCATAGAGTTTGCGGGTACCGAGACAGAAACTTGCGGTGATTTTACCCCGGTTGAGTGTTTTACGACTTCCGTTGATCACCCCCGATTCGATAAGCGGCATAATGGCGTCATTGAACATTTCGGTATGAATACCGAGATCCTTTTTATCCGAAAGATACTGTAATACCGCCTGGGGGATACTCCCGATCCCTACTTCGATAGTGGAGCCATCTTCTATAAGCGAGGCCACATTTTTTGCGATTGCGTCGACCGTTTCATCAGGTTCGGGAAGTGAGTATTCCAGAAGTTCTCTGTCGCTTTCGACGATTGCATCCACCATATCGGCACGTACGGTCGTTTCTCCATGCGTCTGGGGCATATGTTCGTTGACCTCGGCAATAACCATAAGACTGTTTTCCAGTGCCGATTTGACGATATCGATCGATACCCCGAGATTAAGGTATCCGTTTTTGTCGGGTGGGCTTGTCTGTATGAGCGCCACATCGATCGGTATTCTTCCCGATTTGAACAAAGACGGAATGTCGGAAAGTCCGACCGGGATATAGTCGCCTCTGCCGCTTACGATACCTTCACGCACATTAGGCGCCAGAAAGAAGCTGCAGGTGCGGAATTTTTTTGCATATTCTTCGCGTATGTACGGAGCGGTTCCCCGGGTAAGAAGATGGTAGATTTCTGCATCTTCGATGCCGTGATGTTTTTTTACCAGTTCATCGACAAGAAGCTGGGGCTGGCCGCACCCGGTACCGATAAAAATGCGGGAGCCCGGACGTATGAGACTGATCGCTTTTTGCGGGGCAAGAATCTTACTTTTGTATGTCTCTTTCCATGATGACATTCGCGGTTACTCCTTTTCTATTACACAACGGGCATCGACAACGTATGCACCTTCTCCTTCATTGCCGACCATAAGTGGATTGATGTCTATCTCGGCAATTTCGGAAAAATCCATAACAAGCTGGGAGAAGCGCTGGATGTTTTCGACTATTGCCGGAATATCCACGCCGGTCTGTCCACGTGCTCCGGTGAGCAGTTTGTAGGTTTTTGTACCTTTAATCATTTCGTAGGCTTCCGATTCGGTAATCGGTGCGAGGCTGAAAGAAACGTCTTTGAGTATTTCTACGAAGACGCCTCCGAGGCCAAACATAAGCATGGGGCCAAACTGGGGGTCTTTTTTCATACCGAGGATCGTCTCCTGGCGTGCAGACACCATTTTTTCAAGCAGTACACCCTGTAGTTCCGCCTCCGGACGAGCGCGTTTGACACGCAGCATCATCAGTTCGAACGAATCGGCCACATCCGAAGCGGAATCGAGCCCGATACGGACACCCCCCACATCCGATTTATGCAATATGTCGGGGCTTGAAATTTTCATGGCGAGCGGGTAGCCTGTCTGCTCGGCAAAATTGATCGCTTCGTCTACACTGGTAACGAGTTTTCCCGGGGGAAGATCGAAATTATACGCGCTGAGCATGTTTTTTGCATCGATTTCGCCAATTTCGTATTGCTGTTTTTTCCGGTAGAGCCGGATCATTTTTTTTACCGGATTTTTATTCACGGTGAACCGCTCCACCGTGCGCAGGGGACGCTTTTTGTAATGTGCATATGAGGCCATTCCGTATATGGCACGGGCAGCCCGCTCCGGGATCGGATAATGCGGTATTTTGTTTTTCTGGAGTATCGAGACACCCTCCTCGACAATATCGGAGCCCATGAAACAGGCAAGAATGGGTTTGCCGTGTGTACGGTACATGCGTACGATTTCATTGGCGGTTTCGGCATATTCGGTCATTCGCTGCGGGGTGAGAATTACGATAACGGCATCGACCTCATCGCTTTTCATCAGCGTTTCGATGGCATTTCCGTAGCGTTTTGCATCTGCATCACCGAGCACATCAACCGGGTTTTTTGCCGAAGCGGCCTCCGGCATGAACGAGGAAAGCGTCTTGCTTGTCTCCGGTTTCAGTTGTGCCATATCGAGCCCAGCACTTTCGAGCGCATCGGTCATCATGATGCCAGGGCCACCCGCATTGGTAACAACAGCGACATTGTTTCCCTCCGGAAGCGGCATATACGAGAGCGCGGTGGATATGTCGAAAAGTTCTTCGATAGATTCCACACGCAGTACCCCGGTTCTGCCGAATGCACAGTCGTAGGCATTGTCGCTGCCTGCAAGACTTCCGGTATGGGAGGATGCGGCTTTGGCGCCGGTGCTCGTACGACCCGATTTTAGAATTACGATCGGCTTTGTTTTGCTTACCTTTTCTGCGATATGCATGAACTGCTGACCGTTGGATATCTCTTCGAGGTATGCGGCGATTACGTCGGTATTGGGATCGTCGCGCAGTTTTACAATAAAATCGACTTCATCGAGAGATGCTTTGTTGCCTATAGAAGCGAGTATCGAAAAACCGATTTTTTGTGCAAAGGCCCAATCCTGTATCGAGGTGACCAGGGCACCGGACTGAGAAATGACACCGATGCCGCCGGCATGATTCATCTTCTGTCCGAATGCGGCATTGAGCTTGTGCCAGGGATTGATGAGTCCGAGACAATTGGGACCCATCATCGTAATATTCTTGCTTTCGCAGAATCGGGTAAGCTCTTTCTGAAGATTTTGCCCTTCTTTTCCGGTTTCGCCGAACCCTGCCGTAATTATTATGACGCTGGCCACGCCTTTTGCCGCACATTGCTGGAGTATTGATTTAACCAGCTCTTTTTTTATAGAAATTACCGCGCAGTCGATGGTACCCGGCACCTGCTCCAGTGACGGGTAGGAATCGATGCCAAGAATTTGTTTTTCTTTTGGATTGATTGCGTAGACATCGCCTTCATATCCACCCTGAATGATGTTGTTCAGGATTGCGTAGCCAACCTTCTGAGGATTTGCCGAGGCTCCTACCACTGCCAGCGAGGAGGGCACGACCAGTTGAGAAAAATTCATATCAGGAGACTTTCGTTAATTCGGTTATTCTGTATTAATGATACCTGTTTCGATTCCATCAGATGGAGGTGCAGCGGATATCGCATCGACTATTCGCTGCAAAGGCTGCGTATTGAATAGCGGAAATTCGGTCGGGGATTTCGCCGGTGCGTGCAGCCGGGCAAATCTGCCATAGTGTAATGGCTGATTAATGTATACCGCACTCATGGTGCGAATTAATGGTACAACCCTGCAAAAAATTGATATATAATAAAATAAAAAGTCCGTTGTCGCACGGAAACACCAAGGTTTCAGCGCTGCAGTGTACTGGTTTTCATGGCTGCGGATCACTAAAAAAAGAATGATAAAAATACATGAAGACACGTGGTAAATACAAGTGGTGAACAGGGGGTGTTTTCTTCTGCAGAAGAGCAGTAATAATTGTATGGTGCGTGAATGGAATGCGGTAATCGCACCCGCATACCGCTTTGAAATGATAAATATGGAAAAAATGGTTCTACCTCTTGCTTCTGTGGTGCGATCATTATATTTTATAACACGGTAACAATGGTTGACATATGCAAATGTGTATACGAGTTTTTTAATATTTTTTCTCAATCTCAAAACAAGGAGTCTCATATGGCTGATCGCGCGCAGGAAGGGTCGATGACGTCATTTATGACCGAAGGACGTCAGTTTCCACCACCCGGGGAAGTGAAAAAGAGGGCTCACATAAGCGGATTCGACCAGTATCAGCAAATGTGGGAAGAGTCGGTAAACAATACCGAAGCATTCTGGCTGGACCAGGCCAAAAAGACACTGTCATGGTTTAAGGAGCCTTCCAAAAGCCTTGAATATGAATGGGATACCAAGTCCCGCAACGTCACACACACCTGGTTCGAAGACGGAACACTTAATGTCTGCTACAACTGTCTCGATCGCCATCTTGATGGTCCGCTCGCGGATAAAAAAGCGATTATCTGGCAGGGGGAAGAAGAAGACAATGTGCAGAATCTGACCTATCGCCAGCTGCACGAAGAAGTGTGCAAGTTCGCGAATGTGCTCAAGTCAAAAGGAATACAGAAGGGGGACAGGGTAGCCATCTATATGCCGATGATAAGCGAATTGACGATCGCGATGCTTGCGTGTGCACGTATCGGAGCGATACATTCAGTGATCTTTGGTGGTTTCAGCTCGGATGCGATTGCAGGACGGGTGAACGATTCCGACTGCAAGATGCTCATTACCGCAAACGTGTCGCGTCGGGGCGGAAAATTCATACGGCTCAAGGATATAGCCGACAAGGCTCTTGAAAATACGCCGACCATCGAAAATGTTATTGTCGCCAAAGTGAACGATGAAGCCTGTGAAATGAAAGACGGACGGGACACCTGGTTTCATGAGGAAGTGGCCGGTCAGTCCGCAGAGTGCGAAGCCGAACAGATGAATGCGGAAGACCCGCTGTTTATTCTCTACACCTCCGGATCTACCGGCAAACCAAAGGGTGTGGTCCATACAACCGCCGGCTATCTTCTCTACACTTCTCTTACACATAAATACGTCTTCGACCTGCATGATGATGACATCTACTGGTGCACCGCCGATATCGGATGGATAACCGGGCACAGCTATATTGTGTACGGTCCGCTGGCAAACGGTGCCACATCGCTGATGTTCGAGGGCGTACCCACCTATCCCGATGCAGGCCGGATGTGGCATATCTGCGACAAGTTCGGGGTGACCATATTCTATACCGCACCGACTGCAATCCGTGCGCTGATGCGTCTCGGGGACGAATGGCCCAAAAAGTATTCTCTCGATACCCTGCGTGTGCTCGGTACCGTGGGTGAACCGATCAACCCGGAAGCGTGGATGTGGTATCACAAAAATATCGGTCATGAGCGCTGTCCTATCGTCGACACCTGGTGGCAGACCGAAACGGGCGGTATCCTTATAACCGGACTTCCCGGCGCACATACGCTTAAACCGGGAAGTGCGAACAGACCGTTTTTTGGTATCGATCCGGTAGTGCTGCGCGATGACGGCAGTGAATGCGAACGCAACGAAGGCGGAAAGCTCTGTATCCGTAAACCCTGGCCGAGCATGCTGCGTACCACATGGGGAGATCACGATCGTTTTATCGATACGTACTTTACCATGTTCGATAACCTTTACTTCTCCGGAGACGGATGCCGCGTCGATTCGGACGGAGATTACTGGTTACTCGGACGAATCGATGACGTCGTGAACGTGTCCGGACACCGTATCGGAACGGCGGAAGTCGAAAGCGCGCTGGTAAGTCACGACAAAGTCGCCGAAGCGGCGGTGGTTCCAATGCCGCATGAAGTAAAGGGGCAGGCGCTGTATGCGTATGTAACACCGGTCGGGGGGGAAGAAGGCAGCGAAGAGCTTCAGAAAGAACTGGTTAAGCATGTACGTCAGGAAATCGGCCCCATTGCGACACCGGAAGGCATTCAGTTCACTCCGTCACTGCCAAAGACACGTTCCGGAAAGATTATGCGGCGCATACTTCGCAAAATCGCGGAAAACCAGACCGATAACCTGGGTGACATTACCACACTTGCCGATCCGAGTGTGGTTGAAAAGCTCATTCAGGACAGACAGAAGTCGTAGTACGACAGTAATTAATTACCATTGCCGGTGTTGCTGCAGCAACACCGGTGCTTTTATTGTTTTTATAACATAAAGAAAGGATGGGGAGAATGGAAGGAAACGCCTCAGTATACGAAATCAAAGATACCACTGCAAATCCCGCACCACTGGGCCTTCTGGGTTTTGGTATGACAACGGTTCTTCTCAATTTACACAATGCGGGTATTTATCCGCTTGGTACGATGATCCTCGCCATGGGCATTTTTTACGGCGGTTTGGCGCAGATCATCGCGGGTATCATGGAATGGAAAAAGAACAACACATTCGGCACCACCGCATTTACTTCTTACGGACTGTTCTGGCTGACGCTGGTTGGCCTGCTGCTTATGCCCAATCATGCGCTCGGTGAAGCTGCCACTACATCTGCCATGATCGCCTACTTTATAATGTGGGGAATTTTCACTTTCGTGATGTTTATCGGTACGCTGAGAATCAATAAAGCGCTGCAGGTAGTATTTTTTACACTTGCACTCCTGTTTTTTCTGCTGGCCATTGGTGATGCAACCGGCAATGCGGCACTCAAAACATTTACCGGATGGGAAGGGGTGTTCTGCGGGGCATCCGCTATATATGCGGCCCTTGCACAGGTTCTGAACGAGGTGTACGGAACCACGGTGTTGCCCCTCGGTCCTGTAAAGAAATAACCCCCGTATTTGTACATTTTTTTGCGGGAAGGCCGGATGATGGCCTTCCCGTATATACCAGGCATGCGGTACATATCCGGTCGAAGGTGATTCCGGTTAATCCCATCATGGGTCATATCGAACATTCATACTGGTATGTCCGCATGACAGGCCGGCAGCGTAAGCATCTTTGTATCTTCAGAGTATCATCATAAGGGATTGTTTGCATATGGACATAATTTATAATCCGGTATTTCTCGAACACGATACGGGCATGCATCCGGAGAATAAGAAACGTCTCGAATTGTGTGGTGACCTGCCGGTGTCCGAAATCGAGAGCGGCGAGCCTTATCTTACACTGGTACATACACAGGAGTATATCGATTCGGTTCGGGATGCATGTCAGAACGGCACTACCCATCTCGATGCGGATACGATCGTTTCCCCAAAAAGCTACGATGCTGCAGTGTATGCGGCAGGTGCTACCATAATGGCGTCACGGCAACACGATTTTGCACTGGTGCGCCCTCCCGGCCATCATGCATTTCCTTCCCGCAGCAGCGGCTTTTGTATTTTTAATAATCTTGCCATAGCCGTCCAGCACCTTGTTACACAGGGTAAACGGGTTTTGATATTCGACTTCGATGCCCATCTCGGCGATGGAACGGTTGATTTTTTTGCCCACTCCGACCAGGTTATGTACTGGTCGCTGCATCAGTATCCCGCATTCCCGGGCGGGGGAGAAATGGGCTACATCGGAGAAGGGAAAGGAGAAGGGTATACCATTCAGGTGGCATTACCGCCGGGGTCTGGTGATGAAATATTCCTCGATGCGGTCGATCGGCTTATGCCGGTGGCGGAGCAGTTTGCGCCGGATGTGGTTGCGGTATCTGCCGGGTTCGATGCACATCAGTACGATCTTCTGCTGGAGCTTCGATTAAGTATGAATGCGTATCATGCGCTCGGGTGTCGTTTAAGAAACCGTTTTTCTTCCATGTTTGCCACGTTGGAAGGCGGCTATAATGTCGAGGTGTTTCCCAAGTGTCTGTTCAATTTTCTTGACGGCATTAACGGCAATGACATGAAGTATTCGGAACGGTCGACTGATTCCATGATTCAGACCGTGGATGAATTCGAAGGGCGAATGGCGCTTACGGAACAGAAGCTGAGAAAATTCTGGAAGCTATAAATTTTATAACCGTTTTGAGGACCTTCTCGAAGGGAGTGATTATGCAGCGAATTGGTATCTGTTTGATGGCTGCAGGTATGAGCGTCGTAACAATTATTTATGCGCTCTATGCATGTGAAACGAACGAACCCGAAGTAAACCCCTACGGTTTTGTGAAGGCTGATATGTATTATGTTACGCAGGGCGAAGTGGCTTCGTACGGATATCCTGCGATTACATGTGTATCCACCGCAACAGAAGAGGACAGCGGAGGAACGGGTATAAGCTATAGCGCTCAGCACAGCAGATTCGGATTAAAGGGAAAAGGATCTGTGCGGGATATGCCGGTTGGCATTCTTTTGGAGCTCGATTTCTGGGTGATCGCATCTAATGCGAATGCCAGACCGCGTATGCGACTGGCATACGGATGGATTGAGGTACAGGAAGGTTTGCAACTGCGTTTCGGGCAGCAGTGGGATATCTTTTCGCCACTGCATCCTGTTACCAACAACACCAATGCCAACATGTGGTATAACGGCAATTACAGTTTCCGGCGAACCCAGCTGCAGGTGGGATATTCCCATGACTTCGATCCCATAACCGGACTGGTGCAGGCAAGTATGGGAGAAGCTGCAAAAGAAGGCGGAGGAGGAGACGACTGGCTCGGGGCGGATAATCGCTCGGGTATCCCGATGATTCAGGGAAGAGCTGCGGTGGAGGAGAATATCGAGATCGGGGTTTCGGGCTGTTATGCGGTCTTTGGAGAAGATATAGAGACGTCAACAAAGGGCATAAGCCTCGATGCACAGCTGCCACTGCACGAATTATTAGCACTCAAGGGGGAATTCTGTTGGGGAGAGAACCTTAATGATGCAAATATTTTCACGCTGGCAGGAGCGGATACGGAGACGTACGGATTCTGGTTCAATGTCATATCAAAGCCGTTTACCCGGTTGCATGTGGTGATGGGTTTCGGAAATGAACATATTATAGAAGCGACCGAAGAGATAGAAGACAATACTACCGTGTACGGTGATGTGATTGTCCCGCTGAGCGATTTTTTCAAGGTCGCGGGAGAATACCAGTGGATTCGCACTTCGTACGAGAACGGGGACGAATACACCGGTGGTATTATTGACCTGAGTGCGATGGTAACGTTTTGATATTACGTTGTGTAATTATCGGTTCGGTTTGCAATAAGCGATTCATTCTGTAACATGAAAGAGGAGATGTTGCCGAGAAAAAAGCCGGCCATGATGATCGAATGTAAAAGCCCCTCTATACAACTGCTCAGAGACTATGCCCCGCTGGGACCAATAGCGCGTTGTCCTTCACTTCGTATGCATCAGGCCCCCGATTTTTATCGGTTCTGGGATGAATGGGAAAAAGAGAACGGCCACACTTGTGAAATACCGTTCTGGTGTGTGGTATGGCCCGCTGCTGAAGTTATGGCTGACTATATAACGCGCCAACGTGAGTGTGTGGAGGGTATGCGTGTACTTGATGTCGGATGTGGCGGGGGCGCAGCGGCAATCGCCGCCGCATTGGCCGGTGCAGCGAGTGTTGTTGCAAATGATATCGATCCGATTGCGCGGGATGTGACCCGAATCAATGCGGCGCACAACAACGTATCTCTTGAATATTCTGAACGAGACATTACAAATATTGATCTCGCGGCGGATGCGGATGTCGTGCTCGTATCTGATATGTTTTACGAAGAAGCGGTGGCTCATTCACATTTTGAATGGCTTACCATGCAACATATCCGGTATGGAAAACGCGTACTCATTGCAGATGCGCAACGTCCTTTTTTACCTCACAATAATCTCTCATGTGTATATGACTGCCGACTCAACGTAGACCGGGAGTTGGAGGGGGTGCATACACGTGATGTTTCGGTATTGACTTTTCAAACGAAATAATTGGAAGAGGGAGGGATTATGCCCGACCAGGCGCTTCATCGCGATATAGCGAATTTCGTACACGAAAAAGCGAATGCGCAAAAGCAGCAGCCTTTTACTGGGAATAACGATCCTTTCTGGGAGTCGCTTCGAAACACAGGTACACGGTTATGGCTCGACACCGGGGATATCGAGGCCGCGGACAAGCTGTGGAATAACGGGTTTTCTGCACTCACCACAAATAATACACTCCTGAACAAAGAAATTCAAAAGGGACGTTACGACAACACGATCAGAGAGAGTGTCGCGCTTTTTAGCTCCATGGATTCACGGGAGCGTATTCGTGAGATCGGTTTTATCCTGAATGCGCTTCATGGACTGAAGCTTTCCAGACATTTTAATGCATCCGTAAGTGTAGAGTTGCATACCGATGTTGCGCGGGACATCGAAGCCACGGTGGCGTATGCACGTCGTTTTCATGAGATAGCTCCCGATCATTTCATAATTAAGATTCCTCTTACCCCCGAAGGGATCATTGCGACACGAATCGTGCGTGAAAAGGGGATCCCGGTCAATATGACACTTGGATTCAGTGCGCGGCAGAATTATATCGCATCTGCCGTTGCTTCTCCAACGTACGTAAATGTCTTCTTAGGAAGGATCAATTCGTATATTGTGCAAAACCGGCTCGGTGAAGGGACAAATACCGGAGAACGTGCCACGGTCGCCAGTCAAAAGGCGCAGCAGAAACTCGCGGCACACGGCAAACAAGCACTACAGATTGCGGCAAGTCTGAGAAATGGTGCACAGGTGCCTGCGCTTGCCGGAATCGATGTGTTTACAATGCCTCCCGATGTTGCCTCCCAGGCTGAAGCAGACTATAGACCCGATGTGATCTCGCATTTTTCAGATCGTGAATTTCCGGTATCCTTTTTTCCCACAGTCGAACACGAAGCGTTACGATCAGATACATTATGGGAAATTTCTGAAAATGAGCAGAAGTTGGTACAGAGTCTTGTTCATTTTCCACCCCCGTATTGTGAGGATCTTCTTGTCAGAACCAACGAATTCGGATGCGCTGATTTATTCCCCGATTTTACCACAGAGGAGCGGGATGTGCTCTCCGGCGATGGAAAAATCCCTGTTCACGAAAAATGGAGCCATCGTATTGCGGAAGGCAGTTGTGCACTCGATTCGTTGTTGAATGCGGCGGCACTTTCAGCTTTTGCCACCGACCAGCAGGCAATGGATATGAGAATACAGAAGGTTATTGACGTGAGGGCAAATCGATAATGCGTTTTACACTGGAAAGTACCCGGTCTACTGATATGGAAGAAAGGCACACAGGTGTAGTGCAACCGGCGCTGCGCTGATGGCATGGGCTGCACGCGCTGCCGGCGGTAATCACTTCTCCCCTGCCTGTGCGGTATACAGGGGCGCAAACATGAGGATCGGTTGGTCCGAAAATAGAAATCACCGGTATGTCGAGTGCAGCGGCGACATGACCGTAGGCCGTGTCGTTGGTAATGAGAAGATTCAGTCGGGCGATCGATGAGAACAACCGGGGCAGTTGGTGTACGTATAGCAAAGATGCATGGTGGCACTCTCTCCGGGCTCGGACAAAAAGGTCTTTTTCATCGGGACCGAAAAAGCATAGTACTTCTGTGGTATACAGGGAGTTAATCCGGGTTAAAAGTTGCACATAATTGACAAAGGGCCAGCGCTTGTATGCATAGTGTTTGTGCGATCCGGGATGAATGCCTATACGTGGGGCGTGAGCAGGAGTGCTCTCTTTGTCGGTATCGAACGTGTTCAGATGATACCCGTAGCGTGCCTTACTGCATGTGGTATCTACCGCGTGTACGTTGATGGCCGTAATATGAGACCGGAGGTCGCATTTGTAAGGATGGGTGTACAACCGTTTCGCTCTTACGTCATTGGTTTCGGGACCGATTCGTATCGACGCACGTGAAAGCAGTGCGCATAGCTCGAGAAAGATGCTGAATATTCCGGTCGAGTTCACAAAAACAACATCCGGTTTTGTCAAACACATCAGCAGGAGCGAGAATCTGGAACGAAGTGTACGGCATGTGAAAACAGAATCGAATTCATCGCAGATTCCAGGCAGGGAGCCACCTGTAAACCACACAGATACGCGGTAGTCGTAAAAACGTGTATTTATATGTCGAAGCGCGGGCAATGCCATGAGTCTGTCTCCCAGCCCTCCGTGAACGCAGCATACCACACGACGGTTACGGGCGTGTAATCGATACGAGGGCAAGAAAATAGCCAGCAGGCGTATCGATTTTCTTGCAGCTGTTCTGATAAAGCAAAGACCGGGCACTTTCATAGTATTACTCACTCATATAATATAGTATACGTGTTTTGTATTATGGCCCCCCGGCTATCGTATGGGTTGCTAAAAAATAATGCTAAAACCCAAATTAAGCGTTTTCCATAATAGAATAGTCTAACCCTATCCATACATTTAAAAAATTGGGGCTGTAGGTATGAGTGTGGCACACGCAGCAACCATTTTGGTAATGGTAATTACTCGCATGCTCTATGCGGCAGTCGACACTTCATCGGTTGCGAACTGGAGTTTTGATGATGAAAATCAGGATACGTTGAAAGATGTAAGCAATGGCTTGCATGCGGTAATCGAGTCTGTCGATTCGCGGATACTCATTTGTTGTGTAAGTGATGTGAGCAAAAACTCCCTCGGCTTGACATCGGGGGAGTTTTTGTTTTTTAGCCCGGGAAGCCATGCGTTTTTAAAAGAGGGTTTTTCTTACTCGCACTGCATTGTCAGGAATGATACAGGCATAAATTATTTTTTCCGAAAATTCGGGATTACAATCTCGTGAATAATTATCGTTGTTGAGAAGCAGAGGAGTTGCGTATGCCTACGTACGAATATAAATGTGACAAATGTGGAGAGGTTTTTGAGGTTTTTCAGTCAATGAATGATCAGCCGCTCACCGAGTGTAAAAACAAAGAATGCGGCGGCCGTATTCAACGGCTTATATCAGGAGGAGGAGGGTTACTGTTCAAGGGGAGCGGTTTCTATATTACGGATTATCGTTCGGATTCTTACAAGAAGGCGGCAAAAGCAGAAAAGAATACAGGTTCGGCAGGATCCTCATCAGGTGAAAAATCATCCAAAAAAGAGAGCGCTTCAAATACCTAGAGCATTCGATAGACGATGCGTGGTATGGAGTAAGTTACCGGAAGGCGCATAGCAGCACAGGAGCATAATGGGGCAGGAACAGAGGTAAATACTGTCCATTAGATAAATCAACACCGGATAAAGACAATGCGGGGCGGTTTTATAGACGAGACGACAATAGAGGTCGAGGCAGGGGGCGGTGGAAACGGCTGTTTTGCATACGAGCGGCTTAAATACAAACCAAAGGGGAAACCCGCCGGTGGTAGCGGAGGACATGGGGGATCGGTTTACGTGAAGGCGGATCCTCATATTTCAACGCTGCGGGATGTTTCTTATAAAAGAAAGTACCGGGCCGTGCGTGGCAGTCATGGTGGCGGGGCAAATAAAAACGGAAAAAACGGCGAGGATATAATCATCCGTGTACCTGCCGGCACGCTGGTATACGATAAAGTGACCGGAGAACGGCTCGGTGACTGCTGCAGTGAAAGCGAACAAATTACGGTAGCCCGGGGTGGTCGGGGCGGACGGGGAAATGCAGCGCTTCGCAGCCGCAGCAATCCGCTGCCCGAGGAGTCGGAGCCGGGCAGACCGGGAGAATCCCGTACGCTCAGGCTTGCGCTTAAAGTGCTGGCCGATGTGGGGCTTGTTGGTCGTCCTAATGCGGGAAAATCCACTTTTATCTCGGCGGTATCGAATGCGCATCCGCGAGTAGCCGGCTATCCCTTTACCACGTTGCAGCCTCATTTGGGTATCGTTGCCCATTCTCCCAAAAGTAAAGGGTTCGTTATTGCAGATATCCCGGGGCTGGTAGAGAATGCACACGAAGGCAAAGGAATGGGGCTAAATTTCCTCAAACATATAGAGCGTACAAGGATACTTGCGATAATGGTGGAAAGTACCAGTGTCGACCCGCTAAGGGATGCTGAGGTCCTGCGAAATGAGCTTGCGCAATATAGTGAGGCCCTTGTACAAAAGCCCCTACTCTATATACTTACCAAGTCCGATTTGCTCTCCGGTGACGACCGTTCGATGATTCCGCAGGGGTGGATGGTAATCTCCTCTGTAACAGGAGAAGGGCTTGATCATTTAGTGTGTAAATTCGCATCACGGCTAGGGCGCTAAAAAAATGGTGTTGTATCCCTGGTGCGTATCGTAACAGTCAGGAGTAGTGAAGGGGAAGTGAGAGAGAGGTCAGGGGTAATTAGTTTTGGGGGGAACGATTACCAGTTTATGCAAGGTACTTTCCTTTGTACGAGGTTCAATCTGCGACGTGGTCTTGTCGGTCACTTTTACCTTATAAAGATATACATCGGGAGCGAGTTTGTTGCCGAATCGGTCTTTGCCGTCCCAGACAATTGGTACACGATCCCGAGTGGCGTGCCAAACCCGTTTCCCCGTAAGCGTATATACCGAAATAGAGTAAGAATAATTATATGTTTCAGCCCATTGTGTCGATGGAGACGACGTGTAGATGAAAAATCTGGTTGTCGCATCAAGGCGCATTGGATTAGGATAATTGAGTACCCTGGTAATGCGCAGGGTATCATTGGGTACAATTTCGAGGGTACTTCTTTTGTGTGTTGCATTACCGAGCAGGTCGCTTGCGTGCGCATTAAGGGCATAGGTGCCTGGTTCAGTCTGGTTTTTGTCAAAGCCAATTACACCTTCGGCGGTATTGTAATCATCATTGCTGAGTTGGAGTTTGCCGTTGATATTCTGACGGCCGAGCAGACCCGGAATTTCTATTTGTACGCCTTCTCCGGGACCTGTTCCGGAGAGGTCTATTCCATTGGGATCGGATACGGTGACTTCGAGCTGAAACGGCAGCGAAGCAGTTATGTTATCTTCCAGAGCTCCATCCATGTTACGATTGGTGTTATAATATAACGGTCTGAGTGTAATGGTCGGTCCTGCAGTATCGTTTACCTGACTGGTCGCAGTTCCGTGAAACAGGATATCCTCCCGAAAGCCTGCAGCGTACGTTTCCCTTTGCGCATCCCATGCAAATGCAGTCAATTTGGCGCCTGCAACGTCGTAGACCACGTTTTTAGGGATGGAAACAGGAATGGAGAAGGAGTCGTTATGTATTTCGGTCTGTGCGGAAAAAACCGCCTGACCGGGGAGTGTGTAACGAATACTCTGATTTGTCCCACCATCTTTTCTGCCGGCGGTTCGGGGCGGGTTGGAAATCCGCACCTGAATATAGGATGGTGATTGTGAACCATCAAAGGACTCGGTAGAAGTGTTGCGAGGGCGGATACGACCCCTCACAGAAAATCTCTGGAGTGCACGTACCGTATCCAAAGTGATGCGATTGCCGTCGGCATTGGTAAATTCGAGATCTGCTGAGTAGGAATACGACGTGAACGATAAAGACGGATCGCCAAAGTAAATGTACGTTTCTGTATTAAGGCTCGATATTTTCTTTTCAACTGCATGGCTGTATGCCGCACCAGCACTATAGTTGCCTGAGGTGTCGAAAAGTGCGGAATAAAAAAGGAGACTGAGATCTTCATTGGAGCTTGCATAGGCATCACGGGCCGAGGCAATTCCCACTCCCGCCCCCGCATCCGCCAGGTTAACAAGTGCGCCGGTAAGGGATTCGTGGTCAGGTTTATCAAACAATCCGACCTTGCATGAAAATGATGTCACAAGCGGATATTTCCCTTTGTTGTTGAGTCTATTGAGATCAAGGGTGGTCAGCACGTGTTCATCGGACCACATAGTCGGACCACCGTGCCCGAAATAGTTGACATATGCAACGCCTCTGTTAAAGGCATTAATAATAGCCTGTCCGGCATCCGGCTTTTCCATTATGTCATTCCATGGATATTCGAACAGATAGGCCTTGCTGAGATTAATCCAGGGATGCTGTTTGTAAAACTGTTGACCAAGTCGTTCTGAGCTTAGATAATGCGCAGGGGACGTGTGATCAATGCTGGTACTCTGCATATCATCGTCAGCAACCAGGAGCGCATTGTTCCTCCAAGCCTGTGCAGATACAGTTTGAAGAGAATCGGGGTTTTCCAGCTGAGTTATTTTATTGACGGCATTCATCGCCTCTTCGGCGTTGCTACATGTAATACGGCCCAGAAAAAGATCGGGTGAGCTGTTGTGGGTTTCACCCTTGTTGACACATGCGAAAAAATTGTCACTGCATCTTCCATGATAGTGATATGCTGGTATGAAGGTCTTTTCATTTGACATGGTCTGTTTTGGATCGTAATTGCCGTTTCCCAATAAAAGCACGTACTCGGGTTGTACAGCCCAGTGATGCACCGCCCATGAGAGAAAATTTCGTATCGCAGCGGGATAGATATTACCGCCGGAGAATTGGCGATAGATGTCCCCCGTCATGACAACACAAGGGTTTGAGAATTTAGCCGATGTTTTTTTATGATGTGCGAGTCTGGTCGCTGCAGAAAGAAAGCGACGATGGGTTATGATACAGTAATCGCTCTGGTGGGTGTTCGTGCGAAGGTTGCGGATGATATATTCATCGTGTGATACAGCAAGGGTGCTGTCCTGCAGGCGGGCGATATGGGTCCCGGCACGTGGGGTGCGACAGGCTCCTTTTTTAAGCGCGATATAGCGAATGCCTTGACCACCGCTGTCATACCAGCTTACTGTTGATTCTGTATACTGCAGCGAGGAGCTGTCCAATAGTGTAGTGTGCTGTTGAGAGTTATCGATTTTAAAGAGAAGAAGCGAATCCACGTCGTGGCCGGATATGTCGAGGCTGTACCTGACAATGCGTGATTCGGGTACTGAGAAAAAAGAGAATTGTGTGTCGCTTTTCATCGTCAGCGTGCGATTATATTGCAGTGTAACCGAATAGACTTCAGCCGGATTACCGCTTTGGTTTCTAAGCCGCAAGGTGTTGATATCGTTCATAAGGAAGGGAATGCGAAACCATTCGGTTGGTGAAACAGGAGATGAAACCGGTGGAGGTCGCATTAAAGTGGATATCGTAGAAAGGGTATCTGCGCCATACATAGCGCTGATATTGAAATGTGATGCATCAGGATATAAAAACACCTCTCCTTCTGCTTCTTCAGTGATATCGGGAAGCGTAATGTTCATAGTAGCATTTTGTGAAATCGATTGCCAGATTCGGTCCACGCTTCCAAATGACCGGCGGCTTGGCAGTGAAACACTCTTTTTCAGCATTGTATAATGCGGGGTGGAGCTGACGGTACGGGCACCGGTAAAAGGATCAAGTGCCGATTTGGTGCGAATCCGTGCCGGATCGGAGCTAATGTCGATACCGAGCCAGTAAGTACGGGCGTTATTGTAACGGTCGAGCTCAAACATAAAAACAGAGTCCGATTCGTTGTAGTACCACCCCGATGCACCGGAACAATATGCCAGAAAAAAGTCCTCGGTGTCAAGAATGTTGTCGCCGTCCGCATCGTACGGATACAACGGGATCTGTATACTGTGAGAAGGGATGCTGTCGGGGGCGGGAGCGTGCCTGTCCATTTCGCCTCTGCGCGCGGCATATAAAGCGACACGATCCATGTGGACCACATTGTCGGGGTAGAAGGAGCGGATAAATGCGTGGTCGAATTTATAGATGCCGTTTTCTTCGGTCGTGGTTTCGCGATAGCCTGAATTACCGTCGCCGACAGTAAAAGTGATCATATCCTTAACCGGCAGAGAGTGGCGTGCCGTCCGTTTGGCAAGTGATGGTGCAGGATCGTTGCGCCATTGTCGGGCCTCGGTATAGTTGAGCAGCAGTCCCTTTAAAAGACGTTCGACGGATGCAGGGTAGCGAGTGGCATTGCCCGGTGTCCGGGAAGCGGCCCGTGGCAGAGTAATTGTTACGGTCGCATGTTTCAGTACCATAAGCCGTTGTGTGCCGGGGAGATGGCGAAACGGCTGAAGCGCGAATTTGGCGATGCGTTGTCCGCGAATACGACTGTATTCAATTCCGCTGTGCCATTGTGACGAGCCTGAGGCGATGGCGCGACCGGCTTCTTCTACCGACTCGCTCGTGTGACCGGTTTCCGCATCCTGGGTGCGCTCCGGTGGGTACTTTAGCGTTCTGGTATGAATTCGGTCCGCTCGAAGTGAGATTCGAAGGGCACCCTCATCTGCGATACCGAGCGCAATACTTCGAGCCGGGAGCACTGTACCGTTGCTGGTTTGCATGAGGATATCACAATCAGATGTCTGTATAAAAGAGTGTGCCGTTGCGCCGTGAGAAGCGGTGTCGACCGTGTACCTGTCCAGATGCCACTGCATGACTATCCGGTGTTGCTCCTTTTGGACAATCGTGAAGCCCGCGAGAGATTCGGATTGAAAACTCAACAGGGTGAGACACAGTGCGATCAGGCATGTTGTGATAGATACATGGTGCATCTGCATGGTATCCTTATTTATGAAAATCCATGTCGGCGCATGACTCGTTGAATGCAGACCGTACCTGTGCAAGAGGTACTGAATACTTTTTCGCGATCTCGGCGAGCGATTCGTATTCGGGTTTGGAAAAATGAATATTGTGGTATCGGCAGCTTTTTGTGGCAACTTTTTCATTTGGGAACATACTCTGCGCGGGAAAGACGGCAGTGCCGGGTTCTCGCTCGGCGCATCGGCGCGCCAAATCGTGTTGACGGACCCCCAGTGTGTGCGTATGCGCAATGATGGTCTCGGTAAGGGATCGGGCCAGATGCGGCGCACAGAGAACACAAAGTCGATAACCGGGTCGTCCTTTTTTCATATAGATCGGAGACCAGACAACATCGAGAGCACCGTTTTCACGACACATCCGTGTCGCGAAGCCCATATCTTCACCCGAGATATGATCGATATCCGTTTCGAGCATACACACACGCTGCAGTCCACCACTTTGTGTGTGGCCGGCGCTCTCCTGCAACTCGATAACGCGCAGTACATTTGGATGATGCGGAAACTGTTTTGTACCGCATCCGTAGCCAAACGTACGCATCAGTGCCGTACTCGTGGTTTCACTCTGTGTCCCCAGCGTGGTTAAAAGCGCACATCCTGTTGGAGTGAGTAGTTCGTCTTCAACATCAAGGCGTTTCATGCAAAACCCACGGGCGATTTCTACTGTGGCGGGAGCGGGTACGGGGATAGTACCGTGTGCCGTCTTTATAGTTCCGTGTCCTGTGGTCAGTGTGGAAAACAGAATATCAGGGCAGCCCAGATACTCCAGGCACAGGCACGTTCCCACTATATCGATAATGGTGTCCAGCGCCCCGATTTCGTGAAAATGGATTTTTTCAATCGGTTCACCGTGTACATGTGCTTCAGCCTCTGCAATCCGGCGCAATACCGCGATGCTGTTTTCTGTTACCCAGCTGCTGTAGCCGGCGTTGTGAATAGACTCGGTAATGGTATGCAGATGTCGAAAGGGCTGGTTCGCGGTATATTCGATATGGAGACTGCTGCAGCGGATACCGTTGCGATATGTAGGTTTTACTTCGATACTGAATTCTCCAACGGGGAGTCTGTGTAACTGTTCCCCAATCCGGGGTGCCGGAACCCCCATGTCGAAAAGTGCGGAGAGTATCATGTCTCCGCTTGCACCGCTGCTGCATTCAAAAAAAAGTGTATGCATTGTTGCCAGGGCTCCTTTGTAATGCCATATATATTCGTATGGCTCTAAGTATAAGGGGAAGCTTGCGGTTTTGTTTTGTTATGCAGATCCCGGAAAAAACAGGTATGCGCACACCGCGCGTCTACTAAGATGCGAAAAAAATACATAATCTCGATTCCCCCGATTTGTATACGCTGCGGTACGCTAACTATATTGTATGCATACGCCGGTATTATATGTGCCTTATATGATTATTTCGTTCGTACGTCTCTATTTATTCTTACAATATCGTTACCGTGGACCTTAACACATGGAAAGTTCTGTCGCTTATGTGAAAATCGCCTGGCTGGTCAATATGGTATTCTTTACCGTTATTCTGGTCTTTATATGGAGCAGAATAAGTATACTGCAAAAAAAAAGCACGGCAATACAGGCGCTGGTAACGCAACTGGTGCAGAAAAAAGAGGAGTATGAAAACGCGGGTGAAGCAGGATTTTCCAGGCCTGAGGAGACTGATTCGGACAAAGGAGAAGATTCGCAATAATACTGCCTGGCCCGCATGGCGGAAGGTCGCGTTAGGGTATCGGGTGCCTGTCGCTGCGTGTAGCTATCGTTATGATACTATGACCCGAATTGAGCGGATTTGTGTGCGAAATTTGTTGTCATCCGTACTACGTGCATATTCTCGAAAATCATTGAGACAACCAGCAAGGTTGTCTTACACTTTTTAAGAACACAATAGCAGCACGGCTCATCGCAGCTTTCATAAAATCAACCGTTGCATTCATGCATGGATATTTTCTAGAATGTATTTTTCGTATATACGCTCTTTGAAAAGACGGTAATTTACAGATGAAGAGGCACTTCGTGGTATTCGTAATGTGCCGGATGTAACACGCAGGGTGCACTACGCTTGTGACCCTTGCATGTTAGTGCGTATTTAAACAGATCTGCTGCCCGGTACAAAGCATTACGGACCAATGAAAACTCCCCGGTAGTTAACCCAATGCACGTCACCCGGTCATTTTTCAAGTACCGGTTTTAGGTATCGTGCCCAGCGGTGGGATACGGTTTCTCTTATAAAGCTGGTAATGTTAACTAAACGGAGTATAGACTATGATTTCAGCAGTAATTGCATTATTGACAATAATTTTGTGTGTTCAGACCGTCACGCTTATTCTGGCGCTTCGTACCGCGAAAAAAATAGAGACATATGGGTCTTCACGCAGTTCTTATCACACTTCCAAAAGGTATCAGCCTGACAGAAAAAACAGCAGAAAGCCAGCATCGAGTGAAGTGGAACAGAATCTGAAGGATGTGAATAAGAAACTGAAAAGTATGGAGCAGACTCAAAAGAAAGCTCGCAAGGACATGCAAAGGGGGCCAAAACCGAAGAAAAAAAGTACTCATGCAAAGAGACAGTTTAATAATAAAAAACAGTTTTCGTCGAATAATAACGGGCAACCCTCAGACAAGGGTCCTTCAAAAAAGGATCGAGGCCAAGAATCCTCCCGCAATGGAGATTCGAACGCCATGCGTAACCGGAGCGAGTCTGGTCAATCCAAGACCGGACAGAGCTACGGTACTCAGAAAAAGCGAGCCCCTTTTGCAAAGACCGCGGCGTCCAAGCCGTCTGAGACCGCAAAAGATGCTACCACCTCATCATCGCAGGGACCGGGCGCGTCTCTGTCTCCCGGGCATAATTCGTCTGCGTCTTCACAGAACGAATCCAGACAGCAATCTCACACATCTGTCGAAAAATCCTCCGCAAATGCCTCTCAGGGCATACCCGCAGCAGCTTCGGGAGAGGCTCAGAAAGAACAGAATGCCAATACAACCGACAGAAACATATCCTACGGACGATATGGCAGACGCTGATGCGCAGGAACAGGCATGGTACAGAAGGCGTAAAGGACAGACGGTTGCAGTTTTTTTCAACACGTAATATCCGCACGGGATAACGCCGGGTTTTCATACCACAGCACCATTCCGGGAGTGCCTCTTCTTCGTTTTCCGGATCAGAGATGACCGGGCAGTGATGGAGTCCGGATTATCACACCCTGAAAACGCGTACCCTCAAATAATGACAGCATGAACCGGTTTCATGTTATTTCTCTTTAATTTCTATGGATCACGATTATTAAACGTGTTACGTAAACCTGAATCGAGCAATTCTGTTTGTGAAGCTGCTGCCATCGGCACAACTCTTGCATTCTTGAAAACCAAGAGCCAACAAATAAGGTTGCCCCGCAATTTTCGAGAGCACGAAAGCATGCACGGTTCACCGTAGCTTTCATTAAAACAATCGTTCAATTCAGGGTAAAGAAAGCGGGGGACTATTATGAAGTGCAGTAGATTTTTTAGTGTCGCACTACGACATTGGCGCGTTGCTGCTGTTCTGGGTTTCATCTGTATCGGTATATCGAATACGTTCGCTTCTGGTTCACCGGATCCTGTTTCTTCGGTGCAGCTTTCCATGGAGCAGGGATTTCTGGGAGTAATTGATCACCGCATACAGTTTGATAAAAAAGGGACATACTTCGACTATCGAAAAAGTGGTGGTCAGGATATCCTCTTTGCATTTTCCCGATTCGGTATGGACATGAGAGTGGGGACGCGACATATCTTTGTGTTGCTGTATCAGCCGCTGAAGCTTGAGACAACTGCCTCGGTGCGGGATTCTCTCGTAGTAGACAGGCAGGTGTTTGAACCGGGCACTCCAATGCGTTTTGTCTATGCATTTCCTTTTTACCGGGTGAGCTGGATGTATGATTTCAGTCGATCAAAGGCGACTATGCTGGGGGCCGGTATTTCGTTGCAGATTCGCAACGCCCGCATCGTATTCGAATCGCTTGACGGCACACGCTACCGGGACAACAGAGATATCGGACCGGTTCCGGTGCTGAAGTTTCATGCACGTCATCATTTCGACAATGGATTCTATTGCGGGGCCGAGGCGGATGGCTTTTACGCGCCCGTAAGTTATCTCAACGGCAGCGATGAGGAGGTGGTTGGTGCGATTCTCGATGCTGCGGTGCGTACCGGTGTCGGGGTAATGGATGGCAGAGGCTCTCTTAATCTGACCCTGCGTTATCTCGGAGGAGGCGCGGTCGGGACAAATACCGATGATGTCGGTCCGGGAGACGGCTATGTGAAAAACTGGCTCCATTTTTTTACCGTGACACTCGGCAGTAGGATACGACTCGGAGGGTAACGAAGTTCAACCGATGTAACCGGTACATTCGCAGCCGCGTCGGGGTGGTACACAAAAAAAGCTAAAAAATCGCGTTTGCCACAGAGAAATAGATGATAAGGCCCGTGGCGTCGGCAAGCGTGGTAATAAGCGGGGTACTCGCAATAGCAGGATCGATACGGAGGCTGGATAGGATAAAGGGGAATACCACTCCCAGGATGTTTGCCACGACCACGATAGCTACCATGGTGAAGGCGACGGTGACGCCCAGTTCCACCGCGTGCATACCGGTTCCTGTTTTTATCTGACTGATTATCCAGATAAGGATCGCGAGAGAGAGTCCCAGCAGCAGGCCGACTACACACTCCTTTACAAGGGCACGAACCCATTCGGATGGTTCGATATCCTGGGTCACGAGTGCCCGGATGATAAGGGTGGCGGACTGGGCACCGACGTTTCCGCCGGTTCCCAGTAGTATGGGGATAAAGGCAACGAGTCCGATTGTTGCACTGAGGCGATGTTCAAAGTAGGTAATAATACCCGCTGAAATGGTATTCATCAGTACGAGTCCTGTTAGCCACCCGATTCGTTTTTTGTAAAGGTTCAACGGACCGGTGCTGCTGTATTGACGTTCCAGCGGAGAGAGAGATGCTGATTTATGGATGTCTTCTGTTACTTCCTGCTCCGCGACGTCGAGCATGTCATCTATAGTAACTATACCAATGAGGATCCCCTGCGAATCGAGAATAGCGATCGATGCGATATTGTATTTCTTCATGATTCGCACCGCTTCTTCTCGATCGTCGAATGCGGAGAGGCATACAAAAGAGTAGTCCATAATCTGTTCAACCGTTGCATCGGGCTCTGCAAGGATAAAACGCTGCAGTTTTATATCATCGAGTAGTTTTCCGGCAGTATCGGTGACGAAAACACGACTGATTGTCTCTCCGTAGGCACGACCTTGCTGGCGGATATGAGAAAGAGCGTGTGCGACACTCCAGTGGGGCTTTACGGCAATATAGTCGGGTGTCATAAGGCGGCCGATGCTTTCCTGCGGGTAGCCCAGCAGCCACATTGTCTCTTTGAAATCCTCCTTGTTAAGAAGCCCCATCAGCCGGGTAGTGACCTCTGCGGGAAGTTCTTCAAAAAGTGCGGTTCGTTCATCCGGCTCGAGACGTTCGAGAATTTCACGCGTTACACGGTCACCGAGCTCATCCAGCAGCTTATCCTGGTCTCCGGGATCGAGTTGTGCGAATACATCGGCCGCGGTATCTCTGGGCAGGCTGCGAAAGAGCATAATTCGGTCGCCTTTTTCAAGGGAGTCGAGCGATTCCACAATTTCGGGAACACTTTTACCGTGTATTCTGTTGCGAAGATGAGTAACTTCGCTGTGCATGTATGCATCGGGAGAGGCCACTGCAGCTCCTTGAATGATTTGAACCTAACCTGAGGTGTTTTGATGACAACAGCTTTCCATAAAAAACCGCGCAATTTAGGTAAAAAATCGCTCAGTGTCGCATGAAGAGCAAAGAATCACACCGGATATATCCTGTACAACAAATGTGTAGGCAAAAAATAATGTGTGCCAGTGCTGCACTGAAGGCAGCTGCGGTATTTGATCTTGTCGGGGAATGTATTTTTCCCTCATGATCGGAATCGTTTCAAGTATCCACCGCTCAAAATATCACGTATCCTGCTATTGCTTTGTATGCGTACTGTCAACCGTTGTGCTGATGTATTCTTGTTTGTATGCACAGCAGGGAAGTGATAAGCTTCCGCATAATACCCCGGCATTTGAGCTGTACCATGTCTATGGTGATGTGCACCCCCGTATCTCGGCACTGGGTACAGCAGGATGTGCACTCACAACTGCGTTTTCCGGTTCTTCCAGAAATCCTGCACTTGCCCACATGCATCATATCTATCAGCAGGATGGTGCTACGATTGCAGCAGGTGTCGGGATAGGGCTCACTCCGATGTTCGATGCACATCTGGAACAGGGGGCAGGAGAGTACACCATAGAAGAATATGTTACCACCGGAATCTCGATTGTTAATGCCCGTTCGCGTCAGGGAAATACGATGCAGCGTGGCCGTATCGGCCTCTCAACAAGGATATTCCCCTATACAATGGATCGCGGTCCAATCGATATCGGCATCCATCTTCGGGCAAGTCGTTTTGACTGGAGGAGTGCATGCTACGATTCATTGCCACTGCGCAGGATTTCTCTGGTGCAACATGATATCGATACGCTGTATGCGCCTGTAGCCGATTGGGTCGGGTCACAGAATATCGCACATCGTGAGATTGGCCTTGATGTGGGGATTTATCAGCGAGCCGTTGCTCCCCATGTCGATTTTGGTGCCATGCTCGGTAATGCGCTGGGATATTCGTGGCAGCGTCGTCGACCGTCACTGTGGCATCGTGTCGATACAGTGTATCGTTCTGCTCCACGGGATACACTCTATATGGATTCATTGAGATACGCGGATACCGCGGCTATTATACAAGGGTGGATGCCGGGGGTGTACCGGACGTTTACCGCCGGCATAGTCTTCAGAAAAACGATAGACGGTTTTTTTGCCCCGGTCATGCTTCATGTACCGGTCGATGTCTCTTCAGTAGGGCTTTTATCGGGAGGAATTCCCATTCGGTTTTTTTTCCGCTGCGGAATTCAGACACGATGGGGAGAGGTGTTCACTGTACGGACAGGTTATGCGTATGCGCCGATCGAGTTGTCCTATAGCGCGCTGTATGGCGATACCAAAATCGCCGCACATTCCCTGAGTGCCGGCGGCGGTATTGACCTCGATCCGCTTGCCATCGATCTCTATGTTGCCCGACAACAGTTCGGTATATATGCGTCATTGCATCTGTAAATTAGACCAGGAGCGTATGTAAATGAGCGTATTGCGCGCATGTGCGAGGATAACCCTCGCGCTCGACATCGAAAAGCGACTTGAAGAGGGGCCTTTTTCAGGATACCATCGTATCAGTGCGATAAAGCATCGCATAGATATCTGTGATGGCGTGAAGGTTACGGCAGCCGATAGTATATCCCTCGAGGTCGCAGGAAACGATGTCGTATCGAACAGAAAGAACCTGTGCTGGAAAGCAGCCGAAAGGCTTCGGAAAGAGGCCGGGATTTCTTCCGGGGTGCATATTACGCTTCATAAACATATTCCTGCGGCAGGAGGTCTTGCAGGGGGAAGCGCAGATGCTGCAGCCGTACTTGCGTTGTGTAATACTTTGTGGGATTGCGGATTCAGTGTCGACCGGCTTGCAGCGATCGGTCAACACATCGGAATGGATATACCGTATTTTTTTTATTCAACCACCGCCCTGGATACTGAAACGACACTCGATGTCGATGAGATACAAACCGATTTAACATTCGATTTTGTATTGGTGCGCCCACCGTTTGGAGTGTCGACACCATTTGCATATAGTTGCCTTGATTATATGCGCATCAATATGCTGCGTGATAGGACACAGATGATGAAAGAAGGTTTTAAGGCCAATGATCGAGCGCAGGTAGTGGCATCGATGCACAATGATTTTGAACGGTTTGTTTTTGAGCACTTTCCACAACTTGGTGTAATCAAACAGCAGCTTCTGCATTATGGATGTGAGACTGCACTTATGAGCGGGTCTGGATCCACTATGATAGGTGTGGCAAAGGACCGTGCCCATGCACGGCACGTGGCGGAATCGATCGACTGGGATGCGCAGGCGGTACGCACCTGTGATACAAATGCAAATGTGCAGTCCGTGCCTGAAACGCATTGATAGCAGCATGGCTTACTGTCGTGTGCATACCTCAATCGTTTGGATTAAACCAATGTAGTGCGCCATGTTTCGTATTCGGCGCAACAATGAAGCTCACAAATGGTATTTTTCTTGTCATAAATGAAAAAAAATCCTCGTACATATCTGCGCATGCTCGGTTACGTGCGTCCATACCTGCACTGGTTGTTTTTTTCGGTACTGCTCTCATTATGTATTGTTGCCGCGGAAAGCGTCTCCCTGTGGACAGTCGGGACTCTCACCGAAGTGTTGTTCAACCCGGACAAATCACACGTCACGTCGCATGCTTTTTCCTGGAATGAACTCAATTCATTTCTCAAGGCATGGTTCTACTCACTAGTACATTCATCAAAGCCGCATATCACGCTTATGCGTGTGTGTCTGATATTTCTGGTTTCATTTTTTTTAAAAGATCTATTCATTTATATAAAGTCTCTTGTAGTGGCTTTTCTCAATCTCAGGGTAGTGAGAGATGTCCGCAACAGTCTTTACTCGCATACGCTGCGATTACCGGTAAGCTATTTCGATCAGAACAAATCGGGTAACGTGATGTCGATCGTACTCAACGATGTGCAGCGGATAAATGCGGCAATGACCAATACCATCAGTAAACTCGTTACGGAGCCGATTCGGCTGGTTACGTTTATCGTGCTATTGCTGATCATCAATTTCAAGATGACGCTTCTTGTTTTTCTGATCTATCCGATTTTGGGTTATGTTATCGTTCGAATCGGCAAAACGGTTAAGCGGCGCAGCAAGCGCGTGCTCAACGATATGGCGGGCCTGGTTTCGGTACTTCGGGAAACGATTGCGGGTGTGCGGATTGTAAAGATGTTCAACATGAACGAAGCGGAGACCGCGAAATTTCATCAGGAAAACAACAAATTTGTCCACTCCTCCTTCAGATCCCGTAAAGTCAGGGCGCTCACCTCGCCGCTCACCGAGACACTCGGCATCTGTATGGCGGTGGGGCTTCTCTGGTATGGCGGTCGGGAAGTGCTGTCGCACAAAGGAATGACCGCTGAAGATTTCGTCCGTTATCTTACCCTTTTGATATTTTCCTATCAGCCGTGGAAAGCACTGGGTGGGATAAACAATACCATACAAAGCGGATTGGCGGCTGCGGATCGTATTTTTGGTATACTCGACATGCCTGCGGAACAGGTGTTTCCCGCACAATCCCGGCATGTACCTTGCTTCAACCGGGCGATTTCCTTTCAAGATGTCTGTTTTACTTATCCCGGTACGCAGAAGCAGGTATTACATCATATCAGCCTGACGGTGGAAAAAGGAGAGGTGGTAGCGCTTGTGGGTGCGAGTGGCGCCGGTAAGTCGACAATGCTCGATCTACTGGCACGGTTTTATGAGGTCAATCAGGGCTCCATTCGTATAGACGATCAGGATATCAGAGATGTCGACGTTGCTTCGCTTCGTCGACTTTATGGAATAGTGACACAACAGACCGTGCTGTTCAATGACACTGTCTATAATAACATCGGCTACGGTGTTTCGCACGCGAGTATCGATCAGGTAGTAGAAGCGGCGAAAGCGGCCAATGCCCATGAGTTTATAACACAGCTGGCCGAAGGGTATCAGACGTTTATCGGGGAGAACGGCGTGATGCTTTCGGGAGGACAGTGTCAGCGTATTTCTATTGCCCGTGCATTGTTAAAGAATCCGTCGGTACTTATTTTCGATGAAGCGACTTCTTCACTGGACACAGAGTCGGAAAAACTAGTACAGTCCGCAATTCAGCGCCTGATGAAAAACAGAACCACGCTCGTGGTGGCACATCGGCTTTCCACAGTGCAGCATGCGGATAATATCGTGGTTATGGATCAGGGAAGAATCGTGGAAGTGGGGGACCATCGAACACTGCTTGCACAGCAAGGACGATACAAGCAGCTGTATGATATGCAGTTTGCCGATCCTGGTGCACGTTCGTGCGACACATAATTCCACCTGAACCTGACTAGAGAGCGGGTATGCGTCTCGATTCTTCACATTCCATACAATATTGTAACAACCATCCGGATACTCCGGCATTCGGCCGTTGTAATGTGTGCGGTAAGTGGGAATGTATAGACTGCTGTGTGATATACAAGGGAGAAATATATTGCTGTGATACCTGTTTTCCCCGTGAATGTGGCATTGGTGCCTGTATAGAAAACGCACAGGGTGGTAGAGGCAAAAAATTCTTGTCCATACACGGCAGGGTGGGGAGTTTAATACTGGTTATTCTGCTGGGCAGCGGGCTTGTGCTGGGTACGGTGGGAATATGGAATACAATCCGTCTGCGCAGCGCATCGCAGCGGATTGCCGCAATGCAGCGTAAATACACACGTGTGCAGGCAGCAGCGGAGGAATTTCGGCTCAAATACATGGAGGCGATGGATCGCGTACATGTGGCGGATAAGGAGCGCAAAAAAGCTTCGAATATATCCATAGACCGTCCCCGTCGACAAAGCCCCCCCCCGAAGGTCGTTTCTCCTCAATCCGGCCTTCTTTCTAAAAAGAATGCGGCAGGGATACCGTTGAGCTTCGACAACGGAATCCAGAAGAAGCCGCTTGTTTCATTAACTTTTGACGGAGGATCGTTTGCCAATGTCGCAGATGCCATACTCGACACGCTGGCATCACGGGATGTAAAAGCCACCATGTTTTTAACCGGTTATTTTATCCGACGCAATGCATCTCTTGTCCGCAGGATTGTAACCCGGGGCCACGAGATAGGTAACCATACCTGGTCGCACCCTCATCTTACGACGTGGGCCAGCAAACGTACCCACGCCACCAGAGACGGGGTCGATTCCAAAATGATCGCCCGACAACTCGAGAAGACGCGTAAGGTGTTTAAGGAAGTTACGAATCATCGGCTCGCGCCTTTATGGCGCGCGCCCTATGGAGAAAGAAACAGCCGGATCTGTACCTGGGGACGCGCTGCAGGCTATATGCATGTGGGATGGCGTCAGGGACATACCTGGCGGGTAACGCTCGATACTCATGACTGGATTCCGGATGAGGAGACACCGGGCTATCGTTCACCGGACGAGGTGATGGATAAAATAATGACGCTGGCAACCCGTAAACCTCATGGAATAAACGGAGGGATCATCCTTATGCATTTAGGCACAAAAAGAGAGAATCCGGACGAGCAGGTGCATCTGATACTGGGCGGACTTATCGACTCGCTGAGAAATATGGGGTATCGATTCGTGACGGTAGGAGAAATGGCCCGAGAGTCGGGTATAAATCTTTGCACGCTCGAGCCGGAGTATGTGCAACGATGATGACCGAGCAGCTTCTCATACGCATACCGGTAATCCTGCTGGTGCTGACTATACATGAATTCTCTCACGGATGGATCGCATACCGTCACGGAGACATGACCGCGAAGATGCAGGGGCGGCTGAGCTTCAATCCGCTTATGCATCTGGATCCCTTCGGCACCCTGATGCTGTTGTTCGGCCCCTTCGGCTGGGCCCGGCCGGTTCCGGTTAATCCGGCACAGCTCAAGGATCCCCGCAGGGATAGTGTACTCGTGAGCGCAGCAGGGCCGGCATCGAATATTCTTACCGCAATTATCGCGGGCAATATTTTCCAGTTTTTGTTTTTTCTCGATCCGTTCGGTCTACAGGCCTCTGCGGCAACGCCCTATATTCAGCAATTCGGTACTCTCTTTATCAATATCAGTCTTGGCATTGCATTTTTCAATTTGCTTCCCGTACCTCCACTGGACGGCTCCAAAATTCTTGCAGGTCTACTCGCACCCGACAAAGCGCAGCGCTATATGCGTGTTGCGCAGTACGTGCCGATGATTTTTTTAACGCTTATTATCGGAGAATGGGCGTTGAACATTCCGCTTATTTCTCCTATTCTTTATCCGCTCTACGGTCCGTTTCGACGATTTTGGTTTCTTTTTATTTTTTGAATACGACCGGTGTCGAAGATGGAGAGTAAACCCTGCAAAAAATCTTTCGGGGGCGGTACGCGAATACTATTTGATGGGAGTAAAAGTAAAATATTATTTTTACCAGAATCAGACACGGGCCCATAACTCAGTCGGTTAGAGTAGCGGACTCATAATCCGTTTGTCCCAGGTTCGAGTCCTGGTGGGCCCATTTTTTATGCAAGGAGTCGGTTGATGAGACGTACCTATGCGATTGCCGTTTTCCTGTCTTCTATCTGATTATCACTGCACATCCGATAAAGCACTTCGCCGGTGAAGTGCTTTCTTTTTTGTATACGATTCCTGCCACCCATCACACCCACGGGGGAAATATGAACGAGGTGTTTTCATACCTGAAGCAACTTCAGAATATCGATTTAAGGATTTCAGAAATTCGGAATTCAAAGATAGAGTATCCCGAGACGCTGCAGCGGCTGGAGGAAGAGCTGACCGGGGCACAACAGCAGGTTGAAGAAGCGGGGGAGGGCCTAGAGGCTGCGCAGCAGGAAAAGAATGAACTTGACACAAAAGTTCAGCAAGCGAAAGAGGCGCTCGATTCAAGCCAGGAGCGCATGGACAATATCAGTACCAACAAGGAATACGACGCCATTCAAAAGGAAATTGCGGCACACAAAAAGACAATCGCGAATTCTGACTCGCGTCGGGAGACACTCTCCGGACAGATCGAGCAGGCGCAGCAGCAGAAGGATGCGGCGGCCGAGGAGCTTGGCCGTCTGCATGAGACACACGACCCGCAGATCAGCGAATTGCGGGAAAAGATCGCGGCAATCGATGCAAAAATCGAAGAGGCGCGTAAAGAGCGTGAGGCAATTGCACAACAGATTCCCCGGCGAACACTCAGCAGCTATAACTTTATTCTTGGTAAACGCAAGGACGGTCGTGTCCTTGGATATGTAGGAGAACGTGGTATATGTTCTCATTGCTATAAAATTCTCGAGCCACAGGTTGTCAACGAAGTTCGACGTGGTGAAAAAGTGATGAAGTGTCAGAGTTGCGGCTCACTTCTGGTTGCACAGCAGGAAGAATCGCAAACACAAGAGGCGAACAAAGAGAGTGATCAGTAATAGCTGATTGCTGTTAACGTGCCGGTGGATCTTCCTGTATCGTTAGTTCAGGGGAAGAACAGCGCATGGATTTGCAATAGTACTCCCTTAGTTGTGTGGGGTGCAAAAATTGGTATGCTCCCCGGTAACGTGGGAGTGATTCCGTATTAGTTTTCATGTTTTAGGTGTTGCCGGCCATCTCACATTCCGGGCATAACAGGAATGTTTACCAAATGCGTATTTCGGTTATCATCCCTACGTACAATCGCTGTGAGGCTGTCCAGCGTGCATTACAATCTGTGCTGCGGCAGCACCTCTTACCGCATGAGATAATCGTGGTTGATGATTGTTCCAGCGACGATACTCCGCACATAGGGCTGCTTCGCGAATCATCCATTATTCGGTATATTCGGCTCACAGAACGTCATGGTACCGCGGCGGCACGCAATATCGGAGTGTCCCGCTCGCAGGGGGAATGGATCGCGTTTCTTGACAGTGACGATGAATGGTTTCCGGCAAAACTGCAGCTTCAGAAGGAGTGGCTTAGCGAAAATCCTCACATACGGATACTTCAGACACGAGAGATCTGGATACGCAAGGGAGTACGGGTCAATCCACCGCGCAGCCACATCAAACGCGCGGGCGATATTTTTCATCTCAGCCTTCTGCGATGTATGATAACGCCGTCATCGGTTCTCTTGCAGCGGACGCTGTTTGACGAAGCCGCTGGATTCAATGAGGCGCTTGCGGTATGTGAAGACTACGACCTTTGGCTGAGAATCACTGCACGGTATCCGGTAGGACTTGTACCTGAGTATCTAATGGTACGATACGGCGGTCATGCCGATCAGCTCTCATCGGTATTCGAGCGTCAGGATCGGTTCAGGATAAGAGCGCTGCTCGATCTTTTAAAATCCGGCATATTGACGTGTGAACAGGAGCACGCATGTCGTGATATAGCACGGAAAAAGGCACTTATTATGGCCAATGGTTGTCGAAAGCGGGGAAAGGAGGACGAATATGCGCAATACAGACGCATTGCGGAGAGTGTGTAGCGAATGTGGTGTGGACAGCATTTACGAGCATGCATCCATGCAGTGGCACAGAGTGGATAAACTGCGTATATACCCAGGTGCGGCGGAACCCGGTTCAGAGATTGTGGAGAACGCCCCGGCAGCGGCGGGAGCGGTTGGTACGCTTACGGTAATTGCTGAACATACGGCCGGGGGAGTGGTACTCGATGGGTGTAAGCGTCTGGCGGCTTTGCAGAAAGCCGGAACGGCAGAAGCCCCCTGTCTGGTTGTGGATCGGGGCTTGGATGCCCGGCAGCGCTTGCTTGTCAGGATAATGCTCAATCAGGGACGGGAGTTTTCGTGCGCAGAGAAGATTGCTCTTATGCAGCAGCTGAATACCATTGATATTCCCCCCGCATCTGCAGACGAGATTGCCGGGGTGATTGCTGCACACGATAAGGAAGCCGGTCTGCTCAAACAGGCGATCGGACTTGACGAAAAGACGTTGGAATCAATACGAAGGGGGAAATTTTCTCTGCAGACGGTACCGCTTTTTGCCGCACTCGCCCAGAGACAGCGTCATGTTATTATTGATACATTTGCGTCGTTTAAGCTTTCTCTGCAAATTCAGCGGGAGTTGTTGCAATGGCTTCCGGAAATAGCATATGCTCATCGGTGCTCCGTTGCCACACTATGCAACAACAGAGCGGTTATCGCGGTGTGCCATGATGATACACTCAACGCTCCGCAGAAAATAGCCAGAATAAAGGCCCATTTTCATTCTTTGAGATATCCACGTCTCGACCGGGCTCAGCAACAATGGAATCGAACCGCGGCGCAGTATACACCGGACACTTCACGCGTCAGATTTACGCATCCGCCCGCATTTGAAAAAGACGGCTGTACCGTTACAGTTACATTGCGGTCCGGGGATGATGCCCCGGCACTTTTTGCACGACTGGCGGAGATTGAACGCGGCGTATGGAATGAGCTGGTTTCGCCATGCTCCTGCAGTGATGCTGCATCGCAGCAGGTTTCGCGAACAAAACCGCTCAATTCAGGTCATAGGCAATGATGGATGCGAAAAGTTGCTGCGAGAACCTGTTACATGCTATATTTAGATACGTCTGTACAGCAGTCGGCAGTAAGGTCGCTGCAGGTGCTGTACCGCTATTTTGTTTAATTCAATGAGAGAGTCGTTTTATGAAAAAGCTGTGGAGCATTTGTAAAGAGCGAAGCTTTATCATTATGATAACGGGATTCATCGTTGCAATCGGGGGGATTCTTTTTTTTATGAATCACCGCTACGGAATACCCGGACGGATATCCTTCGGTGTTACGGTAGCCGGAGTGGCACTTTACATACTAGGAAGAATCCTCGTTATTATACACCGGCGTGAACGCAAATCCATGACAACCCGCAGCGACAATGAAGAGCTTTAGCCATATGGCAACACGTATATCCAGCTTTCTCGAGAAGAACTGCATCATGACCGAGATGATAATCGAAGAAAAAAAAGAACTGCTCGTCTCCATGGTTGAGTTTTTGGTGACGTATTACTCACTAAAAAACGGGCCGATTATTGCCGACAAGATTTTGGAACGTGAAGCAGCAATGTCAACGGGAATCGGCTATGGTATCGCGATACCGCATGCACGGATAAACGGGTTGGATCGTCTCTACATGCTTGCGGCTCAGAGCAGCATAGGAGTTGATTTTGATGCGATAGACGATCATGAGGTAACTGTTCTGTTTATGATTCTTTCTCCCGATAATACGGCGGGGGTGCATACGCAGGTACTTTCCTCGATATCAAAAATTGCATCCAACGAAGATGTCCGGGAGAAACTTCGTACAGCGCCGTCTGCCGATGCGTTTTATCAGGAGATCGTTGCGGCTGAGGACTACTACCTGTTCTGAAAAAGCTGACAAAGAAGAGGGGGCACCATGTCGGGCATGGAGCCCCCTCTTATAGGAACTTATGCCTCTACCGAAGGAAGATGGGTGAGAGCATCCTTAACCTTATCCTCCGGATACTCGTAATTCTGAAGCTTGCCACTAAGATAGGACTCGTATGCCGCGAGGTCGAAATGTCCGTGTCCGCTGTGCGTCATAAGGATTGTTTTGGCTTCTCCGGTCTCTTTGCACTTGAGGGCTTCTTCAATAGTGGCGCGAATAGCGTGGTTGGTTTCAGGGGCGGAAAGGATCCCTTCGCTGCGGGCAAAGGTGACACCCGCTTCGAACGTCGCAAGTTGCGGCACCGCGGTCGCTTCAATCAGACCCAGCTTCAAGGCATGTGAGATAATGGGCGCCATGCCGTGATAGCGTAATCCTCCCGCATGTGTCGGAGGTGGCATAAAGTTGTGCCCCAGCGTATTCATGAATGCGATAGGTGCAAGTCCCGAGACGTCACCGTAATCCCATGCAAGCGGACCTTTTGTCAGGGTGGGACAACTGGTCGGTTCCGCACATACGATGCGCAGGTCAGATTTTTTGCCGTCGATTTTGTCCTTCAGAAACGGCAGGAACATACCGCCGAAGTTAGATCCCCCGCCCACACAGCCCACGATCACATCCGGATATGCGTTCGCCTGTTCTGTCATAACCTTTTTCGTTTCGAGGCCAATAACCGTCTGATGTAGCAGGACATGGTTGAGTACGCTGCCCAGAGAATATTTGGTGTCGTCGTTTTTCGCCGCGACTTCGACCGCTTCGCTGATTGCCAGGCCGAGACTACCGGGAGAATCCGGATTCTGAGCCAGCGCCTGACGTCCCGACTCGGTCTCTTCGCTGGGGCTTGCTGTGCAGTTACCCCCCCATGTCTGCATCAGCAACCTGCGGTAGGGCTTCTGGTTGTATGAGACTTTTACCATATAGACTTTGCACTCGATATCAAAGACATTACAGCCAAACGAGAGAGCACTGCCCCACTGGCCTGCACCGGTTTCGGTGGAGAGACGTTTTACCCCGGCCTTTTTGTTGTAATATGCCTGCGCGACGGCGGTATTGGGTTTATGGCTGCCGGCCTGGCTCGAACCCTCATATTTAAAGAAAATCTTTGCGGGTGTGTCAAGCGCTTTTTCGAGACGGTAGGCACGGTAAAGTGTTGTCGGCCGCCAGGTTTTGTAGACATCCTGCACCTCTTCGGGAATATCGATCCAGCGTTCGGTGCTGAATTCCTGTTTGTTAATTTCATCGCAAAAAAGCGGTGGAGGAAGCTGGGTCGGCTCTTTTGTCTGCGGATGGCGAAGCGGTGGCATCGGTTCCGGGAAATCGGCAAGGATATTGTACCAGGAGGTGGGCATATCCTTTTCATCCAGTACGAATTTGACTTTTTTGTCGGACATTGAAAAACTCCTCTCTTTGGAAAGAGATAGATTTAAGTGTGAAGACGCAGAAAACACCGTTGTCAAAGCGTTACAACGGTAGTATATTGATTATTCGTAGCGAGAAGATTTTACGGAAGGAACAGGCATACCGAAAATCTCAGAAAGAAAACAGATAAAAAAATAGCAGTGTCCGCAGTGAAATGCAAGTTATTTGTGAATCGAGCGTAATGGTATGCAAAAACCCTTGCAATCCGCACCACCTGCAAGAGTAATCATGGGGAGAGTGAATAGCAGCGGTCATCTTTTTCAGGGATAGGACTGAAAAGTAGACTGACCGGTAACAAATTGTATATTTGCGTAGTCTAATACTCATAATGCATACACTCAGACCATATTATTCCTATTCATATGCAAGACGCAACGGGAGATGCCCGTGTACATAATGGAGGGCATACATAGATTGTGGCTTCGCAGTGAACTGCGGATCTTCAGGATACATCTCATCGGTATTTTATCCCTTTTTATTGTATGCGTGATAACAGTTGCATCATACGCAGAGACACTTACCGAAAAAGGCGCAGTGCTGCGCGCGCTCTCTCACAACGACGACATCGTACTTACGCGGCTGGGTGTCGCAAAAGATTCCCTTTCGCTTCAAATGGCACGGACGGTGTGGTTTCCAGAGCTCGATCTGAAAGCGCAGGCGGATCCGTATCTGCTCGATACCGCTGTATATGAGAATACGCCGGCAGGGACTACTTCGACACCCGGTCGATCATCCGGACGACGCAATGAGTTCAGCGCCGGGGCGGAGTTGACACAACATCTGCCGGGAGGCGCGACTGTAAGCACCGGGATTTCGGCGGGCGGTAGCTTCGATGGGGAGGATACATACGAGAACACGTTCGATGTCTCGTTGAGCCAGCCCTTGTTAAAAAATGCCTGGTATCATGATCCAAACCGCTACAGCGTGCGCATGGCACGCCACGAATATGCTATTTCCACACTCCAGTACAAAAAGGATATTATTTCACAGATATCGGATATCAGGTCGTTATACTGGCAGTTGTACAAACAGGCGGTGCTGGTGCGGGAGTATGAAAAAGATGCGGCCGTTGCACGACAACAGCAGGAGGCTGCACGAGCACGGTTTGGTGTGGGGGATGCCACGGTGCTGGATACGCTTTCGGCTACACTCAGCTACCTTAACGCGGTAAGTACAGTGCGCCATGCGCGCAATGAGGCGTCATCGGCACGCAGGGATCTGGCCTATGCGCTCGGCATGGGATTCGACTCGGTCGCGGTGGATACTGCAGGTGCGGTATCCCTCGACTCGCTTCCGGTGCCGGAACGATTCGTAGAAAGGGCTCGTGCCTTTGATCCGCAGCTTGCTATATTCAAAACCATGAAGAAGCGGTTACGGGAAGATGTTGCCAAAACCCGCAACGCACTGCTGCCCTCGGTCGATGTCCGGGCTTCGTATCGCATGAGTCGTGCAGGTCATACACCGCTGGTGCCCGATTCAATGGTGGGTCATAATGCCGCACTCTCACTCATCTTCACCTATGCGATACCACAAAAAACCACCAGGATCGAAGCAGCACGCAGTCGGCTTTCTTTGACCGAAAATGAAACGCAGCGTCGTGCCCGGGAGCGGAACATAGAGAAACGTATTCATGCACTGCGTGATGCCTGGGAGTATGAACGTGAGAGTCTGCGTATTTCGGGAAAAAAAGTCGTGCTTGCCCTCAGAAAACGTGACGCCACACTCGTTGCGTATGAACACGGCACCGCGAGCAGGTTGGAGCTTTTACAGGCACGAAAGGAATATGTGCAGGCAAGCGTTGCGCATATAAACCGCAAAATCACAATGAAACAGGTCGAAATCAGCGTGGATGAGCTGACCGGCCGCGTTACCGGTAAATTCGGAGTGACCCTCAAATGAATATTAGCCTGAAAACAACGTTTATGCAACGATGCCGTGTATGGGTAAGCCTGCTCTTCTTCGTGGCAGTCTGTGCGCAGTGCAGCGGGAAAAAAGAGAAAGATGAGGTGCGGGAGACCGCGGTTGTCAAACGCGTCACGATCCGGGACGAGATTACACAGGTGGGTTCGGTGAAGCCGGTCGAAAAGGTCGATATCAAGTCTGAGGCCAGTGGTCCGGTGGAAGAAGTGCACGTGAAAAAGGGACAGAGGGTTTTTAGGGGCGACACGCTTATTATCATCGATCCGGAACGGCTGCGTTACCGGAAAAAACGGGCTGAACTCGAACTACGTCGCCAGCGTATACGCAGCGACCTTGCTAAACGCGACTTCGAAAACGCAAAAAAGCTGGAGCCTACCGGTACGGTTTCCAGAACGCGCATTGATGATGCCGGTGCGCAATATGAACTCGCCCGGATCGAATACGAAAAACAACGTCTTGAGCTCAAGGACATAACCGATCAGCTCGATAATACGGTGGTTACCGCGCCTATCAACGGGATACTCACCGCATTGGCGGTGGAGCAGGGAGAGATTGTGACATCGGCGACCTCCGGTTTTAACGCGGGGACCACCATAGCCAGTATTGCCAACACGGATGAGCTGGAAGTGGTCTGTACCGTGGGTGAGGCGGACTATGTGTATCTCGATACCGGCCAGACGGTTATAATCAGCCCTCAGGCGTACGAGCAACGTCGTATCAGAGGGGCTATCACGTTTGTCTCCTCGTTTGCGGACCGAAGTTCGGGCAGTGATCTTGGCTCTTTTGAGGTGCGGATCGGGATCGACTCGTTGATTCCGGGGATCGTGCCGGGCATCAATGTCACGGTTTCTTTTGTGTTGAAGGAAAAAGAGAATGTGGTCGCGGTGCCGTATCATTTTGTACATAAGAGAAAAAACGATGCGGTGGTCTATACTTTTGGCGAAGATGATTCGAAGCGACAAGAGAAACGCCCGAGACCACGCAAAGTGACGCTGGGTATCACCGATTATCATTATTATGAGATAATTGACGGCGTTTCGGTCGGTGATTCGATCGTCAGAGCCCCGGCAGAAAAGAAGCTGCAGCCAAATATAAACCGGCCAAAGGGGAAATAGGGCTGTCGTTATGGAAAAAAGAGATATGCGTTCGGATGCCGGAATACTGCGAACGCAGGCACTTTCCAAGGGGTACCTGCTGGGGGCGCAGCGTATCAGTGTGCTGCAGGATATAAGCCTTGGCGTTGCAAAAGGAGAATACGTGGCGATCATGGGCCGCAGCGGTTCCGGCAAGTCGACGCTGCTCAACATCCTGGGGTGTCTCGATGTGGCGGAAAGCGGTGCGTATTTTTTTCGGGGTACAGATGTCTCCACCCTGTCGGGCGGTGCGCTCGCGGATATCCGCAACTATGAAATCGGGTTCGTGTTCCAGAATTTTAATTTGCTGCCTAAGCTTAACATTCGCGAAAACATTACATTGCCCCTGATCTATGCCAACATCCCATTACGGGATCGTAACGAGCGCGTAAGCCGTATCATTGAACAGTTCGGTTTGGCCGGGCGTGCAAAACACAAGCCCAACGAAATATCGGGCGGTCAGAAGCAGCGTGTGGCTATTGCGCGGGCGGTCGTCAAACAGCCATCGCTCATTCTTGCGGATGAGCCTACCGGTAATCTTGACAGCACCACCACCGGGGAAATTCTTTCGGTGTTCGATGAACTGCATCGGGATGGAAACACGATCGTCATGGTTACTCATGAGGACGATGTGGCACAACGGGCCGAGCGTATCATACATCTCGAAGACGGACAAATTCACACATGAATATCCGTACCCTGAGACGATTGATTGTTACAAACAGCAACCTGTGCGTTAAGGAGGTGTTTACCCACTACGGCCGTTTTATTATCACCTCGCTCGGGCTTTTTTTCGGTGTGTCGGCGCTTCTGAGCAATCTTTCCTTTATGCGTGGTATGGATCGTCAGCTGCAGAAGGATCTCGAGGAGATGGGCGGGCTTTCCATCATCAAGATACATCCGGTCGAGCCTGCGGATATTCACGAGGAGATCGCGTTTCAACGCTCTCCCGGTCTTACGGCAGGGAGCATACGGATTCTTGCCGACTCTCTGCGCTATATACAACGCATATTGCCAGAAGCAGATATGCACTGGGAACGGCTCTACTCCGGAAATGAGCGCACACACGCACAGGTGAAGGCCTACGGACCGGTTCATCGCGACCTGTACAATTACGATATGGAGCACGGTCGCTGGTTTACCGAAGCGGATATGCAGGCCGCCCGTTGCGTGTGTCTGATCGGATCCCGTGTGGCACAGCGGCTCTGGAATCGTCCTGCAAGGGAACTCGTGGGAGAAGAGGTCTCCTTTCGTAATCTGAGTTTTACCGTAATCGGCATTATTGCGAGTCAGAGCATGCATTCGGCCCGGGCACGAGAATGTCTTATTCCTTACAGTGTGTATGAAAAACGCTTTATGGGTAACACGGGTATCTATGACGAGATCGCTCTGCAGCTGAGCGATCCCGCGATGATAGATCGTGCCACACGCGAAATACCGTTCTTTCTTTCCTCGCTGCACCGGGGAGCCACGGATTTCGAGCTGGAAATCAACGCAGAGGAAATTGCCCGGCAGCAGCAAACACAAACCGGCCTGCGGGTTCTGCTTCTGGCAATTGCGATCATCTCGCTGGTCATCGGTGCGGTCAGCATAATGAATATCATGTTCGCCACCATCGACGATCGTATCAGGGAGATTGGTATTCGCAAGGCACTGGGAGCAAAAAACGCCGATATTTTTATACAGTTTATCAGCGAAGCCATACTGGTATGCTGTGTGGGAGGCATTCCCGGCCTCTCTGCCGGTGTGATTCTGCAAATGCTGCCCGACAACACCTTCCCGTTTACCCCGGTGGTAACGGGCAATGATTTTGTAATCGCATTCCTGTTCACTCTTCTTACAGGCCTCGCAAGCGGCTTTGCTCCTTCACTGCAGGCTGCGCGTATGCATCCGATTAGTGCGTTGCAGCACTGATCATGAATAATTCATCATGATACTCATCGACATTGTCAAATCGGTAGGCGTCGGCATACGGACCGGTATCGTGGAAATGCGTACCCATCTGCTTCGCAGTACGCTCTCGGTATCCGGTATCATGCTTGGCTGCGCAGCGCTGGTTACCATGCTTACCCTGATAGGCGGCATCGAAGTTTTTCTGAATCAGCGTATCGGGCGGTGGGTGGGGACGGCCGTGTTTTTCGCGAAAGGATCTCCGGAGCCCGAAGAACGTGTGGCCTGGAGCCGTTCGCCAGGGCTGCGCCTTTCGGACGGGCCATATCTGAAGGACACCAGCGACGCAGTACATTATGTCAAGGAGTCAATCATGCGTCGCGGTCGTATCCAGCTCGGTCATACAGACCAGCACAGCCGGATAATCGGTATGTCACACGAGACATTGCAGGATGAGATGCGTTTTATACGTATCACCCGGGGACGCTGGCCCAGCCTCCGGGAATTCGAACGGGGCGAAAAGGTCTTGGTCCTTTCCTGGCGGGTATACGAGCGCATTGAAAGACGCATGCACGAGAGAATCGATATCCTGGGTCGTTACATCATTTACAAAAACGAGACATACGAGGTCATAGGGATATACGGCGAGGGAGGCATGGAATACGTGCCGTGGTATTTGCGCCGCTCGGTGATCATGCCCCTGAAAACCCTGCAGAAATACAGTACCGGTTTTGATCCCGATCCGGGTGGTATGCGTGTAGAGATGCGCGAACCTTCCCGCATGCAGTCGCAGATTGCGGCTGTGGTCCGTACGCTCTCCTCGCGCCATCGCGGAGCGCAGGATTTCCACTATCATTTTGCGCGGGGAATAGAGCAGTGGCAGCGCATGTTCACCAACCTGCAGAAACTCATGGCAGTGATTTCAGCCATTATGCTTACCGTGGGCGGGTTAAGTATCATGAACGTTATGCTATCCAGCGTCTCCGAGCGGATAAAGGAGATCGGCATCCGCAAGGCGCTGGGTGCGCGCACGTTTCAGATATTCATCCAGTTTATTGCGGAAACCGTGACGCTGAGTCTACTCGGAGGAATTCTGGGCACCGTGCTGGGTAGTACGCCGCTGTTTTTTAAAGAGGCAATAAAGAAAGCGACCGACGGATCGATAATTCCCACTTTGCTTATCACGCATATGCTGTGGGTGGCGGTTATTATCATTGCCATGGGCGTCGCTTTCGGTCTCTATCCCGCACTCAAGGCGGCTCGAATGAATCCTATTACCGCGCTTCGCTATGAGTAATCCTATAAGGGGCTTTCTGTTATACTTACTTAGTTACCTCAGGTTCATAGTGCTGTTCGTTCACTCCTTCATTACTCTCGGGATTATGTAAAACGTTCGTTTTTGTATCACGGGGAAAAGCGGTAAGAGTCAAAGAGCGATCCGGTAAACAGGCACACACGAGAGATCATTATTGTCCCCTATGTGTCGCAAGGCAATGCATTGATAATTTCATATGGTGAAGAGCGCCTCATAGCAAAAAGGAACATTACGAAAACAATTGTGCGTATAAACTCGTGTGTTGCTATTATTGCGGACCATGTTGTATACTTTATGACGCGTTGGAAGTTAATATGATATGGGAGACTGCGGTGCTGAAAACGTCGCGTGGGAAGCACCCGCGGGGGGGGGGTGACACAAGCAAAGAGAGTACGTATGAGTATACGAATCGTGTATTCGGTCATGTTGTTGGCAAATTTGGCGGGGATTACAGTCGCGGGTGAGAAGCACACGGTCACTATTCCGAGCAGGCACATACAGCGTTGCTGCAGGGCGATTGTCGTGCTTCCCGATGCATACGAAGCGAATGATACACAACGGTATAACGTGATATATCTGCTTCACGGCTGGGGCAGAGATGCCGGGTTCTGGCCCTCGCTTGTCAACCTGGGAGAATATGCGGATCGATACGGGGTTGTGTTTGTATGTCCTCAGGGCGGGAATTCGTGGTATATCGACAGCCCGATAAAAAGTGAAAGCAGGTTTGAATCGTATATGGTAGATGAAGTGGTACCGTGGATCGATTCGAACTACAGTACCGATCCGCGGGTGGATTCACGTGCGATAATCGGCAGCAGTATGGGTGGTTATGGTGCGTTGAGGTTGTTTATGCGACATCAGGATGTTTTTGGCGCGGTCGGCAGTATCAGTGGAATCATCGATCCATCGGCGCATTATGATAAGTGGAATCTGGAGGATATCCTGGGTGATTACACCTTGCACGCATCGCGATGGCAGCGCTACCGCATCGATACGCTCGCAATGCATCATGCAATTGCAACCGATGCCCTCATGATTATCGACTGTGGGAATAAGGATCGTCTTGCCAACTTCCAGAATCGTGCATTACATGAGTTACTGCTGACACGTGACATACCACATATCTACAGGGAGGGCGAGGGTAGACATCGACCGTCGTATGTACAACAGGCATGCGGGTATCATTTTGCCATCGTTGCGGCGCATATGAGAAAGGGAAACTGAGGATTTCTTTTTATGCCTGCAATGAATCGATAAGATCTCCGAAAAGCTGATAGTTAAAGTCTTCCAGCCATGAAGATATATCCTTGGTCGATGTGACTGCATCAGAATGAGACACGTGCTCGGAAGCTTCCCGGAAGCTGATATGGGAGATAAGTTCCTTGATGATGGGGATATTCTTTGGTATAACACTGAAGCGCCGCAGGCCGAGACCAAGAAGGAGTGCCGTATATTTGGGATCGCCCGCCATTTCTCCACACAGCGATATCGGTTTGCTGTAGCTGCCCGATTTTGCGATTGCGGTACGTACGATTCGCAAAAATGCGGGTTCGATCGGGTTGTAGAGGAAGTTGACTTTCGAGTTGTTGCGGTCAGCAGCGCTAAGGTACTGTATAAGGTCATTGGTTCCAATGGATGCAAAATCCATATCCCGCAGAAAGCTTTCGATTTCGAGTACTGCAAGTGGCACCTCTAGCAGTGCACCGACCTTTGGCATTGGTTGGTGCTGTTTTTTCGCAACGTCTGTGATACGGGTTTTGCTTTCTGTCCACTCATCGCGCGTGGTAATCATGGGTACCATTATCGAGTAGTCTTTGTTTTTTCCCGCCTCCATAATCGCGGTCACCTGGCTTTCGAGGAATTCGGGATGTTCGTGGAAAATCCGGACACCCCGCCAGCCCATAAATGGATTGTATTCACGTGGCATATCGAAAAAATCAGGTGTTTTGTCGCCACCGATATCCATAAGTCGTATGGTAATAGGCTTTTTACCGTTTTTATCAAAAATCCCCTTATAGTACTCATACTGAATTTTATGTTCAGGGAATTTTTTCCGGTTGGAGAGAAGGTATTCGGTACGTACCAGTCCGATGCCGTCAGAGCCGTATTCATTGGCGACATCGACATCGTCCGGTAAGGAAACATTCGCAAAGACCTTTACGTTTATTCCATCTTTTGTATAGGCGGGGCGATCCCATTTATTCTTTAAATTTTTATAACGCGCGTTGACTTTCTTTGCGATTTTGAACATTTTTTCTGTTTTCTGAGTGGGATTGAGATAGGCTTTACCTTCATCCGCATCCACATAAACCTGCTGGTTGGGCAGAATCTGTTCAGCGATGTTCTTTATACCCGAAATCAACGGGATAGAATAGGAACGGGCCAGAATAGCTCCGTGGGACGTTTTACCGCCTCCTGCCGTGACGATCGCCCTTACCTTCGATCTGTCGTACGCAAGAATGTCGGACGGTGAGAACATGCGCGGCACGATAAGTACGACCGGTTCCGGAAATCCTTTGGCGCGTCCGTCGTCGGCATTGGTGGCGGAGATAAGCTTTTCGCATATCTCCACCATGTCGCTGCTTCGTTCCTTGAAATATGACGTTCCTGCCGCATTGAATCGTTTAATAAAGTCGTTGGATACCAGACGAATCGCAGTCTTGACATCATAGAGTTTCCCTGAGATGGAATCCATAACCTGTCCGATAAATGCGGGATCGTCGAGAATATGAATATAAATGTGCAGAATCGAGGTGTCGAATGAATGGGAATCCGAATTCTGGATCATTTCATGGTATTCTTTTTTTGCCTGCTCGCGGATTTCGTTGAATCGCATAATTTCATCACCCACATTCTGACGAGGAATGGTTACCACGTTTGTATCTTTGAGCGCGCGACCAACAAAAAAAGCAGCTCCTACCCCTTTCCCGGGTACCACGCTGATTCCAGTGAGTGTTTTCATTTTATTCATAATCCGGTAACCTCCATAACCGGGATGCATATTCTCCGATAACGCGATCGGTGGAAAAATGACCAAAACCGGCGATTGTGCACAGACATTTTTGGGCCCATTGTGTACTGTCGGAATAAAGCGAGTCTATTTTCTGCTGGGTGTGTAAATAGTCCTCGAAATCGTACATGATTCGTGCATTGTCGGTATCTCTGAACGAGGCAAGAAGTGGTTTCAGATAATCGTTATTCGATTTTTTACACAAACATTGTTCTATAGTTGTTACAATTCGCTTCAGGGAGGGTGATTTCTTGATCAATTCTGCAGGCGAATAATCATTCTTATCCGAACCCTTTTGATGTGCGGTACCGAACAGAAACGAATGCTGCGGGCCGACATTTTTTTCAACTTCGTTAAGGGTCCTGGTTTTACTTCCTACCAGAAGTGCTCCGTTAAACGCATATTTCAGGCATGTTGTGGGTGAGTTTTCAACGCCGGGAAGACCGAGAGATTCATAGATGTCGGTTGCGGGTATCAACTCTGCTGCCCATGTCATCGAGAAACCGGGGATAAAGACAACCTTCATTATATCGTCGAGTTTCGGGTCGTTGTTTACGAGTTCTGCGGTGAGGTTGATAAGCATGAGAATTTGCTTGGCGAGATAATCGGTATGAGTCGCCTTGCCGGAAAAAATGTGTACCCGTTTTTGTGTTGGGACAGGTTCTCCATTTTTGGCCCTGCAGTATACATCAAGGATGTGAAACAGCTGCAGTAGTTGGCGTTTGTAAAGATTGATCCTGGTCGTATGTACGTCGAACAATGACGAAGGGTCGATGGAAATGCCGAATTGCTTTGCGATGACGCCGGCAAGCTTCTGTTTTGCGATAAGGCGTAAATCATTGAATTTAAAAAGCAGTTCTTCATCATCGATATGGTCTTTAAGTTTGAGCAGCTGTTGAGGGCGGGTGATCCATTCGTGTCCGATCAACTCGGATATCATACCTGAAAGCGGGGTGTTTGCGGTCATGATCCATCGTCGATGAGAGACGCCCGCGCTTATTGAGGAAAACTGAGTTGTATCCGGTTCTTTGAGATTCGGGTAGGCGCGCTCCATCTGATTTTTAATGTAGGAAACCGGCTCGTTGATCGAGTATGCACCGAGAGCAGCAAGCGTATCCATTCGGATGCGCCGAACCAAGCCGTCTTCTATCAGCGGAAATTGTCGGTATTGTTCTGCATTGACCTGTGATTTTAAATACTCTTCTATCTGGTATATTATGGAAAGACAGTCCGGAAATACCTGTTTCATCAGGTACTCCGGCCAGCTTTCGACCGGTTTCGACTCCATAGCATAGCTGGTGAATATAAATATCTCTCGGGTAAGTTTCCAAGCCTCTTCCCACGTAACCCCTTCTTTTTTTGTCAGAAGCCGCACCATCTCGGGGATCGCGATTGCGCACTGAAGACCGTGGATATGAATAACGACCTGTGTTGAAATGGTGTGCAGGTCCCGGTTATAGCGTTTGAACCGACGCAGTATATCCTGAAGAGAGGCACTGACGAGGAAATAGCGCTGCTTGAGCCGTAACTGCGTGGCGCGGTGGATATCTTCGTCCGGGAAAAGGATACTGCTGACTTTCCCTGATTCGTTGATTTCCATACAGGCCCGGACATAATCCTGATGACTGCCATATTCAGGGGGAAAAATTTCCGCTTCACGGGAGGACCAAAGACGCAGGTTGTTCACAATACCGTTGCGGTAACCAACCATCGGGATATCGTAGGGAACTGCATACAAACGCTCTTTGCCAAGGTGGGGGGAGGTGTCGTCTATTGCATCATCGGGGTTTTTTGAGTTTCCCGGATAGGTGATTTTGCAGGAGTATTCGGGACGGATAATTTCCCAGGGGTGGCCTTTGTGCAGCAGATCGTACGGTTCTTCCTTCTGGGTGTGGTTGGTAATTACCTGCCTGAACTGGCCATAGTCGTAGCGAAGCCCATAAGAGGTTGCGGAGATATTCATGGTGGCCATAGCTTCCTGAAAGCTTGCGGCAAGCCGTGCTTCTCTGCCGTTACCGAGTGCCAGTTCGTCTTCCTGATCGTAGATTTCTTCCAGAGAAAATCCCAGCTCTCGCGCTGCTTTTTGCAGGTTGTTTTCGATGCCCAGATTAATTATGTTTTCCTGCAGTCGTTTCCCCAGCAGGTATTCGGTGGAGATAAAGTAGACCCGGCGCATATGGTATTTGTGGTACTTGCGCTGCGTCTCGATCCATCCGTCAACCAGCATGCTTCGTACCGCATAACAGAGCGCAAGGTATTTATCGTAGGTGGTAGCGGTTGCGCTTTCTTTAGCGAGAAAATATCGTAAGTAGCGGTAGTAGTATGCTTTTACTGCTTCCATAACAGTACGGAAAACCTTTATAGCAAGATAATGTGAACCAAAAAAAGATAAATAAAAAGATGCTCAAACGTAAATTGAGCGGTTTTGTTCGCGAAATCTGCTGC
>CAZPUS010000009.1:39355-90296 GCA_964589825.1 uncultured Fibrobacterota bacterium | reverse complement strand
GGGGATGAGCAGAAAGTGGTATCGCTCGGATGACGACACGTATCGACTTAAGGCCCCGTTTTTCCCCGACGATCCTTACGCCGAAGAATGGACACGCATGAGCCGCTTTGAAAAAATATGCTGGGAATGGCAGAAAAAAGACTCCATGATTTACGCACACACCCGAAACAGTGAAGACACGCTCCATGTCGATTTTGACAGCATATTCAAGAATGCGTCTGCGGACGGTCTGCGCAGGATACTCTCCTTTACAGGGATCGAAGATAAGGAAACATGCAAAACAGCATGTGCGCATCTCGCTAAAAAACACAACAACACTTCACGGTTCTCCATACCCCACTGGAGCACCTGGACGCAATGGCAGAAAACAACATTCGAACGGATTGCGGGTGACTATTTCCGACTGCGCTTCGGATCCCTCAACTGGTAGTGCAACAGGTTTCATGCAGCCACATCACCGCAGCAATAATTCGGAGTTTTTTCCTGTTACACCGGCAACTGATTATGTTTTTTTCATCCAAAACAATCGTTATAACCTGCGTATGCATACCTGCTGTAAAAAAAAGAATTGTACCCTTTCAGACAGGGATTTGCACTATTTCCCAACCGGTATATCCCGGGGCTGATTAAATGAACGAGCATCTGCGTGTACTGCATATCGATACGGGTAAAACCTGGCGTGGCGGCCAGCAACAGGCATTCTATCTGCACCGGGAACTCACACGACAGGGTTACTATTCCATGCTCGTATGCCAACCCGCATCTGAAATGTCAACACGATGCAGAAAGGCCCATCTTCCTTTTGTACAGATTGCAATGCGCAGCGAACTCGATGTTTTCGCGGTGATTCATGCAATACGCATGTGTCAATCCCATGCAATTTCGATTATACAGGCACATACCGCACATGCACTTTCACTTTCTCTGCTGGTACGCCTTTTTTGTCCGCATCTGAAAATCATAGGAATGCGAAGGGTCGACTTCCCTATTAAAAAAAATCCGTTTTCAAGACTGAAATACGTTACCCCGTATTTATCCCGTCTGGTATGCATCTCACATGCAATCGCCCGTATTGCACGTCAGGATGGAATCGCTTCAAATAAAATCGAAGTCATCCACAGCGGTATCGATACACGTCGTTTCTCGGCTACACCCGCCCAATCTGCAATACACGAAACGAAAAAAAAGTGCGGCATCAATCCGGATTCTTTTATTATCGGTACAGTCGCCGCATTTGTGGCTCATAAGGATTACGACACCCTTGTCGATGCGGCATTGGATATCTGTGTGCGGCATGAGCACGTTTCATTCTGTATGGTCGGAGACGGTCCGGATCTTCCGCGCATCCGTGATCGGATTGTTCAGGCGGATATGACACATCGTATACACCTTCCCGGCTACAGAACCGATATCGATACTCTCCTGCACGCTTTCGATATTTTTGCACTCTCTTCCAAAGAAGAAGGGCTGTGCACCTCGCTTCTCGACGCACAGGCGACAGGGATCCCCATTGTGGCCACCACAGCCGGCGGCATCCCGGAAGCAGTTATCGACAATTACAGCGGCGTACTTGTCAAGCCGAAGAGCCCTTTACTTTTTGCCGAAGCACTGAACCGGCTCATTACCGATGCGTCATTGCGTACACGTATGCGCGTAGCGGCAAAGAAACATGCCGCATCTTTTGACATCTCCCACACCGTCAAAAAGACAACGGATCTCTATGAACGACTCAGCACGTAATTGTATACGTCGCATACTTGTGATACAAACCGCATTTATCGGTGACGCCATTCTCAGCACCCCGGTTTTCAGAGAACTGAAACGAGCATTACCGCATGCCGGGCTCGATTTGCTTACCGTTCCGTCAACCAGACCTCTTTTTCTACATAACCCTCATATTGATACGATCTTCACTTTTGATAAGCATGGCTCTCTGCCGCGGAAAGCGAGTGAATTTATTCGGCTTGTGCGATTGTTTCGTCACCGACGCTATGATTGCGCCATTGCCCTTCAGGAGTCGACTACCACTGCGATAATGATGTATACGGCAGGCATACCGATTCGCATCGGATTTAAAGGGCAACCCCTTCTCACCCATCCGGTACATACAACGAACCACTCTCACCGGCGTACACGCAATTGTGACACGCTTTCTCCCCTTAACATACACGCGTACGATACGGATACGGAATTGTTTTTTTCGAACGATCACCATCGAAAAGCCGCTTCAGTGCTTCAGTCACATAAAAAAAGCGCGAAGTCGTTCACACTCGGGATCGCGCCGGGTTCGGTATGGGCCACCAAACGCTGGCCGCTGGATTATTATGTATACCTTGTCGATTTGTGTACAGGTATTAACGCAACCGTTTTTTGTATCGGAGGACGCAATGAAAAGGATATGTGCACTACGATTCATTCCCGCACCACCAATCCCAACGTCCACACCTGTGCCGGAGCGCTCGACCTGCTCGAAAGTGCCGCACTTATAAAAGAACTCGATCTGCTCGTAACAAACGACTGTGCACCACTGCATATGGCAAATGCGGTCGACACACCGGTTTTTGCCATATTCGGGCCGACAGTGAAACGTTTTGGTTTTTTTCCGTATCGTGCACAGGATCGTGTCTTTGAATTGCCGCTGCATTGTCGTCCCTGCGGCCTGCATGGAAGCACCTCATGCCCCGAAGGCACGCATCGCTGCATGCGGGAAATTACACCTGAAATAATCTTTTCGGCTATTGAAGAGTTCATGCAGAAATGACAATCAGTTACCACTGCAGACCGATGCAGGTCGCTTTGACCGTATGCCGGCGTTCATTTTGCTATTTTTTTACCCGAACCGAGCGATTCTCATAATGAAAGTTGCAGTGAACCGTACTGTTGTTGCGTTTCCGAAATCGATGCGCCCCCCTTGTCGGCCGGCTCACTATTTCGCGATCCCCAGAAATAGTACAAATCGCAGCCGATTTTGCACACAACATCGCACAGTTCAGGTTTAATGTAACGGTTTCAGTTTACTCTTTGCATATCTGCCATGCCCCATCAATCACACATACAAAAAAACGGACCACTGCTCACGCTGATTATCGCAGTGTATAAAAAGCCGGATTTCCTGGAAAAGATCTTTCTCAGCCTGAAGAATCAGACATTTCACGAATTCGAGATCATAATTGCAGACGACGGCTCGGGAGATGAAATTAAAAATCTGGTTAAAAAATATGCGCATGAATTCTACTATCCCGTACAGCATATCAGACACCGGGATAATGGTTTTCGCAAAACGATTATTATAAACAAGGCAAGCCGGTTCGCGAATGCGTCCTTTCTGGTATTTATCGATGGTGACAGCATTCTGCATCACCGATTCCTTGAATACCATTACAAAAGAAAACGGATCGGACGTGTATGTACCGGCAGGCGGGTAAAATTCAGAAAACGGCTGACCGAACAAGTGGACCAAAAAGACGTTACCGAAAAAAGGATACAGAAAATCGGCTACTGGATTCGTGCATGCAACAAATCGGGGCGAAAACACGGTTTTTTTATTCCGGGCATGTTTTATATCAGAAATATCTTCAGAAAGAAATTTACTATTCTCGGAGCGAATTTTTCGGTACACAAATGCGATTTTGAAAAAATTAACGGATATGACGAACGTATTACCGGACGGGGACTCGAGGATAACAACCTTGACATACGCTTTAAAAAAGCGGGTATACGGGTTCGTTCGCTGGCTCACGAAGCCCTGCAATACCATCTTTACCACTCTTCCCAACCGATCCCGCATTCAGATGAAGTGAAACGCCAATTTAAAAATTCCGTAGACGCGGCATGGACCCCCTGTGGTATATACAAAAATGAAACCTGAACTTCATATCGCCGTCATTCTTCCCTCAACCCGATTATACGGAGGGGTCAAACGGTTCATAGAACTCGGAAACCGGTTCGTGCGCCACGGTCATCACGTAACGCTTTTTACCCCGGAGGGGACACCTCCGGACTGGTACAAATACCACGGAAATGTCCGCGCCATCGATAGCATGAACCGGGACAGACCTGATGTACTGTTTTTTTCCGAACCCCGCTTTAACGATATCGTTTCACAGACCAATGCCACCCGAAAGATCTTTTTTCATATAAAAAAGTCGACCGACATCACGTCGGTATTACGAATCAGGGGCATTCAGATTTTTGTAAACTCTTCGGATATGCATTCCCACGATGTATGCAAATACGGCATAGAGCCCTTCAATGCAGCAGGTGGTGTCGACACCCGATGGTTCGGCACAAACATACGTGATATGCGGCAAGCCGGGACAATACATATTCTGACGTATGGAAGACTCAATCGCAAAAGAAAAGGAACACATCTGGTAGTAAAGGCATGCGAGCGGGTTTATAAAAAGCATCCGAATATAAAACTGCTGCTTTTCGATACGCCCCTCAAGGAAAACGCGAGAGAACGAATCCGCCGGTTTTCCACCCGTGTTCCTTTCGAATTTATTGTAGATCATCCGGTAGATAAAAATCATGAACTGTTTAACCGTGCCGACATCTTCGTTTCAGCCGAAAAAAACGCAGGATGGGCGAATACCGCGGCCGAAGCGATGGCATCACACACCCCGGTTATTGCCACACGCTCCGGTAGCAGCGATTTTCTCTTTCACAAAGAAACCGGAATAAAGGTTTGGCGTCATCCGTTCTTTATTGCCAGAGCGCTGAATACCCTTATCGAGAATGAGACGCTCAGAGACTCCCTCGCGGATAACGGACTGCGAACCATACAACGGTTTGACTGGAACTACTGCGCCGACGCCATTCTGAATCATTTATATCGGACCACTACTCCTGCCAACGAAAAAGAAAAGCAGGATTCTCCCTAACCTGAGCGATTGTTTTGATCAAAGCTGCTGTAAGCCGTGCCGGTAATGCATTCTCAAAAATCATGAGTCACCCTTGTTGGTTTGTTTATGATTTTCGGAGACGCAGCAGCAGTGCGAATGGCAGCAGATTACACAAACAAAAGCGCTCAGCTTAAGTTTTAAAAAAGAATAATGTATTTTTACCTGAATTGACCACCCGGGAATAACGGAAATATACAGATCATGGTGACCGGATGCCGCATAGACCTGGACGAATTGCCAAACCGTTTTTTCTGGCTTCATATTAAAAAATGCGGCGGGCAAAGTTTCAGAAAATCGTGCACTCCTCCCTACGTTCAGACCAGTAGAGCCAGAAACATAAAACCCTTTATCGCCGCACCAGCAGAGGAATGGAACGATGTCCTCAACAATTATCGCGTCCCGCTGGGTGAATACGACTTTACACGTATGCGTTTTGCACGCGATTACCTCTATACCGAACGCGCATTTTTGTCTATGTATAAATTCGTTATCGTCCGGAACCCATACGACCGGCTTGTATCATGCTGGAGATACCTGTCACGGGCTTCCAGCCTCGGATTTTTTAAAAAGATACGGATGCAGTGCAGCTTCTCGTATTTTCTTGAAAGCCTGCCTTCATACTGGGGAAAAAAATCGAACCGTCATATTGCGACACATACTGCACCCATATGGCAGGACATCTGCGATGAACACAACCAATCGCTGGCTGATGATATATATAAACTCGAACATATCGCCGACAATATTAAAAAACTGAGCAACAGGATAGGATGTCGTATAAGTAATTTTGCACATGTCAACAACTCACGCAAAAAAAAATCATACCGAAAATGCTACAATGCGCGTACCAAATCACTCGTTGAAAAACTTTACAAGGACGACATAACATATCTCGGGTATCAGTTTTAGTAGACACCTGATTTCCCTCATCGTTTCTTCGGTTTTTTCCCGCATGTTTTCATTTTACACCGCAGCCATCCGACTCATTAACACAGGAGTGCGTAAATCGTTTCGTAAGCGTGTTCGTTCGTTTCAGAACGATTCGTCAATTCAAACGCGGGTTATTTCCTACCCCAAATCCGGAAGAACCTGGCTGCGCACCATGCTCAACGATCTGGGCATCTATCCGAAGTTCGATCATGCGCAGGCAAACGATCTCTACGAACACAATGCACGTTTTATACCCGATTCGCCCTCAACGGCCATCCCCTCAGATATCGGAAACAAGGAAAAAATCGTTTTGTTGCTGAGAGACCCACGGGACATCCTTGTGTCGAGTTTTTTCGAAGCTACAAAACGACAACACATTTTCTCAGGCACTATCTCCGAATTTATCCGGGATGAAGAATTCGGAATCGTTCCTCTTTTGAAATTCCATAATCAATGGATAGAGACGGCACGACAATCAGCGAATTACAAAATCGAACAATACGAAGATCTGCGCGCACACACTCTTCCTGTACTTGACAGAATAGTGCGTTTTCTGAGCGGTACACACCTCCCGGAAAAAAGACTTGCCGCCACGATTCGGGCTTTTTCATTCGAGTCCATGAAACGAATGGAAAAAAGCGGGCTTCTTCGCGCTTTTTACGGCAAAAAACTGAAAGCGGGAAATACACGCGACAACGAATCATACAAGGTAAGGAAAGGCAAAACCGGCGGATACACCGAGTATTTTTCCTCAGAAGATATAGAGTACTGTACGTTAAAACTGCGCAACAATCACCCGTTTTATCCTCAGAATATTCAATCCGGATAAGGTGCCATCATGAACCGCATTGCCGCCCATTGCAAACTTATCGGCAAATCGCTTGCAGGCTACACACTTCGCCGCAGATGCCGAAACAGCAGGATTAATCACACACACCGCTGCATTTTTATCCATATACCCAAAACCGCCGGCAACAGCATTACCAGGGCTCTTTCGAATTTATCCACTGTTTCCGAAAACAAATCCCCGAAAATTTCAAAACACGCCAAAGCATTCGAAGTAAAGCACCTGCTCGGATCATCGTTGTGGAATTCCTTTTTCAGCTTTACATTTGTACGCAACCCATGGGATCTTATGGTCTCGTCGTACCACTGGTGGCTCGAAAAAGGCCATACCATAAGGTATCACCGTGCAAATGCGCGACGCGTTGCAAAAATGCGGGATTTTACTGAATTCATTTATTCCCGTTTTGGACGTACGATGATCAATGAAAGACCTGGCAACATGTACGACTGGATATCGCAGCGCAATGAGATTATTGTCGACTACGTGGGAAAAGTGGAAACAATCAACAAGGACTGGGCCGAAATATGCAGACGCATCGGAATAGATCCTGTTCCTGAACTGCCACATACCAATACTACCACCCGAACGCACTATCGAAATTACTATACCCCCGAAACCAGAAAAATCGTACAGGAACGGTTCAAAAAAACGATCGATCTTTTTGGATATACGTACTGACGGTCATTACGCTTTGCAGGTTATCTTTTCGGCATATAGCCGTTATATCGCGGCTTCTTATGCAGACCCAGGAGATAAATATAGCGGAAAAGAAAAAAATACTTGCATCGCTTACGAAGCATTCTGACACGGGCACGTAAGCATGCATCGGGACTATGCGCTTTTTTTCTCTTTCCTTCATGAGGAAACGATTCCTCGATTCGGTCTCTGCCGACGAAATCGCACAAACTATCCCATCCCTCTCCTGCGGAGAAATCGATGGTAAGTAAATCGTCCGGTCGGTTTCTAAAATAATGATATACGTCGTCGATATGATCCTCGTAGACTCTGAGAGTATTGTCCCTGTTATACGCAGGTATACCCTTACCCCATCCGTATATCCATTCATGCAAAGGAGATCGCAGGGTCCCTATGTGATCGCGTACGCTATTGTACCAGCTCTCCGGATTACGGTATGTCAAGACGAACTTCGACCCCGGAAACCATCTGTCTATATCTTTGTACAACAAGGGCCACGGCGTATCTTTTACTGCATCGTATCCGGCGATTACCGTGCGAATACGTGTAACATTCCCATGCAGAATCGGCAGGGTAAGATCGGTTCGTGTACCGCAGACGCTGTATCCCATCCGCTTTAACGCAGTCCCCAGAGAAGTGGTACCTGTTTTTTGAAACCCGACACATACGATTTTGGGTGTAGCCGCGATATTTTCTTTCATTTTGATGCGTCTGAAATAACAAAGGGAATAATACAGAGTACATAATAAACTATTTTTTACGGGCATGAATATACTATTTGTGACATATCAGGGCGCACTTGCCGGATCAACATTTTCAGTCGCATTTCTTGCCGATGCGCTGGCAAGCCGCGGTCATAACGTATTCCTCGCCACACGTGAAAACACGCTTTACGCCTCGCTGCTTCAACACGACAGGGTAAAAATCATCACCTGCGGTTTCAAAAACGTATGGGATATCGCTACCGTAAGTACGCTTGTACGTCTCGTTCGTCAGGAATCGATCGATATTCTCAATGCACAATCGAGTATCGACCGCTACCTCTCAATCTGGGTTCGGTTTTTGTCTTTCTCACCCGTAAAGGTCCTCCACACACGACGTCAGATACCCAGAAGCGGTGGAGGAATACTACAGGCTGCTTTTTACACACTCGGAACTCATAAAATCATCGCAGTAAGTAATGGAGTTAAAAATGCACTCCGCAGACTCCACATACCTGCGGGACATATCGAAGTGGTATACAACGGGACACCCGAAGATAAATATAAACATCTGGACAAGAGACATAGTGTGGCTCTCAGGGAACGCTACGGTATTGGTCCGGACGATTTTGTAATCGGATGTGTCTCCAGAAAAAAACAACAGGAACAAATTCTTGACGCGCTGCGATTCATAAACGCATCGGTACATGTTTTTTTTATCGGCGTGGACAGACGTGAAGAATACGATGCGATAATCAGCCGACATCTGCAGCATCATACAATACACTTTCTCCCCAAAATCGCACCGCACGAAACACTCCACTACTACCCGTTTTTTTCTGTTTCGGTTCTGGCTTCGGTGACGGAAGGGCTCTCTCAAACCCTGCTCGAATCGATGATGCTGAAAGTACCGGTTATTGCCACCGCCGCTGCCGGAAATCTTGATCTTATCACGCATAATCACACCGGGCTTTTATTCAAAGATCACGATACACAAGCGCTTGCACACCATATACGCTACTGCATGGATAATCCCGATGCCGCAGCCAGACTTGCATCCAATGCATATACCCATGTGCGTACCCGCTTTACACTCGAAAAAACAGCCGATGCATACGAACGTTTATTTTCAGGACTTCTCGATGCGTCGCCCGGAAAACGCGATGCTGCCGATACCGGCAATACTTGACTTCATGTACCCGCATTTAGTATAATTGACTGCTCACAAGCCTCATACGGGCTCAGATATGCAATAAGAGATACAGGTAATTCACCGCCGAACTCACAAAACGAAAGGAAACCCATGATCCGTATCAATGAGCACTACAATAAGCTTCATGCCTCCTATCTTTTTTCCGATATCGCAAACCGCGTGGCCGATTACCGCAAAAAAAATCCGGGCAGCGAAATAATCAAACTCGGTATCGGTGATGTGACACGGGCTCTTCCACCCGCGTGTATCGACGCTTTTCACGCAGCGGTCGACGAAATGGCTGATGATACCACATTTCGCGGCTACGGTCCCGAGCAGGGATACGAATTTCTTCGCACGGCAATTGCGGAGAACGATTTTCACGCCAGAGGCGCACAGATCAATGCCGATGAAGTATTTGTGAGCGACGGCGCAAAATGCGATACCGGAAATTTCCAGGAACTCTTCGACACTTCGATCTCCATTGCCATACCCGATCCGGTCTATCCGGTCTATGTCGATTCCAACGTCATGGCGGGACGCACCGGCGCGCAGCAGCAGGGCCGTTACCAGGGCCTGACCTACCTGGAGGCCACACAAGCGTCAGGCTACCTTCCCGAATTCCCCGATAAAGCCATAGACTGCATCTATCTCTGTTTTCCGAACAATCCCACCGGCGCAGTCGCCGACCGGGAGTATCTTGCCAGATGGGTTGAATACGCCCACACGAACAAGTCGATTCTTCTTTTCGACGCTGCCTACGAAAGCTTTATCAGGGACGAATCGATTCCTCATTCGATTTATGAAATCGATGGGGCCAGAGAAGTCGCGGTCGAATTTCGCAGCTTTTCAAAATCGGCCGGGTTCACCGGTACCCGCTGCGCATATACCATAGTGCCCGGAGAGTGCCGTGCGTTCACCTCGGACGGAGAGCCGCAAAAACTGCATCCGCTCTGGCTTCGGCGTCAATCTACCAAATTCAACGGCGTCTCCTATCCTGTCCAGCGCGCCGCAGAAGCGGTCTACAGCGATGCAGGCAAAAGGCAGGCCCGGGAGCTGACCGACTATTATCTCGAAAACGCCTCACTCATCGCATCGTCGATGAAAAAACTGGGGTTTGCCTGCACGCAAGGGAAAAATTCACCCTATATCTGGATCAAAACCGATCATGATTCCATGGAGCTGTTCGACCTGCTGCTTTCAAATGCGGGTGTCGTCTGTACTCCGGGAACCGGTTTCGGACGCTGCGGAGAGAACCATATCCGTATCAGCGCGTTCAACAGCAGAGAGAACGTGACACGTGCGCTCGAACGTATCGGTAAGATTTTTTCATAACCGGCTTTTGCACGTATACGGTACTTATACCCCTGTCATAATTCTCCCGAAGGCGACCGGGAAAAAAGTAGTACTTCTACATAGGCGAGCCGCAGGATAGTATGCTTTCTGTCGACTCGAATCTATTCTCGTGATAGCCCTACATGTTGGCCACTTACCCAACTCAGACTCTGCCCGGGAAAACACAATAAGTGACACTATATGCATCGGTGGTGTGACCCTCACGAAGTATGACCTCGTGTTTCGGAAAAAGCATGTATGCATGTCTGAGCGAGCACTTGGGCGAAGCGAGCCCGAAATACGGCGGAATGATTACGCTGTGCCGTCACACCACCGATGCATATAGTGCCACTTGTTCAGCGCTAAAAACAGCCAACTATAGCGTTTCCCCACACACGGTTTACACACCATTTATTTCATTTTTGGCTTTGCGTAAATCACCGCTATCGTCCGGGCGTTACATGTGAAGTATCGCGCCAGTATTTGCCAAAATCATTATACACATGACCGGCTGCAGCACCATACTGCGCGGTATCGAACACAAGTGATTCACTGGCGGTTGCCCGCGGCCATCCGTACGTTGCATCATTGGAATACACGAGCCAGTCCAGTGCGGTATCCGCACTCGTTTTTATGCTGAGATATCCGAACGTTCCCACCAGGTTCGACAAATCCGGGAGCGTTACATCCGCTTCCTGCACTGAATCCGCACCGATCACGAAACAGTCTTGCGCCGGTATGGTAATGTCGCACAAAAGCGTTTCGATGGCTGAGGACGAATAACAGTCCACGTACAGGCTGTCGTACGTATAAGAAAAGGATGATGGATTATACAGCTCGATAAATTCATACTCATTGTGTGACGCAACGACCTCGTGGATATAGACCGGGCCGGTAGAAACGGTCGGATAATCCTGCCTTGCCTCATTCATAAAACCGCCGATCATCGTGACGCCCGGCATCTTTATACCGGCGGAGATAACCAGGTTCCCTTTTGGGGTACCCCAGCGGAGTGACAGGCTGTTGTCCTGCCCGGTAAAAGAGTATGCATAGAGAGACGTATCGTAGATCATCTCGCCTCCGTCCTTGCCCCAGATACGCAATGTGCCTTCAGAATCGACTGGTATGTAATCGAGACTGAGATAGACGCGTCCACTCACCGGCGTACAGCTGTCCCTGACCGATATAGTGGTACTCTCAATACGGTAGGACGCCTTTACCGTATCGATCCCCGGCTCTGTATCGCTGAACGCAAGCAGAATAGAGCCGTATTCCGGTGCAAGTATAAATGACGCGTTACTTGTCTCACCATGTCGCACCTCACATACATGGGTTACCGGTGCATGTATGGTCAGCATTTCTCCATTTTTCTCCTGCTCGGTCCAGACCCGGATTGAATACTCTCCTGCGGGTATCCCACGCAGCTCATGCCGGGCGATACGATCGTCTATACCGATTGAGACCGACGTATCACGAACAACGACTGAATCACCGTCAATGAGACGTATTCTGAGACTACTCCATTCGGTAAACATTTTTTTCTGTGTTTTTGCCAGTCCCGACGTTGCCGTTATCGAGACCGAAACGCCTATATTCCCTGTTTTCCCCACCTGTGAACCCGTTCCTGCAGGATTTGTCGCACACCCGCACAGCATAGCCGTGCACACCAGTCCAGCCGCTAAAAGCCTCATCACATACCTCCCCTGTAAAAACGTTAAATAAAAAGCTACTCCCCGTCTTCCCCTCCGATCTCATCCATTGATGACACAATCGTAAAGGTCTGATCGAGATTTGATGTTTGAAATAATTCGAGAATATAATTCGACTGCACCAGAAAAATTAACTCTTTGCCGTTTTCATTATACAGTTTCCACACATACACAAATACACCCATCCAGTGACTGTCCAGAAAATCGATGTTGCTCAGATCAATGACCGTCTTCTGAATATTCTTATTGACCAGAGATTCAAGACGCTTGGAAATTTTTACCGCATCCTGGCTCTCGACACGCCCGTGAATCTCCAGTACGGGAACCCCATTGTGTTTTTTTTGTTTGATTCGTGCCCCCATAATGGATCCCACTTTCACGCTATTGTAACAATAAATGCACTAATCGACATATCGGTCATAAAGCCCACACTGTAGCTCCTTATGTACTAGCATTTTCACCACATATACACACCACCCTAATCTCATGCGTTTGTTTTACCATCGCTTTGACTGCCTGGTTACGAGATAATATACTACTTTTTACCTTCAAGTGCAACCATAGAATCCCTTCAGCTGCACAGCACTGCTATCTGACGGCTTTTGAACTCGTAAAACGGCAGCCCTGCTTTAACACAAAGGGGTATCCGGGAACGATCTCCCGGATAACCCCCTGGTGTGATAAATAACAGTATTAGACTTCCCCACCGTAATTTTACATCGATGCGAGTGTTTTGTAAAGCTGAAAACGCTCGTTCACCGCCTGCTGGGCCTGCTCCATAAGCATCTGTGCACGTTCCGGGTTGGATCGCTGCAGAATTTTGTAGCGGTTTTCATTGCTGATATATTCGCTGATGGGAATCGAAGGCTCCTTGCTGTCGAGGGTAAGCGGATTTTTCCCTTCTTTTGCCAGCAGCGGGTTATACCGGTATAACGGCCAGTGACCCGAAGCGACCGCCTTTTTCTGCTGTTCGTTACCCTGCACCATCGGCACTCCGTGGGCAATACAATGGGCATAACAAAGCACCAGTGAAGGACCTTCGTATGCTTCCGCTTCAATCATCGCCTTGACCGCCTGGTTGGGGTTTGCGCCCATTGCAATCCGTGCAACATAAATATTGCCATACGTTATTGAAATAAGCCCCAGATCTTTCTTCAGCGTCGGTTTTCCGCTTGCAGCGAATTTTGCAACCGCTCCCATCGGGGTCGCTTTTGAAGACTGTCCGCCGGTATTGGAGTAGACCTCTGTGTCCATCACCAGAAGATTTATATCAAGGCCGCTTGCAAGCACATGGTCAACGCCGCCGTAGCCGATATCGTACGCCCATCCGTCACCGCCCATACCCCAGACCGATTTTTTGGCAAGATAGTCGATGTAAAAAGCAAGGCGCTTGCATGTATCGTCCGAAGATTCCGCAAGCGTCGGCTTTATACTGTCGATTCGCTGAATCTGTTGTTCGATTTTTCGGATATCCGACTGATCCGCCTCAAGTATCTCGCCGAGCACTTTTTTGACTTCAGCACCACACTCCCCGTTTTCGAGCACCTGTTGTGCGGTGATGCGGGCGATGTCGGTCTGTTTGTCAACGCTCAGGCGCATACCGAAAGCCAGCTCGGCGGCATCTTCGAACAGGGAATTGTTCCAGGTGGGACCGCGGCCGTCTTTTCGTGGAGTGTAAGGAGTTGTAGGCAGGTTACCGCCATAAATCGACGAACATCCCGTCGCATTCGCGATCAGCGCACGTGAGCCGAAAAGCTGCGACATGAGCTTTACATACATGGTTTCACCACAGCCGGCACACGCACCGCTGAATTCGAACTGCGGCGTAATAAACTGGCTGCCTTTCATATTGTCGGGCTCATACAGAGACGGGTCGGTTTCAGGAAGAGACTCAAAAAACTTCCAGTTTTCGACCTCTTTTTCGCGCACATCCCCGATCGGATGCATGGTAAGTGCTTCTTTTTTGGCCGCCGGACAGTAGGTCGCGCATACGCTGCAGCCGGTACAGTCTTCCACCGACACCTGAAGGGTATACTTTTTCCCTTCCATCCCTTTGCCTTTGGCATCGGTCGATTTGAATCCCGCAGGCGCATTGTCCAGCTCCGACGCATCGTATACTTTCGGACGAATAACTCCGTGCGGACAAAGAATCGAGCACCGTCCGCACTGTATACATGTATCCGGATTCCATACCGGTACGTTGATCGCTATGTTGCGCTTCTCGTATTTGGTGGTCCCCAGCGGCCAGCTGCCGTCTTCCGGCATCTCGCTCACTTTGATTTTGTCACCTTCTTTTTTCAGTATCTTCTGTGTGACATTTTTCACGAAATCGGGGGAATCGTCAGGAACCGCCTTCAATTCTTCGATTTCATTGGTCACCTCGGAAGGATACTCAACCTTTTCGATATGCGTCTGGGCAGCATCCACAGCCTGATTGTTCATGTCAACGATCTTTTCGCCTTTTTTTCCGTAGGTTTTCTTGATCGCATCCTTGATCGCGTTGATGGCGTGGTCTTTATCCATGATGTCCGAAATTAGAAAAAACGCGGTCTGCATAATCACGTTAATACGTCCGCCAAGACCGATTTTTCCTGCAATATCGACCGCATCGATCACATAGAATTGCAGTTTTTTGTCGATTATCTGCTGCTGTACCTTTCCGGGAAGCTTTTCCCATACCTGTTCGGCGGGATACGGAGAATTAAGCAGGAAAACCCCGCCTTCGACCGCGTCCTTGAGCATATCGTATTTGGGAAGGAAAGAAAAGTTATGGCAGGCAATAAAATTCGCGTTACTGATCAGATAGGGACTTTTGATCTTCTGGGGGCTGAAGCGCAGATGAGAGACAGTAACCGCTCCCGCTTTCTTGGCGTCGTAGACAAAGTAGCCCTGAGCATAATTATCGGTCTCTTTTGCTATTATTTTGATCGAATTTTTGTTCGCCCCGACCGTTCCGTCGGATCCCAGCCCGTAAAACAGTCCTCTGAACGTATCCTCTCGTTCGATATTCACCGAAGCATCAAACTCAAGCGACGTATGAGTCACATCATCATCGATGCCAATAGTATAATGATTTTTTGGTGTATCTTTTGCAAGGTCGTCAAACACACCTTTTACCATGGCTGGCGTGAATTCGGCCGACCCAAGTCCGTAGCGACCGCCCACAACCATGGGTTTGGCTGAAAACGGCGCGGTTCCTTCAGCAATTGCCTGGTCGATAGCGGTACACACGTCTTCATACAGAGGTTCACCGACAGCACCCGGCTCTTTTGTTCGATCAAGCACCGAAATTCGCGATACCGAAGCAGGAAGCGCCTTGACGAATGCGGTCGTATCCCATGGACGATACAGACGTACCTGCAGCATACCGACTTTTTCGTTGCCGTTTTTATTCATGTAGTCAACGGTCTCATTTACGACCTGTGAGCCCGAACCCATGATAACGATCACCCTTTCCGCATCCGAAGGACCGTAATATTCGAACAGTTTATAGCTGCGGCCCACGATTTCTGCGAAGCGATCCATGGCCTTCTGCACAATCGCAGTAGCTGCATTATAGTATTTGTTCACTGTTTCACGACCCTGAAAATAGACATCCGGGTTCTGTGAAGTACCCCGTATGATCGGGCGTTCGGGTGACATCGACCTTTCACGATATGCCTGTACAAAGGAATCGTCAATCATGGCCCGCATATCTTCTTTGGTGAGTTCTTCTATTTTCTGAATTTCATGGGAGACTCTGAATCCTTCGTAAAAATGAACGAACGGCACACGTGATTCGAGTGTGGCGGCCTGCACAATCAGCGCCAGATCCATCGCTTCCTGTACACTTGATGAACTGAGCAGACCAAAGCCTGTTTCGCGAACTGCGGTGATATCACTGTGGTCTCCAAAAATCGAAAGTGCCTGGCATGCGAGCGAACGCGAGGTCACGTGAAACGCGGTAGGAAGCAACTCACCCGCGATCTTGTACATGTTGGGGATCATGAGCAAAAGCCCCTGCGAACCGGTAAACGTCGTGGTCACCGATCCGGCACTCAGCGCACCGTGCACTGCACCGGATGCCCCGGCCTCTGACTGCAATTGTGAAACGAGCGGCACCGCGCCCCATATGTTTTTTTCTCCTTTTGCCGATTTTTCATCCGATAGTTCGCCCAGTGGAGATGAGGGTGTGATTGGATAGATAGCTATTACTTCATTTACCGCATGTGCGACATGCGCACATGCCGAATTACCGTCGTGAGGAACCATCGCTCGAGCCATAAAATGTCTCCCTTGTATTGATGTAGTAATTAATCGTTCGTTTACACATACAGCATCTTTTCGATTCGCCTGTGTACCCCGGTCCACACCGAATGGACAAAGAATTACAAATATACATTTTCTCGTGATACGTATTCAACAAATGACCGGTCGAATCTGATACACTCAGAACTTTTTTACAGTCGTTTTTTGCTGCTATGATCGTTTTTTCGGAAAGTAAAGTTTAATGAATAAAGTATATGCATCGGCCACTTTCTTTCTATGCATAAGTTCGGCCCTTCGGTTCACCTTATTTTTATCGAGGAACCGATGTTTCCATACCCGCAGCTGCTGTGACAGCTCCTGGGTAGCGATACGCATCTTTACGGTATGCTCGTCATAATCCCGCCAGTGCAGAATCCGCCTGTCTGTTTTTCTTGATTTGAGCGACACATCGAACAGGGAATCATGAATCATCGCTTTTCTGGGCAGTATGTCGTTTTTTGCACCTGAAATGGCATAGCACAGATAATAGAACGACTGGAGAAACTTGGGAAAATAGGCGTCAAGATAGAGACATTTGCCCCATTTGTCCTTATGAATATTATGTTCCAGATCGTTGAGCGCTTTAATAAATTGTTCGGTTACAAAGACCAGCTTTTCGGATTCAAATTCGCTGATATTATGACAGCGATGAGGGTTTTCCCGATACACAAAGGTCTTTTTACCACGGTTGTTCGACTCGATAAATTTGTCGTCCAGTGCCGCAATGATAGAATACTTTGCCCGTTTATCGCTTTCATAGACAATTATCTCGTTATCCATCCCCGAAAAACCGTTGAGACGGACATCGACAGCGGGAAGCTTATTCTTACATTTTTTTCGGGACAGGAGAGAATTGTCTGCAATGCTGTCAGCAATCGGCATCAGCAGAAGTAAAACCACCTTCCCGAATTGAGGTATGCATCTCATTGATCTGGGAACGAACTATTCTTCGGTAATAAGAAGTGTCTTGGGATCGAGTGCCAGATGCATATCCGGCGGTGTCGATACGTCGTGATCTTTAAGAAGCTTAAGATGAATATGTGAATCAATCGATTCAAGACAGAGGATGATTTCAATTAAATCTTCAAACGACGAGAATGTTGTGTTACACTGAGGCTCTATTTCCTGCTGCGTGCCTACACCTACACTGAACCAGGCTTCAAGTCCGTGCTCTTTGCAAAAATCCCGAATCTGAGAAACCTCTTCCGGCGTTGAACTGGTAAAATCATAGCCATCTATCATTATTGACTGGGCATGGACATTCGTTTGTGCCAGAATTGCCTTGATGTCGGATGTGATTTTCTCGATAGAAACCTCGTTCTGCATAAAATTCATGATCACGCGTTTTTTTACCATTTCGTCATGAATCTGACGCGCGCCTTGGAGTTCATGCTTTTCGGCCACTTCGTTGAAAATATCTTCATACCAGGAAATAATATGGTCTGTATCTTTTTCAAAGGAGACGTGAATAACATGTTCGCCCTGCATTAGTTTGTCGATTGCGAGGTGAACCAGGCATGCGGTCTTTCCCATCCCCGCCCCTGCCGCAATAATACCGATGTTACCTTTACCGAGTCCGCCTTTGGTACTCTGTTCCAGAATACGAATCGGACTTCTTTTAATCAAACGTTTTCTGATCATAATCTATCCTTGTTGGTCTGTGGCATATCCCGATTTCCGCAGGTCACAAAAGCGGCTCCCACGGGCTGCGGGATTGGACATCTCGATATTTTTCAAAACAATCGCGCTGACCGATATGTATAAAAAAAATATACAAAAACCACACGATTATTGTTGTGTTCATTTCTTCTTTTCCCGAAATTCCTTTATCAACTCTTCCGAAATGGATTTGGGAACCTTCTGGTATTTAGCGAACTCCATGCTGAACTCACATTTCCCCTGAGTCAGAGAACGCAGATCGGTCGAATAGCCGAACATTTCGCTCAGCGGAACTTCGCTGTCCACACTCAGCACGCTTCCTTCCTGCGTGGTACTGATTATGTTACCGCGCCGCTGCGTGATACTGCCGATAATATTCCCCTGAAAATCCGGCGGCCCTTCGACCGATACTTTCATGATCGGCTCCAGTATAATCGGTTTGGCTCGATCGTACGCCTGACGAAAGGCACCCTGTGCCGCCTGCTGAAACGCGACGTCCGAGGAGTCTACCGGATGGTAGTTTCCGTCGTTAATCGTTACCTTGATACCGGTAACAGGAAAGCCGATAATGGTACCTTCGTCCAGACATGATCTGAATCCCTTATCGCACGAGGGGATAAACTCGTTGGGAATGACACCGCCTTTTATCTCATCAACAAACTCGTAGGGCTCTGATGTCGGCTCCATAACGCCGGCAACGCGACCGTACTGTCCGGCACCACCGGTCTGCTTTTTGTGTGTATAATCGAACTGGGCGGTTTCGGATATTGTCTCTCGGTAGGCTACCTGCGGCTTTCCGATCTCGAGTTCGACATTGTATTCGCGTTTCATACGCTGAATATACACATCCAGATGCAGCTCGCCCATCCCCCTGATAATTGTCTGCTGTGATTCTTCATCTATCTTATACTGAAAGGTAGGGTCTTCCTTGGCAAATCGATTGAGTGCCTTTGCCATATTCGTTTCCGACTTTTTATCGACCGCGCTGATGGCCAGTGAAATAACCGGCTCCGCCACGTGCATCTGCGAAAGCGCATAATTGACGCCTTTGCCGCAGAACGTATCGCCCGACGCGCAATCGATTCCGAAAATCGCTGCAATATCCCCCGCTTCGACACGGTCTATCGGCTCCTGCGTAGCGGCGTGCATTTTTAAAAGCCTTCCCACACGTTCCGATTTACCGGTACGCGTATTCATCAACTCGGTTCCTTTTTCGATCATACCCTGGTAAACCCGCACATACGTCAGCTGTCCGTAGGGACTCTCTTCAATTTTGAATGCAAGAGAGACAGTGGGCTTCTGAGAATCGCACGAAAGGTAAATCTTTTTTCGTTCGTTATCCAGATCCACTGCGTCGTTGGAAACCTCAACAGGATTGGGCAGATAGTTGATCACCGCGTTCATTGCAGGCTGTACCCCCACATTTCTGTATGCCGATCCCATAAAGACAGGGGTAATCTCCATGGCAATCGTTCCTTTACGAATTGCCTCCCTGATCATTTCCACGGGAATATCTTCGCCTTCCAGATACGCCTCCGCAAGCTCATCCGAGTACATACTCACCGTATCTATCAACTGATCACGGCGTTTTTCCGCTTCTTCCCGAAGCTCTTCCGGGATCTCGTCTTCACGAAGTTTTTCGCCATGTGCACCTTCAAAGTAATACGCCTTCATATAGAGGAGATCGACCATACCTTTGAGATCCGCCTCGAGTCCGATAGGCATCTGCATCACCACCGGGTCGATGGAGAGCTTATCCGCAATTTGTGTGGCGACACGATCCGGATTGGCTCCTACACGATCGAGCTTGTTAATAAAACAAATACGCGGTACTCCATATCGTTTCAGCTGTCTGTCGACCGTAAGCGTCTGCGACTGCACTCCCCCGACACCGCAGAGTACGAGTATGGCTCCATCCAGTACACGAAGTGCCCGTTCCACCTCAACCGTAAAGTCGACATGCCCCGGGGTATCGATAATATTGACTTCGTTATCCTGCCATTTTACATTTGTGGCAGCAGAATTGATAGTGATGCCGCGTTCTTTCTCCATTTCCATGGAATCCATGGTAGCGCCGGCACCATCTTTGTCATGCACTTCACTCACTTTGTGAATCCGCTTTGTATAAAACAACACTCTTTCGGTGAAAGTGGTTTTCCCGGCATCAATATGCGCACTGATTCCGATGTTTCGCATTTTTTCGAGTCGTGGGGTCATCGGTCATTCCTCTTGAGTTTTTTCGCCTTTTCGAAAACGTATCGATTAAATAGTTGTGTATCTTCAATCCATAAAAGTGATTTGTCAGCGCTACCGTCTGCATAACGCAAAAAAATGACTGTCCAAAAATAATTATTGCCACTCTATTTTGCCGTGTTTTTTCAATATGCAGGACACCGATCGATATCGCATTAATGTATTTTTCCGGTTTATGGTTACCTTTTCTCAATGCGCACAACGACTTCGGGCATCGGAGATTCGGGAATTGATGAAAATTGCCGCCGATCCCGATATCATCTCATTCGCCGGTGGCATGCCCAACCCGTCACTTTTTCCGACCGAAGAGTTCGCGCAACTCTATGCGCGGCTCGATACCGGAAAACAGCAGGATGCTTTCCAGTACGGTCCTACACCGGGCTATCCCCCGCTGCTGGAATCACTTCGCCAACGGCTGGAGTCAAAAGGGATCTCCTGCAGCGGCCGCTCACTTGTCATTACTCAGGGCGGGCAACAGGCAATAGACATTCTTTCCCGTGTATTGATCGATCCCGGTCGAGACGTGATTACCGAAACACCCGCCTTTATCGGAGCGCTGGCATCCTTCAACGCCCATGGCGCCCGTTTCAAACCGATCCCTCTCGATGACGAGGGCATTGACCCCTCGTGTCTGGAACGCGAACTCGATGCGTCATCCGATGCGGTGGTATACTGCAACCCGTGTTTTCAGAATCCGACCGGTGTTCTTTATAGCAGCGAACGAAAAGATACGCTCGCATCACTTCTGTGCGATCATTCATGCTGCTGCATCGAGGACGATCCTTACAATGAACTGTGGTTCGAGAAAAAGGATATTCCGGCAACACGAACCATGATCCAGCGCGCCGGGGCAGAGCAGCCGATATGCTATGTCGGCTCTTTTTCAAAACTGGTGGGACCGGGACTCAGGCTCGGATTTATACTCGGCCCCGACAAGATTGTAGAAAAATGCATCCTTGCCAAGCAATCAATGGACGCGTGCTCCTCTTCCTTTACCCAGGTTCTGCTGCACGAATTTATGCACAACGGTATGCTCGATCGCTATATAGACTCTCTTCGCAAGGCATATTCCTCACGTGCCGAACTCATGAACCATGCGCTTACAACCTATATGCCGCCCGATGTCTCCTGGACCGTCCCCCGCGGCGGATTCTATGTCTGGCTTACTTTGCCGGAGCATGTCGATGCAACCGATATTTTTGAACGTGCGGTCGCACGCAGGTGCGCATTCGTTATCGGGCGTGCCTTCGATCCACTAAACGCAAGAAACAACTCCCTTCGTCTTTCTTACTCTCATACCGAAGCCGAACAGATCGATACCGGCATACGTATTCTTTCGGAGGCGATACACGACGTCGTGTAATACCAGCACCCGTTTTTACCAACACTATTTTCTGCCATGCACCATTCATTCGAAGATATCCGACCGTTTAACGACAATGAAGCAAAAGACGTGCTCGGGCGCATTGCCAATGATGACGCGACCCGTAATGTCATCACCCGTTTATTCCCCGAAGTCGACATGCATGAGTTCAGGGAAAAAACCGCCCGCATGGATACGGTGTCCAAATTCCAGCATTACCTCTGCCATCCCATTACCGAACGGCTTCTCGATGTCAGCAGCAGAGGACTTACGTATTCCGGGCTGGAGCATATCGATCCGGCGGATCCCCCGGTTTTTATCTCGAATCACCGGGATATCATTCTCGATTCGGCACTTCTCGATTTTATCCTCATGGATCGGGATTACCGGCCTGCATATCATGCGGTCGGGAACAATCTGCTTGCACCCGGCGTGGTATCGGACGTACTGCGGATGAATAAAAATTTCATTATCCATCGTAATGTGCCTCGGCGCAAAGTGTTCGTTCAGTCTCAAAAGGTATCCGAATATATACGTCACATACTTACCACGATAAAAGAACCGGTCTGGCTTGCACAGAGTGAAGGACGAGCCAAAGACGGAAATGACCGCACCCAGACGGGCCTGCTGAAAATGGTAGGATTCTGCGCCAGGGATGATTATAAGGAGTATTTCACCTCGCTGAACATTATGCCGGTTGCGATTTCATACGAATACGACCCCTGCGATTTCATGAAAGCACGCGAGCTCCATGCCCGTTCCCTGCACGGCACCTATAAAAAAAGACCCGGTGAAGACGTGCAGAGTATTTTAAAAGGACTGACCGGATATAAGGGGCGTATACATCTGTGCATCGACACGTCCCTTGACATGACACACCTCAACGACATCTCCCGCCGAAACACCTTTTTTAACGAAGCGGCGGCTCTGGTGGACAAACGCATACATACACGATACCGGCTCTGGCCGAGTAATTACGTTGCCGCCGATTGTCTTAGCGGCTCATCAGAGTATGCGGCGCATTATTCTGAAGAAGAAAAACGTGAATTTACGAAAAGAATCGAATCGTACCGACCCGACTTTCCTCAGGAGGATCCGGAACGATTTCTGCATATACTTTATTCAATATACGCCAATCCTGTATTCAATTCACATCGATAAACACGAAGAAACAGTACCGGAGGAGTATCATATGTCAATACCGCTACGAAGTTCCGAAAGCAGTAAAGGTCGCCGCATGGCAGGTGCCCGCAGTTTATGGAGAGCCAACGGAAGAAAAAACGATCAGTTCGATAAGCCCGTTATCGCTATTGCGAATTCATTTACCCAGTTCGTACCAGGACACGTGCATCTGCGTGATATCGGCCAGCATGTAAAAAGTGTAATCGAATCATACGGGTGGTTTGCCGCCGAATTTAACACCATCGCCATCGACGACGGAATCGCGATGGGACATTCAGGCATGCTTTATTCGCTTCCCTCCCGCGACCTTATCGCAGACAGCGTGGAGTATATGTGTAATGCCCATAAAGTCGATGCGCTTTTCTGTATTCCCAATTGCGACAAAATCGTCCCCGGCATGCTCATGGCAGCCATGCGTCTCAACATTCCCGTGGTATTCGTATCGGGCGGACCGATGGAAGCGGGCGTGTCCGGTAAAAAGAAATACGATCTGATCGATGCGATGGTAATGGCGGGAGATAAAAACGTCAGCGACGACGAGGTGCAGGCGGTGGAGAATGTCGCGTGTCCCACCTGCGGGTCGTGTTCCGGTATGTTTACCGCCAATTCGATGAACTGTCTCAGCGAAGCACTCGGGATTGCACTGCCCGGTAACGGCACGGTGGTGGCCACTCATACGCAGAGAACCGCACTGTTTGAAAAGGGAGCGCGTACGCTCGTCGAAATCACGAAACGCTACTACGAGCAGGGCGACACCAGCGTGCTTCCCCGTTCGATAGCAACGAAAAAGAGCTTTATGAATGCCATGGCGCTCGATATCGCCATGGGAGGGTCGACCAATACCGTGCTCCATCTTCTGGCAATCGCACAGAACGCCGGGGTCGATTTTACCATGGAGGATATTCATTCCCTTTCCCGTAAAATCCCTATTGTTTGTAAAGTAGCACCGAGTTCCCACTATCATGTCGAGGATGTCAACCGGGCGGGAGGTATAATGGCCATACTCGGAGAACTCGCACGAAACGACCTTGTCGATCCCGACGTCTATCGGGTCGAGGGAGAAACTCTCGGCTCCATTCTTTCTCGATACGATATCCGTGGAGAAAACCCCGCCGACGAGGCGCTTACGATGTATAAAAGTGCGCCGGGAGGAAAGACCGGTGTGAGGACACTCGGTTCTCAGCAGACCTATTACAAAACGCTCGATACCGATGCCGAAAAGGGGTGTATACGCGATTTCGAGCACTGCTACAACCGCGAAGGCGGCCTGTGCATTCTTTACGGCAATATCGCCCGAAACGGATGCATAGTAAAAACCGCAGGAGTTGATGAATCGATCTATACCTTTACCGGAACCGCACGGGTATTCGAATCCCAGGATCAGGCATGCGAAGGAATTCTCAACGGCGAGGTGAAAGCCAATGACGTCGTAGTAATCCGTTATGAAGGACCTCGCGGCGGTCCCGGAATGCAGGAGATGCTCTATCCGACGTCCTATATCAAATCGGTACAGCTTGACAAAGCGTGTGCACTCATTACCGACGGACGTTTTTCGGGCGGCACCGCCGGCCTCTCCATCGGCCATGTCTCTCCCGAAGCCGCGGCTGGCGGAGAGATCGCTCTGCTCAGAGACAACGATACCATTACGATAGACATACCCAACCGTACGATCGACGTACAGCTTTCCGATGAAGAATTGCAGAAGCGTAAAAACGAAGAGCTACAGCGTAAGGATCGCGCCTTTACCCCCGGTGACAGAACCAGAAACGTCTCTGCCGCCCTTCGAATGTATGGTGAGATGGCCACATCGGCCGACAAAGGCGCAGTGCGTAAAATCACCTGAGGTGTGTTACGTGTGCGCCTCGATATACGCAATCGCCTCGGATTCGGTATCGAAAAAACGCATAAGCTGATCGAATCCGAACATCTGCATCAGCTCTGCGATGTGCGGTTTAAGCCCATATGCAACGCACCCCTTTTTATTATCTGTCACTGTCTTCGCCAGTTGCTGGAATTCGGTAATCCCTTCACTGTCGATGACTTCAAGATCAGAAAAGTCAAATATATACCAGGCTGTCTGTTCAACATACTGCGAAGAGTCCTGTTTCTGTATTGAATGAAGCTGTGTTTTCCCCACCATGTTTCCGCAAACCGATACTTTGAGTATTCCGGGCTTTACAAACGATGTGGTTATATTCTGGCTAATATCCTTCCCGTGTGCATTGTTCCAGACCTCGTCAACCGATATCTCGAACTCCTCCTGGGTCTGAAAAAGCGTCAGGATGTTGTGCAGGTGTGCGTCCCTCAGCTGTGCAAGACAATCGTCCGAGATGTTGACCACGTAAAGCGCACCGCCCTTTTCGGTCAATTGTTTTCGTATACGGATCAACAATCCGATGCCTGAGCTGTAAAGACGAACCGTATCGGAAAGATCGATCACAAGTGAATTTCCCGGATTGCGTGCGATCAATTCTGTTATTTCGGATTCCACTTTTTCATAATTGAACATCGATATCTCGGGCAGTACAATCCATGTGTAGCCGTATTTCTCTCCTACGCGTATCCCGTATGTCTCATTCATTTTTGCCCTCCTTTTTCTGGCTTTTCGATGCGTTCACGCCGGCCGGATAGTATGTTTTATTCGTCACGTGTGGACCGATTTTCTTTTCGGTGCCATAAATATTGAGTACCGTCCCTGCGTGAGCCGTATTGATAATTTTTATATACCCTTCAGGATCGACCGGATTCTGTACTTTTTCCTTTACCTGTGCTATTTTTTCATCCACGTAATTAAGTTTTTTCGACAATTCATTATATGCATCTATCCACTTTTTCAGTTCTTTTTTATGACGTGCAGTTACCGAATCGCCCGCTTTTTTAAATATAGCGGCTTTTGAATTGAGCTCTTTTTTTATGGGCCCTATTTTTTCATTGAGCTGTTCACGAAGCGCCGTAAGTTTTTTCAACTGTTCCTTATAAACTTCACGCTGCTTGTTCACCAGCTGAATGCGCGTTTCAACGCCTTTGTCATTGCCCACGTCGTACACCTCTACCCCTTTGTATGCCACGAGCTTTCCGCCCAGTACATTGCCTGTGTGCTCGGTAGCAAAAAAACGATTGCACCGCACACTGCTGTGCCAGATATGTTTTTTCAGGATAAGGTCACCTTCTGTTTCAAAATAAGAGGATTGCGCAAAGGCTATGGTAATCCCTTCTTTGCCGTATATTGTCGTATCGTCCTTGCCGAGTACCCCTTCGTGTATGGTAACCGTTCCATTGCGCGACACAATACGGGCTGATTCGACATTCCCCTTGATCTCAATATTGCCTTCCGCTTCCACCGAAAAGCCGGGACTTACGTTCGCATTGATCAGTACCCCGCCGGAATACTTGACATTCCCCACCCGGAAATCGACATCGTTATTAATTACCAGGCTTTCTTTAACGGTAAGAAGCCCGTTTTCTTCAATAAGCACACCCGCTTTTTCAGCCCTCATGCTGATTCCGTCCTCACTGACATAGGTGTTTTTCCCCTGCGGAAACGACACGTCCTTACCTGGAGTCGGCTCGATCTCTTCGCCGGTCACCTTTTTCCCGGGTGTGCCCTTCGTGGCCGGCCGCTTACGCGCGAGTTCCTGATCTTTAGCCACTTCTATATACGTACTCACTTCCTTAAAATCGACCCGCCCGTTCGCCTTCACTTTGGGTCTGAAATCGGGTTGGGTGGCGATCTTCACCTCTACCGACGCGTCTTTGCCGTGTTCGGCAGGCGTATCTTTTGCAACCACGAGCTGCTCACCGAATTTTTTTTTGGAGGCGATATCTTCGAGCGCTGCCTGATCGATTCCGTGGACAATGTTGTTATGCTCGAGATAATACCGCAATATCGAAGCGGTTGGACTAATACCATCTTCTTCGCACTGTTCGTGTATCGAAATAAATGCCTTGCCCCCGTAGACCTTTAGTGTAACATAGGTATCGAACCGGGACGGATAATATTCGAATAACGGTCCGATTTTTTCCGGCGCACCGCGACCACGTTCGAACGCTTTTTTCAGCAGCTGCCGGTCGTAGTTGATCACACCGGCCTTATCGAGAACCGCGACCACTTTTTCGACATCGATTTTATCTTTTTTATCTCTCGAGACGGTTATATACACACCGTCGTTTCGCTCATCCACAGGGACAAGTGTGGCAAGGGGATTTTTCATAGGGCAGAGGGGGGGGCGGGGATTGTTCTGTTCAAAAAACTATGTTTGTCAACAAAAAAACTGCCATCCCGCACCATGCAGGGTATCACTTATTATACACTCATTAACCGGATTCGTCAACCACTTTCGCTTCGAGGCTTCGGCGCATATGTCCCGTTATTTCGACAGAGTAGAATCTGCCCAGCGGCAGACGCTGCCTGACCCCCACCACGATCGGATAACTTCCCAGCTGCCGCATAAAAGTAACATTGCCTTCATGCACCACACTCCTTACACCGTAAAGTCGCGTACCCGACGGAAAAAGCCGCTTCAGCATCGGCTCGTCAAACTCGTTGCGCACCCGTTCGATCCAGGACGCATACAACTTTCTGTTTTTTCTGATCACACGCCATGCGTTACCGTTTTGCGCAAGCGGCGTACCGGGAAAGGGAACCACCTGTCTGATGTTGACCCGACGTACCAGCATCCCCTCGTCACACATCTGCATAAGGCAGGAAAAATTGTATTCCAGCGTCTTTTTTGTCTCCCCGGGTAACCCCAGAAGGATATTTATCCCCGGAAGAAGCGCGTGACAGCCGTTCTCTCCCCGTACACCGCCGATTCTGTTAATACTGCGCACGGCATCCATTACACCCTGCACATCGCAGTTGAGGTTGTTCGCCGCACTAACCTCTGGATCGAACGACTCCACCCCGAGTGCCGCCGTGCTCCCCGGAGTACAGTATCTGACGAACAATCGTGTACGTTGCTCGGTTACCATTGCGGGATTTGCATTATCAATATGCAACACACGTGGTCTTGCGGAGGATATACCCTCCAGCAGTCGCTGCAGCGCACCCGTATCGCCTCCGGCATATGAATAGATGCATGACTGTTTTCCGAGCCGGAAGGCCTCAACACCGAAACGCTGCAGCGCCGCTACTTCCTGATGCACATCATCGGCGGCACGCCACTGCGGTGTACCTTTCAGCGGCTCTGTACAAAAGCTGCAGCCTTCTTTTCGCACACACCCCCTCCCTGTCTCCAGCTCCGCAATTATCTGATACGGCACCTGTGTTACCACTTCCGCACCTTTGAGCATATACTGCTGAAGGATATCGTAGTCATGATAGATATCACCGTCGATAGCATCGAATTCCCCCTGTGCGGCAACTTCCGCATTGCTGCCCCCCCGAAGCTGTGTGCCACATACCGCTGCAGGCCCGGTAAGTACTTTGGTGGCGCGGTAGTGCCTCAACAGCGAAACGACTTCCCGAAGGCTCCCCGGTGCCGCTCCCAGGTATTTGCCCGGCGTCTGTATACCGGCAATTACCACGAACTGGTCGGTGTTATGAAAGATATCCAGGAGTGCATCCACAGACCGTGTTCTGTTAAGCAGCTCTTTGCGGGTTTTCGTGGTTGCGGGATCGATTTCCGGATATGTGCCCCGTCGCGCACAATCCGCATAGCGCAAATCGTCAATAGTACAGTAAAAAGGCATGTCGCGATATCGTCCGGCGATATACCGCGGCCACACCCCGAGAAACGGCGGTACCCCGAGGCCCGCCGGCTCATCGGTGTAACAGTCTATTATGGTACGGGTTCTCGGCATGACACACACCCATAGTGCAGGTTCGGAAAAACGAGTCAGGCGTTAAATAAAAACCGAACTGAGCGATTGTTGTGCTAAAAGATGCGATGAGCCGTGCGGTGATTATGCGCGCGGAAATGACAGATCATCCCTGTTGTTAGCATATTTTTTCCGTAAACACATGCGCAATGCGGATAACGGCAGCGTTCATCAAAACAACCGCTCAATTCAGGTAAAAATAGTTAGATTCGCGATTATGCGCCCGGATTTTTTCTGCATTATCAGATATACGGATTGTGTCCGGGCAGGTATCGCCGGCAGCATACTGCGATTTGAAAATATGCACGGCTACGGTATGTTCTCCGGATGTATGAATCAGGGTATGGAGATAACCGGAATCGAATGTAGCCCGGACACGAGCGAGAGGCACATTTTTTATGAAACTTGACATTGCAGATACCACATTGTATTTTATGTTTTGTACATTTTTTCACAATTTGTCAGCTTGTTCTTCTTTTTATCATTTTTTATGAGCACGACACACATACCTACCCCGACAATAAAACGGTTGTGCCGTATCTATCGCATTCTTAACACACTGTACGACTCGCCCGATGCCCGCATTTCCTCCTTTACGCTGGGGAAAATGCTGCATATCGGTGCGCATAATATCCGCAAAGACGTCAATCACCTCGGCGGCATCGGTCAGACACGTGCAGGGTATTCGGTTGCGCTTCTTAAAGACCGAATCAGGAATCTGCTCGGTCTCGACCGGGTACGCAACACCTGCGTTGTCGGTTTGAGTCAACTGGGATGCGCCCTCGCCTCGTATATTCATGAAGCGGATACTCCATACTCCGTGGTCGCAGGATTCGACTCAGATGTAAATAAGATCGAAATTCTTCGCACGCCTATGCCACTTTTTACTGCCAGTGAAATCCCGGAAGTAGTGCCTCGCGAACACATAGAAATCGGCATAATCGCCGTTGCCCCGCAACACGCACAACTTCAGGCCAATGCACTTATCGATGCCGGTATCAAGGGGATCATCAACGCAACTGCGGTGGTTATCGATACAGGCGGTGCCGATATTGTCATGCAGAGCATTGATCCGGCAGGAGAACTCACTCTTTTGTCCGGATTTCTTCATACATCCGCAGATTCCAACACCACACGTTCACACGAATCGACTATTGTTTCATTTACCTAAATTAACCGGAGGTTTTTATGTCGCGAGTATACAATTTTTCCGCAGGTCCCGCCACTCTCCCGGAAGAAGTACTGCGTCGTGCATCCGAAGAGATGCTCGACTACAACGGTACCGGAATGTCGGTAATGGAGATGAGTCACCGCTCACCCGCTTTCGATGAAATCATCAAAACCGCGGAAGCAAAGCTGCGCTCACTCATGCACATACCCGATAATTACCGGGTCCTCTTTCTCCAGGGCGGCGCCAATCTTCAGTTCGCCATGGTGCCACTCAACCTTTTCCGTTCAAGCAAATCGGCCGATTTTGTGCACACCGGTCAATGGTCAAAACGAGCAATCGCGGAAGCGAAACGCTACGGTGATGTGAACACCGTCGCATCGTCCGAGGATACCACCTTTACCTATATCCCGGAGATAGATTCGTCAAAATTCGACCCGAATGCCGATTTTTTCCACATCACTACCAACAACACCATATACGGAACCCGTTTCACGTCCATACCCGATACCGGCAACGTACCCATTGTTGCCGATATGTCATCCAATATTCTTTCCGAGCCGTATGATGTGTCGAAATTCGGACTCATTTATGCCGGGGCGCAAAAAAATATCGGCCCTGCCGGGGTTACCGTGGTCATTATACGTGACGATCTGGTCGGCCATGCGCTCGATTTCACGCCGAAAATGCTCGATTACAAAACCCATGCGGATAAAGATTCGCTGTACAATACACCCCCGTGTTACAGTATCTATATCACGAAAATGGTGTTCGAATGGCTCGAACAAAGAATCGGCGGCGTTGAGGAAATGGCAAAGATAAACCGTGAAAAGGCACAGATTCTGTACGATTATCTCGACAATTCAACGCTTTTTTCAGGCACAGTTAAAGAAAAGGACCGCTCACTCATGAATGTGCCGTTTATACTGCCCACGGATGAGTTAAATGCCGCATTTATCAAAGAGGCGGACTCACGGGGACTTAAAACGCTGAAAGGCCACCGTACGGTTGGCGGTATGCGCGCAAGTATCTACAACGCAATGCCCGTGGAAGGTGTCAAAGCGCTTGTCGATTTCATGAAAGAGTTCGAACAACGCAACAGCTGATACCCAACGACGTTCATGAGAACGAGAAGGAATTTATCTGCACCGGACTTTTTAACCTGACACACAAGGAGAGTATACGATGTATCGAATACAGAAACTGAACAAAATTTCACGAAAAGGGCTGCAGCTTTTTGATAACGACAACTACGAAGTAGCCTCCCAGATCCTCGATCCTAATGGAATACTGCTCAGAAGCTACAAAATGCACGACATGGAACTTCCGGAGTCGCTGATGGCGATTGCCAGAGCGGGTGCGGGGGTAAACAATATCCCTGTGGGAAAATGCACGAAAAAGGGTATCCCGGTGTTCAACACCCCCGGATCGAATGCCAACGGGGTAAAGGAGCTCGTACTTGCGGGTATGCTGCTCTCATCAAGAGATATAATGGGCGGAATTAAGTGGGCAAAAACGCTCGTAGGTAAGGGTGACCAGGTCCCCAAGCTGGTCGAAAAGGGGAAATCCGATTTTGCCGGCCACGAAATCGCGGGAAAGACCCTCGGTGTTGTCGGACTCGGTGCAATCGGCGTGCTCGTGGCAAATGCCGCCTCCGATCTGGGAATGAACGTACTCGGCTACGACCCCTTTATCTCGGTTGAAGCGGCATGGGGGCTTTCCCGGGGCGTTCAGCGGGAAAAGACGCTCGAGAATTTGCTCTCTCAGTGCGACTATATTTCCCTGCACGTACCACTCAATGATAAGACAAAGGGTATACTCAACAGTTCCAAGTTTTCCGTCATGGAAAAATCAACGGTGCTGCTCAACTTTGCCCGGGGCGGGCTGGTGAATAACGAAGACCTCGTCGAAGCGATGGATAACGATATAGTCTCATGTTATGTAACCGACTTTCCCGATGAAACACTACTCAAACACGACAACGTGATCGGTATCCCGCATCTGGGTGCGTCGACTGCCGAGGCGGAGGACAACAGCGCCGTAATGGCATCCGAACAGATGATTGATTTTCTTGAAAACGGCAACATAACCAACTCCGTCAACTTCCCCGCGTGTAAGCTTGAGGTTTCGGGTCCGCATCGTATTCTTGTCGCCACCGAGAATATTCCGAATATGGTCGGACAGATCACCGCGATACTCGGTGACGCGGGACTCAATATCGAAGATATGCTCAATAAGCATAAAAATGATATCGCTTATAATATCATCGATGTAACGGGCGATGTCGCGGAGGACGTACTCGAACGCCTTCGCGCCATCAAAGGAACGATTATGGTACGCTCTCTCGAAAACGAAGTACACTGAACACCCCTTACCTGCAGCATTCAAACGGCAGTACGTGGTAAAACCCGTACTGTCGTTTTACTATTTTCAGGGGTATTCACCAATTGCCGGTTCTGCGTACCGGCATCCACAGTGCCATCGTTTTTTGTATTGACCGACCTATGAATACGCACTCCTCACCCAGCACCCACGCGAGTATGCCCCCCTATGAAATCCTTGCCGGTATTTACGATCATGTCATGCGTCATGTCGAGTATTCCAGATGGCTGCAGCTCATACAACACATCGCGGAACGATACCTTAACGGCAGATTGCACACAATCCTCGAAGCGGGTGCCGGTACGGGTACACTCGGAAAAATGCTGATACACACCGGCTATAGCTGGCAGGGCAGTGACGTCTCTCCGGGTATGTGCCGGGCGGCACAAAAGAAAACAGACACACAGGTAGTATGTGCGCACGCCCAATCGCTGCCGTTTCAGCCAGCATTCGACATGGTGGTATTTCTGTACGATGGAATAAATTACCTCCCGCACCTGGATGCCTATTCCGCATTTTTTTCCGAAGCATACCGACTGCTGCTGCCGGGCGGTATCGTGCTGTTCGACATTACGACCGAATACAATTCTCTCAAATATTTTTACGATATCATCGATCATGAACGCGTGGGCGAACACGAATACGTCAGAGAAAGCTGGTACGATAAAAAAAACCACATACAATATAATGATTTTAGTATTTTTATATCACAGGACACACACAAAGACAGCTATAGGAAATACCGGGAATGCCACAAACAACACATATTCACCACCGAAGAGATACAAAGTATCATAGATCCGGCACTCTTTTCAACACTCGGTATCTGGGACGATTTTTCATTTCGCAGATGGAAAAAAAATTCGGAACGAATACATTTCTGTCTTAAAAAGAACACGATATGATCGAATTTTCGAATGTAACAAAGACATATCAGCAAACCAGCGATGCGATATCGCACCTTTCTTTTTTTATTGATAAGGGTGAATTTATCTATCTTACCGGGGAAAGCGGTGCAGGCAAAACCACGGTTCTCAAACACATCTATATGGAGGAACTGCCTACCAAAGGCCATGTCTTTTCCTGCGGATACGATTCAAAATATATGAAAAAACGACATATCCCTTTTTTGCGACGAAAACTCGGTATCGTATTTCAGGATTTTCGGCTGCTTTACGATCGCGATGTATTCGGCAATGTCGCATTTGCAGTGCGGGTAACAGGAATGTCGAACCGCAAAATCAAAAAGCGCGTGCTCGAGGTCCTTTCCTATACCGGACTGAGTCATAAATGTTCTCATTTTCCGCAACAGCTCTCCGGTGGCGAACAGCAACGGGTCTGTATTGCACGGGCAATAGCGAATACGCCATGGGTCCTTCTTGCGGACGAGCCTACCGGCAATCTCGACATGAAAGTCTCTTTTGAAATCATGGAGCTGCTGCAACAGATAAACAGCTGGGGCACGACCGTGATTATGGCTACACACGATCAGAATATTATCCGTGCATACCCTTATCGTCAGATAGCACTCCACGCCGGCCGCCTTGTGGGGGGTGGCGATGAAACACAAAAGCCGAAGCTCGATTTTGTCTTTTCCTGAAACATCCAGTCAATTAAGTAGCACTTAAAAATACCGCCGTATGGCAATTACAGGCATGAGTCGCAACAGTTTATCACCTTTTAAGAGGAGAAAAATGAAAACCGTTATCCGAACTTTAGGTGCCGCCCTTGCACTTTCGTGTGTTTTTTCGGGTTTGTCCATGGCGCAGCAGATTCCCGCATCGGTTTCCGCCAACGCATCATCGGTATCATCACAACAGCTGCAACAAATGCTACAGCAGGGTGGGAATGAACAGGTTGAAGAGGCACTTCGCGCGCATCAGTCTTCTTCTTCAGAGGAGGGTTTATTGTCACTGGAGGAGACTCCCGATTCGCTGAAAAAAAAGAAAAAAGGGGATGAACAGGATAAAAAAAAGCAACCAAAGTCGATCTATGAAAAAATTGTACGCGGCACCTATCTCAGTCCCGAAAAAATGCGCGATTCACTCGAGGTATTCGGTGCGTCGGTTTTTTCGAACACCCGGCCGCTCTCTTCTTTGCAGTTGTCTACAGTCCCTGTTCCTGCTGATTATACCATCGGTGTGGGAGATGAAATACAGCTTACCATGTGGGGTAGAATCAATGAGGACCATCGTCTGACTGTCGATCGCAACGGTAGGATTAATGTGCCGCATATCGGACCTGCCGCCGTGGCGGGAATGACCTTCAGCTCCCTGCAGCGAACTGTAAGAAAAAAAATCGAAAACATGAAAGGCGTGCAGGCCTCGGTCACCATGGGGCAGTTGCACTCCATCTATGTCTACGTAATGGGTCAGGCAAAAAAGCCCGGCAGATACACAATCGGGGCGTTATCCAGTCTCAATGACGCACTTTTTGCCGCAGGCGGACTGACAAAAGACGCCTCTCTTCGTAACGTTGCGGTAAAACGCAACGGACGTACCGTGGCCCGGATCGATCTTTATGACTTTCTGCTCTCCGGAGAAAGCCGTGAAAATCTGCGTCTGATGTCGGGAGACGTACTATTTATCCCCACCGTAACAACAATGGCGGCAATCACCGGCAACGTGATGCGCAGCGCGATATACGAAGTCAGCGAAGACGCCACGGTGCAGGACCTTATCGATCTGGCAGGCGGGCTGACCCCCGCGGCCTGGACAAACCGGATTCAGGTGGAACGCCTTGTACAAAACGACTACCAGATCGTACTCGATATTACCGCACGCACATCTGTTGACACACTCGATTCGTTCGCGCTCGATGACGGAGATGTGGTCAAGGTATTCCCCATCGTCGAAAAAGACAAAAACGTGGTCTATCTCACCGGTAACGTCACACGACCCGGCAAATACGAATTTTCGCCCGGTATGCGAATCAACGATATCCTCTCCTCTTCCTCCCTTCTTGCACGCAACACGTTTATGGAATACGCGCTTATCAAACGATACAGTGAAAATTCTCAGGGAAAAAAGCTGATTACCTTCAACGTCACGGATGCACTGCACGAAAATGCGGAGGAAAACAGGCGACTTGCAGCCCGTGACAGCATAGTCATCTTCAACCGTTCATTTTTCGATCCGATCCGTAATGTCTCGATTCACGGCGCGGTCAACGATACGGGCGATAAAAAGCTAATGGAAAACATGACCGTACGCGATCTCATAATCATTGCGGGCGGGCTGCGCGAAGAAGCGAGTAATGTCCGCGGCGAACTCTATCGTAAAAATTATTCCGGAGAACAGGTTATTACCGAAAAGATTGAATTCTGCGTGGAGTGCGCCCTTCGAAGCGATTCCGCACACAACCATATACTGCAGAAAAAAGATGCGGTCTATATCCGTACCAAAAAAGGGTGGATGCCGCGCCGACGCATTACCCTCGCCGGAGAAGTGAATTATCCAGGTGAGTACGTAATTCTCGAGGGAGAATCGCTGGGTGATATCATACGTCGCGCAGGAGGATTTACCAAAGAGGCCTATCTCGAGGGGGCAATGTTTGTGAGGGAATCGGTTAAACGACGTCAGACTGAACAAAAACGCGAATACATCTCAACACTCAGAACCCAGATCGCCTCGCTGAGTACGCAGATGGCGTCAAGAGGAAAAACCGAGGAGGCTCAGAACATCCTCGCCCAGCAGCAGATGCTGCTGTCACAACTTCAGCAGAAAGCGCCCGACGGTCGCGTGGTAATCGATTTTACCAAAGAACGAAACTATGAAGACTTCACCCTCAAGGATAAAGACAGCCTTTATATCCCGGACCCTATAAAGACGGTCAGTATCATCGGAGAAGTCTATAATCCGCGTACGTTTGTGCAGACACCCGGTCAGCCGGTAAAGGATTACGTATCCCGTGCCGGAGGATTTACCTCACAGGCAAAAAAATCGAACGCATATGTTATTAAGGCGAACGGTACGATAGTCTCTTCAGGAATGACCAACATCATGCGCTACCGGCTTAGCGGCGGCGATGCGATCGTGGTACCGAAAAAAGTCGAATACGCAAACCGTTTCAAAATATTTATGCAGACGCTCGACTCGATCTACAAGTTCGCCGCTACCGCAGGTATAATCATTACCGCATTCAATTAGTCAGCAGCCTGCTCTTCATCGAGCTGCTGATCTATCTCTTCCTGCTTACTGCATATCGCAACCGCGATCACGCTGTCCTCCTCGGAAAGATTAATCAGCTTTATCCCCTGGGTATTTCTTCCTATACATGACACAGACCCGGCATCGCTGCGGATAATAATACCGTTTCTGGTTACCAGCATGACATCCGGACTGCCGGTTATGCGCTTCATTGCAACGACATTGCCGTTTCGGGGGCTGCATTTAATGTTAATCACACCGGCGGTTGCACGATTCGTCTTTCTGTATTCGGGAACAGGAGTACGTTTTCCGTAGCCGTTTTCCGTAACCGTAAGCAGGGTGTCATCTTCATTCACCACCGCCAGATCGATTACCACATCGCCGTCTTTGAGTGCAACGCCTTTGATACCGCGCGTATTCCGTCCCAGCTGTCGTACCGAACTCTCGTGAAAACGCACCGCACGACCGTGATGGGTTCCCAGCATGATATCCTTTTCACCATCGGTTATTGCACAGCGTATCACTCTGTCGTGCTCATCGAGATGGATGGCATTGAGCCCACCGCGTCGGATATTGCCGTAGGCCGTCAGCGGCTGCTTGTTTATCACCCCCTTACGGGTGGCTATCATAATGAATCGTCCCTCATCGAATTCTTTTACCGGAATAAACGATGCGACCTGCTCATCGTCACGCAACTGAAGAAGATTGATAATGGAACGTCCCTTTGAATTGCGTCCGGCCTCGGGTATCTGGTAGACTTTGAGCGCATAGCAGCGTCCCATATTCGTAAAGAAAAGCACGTGCGAATGGGCACTCGCCACAAAGATATGCTCCACGAAGTCGGTCTCTTTGGACTGCATACCGCGAATGCCTCTGCCACCGCGCGACTGGGCGCGATAGGTATCCGCGGCGCATCGTTTGATGTAGCCCTCACGCGTCATGGTGATCACCATATCTTCATCCGCAATCATATCCTCTATATCGACATCGCGGAAGTCTTCGACGATCTGCGTGCGTCGTTCATCACCGAATTTGGCTTTTACCTCATTGAGTTCCTCTTTTATGATCTCCATGCGTATGTCCCGGTTTGCCAGTACCTTTTCGTAGTAGGCGATCTTTTCGAGAAGGTCGTTGTACTCCTGATCGATCTTCTCTTTTTCGAGTCCGGTAAGACGCTGCAGCCGCATGTTCAGGATCGCTTTGGTCTGCTCATCCGACAGCTCGAAACGTTCGACGAGCTTATGGTGCGCCTCATCGGGCGATGCGCTGTTTCGTATAATCGATACCACTTCATCGATATTGTCGATAGCGATGCGCAGTCCTTCGAGAATATGGGCACGCTGACGGGCTTTATTCAGCTCGAACTCTGTCCTGCGCGTCACCACCTCGTGACGGTGCTCGATAAAGTGCCACAAAAGCTCTTTCAAACCGAGGCAGCGCGGCCGCATATCGACCAGGGCCAGGTTGTTAATTCCGAACGTATTCTGAAGCTGCGTGTATTTGTAGAGTTTGTTCAGTACCACCTCGCCGAAATCATCCTTTTTTACCCCGATCACGACTCTTAAACCGGAACGATCCGACTCGTCGCGGATAAACGAAATCCCTTCGATGCTCTTCTGTTTAACGAGATTGCCTATTTTTTCGAGCAATGCCGCCTTGTTGACCATATAGGGGATTTCGGTGATGACAATCTCCTCTTTGTCGCCCGGTTTTTGCACGACTTCCGCTTTGGCCCGAAGATAGACCTTTCCCCGACCGGTTTCGTAGGCACTCCGGATGCCCGAACGTCCCAGTATTATTCCGCCGGTGGGAAAATCGGGCCCCGGAACGATCTGCATGAGGTCGTCAAGCCCGATATCGGGATTGTCGATCATGGCATTGAGGGCATTTACCACTTCACAAAGATTGTGCGGGGCCATATTGGTCGCCATACCCACCGCAATACCGGTGCTGCCGTTTACGAGCAGATACGGAATGCGCGTCGGCAATACCGTCGGCTCCTGCGCGGTATCGTCGTAATTGGTCATGTAGTCGACCGTCTCTTTGTCGATATCCGAGAGCATCTGTTCCGCGATCTGCTTCATTCGGCACTCGGTATATCGGTACGCAGCCGGCGGATCTCCGTCTATGGATCCGAAGTTTCCCTGCCCGTCAACCACCGGATAGCGCATTGAAAAGGGCTGCGCCATACGCACCAGGGTATCGTAAATCGCCATATCGCCGTGAGGATGGTATTTCGCCATGACGTTTCCCACCACATTGGCGCATTTCTTGTGGGGACGGTTATAATGCAGTCCTGCATCGTTCATACCCACCATGACTCGTCGATGCACGGGTTTCAATCCGTCCCGTACATGCGGCAGCGCGCGTGCCGTGAGCATGCTCATAGAGTAATCGAGATACGAATTTTTCATCTCGTCTTCAATAAATATCCCTCGTACCCTTGATTCTTCACCGTTTTGCATCATTGAGCCTCTCGTTTTCGTATATCGACAGTAGTAATTTTTTCTTTGAGTATGCGCCTGCTCTCTTCATCCGTTGCGTCAAACTGCAGCGGGGTAATCGCAATATGGTGACAGTCGAGTGCATGCACGTCGTACTCTGTACTCTCTTCCACATTGCACATCTCTCCCTGCAGCATAAATCCGCCTTCTTCATCGCCGTCCACCGGTACATAGTGGTCACTGAAAAAGGCACAGCTCTGACGGGTGACTGCAATGCCACCGATTTCGGTTACCGGACAATCGGGAAAATTGATATTGTAAAAACATCTGTTTCGCCCTTCAAGTGAGGCGGAATAGCCTTTTTCAAGAATAGAAAAGAGAATATCGAGTGCAATCTCCGCAATCCCCGAAAAATCTACCAGCCCCCGTCCCCCGCGTCTTGAAACCGCAAAAGAGGGTATCCCCCAGAATGCGCCCTCACGTGCCGCGGCTATGGTGCCGGAGTAGAAAGCGGAAAGTCCCGAGTTATCTCCATGATTGATACCGGACAACACCACATCCGGTTTGTGAGCCAGCAAGTGGGACACCCCGAATTTGACACAGTCGCTCGGTGTGCCCCGTACCCGGAAGCCCTGAATCGCCTCCCGTTCCCACGCGGTATAATAAAGCGGCCGGTCGAGCGTAAACGCATGACTCGAACCGCTCGCTTCTTCGTGCGGGGCGATGACGGTGACGTCTTCTCCCCGTTTTTTTAATGCATGGTAGAGATGGTAAATGCCACTGGCCTCGATACCGTCGTCATTGGTGAGCAGGATATTCACAATAGGTCCCTCCGTGACGATCAGACGTCAAGATTTTTCACTTTGGCTGCATTCTCTTCGATGAACCTTCGTCGCGGAGCGACCTCTTCACCCATAAGCATGGTAAATATCCGGTCCGCCTCGACGACATCCTCCATCTTCACCCTGATGATCGTACGGGTATCGGGATTCATTGTGGTGGTCGCCAGCTGTTCGGGGTTCATCTCTCCAAGTCCCTTATAGCGCTGCTGGCTTATATCCTTGCGCTCTTTCCACTCCTGAAGCACGTTATCCCGTTCATGCTCGTTAAACACATAACGTTCCTCTTTTCCGGCCTTGAGCTTATACAGCGGCGGCAGTGCGATATAGACATGTCCCTGTTCCACCAGCGCAGGCATGTAGCGGAAAAAGAAAGTAAGAAGCAGCGTACGGATATGGGCGCCGTCCACATCGGCATCCGTCATGATTATCACTTTGTCATACCGCAGCTTATCGATGGCAAAACCGTCCTCCTCCTCACTTCTTCCAAGGCCGGTCCCGAGCGCCTGCACCATAAACTGTATCTCGTCATGCGACATTATTTTATCGATACGTGCCTTTTCCACGTTGAGAATTTTTCCCTTTACCGGCAGTATGGCCTGGAAATTCCTGTCACGCCCGCTTTTTGCGCTTCCGCCCGCACTGTCTCCCTCAACGATGAACAGCTCGCACTTTTTCGGATCCGACTCGATACAGTCGGCGAGTTTTCCGGGCAGCCCCCCGCCGTCCATTACCGATTTGCGACGGGCCATCTGTCGTGCTTTTTTTGCCGCTTCGCGTGCGATGGCGGAATTGATGCACTTTTCGGTCACGCGCTTTGCGGTCTGAGGATTCTCTTCGAAAAATTCGCCCAGACTCTGCGCAATGCATGACGAGACAATACTCATAACCTCCGAATTGCCGAGTTTATGCTTTGTCTGGCCTTCAAACTGCGGATCAGGCAGCTTGACGCTGATAACTGCGGTAATTCCTTCCCGCAGGTCTTCACCGCGCAGCTCGACCTTGTTGTTTTTCAGCAGGTTGTTTTTGGTTATATAATTCGTAATAGTCCGGGTAAGCCCCTTTTTGAACCCGGACATATGCGTTCCGCCGTCAACCGTGTTGATATTGTTTGCAAAGGAAAAGATGTTTTCTGAATATGAATCGTTGTACTGAAACGCGATTTCGATATCGATTCCTTCTTCCTGGCGCTGAAACCAGATGGGTTCCTGATGCAGCGGGGTTTTATTCTCGTCAAGGAATCGCACGAACGACACGAGTCCTCCGGGATAGCAGAAATCGTGTGATTTGTCCTCTTCACGTTCGTCGTTGATCGTGATATGCACCCCTTTATTGAGAAACGCGAGCTCGCGAAGGCGTTTGGACAGCAGATCGAAACTGAACTCGTCGGTCTCGAAAATCGAGGTATCCGGTTTGAATGTAATGGTGGTGCCGCGTTTCTGTGTCTCCCCCTCTTTTTCCAGTTTACTGGCAGGGGCCCCTTTCCGGAACTCCATACGGTAGGTGGTATTGTCACGGTAAACGGTCGCAACACACCAGTCCGCAAGGGCATTCACGCACGAAAGCCCTACTCCGTGCAAACCGCCGGAGACTTTGTAGGAATAATTGTCGAATTTCCCGCCGGAATGAAGCGTGGTCATTATAAGCTCGAGCGCCGACATTTTCGAATCTTCATGCCAGTCGACCGGTATTCCCCGGCCGTCATCACTCACGGTCAATGTGTTGTCCTTGTGTATAAGCACCTCAATGTTGTTGCAATGCCCGGCCAGTGCTTCGTCTATCGCGTTATCGACCAGCTCGTAGACAAGCTGATGCAGTCCCGGCTCTCCCGTACTGCCGATATACATTGCCGGGCGCGTGCGTACCGCTTCCAGCCCTTTCAGCGTTTTGATATGCTGCGCACTGTATGCAGAGTTATTCTCCATCGTTTTTCCTTTCTCTCTCTCCTCGTTTTGATTATCCGTATATGGCCGTATAATCCTGAGCTGTATAATACCGGACACGAACGCAGGGGCTGCGCACAGGTGTCAGCGATTGAACACAATATGCCGTATCGTGGTACATGACGTTTTTTGTGCAATCGACGAGAGGATATCATGCGTGAAATAGCTGATCTCATGGCGCCATGCCGCGGAGGTCACACGGACATACAGCACGCCGTTTTCCACGCGATCACATTCGGTCACTTTCGCGATTTGCGCTCCCACGATCTCGTCCCAATGCTGCATTACCTCCTGCTCCCGGCAGATATTGAGCAGTCCCGCCTGCGCCAGCACGCCTTCCACTACCTCCCGCACTTCAAACGGCGTATTATTCGACACCTTCTTTCGCTTCAACCACGCCATCCTTTTCTATGTGAAAATGAACACGAGTACGCAGCAATGTCCGATCGTATTCAGGAGACGCAAAAAATATCTGGCGTTCCCATTCGAGTAATGCAGCGATCTCACGCGTGCGCGCACGGTCCATTTCAGAGAACACGTCATCGACACAGAATATCGATTTTGTCTGTTTGTACTCCTCAAGACATCGCACCGCGCTCATCTTAAGCGCAAATGCAGCACTTCTGCACTGTCCCTGAGATGCGAACTCGCGCGCCCGTTTCCCGTTCACGTAGATCGTTACATCATCCCGATGGATCCCGTGAGAGGCACCGCCGTGAGCCACATCCCGATCCCGGCTTTTGCCCAATTTATCTAAAAATAATATTTTCCACGCCTCTTCACCCGCATTTTCAGGCACTATAGACGGGGTATATTCGATTTTTCCTTTTTCCGTTACCCCCTCCACTATACGGGAATAATATTCACTGAAATACAACGCTATTTTGGCCAGAATTTCTTTGCGCATTTCAGCTATTGCAACGCCGGTACGTGCCATTCCTTCTTCAAACGCCGCGATTCCATCCCTGTCGGCCGGGGTATGCGCAAGCAGCGCATTTCGATTCGCCATTTGATTACGGTAGTCGATAAGGTATTCCATATAATGCGGATATATCTGGGAAATGAGAATGTCGAGATATCGTCTGCGCTGGCCCGGTGCACCGTAAATCAATGATATATCAGCCGGTCCGAATGCGACGATGGCGCCCGCACCGATCCACTTCGACAGTGAGCGAAGCGTGCGATCATTGCGCCTCAGCTCCATCCTCCCCCCGCGGTCAAAGCCGATCGATATGGTATCGGCGACTCTGTCATGGGCGCGGAACACGCCGCGAACGCATGCCTGCGGCGCATCAAAGCGGATCATATCACGCCGGGTGGCGCCCCGCGGAGACCGGCCGGTACATAAAAGATGTATCGCTTCAAGAATATTCGTCTTGCCGATACCGTTTGGCCCGGTTATGACCGCGCCCCTGTTGTCGAATTCGAGATGAAGACACGTATAATTGCGAAAATCGTGCAGCGTCAGTTCGGATAAATACATGTATTAAAAATAGTAAAGACGCACTGCACACGCCCCTCTTATGTGCCCCATGTGCGCACATTTTGTAGAAAAAATAAAGAATAGCTGCGAGCGGGAACGCAACCTGCGATACTAACACCTGAATTGAGCGATTTTGTTCACCGAATCTACTGCAATCCGCACTACGCTTATATTATCTAAGCCCTTGAAACAACCAACAAGGTTATCCCATAGTTTTGGAGAACACAATAGCAGTACGACTCACCGCGGCTTTCATCAAAACAACCGCTCAATTAAGGTAACATATATGCCCGGGTTGGGTGTATCGTGATGATACACCCCCGGTGTACTGTCTCATATCGCCTTTATCCGTTAAATATCAGTAAGATATCGAATAAAACGGCATGCCTTTGCTACGCAACACTCTGCACCTGTATACATATGATACACCCCTTTTCCCCGGATACCAATGAAAAGGTGTATCATAAAGATACAGCTTCCATACGCGCATCAGGGGTAGGCAATCCATAAGTTGCTGCGGTATAACAGGCTGTATGTATTGGCACGTTATTTGATATATATATGCACAGTTACCGCCCCCTTCCGGCACAATGCCAGCCAGTGTATTGCATCGTTACCGTACAATTTTGCCTGTATGTCAACAAAAGAAAACAGAAAGAGTTTTGGAATGCCTCGTGACATCAACAGCCCCACCATACTGATTGCCGAAGACGACACCTATTACTGCAACGCACTTTCCACCTTTTTTACCGGCCTCGGATACCGCTCGATTCCGGTACACAACGGCAACGACGCGCTTCAGGCGCTGGTATCCTACCCTGTCGATGTGGTAATATGGGATTTTCATCTTCCCGGCGAAGCGGTTGACGCCATTATAGAAGAAATGCGCACCAGTGACCGCAATATCGCAATGATAATAATAACCGGAGACGACTCCATAGACGCGGAGAAAATGGCCCGCCAGCACTCCCCGCTTTTCTATTTTGTCAAGCCGTTCAGAATTCAGGACCTCAAATCGGTAATCGATAACTTTTTTGTAAGGGAATGTGACCATGAAAGTCTACATCATCGATGACGAAGTAGCAACCCTCGATGCACTCGAAGTGATGTTTTCCCGTCAGGGACTCGAGGTCGAAACCGAGTCCAACCCGGTAAAAGCGATAGAAGCATACCCGGAAAAACTCTATAACATCGTGCTGTGCGATGTGCAGATGCCGCAGATGAGCGGGATAGAAGTGACGAGAAAAATCAAAGAGATAAATCCGTTGTGCAATGTGATAATCATGACCGCCTATTCGAATATGAGCCGGGTGGTCGCGTGTATCGAAGCGGGCGCCTGCGACTATATCACCAAACCGTTTACCGATACCGAGCTGGTTATCGATATTGTACAGACAGCGGTGGCGCGTGCACAACGCTGGCGCGAATCATTCGGCATGCACGCGCACAAATAATCTGAAAGGGTTCTTTGTATGAACAGTCATACACAGGCACAAAAGCTGATCGAACAGGCGGAAACCAATCTGCCCCTTGTCAACAAAAGCGACCTCACCCCGATTACCGCGGTACTCACCACACTGGAAGAGCTGTCGCAACTCAGCGACCTTCCCGACGCGTTTCTCACCATGGCACAGCGTGCCGCTAAACTGAGCAACCATATTATTCTCCAGGAGACCGATTTTGACAAGGGTCGCAAAAAACTGAAGGCCTCGGTCAAAAAGATGAAGAAGGCGCTGCACGATGCGGCACCCGATTCCGACGATTCGGCGCAATCTGCCCCACCGGGGATCCCGGCCGGGGATCCCGGTGATAGTGACAACAACCGGCATGAAAGCGACGGAAAAAAGGGCCCGGATACACAGGCGGGCAAAGAATCCGCAGAATCGGATAAAACAAAGCAGGACTCCCGGGATGAAACCGCTGCATCTGCCGATACGGGCGACAATGCCGATTCCGAATACGAAGTTCCAGACGATATGCAGGATATGGTAAAACGGTTCGCAGAACAGCAGCGTTCGGTAATCGAGGATTTCGAAGCGTATATCCTGGAACTAGAAAAAGGCGATACCGAGGCGTGGGAGCCTATCAAGGGAACACTGCATACATGGAAAGGCGAATTCGGGGTGATTGATTTCCAGCAACACTCATCCCTTATTCACGCGGTTGAACAGGCCATACACGAAGAGAACTGCACCACCGATATGTTGTTCAAAATCAAGGATTTCCTCGCCGAAAGCCTCGATAAATTCGCGCAGGGAAGCTATCCCAAAGTAACGCATGCAATCGCCACCGATATTCTGGGTACAGGGGCCTCTTCCCTGCAGGATGAGCCACCCCGGGATCCTGAATTATCCCAACCTGAGGCATCTCAGCCTGAAGAACCTGAGCAGAACGGGCAGCAGCCCGAAACCGATACCGCGGATAAAGAGGAGGACGAAAAACAGGTCCCGGCCGAAGAATCCGCCGACGCACCGGCCGGGGATTCCGGGTCATCTACCTCTATTTTCGAGGGAGATCCGTCAATGATGGGTGATTTTGTCGTGGAGTCGCGTGAGCATCTCGAGCAGGCGGAATCGACGCTTCTCGATCTCGAAACCGAGAGCACCAATGTAGACAAAATGCACACCGTGTTCCGGGCGTTTCATACGATAAAGGGCGTGGCCGGATTCCTGGCACTCAAGGAAGTGAGTACGCTTTCCCACAGCATGGAAAACCTGATGGATCGTGCACGCACCGAGGAGCTCTCTCTCCATTCGGGGCACATCGACACCCTGCTTACCGGCGTCGACTGTATCAAGCAGTTCGTCGCCAACATCGAGAACATCGGCGAAGACAATGTCTACGAAATTCCCGAAAACTATGCGTCGTTGATCGATCGACTGAAAGACCCCGACGCAATTCCGGCCCAGAAAACGGAGCATTCGCCGGACAAAAAAGTCGGAGAAATCCTTAATACCTACGGGGATGTTGATGAAGAGACGGTAAAAAAGGCATTGCAAAAACAGCAAAATGGTGATCAACGCAAAATCGGCGAAATTCTGGTCCAGGACCAACACGCGTCTTCGCGTCAGGTCGCAAAAGCGCTCGGATCGCAGCAAAGCCCGCCACAGAAGACCGATAAGAAATCGGTCGAGGAGACGATTCGCGTCCCCGTCTCCCGTGTCGATCAGCTCGTGGATGCGGTGGGTGAAGCGGTAATCGCCCAGTCAATGATTTCCGGAGACAAAAAAGTCTCTGATGCGCTCAAACACGATCCTGGCCTGGAAAAAAAGATATCACGTGCAAACGTGATTCTTCGTCAGGTACAGGAGCTGTCGATGTCACTTCGTATGGTGTCGATAAAAACGACTTTTCAGAAAATGAACCGTCTCGTGCGCGATCTCAGCAAAAAATTCGACAAGGAAATCGAGTGCCAGATGGAAGGTGAAGATACAGAGCTTGACAAGTCGGTAGTGGAGCATATCGGCGATCCGCTGCTTCATCTGGTCCGGAATGCGGTCGATCACGGTATCGAAGCCAATACCACAGACCGCACCGATGCGGGAAAGCCCAAACGCGGCAGTGTGACGCTTCGCGCCTTTCATAAAGCGGGATCGATTTATATCGAAATCGAAGACGACGGAAAAGGGCTTGACAAGGACGCCATTATAGAGAAGGCCCGTTCCAAGGGGTTGTGCAAGGATGACGAAAAGCTTTCGGACCAGGAAGTGTATCAGTTCATATTCAACCCCGGGTTTTCGACTGCCAAAAATCTCAGCGATGTGTCGGGACGCGGTGTGGGCATGGATGTGGTAAAGCGCAACATCGAATCGCTTCGCGGTTCGGTCGAAATAAAGTCCGAAAAAGGAGTCGGTACCACTTTTTCGATTCGGCTGCCGCTTACGCTCGCAATCATCGACGGCATGATCGTCAAGGCGGGGACCGAATCATACATCGTCCCCACACTGTCGATACTGCGCTCGCTTAAACCGAAGGACTCTCAGATAAGCACTGTACTTAACAAGGGAGAAGTGATCGATGTGCGCGGAGAACTGATACGTTTTACCCGTCTGCACGATCTCTTCAATATTCCGCATGAAGAGAATGAAAACGACGAGGCCATTGCCATGATAGTTGAGGATATGCTGGGCCGTCGCATTGCACTGCTTGTGGACGACATAGTGGATCAGCAACAGGTCGTGATCAAGAGCCTCGGTAACGGAATCGGTGATGTGCCCGGAATTTCGGGCGGTGCGATCATGAGCGACGGGAATGTGAGCCTTATTCTCGATATCGGCGGAATCCTCAAAATGGCCGATTCAACCTCTCCCGGTCACAAAAACGGAAAAAAGAAGAAAAAGAGCCTTCCCGCACAAAATCAAAACCATGAAACGTCTCACGCATAACACGACATAATACACAAGGAGTGAACCAGTGGCCACCGGACAACAAAAAGCACATGTACTTGTCATAGACGATGACAAACACATGCGGGAGTTTATCACCGACGCCCTCCAGGAGGAAGGCTACCGCGTCACGGCTACCGTGGACGGAGTGGAAGGACTCGATCAGTACCACGTGTGCGACTGCGATGTGGTTATTACCGACCTCAGCATGCCGAACAAAGACGGGCTCGAAGTGATACAGGAGCTTCGCTGGCTTTATCCGCCCATTCCGATAATCGCGATATCCGGCGCGGACAGAAGCGGCATACTGATGCAGGTCGCCAGGCTGTACGAAACCGATTATACCCTTAACAAACCGTTCAGCATCGAGCAATTGCTCAGTACGGTCCAGAGTGCGATCCAGCAAAAAAAAGCGGCCGAATGAGCACCGGTGCACAGTGACCGCCCCGAACGAAAACGATTCATTAACGAAAGGAGCTTTTTATGGCAGAGGCAGCCGTATCACCAGACACGAGCCAGGCAATTGCGGACGGCAATGGTGCAGCACAGGAGATATCGGAAGTTGCACAGCAGCTCGCCGGAAAGTATCTCACCTTCAAACTTGCAGAAGAGGAGTATGGGATAGAGATTCTCAAAGTGCAGGAGATCATCCAGATGCAGGATGTCACACGCGTACCCAGAACCCCCGATTTCGTGCGCGGCGTCATTAACCTGCGCGGAAAGGTAATCCCCATAATCGAGCTGCGTAAGAAATTTTCCATGGAAGTGACCGAGGACACCGACAAGACCTGCATCATTATCGTCAAAATCGGTGACGACGAAACCGGAACCATACTCGGCATAATCATCGACGAAGTATCCGAAGTACTCGATATCGCGGCAAAGGATATCCAGGAAGCTCCTTCGTTCGGAAACGACGTCAATACCGAATTCATCCTCGGTATCGGTACCATAGAAGGGAAAGTGAAAATGCTGCTCGATATCGACAAAGTGCTCAGCTCACAGGAAATGAACGAACTTGCCAAAATGTCAAAAAGTTAAGGACGCGCACGACCATGGCCTTCACCTTCTTTTTCAGAGACAGACAGACGCTTGACAATGCGGTTGACGCAACGCTGGAGAATGCCGCAAACCGTAGAGCGATCCGCGTCTGGGATGCAGGATGCGCAATGGGAATGGAGACCTATACCATTGCGATTCTGTTTGCCGAAAAGATGAGCCACTTTGCCTTCAAAAAATTATATATCGATGCAACCGATATCGACGAAAGCGGCCACTTCGGAGAAACGATAGAATCCGGCTACTATCCTGTGGAAAACTGCAAACGCATTCCCGCTCCGCTGGTTGAAAAATACTTCTCGAAGATCGAAGGAAACGGTCATTATGTCGTCGATTCCATGCTGCGAAGCCGTATCGAGTATCAGCGAAACGACCTGCGCGATTGTACCCCGCCCCGTACCGGCTATGATCTGATTGTGTGCAAAAATGTGCTTCTGCATCTTGCCCCGCAGCAACGGCTTGACGTATGGAAGATGTTTCATTCGGTACTGCAGCCAAACGGTATACTGGCCATGGAACAGACCCAGGCACTCCCGAACGAGCTCGACGCGTTTTTTTCACTCGTGTCGCACAACGATAAAATTTACCGAAAGCTCGCCGAGGCATGAGGATAACCAACATGACCGCACACAGCCACGTATATACCTCCAACGTCTACCTTTTGCGGGGAGAATGGAATTCCCTGGAAGATATGACGACACTCGTGGATGTGGGACTCGATCCTGCCCTGCCGGACGCACTCGAGGGCATGTCGACCGGTGTGGGCAAAAAACGGGTCGATATGGTTGTGCTCACGCATTCTCATTACGATCACGCCTCGATGCTCGGTGAAATACGCGCCCGCTACAGCCCCCGGGTGTATGCGGTTTCACAATCGCTGCCCGATGTCGATCACCACCCGAGAAATCACGAAACCCTGCGGCTGGGCGATGAAATGTGCGAACTGCTCACGGCACCGTTTCACAGCAGCGATTCATTGTGTATCTACTGCCCGCAGACGCATGTGCTTTTCAGCGGAGACGTACAGGTGGTTCGATGCGCACCCGACGGAACGTGGCATCCCGGTTTCGCCTCGTTTCTTCGCGATCTGGTTCAGAGAAGAATCGATACGATCTATCCCGGACACGGTGATCCGATCACCTCTAATGTACCCGGACTTTTGCGTCAGTCACTTTACAATGTGACAGGAGAATCATAAAAAATGTGTTATCGCATTTACGGAAAGGAGGTCAACAGGATAGTGATTACCCGCGACGGGGCATCACGTTCTCACACGGACTACTGCTGGCTCAACTTCAACCTCGATCAGGCACGCATAGGAAAAGCCCGCCTGCGCACGCACGACAATACGGCCTGCATTTACTCGATAATGATCTACCCCGTCTTCAGGGGCAACGGGTATGCGAGCGCTTTCATACGAATGCTCAAACGTGAGTTTCGCACCATAGTTGCCGACAGGGTCCGGCCCGATGCAGTCAGTTTCTGGAGAAAAAAAGGATTTATACCCTGTGACACCAATCTATTCATCTGGAAAAGCAATTCACAACCTATTACACATTTGTAAAAGGAGGATGTGCAATGACGACGAATGCACCTGCAGCAAAAAAGACAAGCAGCCGTACCAACGGTAACGGAAAACTCGACCTCACCCGCGTGGTGTCCGCAGTACCCACCACCATGTTCGTAGTTGATAAAGAACTGGTGGTACAGCAGGTTAGTGACGAAACCCTGCGCGCGCTCGGCTATACCCGCGAGCAGGTGGTCGGCAAGATGACGTGCGAAGACATGTGCAAGACCCCGCTGTGCGGTACAAAGAATTGTACCATCAAAAACTGCATGCGCACCGGGGAAAACATCGTGGGAGAGACCCGCGCCACCACACGAAACGGTGAAGAAATACCGATAAAAGCGTCGTGCAGCGCCATCTTCGACGATGACGGCAATCCCATCGGCGGTATGGAGGTCATATTCGACCAGTCCATGGAAAAATCGGCCCTCAGTGAAGTCGACACCCTGATCGAGGCGGCAAAACAAGGAAAACTCGATACCCGCGCCAATCCGGACAACGCGGAAGGCGACTTCAAGAAACTCTTTAACGGAATGAACGAGCTGCTCGATGCGGTCATCGGTCCTTTGAACGTGGCGGCCGAATACATCGACCGTATCTCCAAAGGCGACGTGCCCGAAAAAATCACCGACGACTACAACGGTG
>CAZPUS010000009.1:29186-39255 GCA_964589825.1 uncultured Fibrobacterota bacterium | reverse complement strand
CGTATCTCCAAAGGCGACGTGCCCGAAAAAATCACCGACGACTACAACGGTGACTTCAACGAGATAAAGAACAATCTCAACACATGTATCGATGCGGTAAGCGAACTTGTCAAAGACGCCGATATACTCGTTGACGCGGCAATAGACGGCAGGCTCGATACCCGTGCTGACGATTCGAAACATCAGGGAGATTTTCAGGCTATTGTCAAGGGTGTCAACCAGACTATCGAAGCCCTGGTCGGCCACATCGACAACGTCCCCTCGCCTATCATGATTATCGACAAGGAATTCAATGTCGTGTACATGAATAATGCCGGTGCCGACATCATCGGGCTTCCAAAAGACCGCATTGTCGGAACAAAGTGTTTCTCCCATTTCAAGACATCCGATTGTAATACACAAAAATGCGCCTGTGCCCGTGCCATGCAGAGCAATGCGACGGCGGAATCGGAAACCGATGCACATCCGGGAAGTAATGATCTCGAGATTTACTACACCGGTAATCCGATCAAAAATCGAGACGGTGATACCATCGGTGCGCTCGAGATCATCATGGATCAGACAGAGCAGAAACGCGCCAAACGTGTGGCTGATAAACAGGCCGACTATAACAGCAAAGAAGTCGAAAAAGTGGTCGGCGGGCTGGAAAAAATGGCAAAAGGAGACCTCAATTTTGAAGCGGAGGCCGAAGAGTTTGACGAGGACACCAAACAGATCGGTGAAAACTTCCGTCGAATCTATCACGGTATCCGTGGAACGGTCCAGGCTGTGCAGAGTCTTGTCGAGGATACCGATACACTCGCAAAAGCGGGAATCGCCGGTCAGCTCGATACCCGTGCGGATGCGTCGAAACATCAGGGCGATTACGCCGAAGTGGTTAATGGCATCAATAATACGCTCGATGCCATACTCGAGCCGATTAACGAAGCATCAGATGTGCTCGAAAAAGTCGCCGCCCAGGATATGACCGCCCGGGTCACCGGCGATTACAAAGGCGACCACGCTAAAATCAAAAACAACCTTAACAGCGCGGTTTCCCAGCTTGACGACGCGCTCTCCCAGGTATCGGACGCCACCGAACAGGTCTCATCTGCAGGGCAGCAGATTTCATCCGGAAGCCAGACGCTCTCACAGGGAGCAAACGAGCAGGCAAGCTCTCTGGAGGAAGTATCGAGCAACCTCGAGGAGATGTCTTCCCAGACCAAGCAGAACTCGCAGAACGCCAACCAGGCAAAGACCATGTCGGGTGAAGCGAACAAGAACGCGGTGACCGGAGCCGAATCCATGGAGAAGATGAGCAAGACCATGGAGAAGATCAAGGATTCGTCGAACAAGACATCGCAGATTGTCAAGACCATCGACGAAATCGCCATGCAGACCAACCTGCTTGCACTCAATGCCGCGGTTGAAGCGGCACGTGCCGGAGAGGCGGGACGCGGATTTGCGGTTGTGGCCGAAGAGGTCCGCAATCTTGCCCAGCGATCTGCAGAGGCCGCCAAAAACACCAACAACATGATCCAGGAATCGGTCGAAAACGCGGATCAGGGTGTGCAGGTCTCCGAAGAAGTCGCCAAGTCGCTCGAATCGATTCGTGAAGTGAGCCAGAAGGTGAACGATCTGGTTGCCGAAGTCGCTGCGGCAAGTGACGAGCAGAGCAAAGGGATCGACCAGGTCAACCAGGCAGTCTCCGATCTCGACAAGGTGACGCAGCAGAACGCGTCCAATTCCGAGGAATCGGCAAGTGCCGCGGAAGAGCTCGCCTCCCAGGCGGAAGAACTCCAGGGAATGGTCGCCCAGTTTACCCTGACCAACTCCAACGGGAAAAAAAGCGCGAAACTCACCGCGCCCGCTACCCAGAAACGAAAACAGCTCAACGGTCACAGCGGTAACGGCGCTTCTACCGGCGGACAGAAATCAACGGCCACGGCAAAAGTCTCCTCCGAGGAGACGATCCCGATGGACGAAGACGAACTGAAAAAATTCTAACGCATCGTGCTCAGCACCCTGAGGGGAGTGAACCCGACCCTCCACTCCCCTCTTTTTTTTCACCCGGGATATCGATCGATTGCTTATGGAACGACGTGCACAAGGCGCAACACTCAATGGAATTTTCGTGAACCAGGGAGAGATCGTGGTCACCTCGCAACACACGTCACTCATTACCGTAGTGGGAAGAAATGTCGCGGCATGCATCCGTTCTTCTTCCTCTGCGGTGTGCGGCATGACCAACTTCTCCAGACCGGCGATTTATGAGGCCCGAAACGCCACGGCACAGTACGGCAATGTCGCCCTGCCAAAACTGATAAAGATGATAAGAGACCACGATAACAAAAGTCGGTTCGAAGTCCATCTGTTCGGCGGCGGATCACATGACGGCAACGATCATATCGGTATGCGCAACATCGAAATGGCGCGCAAAATCTGTGCGCACTTCCGCATAGACGTGCTTTCCGAGGATACCGGCGGCAGCATGGGGAAAAAAGTGATGTACGACACCGCCAGCGGCCACATTGCCGTTCTTAAGGTATACGACATCAGAAAAGAAGACTGGGGAGAGTGACACGATGAGGTCCGACAATTCGCCCGATACAACCAGGCTCCGCTCCCGCCATAACTACCAGGCCATGATGAATGCAATGGCCGATCCCCTGTATGTATGCAATCAGCACTATCGTGTCGTCTATGCAAACCGGGCAATGCGGGAGATGACCGAATCGGAGCCGGAAGAGACTGTCTGTTATCGATCGATATTCGGAAGGGATGCTCCCTGCCCCTGGTGCAGGATGAATACGACCGATGCCGGCAAAAATGTCTCGTTCGAGATACAAAGCGAGTATCATGAGCGTCATTTCCATGTCTCTACCACAATGCTCACACATGATGACGGTTCTTCGAGCTGGATGAATATCCTCCGGGATATTACAAATGAAAAACATCTGCAACAGCAGCTTCATCACGCGCATAAACTCGAGGCGATCGGCCAGCTCGCCGGCGGGGTGGCACATGACTTCAATAACGTCCTCGGCGCGTTGGTGGGATATGCGGAGATGATTCGCAACAACAATCTCGGTCCTGACACCACACCCATCGATGCAAAACTGCACCGCCGGATCAATATGATACTCGACGCTTCGATGCGCTCGTCACAGCTAGTAAAAAAGCTGCTCTCTTTTTCGAGAAAAGGGACGTATCAGTTCAGACCACTCGACGCGCATCGAATCATCGATGAATGCATAGCGATGCTGTCACATACCATCGATAAACGCATACGTATTACCACGCAGCTTGACGCGGACTCACACTTTGTACATGCAGACAGTGAATACCTCGAAAACGCTCTGCTCAATATCGCGCTCAATGCGCGCGATGCCATGCCGGAGGGCGGCACCCTCACATTTGCCACGTCCGGGGTCTCTGTAGATTCCGCGTCGAATACCGAACTAAGCCCTCATCTGGCAGACGGCGAATACTGCATGCTGCGCATAAGCGATACCGGTACCGGTATCCCCTCACATATTATCGATAAGATATTCGATCCTTTTTTTACCACCAAGTCCCGCGAAAAAGGTACCGGTCTCGGCCTCTCGGGCGTCTATGGCTGCATCAAGGCACACAAGGGTCATATTGAGGTACGCAGCAGCCCGGGAGAGGGATCCTCCTTCCTTCTCTATATTCCCCTTGCCCGGGAATCAACAAAAGAAGAAGCTTTCCAGGCGGTCGAAACCACATCCGCGGGAAATGAGGGTACCGTGCTCATAATCGACGACGAGGAATGGATTCGTGAAATTACCGGTGATATGCTTGTTAATATGGGGTATAAAGCGGTCACATTCGAGTCGTGTCATAAGGCGCTGGAGTATTATAAAGGGGCCGTGGATACCGTTTCCCTGATAATACTGGATATGATAATGCCGGAAGCGACGGGAAACGAATGTCTCGAAAAAATCCAGCACATTTCGCCGGATGCCCGCGTACTGATCACCACCGGCTACAGTGTCAGCCGGAAAGCGAACGAGGCGCTTGAAAACGGGGCCCGGGGATTGCTTCCCAAGCCGTTCACACAGACGCAACTGGCACAGATGGTGGCGGAGGCGCTTGCATGAATCATACCACACTTTTTCGCGGTTCACGATGCAGTGTACTCGTCGTTGACGACGAAGCGCACATCCGCGAATGGCTTTGCGCACTGCTTGAAAAAAACGGCTGCGACGTACTGGTTTCACATAACGGAAACGATGCAATAAAAATGATTCAGTACAATCATATCGACGTGCTAATAACCGACATCGTCATGCCTGAATGCGACGGCATGGAGATACTGCGCTTTGCCCGCGGCAGGCTGCCCGATGTCAGAATAATCGCCATATCGGGCGTCACCAATGCAGACATTTATCTCACTATGGCACACGACCTGGGTGCGGATGCGATACTGCAGAAACCTTTTAAAAACAGGCAGCTTCTGGATACCATGGCGGGACTGATCTCCCCATGAAATTGACACGGACCGAACACACATGGATACAAAAACATTCAAACAATTCTGCGATCTTATCTACAGCAAAAGCGGTATCTATCTTACCGAAAAAAAACGCTCGCTGGTCGAAAACCGGCTGGGCAAACGTATACGCGCACTCGGACTCGAAACGCACGATGCCTATTACGACTACATACGAAACGACACCACAGGCGATGAACTCGTGCAGCTTCTGGATGCGATATCGACCAATGTCACGTTCTTTTTCAGGGAACAGCATCACTTCGATTTCATCACCCGCGACATTTCGGACCGGATTGCCCGGGGACAGCGGACTTTTACCTTCTGGAGTGCCGCATGCTCCAGCGGTGAAGAGCCCTATTCGCTCGCGATCACGCTTGCCGAGGCGCTTGACGGCTCCTGCGAGGCACGGATACTGGCAACCGATATCTCCACCCGCATACTCAGAGACGCAAAAAAAGGCGAATATGACAAAAAAAAGACCGAAAAAATTTCGCCCCAGCTTCGCATGCGCTACTTTACGACGACCAAAACCGGCCGGGGAGAATTCGTGACGGTGCAAAAACGCATACGGGATATGGTTACGTTTGCGCACCTCAATCTGTCACATACCCCCTATCCCATGCACGGCCCGTTCGATATCATTATGCTGCGTAATGTGATGATCTACTTCAACGATGAAATGCGCATACGTGTACTGGGGGAAATACACAGGCTGCTCAAGCCGGACGGACATCTGCTGGTGGGACATTCCGAGTCGCTTTCCGGTCTTTCCAACGTACCGTTCGTGCGAAAGGAGAACGCGGTTTATGCAAACAAAACATGATTATACGAAAAATACCTGCCAGCTGAATTGAGCGGTTGTTTTGATGAAAGCTGTTGTGAGCCGTGCTGCTATTGTGTTTTAGAAAATTACGAGGCAACCTTGTTGGTTGTCTCATGGTTTCCGAGAATATAAGAGTAGTGCGGACGGCAGCAGATTTCACAAACAATATCGCTCAGTTCAGGTACTGATAAAACCCCGGGAGAAGCCATGGACGTCACTTTTATCAACCCCTTTCTCAACGCAACGCAGCACACGTTTACCACGATGCTTTCGATCGATATATCGCCCGGAAAACCTGTCGCCCATCAGCAGATGAAATCGGTGTACGACATCTCGGGTGTTATCGGCTTATCCGGTGAAGCCCAGGGGTCGATCGCGATCAGCTTTCCAAAAAAAGTCGCCCTGACTATTGTCTCCACGCTTGTGGGGGCATCGATCAAAACGGTTGACCGGGAGCTGACCGACGGCATCGGTGAAATAGCGAATATAATCGCGGGTTATGCAAAAAAAGATCTCAGCAGCTACAATCTTTCTATATCGCTGCCCAATGTCGTCATTGGAAAAGATCATATCATAGCAGCACAAACCGGTGTTCCTACGCTGCTCGTTCCGCTCGAATCGGCAATAGGCAGCTTTTCACTCGAGGTATCGCTCAAAACGCGATAATACCGTCTTCAGGGAGGTAATTACAATGAAAATTTTACTGGTAGACGATTCCAACACCATGCGCAGAATCCAGAAAACCCAGCTCGGGAACCTTGGAATAAGCGATATAGTGGAAGCCGAAAACGGAGATGCCGCACTCGGAAAACTCGATGCGGAAGGCCCCTTTGATACGGTTCTTCTTGACTGGAACATGCCGGTTATGGACGGAATGACCTTTTTGAAAAATGTAAGATCTTCGGGAAATCACCCGAATCTGAAAATCATCATGTGCACCTCGGAATCCGAAAAATCGAAAGTGGTGGAGGCGCTCAAAGCGGGAGCCAACAATTATCTTGTCAAGCCGTTTACGCCCGAAGCGCTCCAAGAAAAGCTGAATTCCTGATATTCATCAATACGATTACCTGACTGAAAGGTATACAATGAAATATACCGTAGGTGTCTCTGAAATGCATATCTCCTGCAGCAGCGAGGATCTTATCGTCACGCATGCACTCGGCTCCTGCATAGGTATTGCCATATATGATCCGCATGCCGTTGTCGGCGGTATACTGCACTATATGCTTCCACAATCAAAAGTCGACAAGGAAAAAGCGGACAAAAAACCGTGTATGTTCGGTGACACCGGCATTCCGCTGCTTTTTGGAGAAGCATATAAATGCGGGGCCACAAAAAAGAATCTCAGAATCATTATGGCCGGAGGGGCCCAGGTATTTGCACACAAAGATTATTTCGATATCGGGAAACGCAATGCGGTTATAGCCAGAAAGATGTTCTGGAAAAACAATTATATGATCGATGCCGAAGATGTGGGCGGTCATAAACCGCGTACCCTCTACCTGGACATGGAATCCGGTGATGTATGGATTACCAGTCACGGACAAAGGAAGGATCTATGAAACCGATCGACAATATAATCGATGAGACGACCGATCTCGCCCCGCTTTCTCCTACCGTCGTACGACTTGCCAAAGTGGTGGGAGACGAAAAAAGTTCGGTGCAGGACGCGGTATCGGTGATCGCGTACGATCAGGCACTGACCGCCGACGTGCTGCGACTGGCCAATTCGGTAATGTCCGCATCGTCCCGAAGAATCGATACGGTACGGCAGGCGGTGATCCGTCTGGGAGGCGCACGCATACTTGAACGGGTAATCGCAACACACGTAAAACAGAACATGGCGGCTTCCCTCACCTCCTATGGATATGAAGAACAGGAACTGTGGCACCACAGCGTGTGCGCAGCCTGCGCATCCGAGCTTCTGAACGGATTCGTGGATGCCAGTATCAGCGGGCTTTCGTTTTCCGCCGCGCTGCTGCACGATATTGGAAAGCTGCTCATTTCGCGAGAGGCGGACAAAAAAGAAATCGAGCGGATAATAGCGCGTTCGTGCGACGGCCCGTGTGCATGGGCGGATGCGGAGCGCGAGATACTGGGATATTCGCATGCCGATATCGGCGCCGCGTTGTGCAGAAGATGGGGGCTTCCGGCCGCTATTGTCGAGGCGATACAGAAACATCACGACACAGTGGAAACCGCCGGTCTGGTAACCGACAGTGTGCGTATCGCCAATATCACCGCAAAATGTATCGGCGTGGGTATCGGCAGTGAAGGAATGCGGGTTACACTGGAATACGAGACCGCGGAACGGCTCGGATTGAAAAAAGAGGACTTTGAAAAACTGTGTGCCGGTACGGCCACCAGATATACCACCCTTTTGGAATCATTTACGAAATAACAGGAGGACGTCGTGGCTTATTCCATATTGATAGTAGACGATTCTGAGACGATCCGCGCAATGCTGCACCGCACCCTTGAAATGACCCAGCTACCTGTAGACGAGGTCCTGCATGCCCAAAACGGCAACGACGCCCTCGAAAAGCTCGAAGAGAACTGGGTCGATATCGTGTTTACCGACATACACATGCCCCATAAAAACGGGATCGAGCTGATCGATGCGATGATGGCGGATGCGGAACTGCGCGACATTCCGATCGTCATTATCAGCACCGAAGGGAGCAAAACCAGAATGGACCAACTCTCCAAAAAAGGGATAAAGGGCTACATACGCAAACCTTTTACCCCCGAAAAAATACGCGATATAATAATTTCCACACTGGGAGGCTGGAATGAGTAACACCGACGCGACCGCGCAGGCACATCAGGTCATCGAACAGGTACTGGAAGACGCGGCATTTATTTTTACCGAAGAGCTCGAGGAATCGGACAAGCCGCAGCTTTCCTCTTGGGAATGCCGTGCGGTTGCGCTTCGATTCAGCGGGAATCCGAGCGGAACGGTCCATTTATGGGCCGATGCCGGATTCATGCGTTTTGCGGCGGCGAATATGCTTGGTATCGATATCGACGATCCCTATGCCGAAAGTAAAGGGATAGATGCACTAAAGGAGCTGCTCAACATGGTGGTGGGTAACTACCTTACCGAGGTGTACGGATCTGCAAAAGTGTTCGAACTCGGTATCCCGGAGGAGTTATCTCACGTCGATCCTGCACGCGATATCGATGAGGGAATTCCGGTATGGCTCGAGGCAGAGGAACATCCGCTCCTGTTCGTGATCCATGTGGAGGGATAAGCGCACCTTTTTGGCTACGATTTAAAAGGAGAGCAGATGGTAAAAGTTCTGATAGTCGATGATTCCGCAATTGTCCGTCAGGTGCTCAGCAAAGAGCTGAATAAAGCCTCCGACATCGAGGTAGTCGCGACCGCACCCGATCCCTATATCGCGCGCGATAAAATACTGCAGTATCGTCCCGATGTCATGACCCTCGATATCGAAATGCCGCGCATGGACGGGCTCACCTTTTTGCGCAAAATCATGCACCACTACCCCATTCCGACCATTATCGTGAGTTCGCTGACCCCCGAAGGCGGCGAAATGGCGATGGAAGCGCTCGATATCGGCGCGGTCGACGTGATTACCAAGCCGGGAGGCGCCTACACCGTGGGTGACATCAGTGCGATATTGACACAGCAGGTACGTGCCGCCGCGCTGGTCGATTTTTCAAAACTCGCCGATGCAAAGAAAAAAAGAGAGCACGCAACCGCGAGCGCACCCTCCGCACTCAAAAAAACCACAGAAAAGATAATCGCCATAGGCGCCTCCACCGGCGGTACCGTTGCGATCGAGACCGTGCTGACCGCCATGCCGAGTAATGCGCCCGGTATCGTGATTGTGCAGCACATGCCGGAAAAATTCACCACTTCGTTTTCCCAGCGGCTGGACAGCATCTGCCGTATATCGGTAAAAGAGGCGCAAACCAATGACCGTGTAGTTCCCGGCACCGCGCTTATCGCTCCCGGAAACTACCACATGGTGGTGCGCCGAAGCGGTGCCCGCTACTATGTCGAACTTACTACCGGTGCACCGGTACACCATCAGCGCCCCAGTGTGGAAGTGATGTTCAATTCGGTGGCCCAATATGTGGGCGCCAATGCAGTGGGAATAATACTCACCGGTATGGGTGCGGACGGTGCCGACGGACTTCGCACCATGCACGAAGCGGGAAGTCCCACGATTGCGCAGGATGAAAAAACATCGGTGGTGTGGGGAATGCCCGGCGAAGCGGTAAAAAAAGGCGGGGTTGACGATGTGCTCCCTATCGATACCATTGCCCGTCAGGCGCTCGATTATGCAACCCGCGAATAAAAAACGGACAACAACATACTCCGGTATCGACGGATTCGACACTCATACCGATACTATACCGCATCGTCGGTTAACGATATAAAAAAAGGTATATGCCATGTATGCGCATTCTGCAAAGGACCGTGATATGTCCACCACTCCTGTTGCAACACCGCGCGTGAGTCCCGCGCGAATCATCATTGCGGAAGATGAAGCCATAGAGGCGGGAGATCTCAAAAATATGCTGATGCATATGGGGTATGAGATCTGCGATGTCGCCTACTGGGCAAACGCCGCCATCGAAAAGGTGGAACACCACCGTCCCGACTGCGTGCTTATGGATATAAAAATGCCCGGTGCAAAGGACGGCATCGAAGCGGCCCTGGAAATAAAAAAGAGATTCGATATTCCCGTTATATACGTAACCGCCTATACGGAAGA
>CAZPUS010000009.1:0-29086 GCA_964589825.1 uncultured Fibrobacterota bacterium | reverse complement strand
CCCTCGTTTCTTCACGTTCACTGAAAGATGCCAATAATAATGTAACCGGGAGCTTCGGCGTACTGACCGACATCACCGAAGCGAAGCGGTATCAAAAAAGGCTGAAAGAGAGCGAAGAACGCTATCGCGGTCTTTTCGAACATATTCACAGCGGAGTGGTCGTATTCGAACATGAAAACAACGATTTCAAAATCGTCGACATGAATCAGGCAGCGGAACGAATCAGCGGTACACGCAAAGATATTCATACCAACATGCGGATAAACGAATCCTGTTCATGCCGGCTAAAAAAACAATTGCTTCCGGTATTGCGGGAGGTATATGAGACGGGGTCTCCCCGTGAAATACCTACCCGATACTATGAAAACGAATGTGTATGCGGCTGGCGTTACTATTATGCCTACCGGCTTTCCGGGGGTGAAGTGATACTGGTATTTACCGACGAAAGTTCCAAAAAACGCACCGAAACGCAACTGCAGCAATCACTGGAGGAGAAGGAGACGCTTCTCAAAGAAATTCACCATCGGGTAAAGAACAACATGCAGGTCATTTCAAGCCTGCTCAATCTGCAGTCCGAAAACATTAAGGACCCCGGCACACTCGCCAAGTTCAGGGAAAGTCAGCACCGTGTCAAGACAATTTCGCTGGTGCATGAAAAGCTTTACCAGTCGGATGACATCGAACGTGTCGATTTCAAGGAGTATCTTTACAGCCTCAGCACCTATTTATTTCAGTCCTTAGGTGTCAACCCCGGACGCATAACACTGCATATGCATATCGACGATCTTCAGGTGAAAATCGATTCCATAATACCCTGCGGTCTTATTATCAACGAACTCATGACCAATTCGCTCAAACACGCGTTCGACGAAACACAGCAGGGAAAAATTTCAATTAAAGGGAAAAAAAAGGCCAAGGGCTACGTGCTGACGTATCATGATAACGGCTGCGGCCTGCCGATTCATATCAACCCTCAGGAGTGTGAGACACTCGGAATGCAGCTTATCACCACACTCGTTGCACAGCTTGGCGGAACACTCGATATCTGCCGCGAACAGGGGACCACATTCACTATTTCGTGCAGTGAGTTTTTGTCGTAAACGAAAGGATGCAGCCGGTGAGTGATTCCATATGCATAGTTGAGGACTCCGCCATAATCGCGATGGATCTGCGAAAGAGTCTCGAAAACCTCGGCTACGAAGTGATCGGTCCCGCCTCCGATGCGGATACCGCCCTCAGACTGGTAGAGACTCATTCACCCGATCTTGTGCTTATGGATATCATGCTCAAAGGAGCGACCGACGGTATCGCGGCAGCGCAACGGATAAAAAACGAATACCATATACCGGTCATTTTCGCATCCGCCTACACCGATGAAGAGACCCTTCGCAGAGCGAAAGTGACCGAACCCTTCGGATTTGTCGTAAAACCGTTTCAGGAAAAAGAGCTGCGAAGCAACATCGAGCTGGCGCTTTACAAAAGCAGACTCGATAAAAAAATATATGAACGTGAAAAAAAATTCCGTCTTCTGTACGAAAACGCCCCCCTGGGGTATCAGAGCCTGGATGCACAGGGGCGCATCACAGAGGTCAACGACGCCTGGTGCGCCATAACGGGTTATTCACGACAAAAAATACTTGGCACCCAATTTTCCTCCCTGCTGACCGCGGAGAGCCGGAAACGGTTTCCCGGAATCTTCAAGGATTTCAAGGCGCACGGCACGATTTCAGATACAGACTTACAGATGGTTCATACATCGGGTCGAACCATTATTGCCGAATTTCACGGACGTGTCATGTACGCTGCCGACGGATCGGTAGAGCAGACGCATTGTATCTGCAATGATGTCACCAAACAACGCCACGCTCAGCGTGAACTTCAAAACAAAGAGTACGCCTTTGAAGCAATTTTCAACGACTTTCCTCTTACCACACTGCTGGTGGATAAGGACCGCAGAATACACCATATAAACGAACTCGGACTGCAACTTACCGGAAACACGAAAACAAACGTAACCGGCCTTCGCGCCGGAGAGGCACTTCGGTGTATTCACCATCTCGACGATCCCCGTGGATGTGGATTTTCGGAGGCGTGCAAAGAATGTACCATTCGCAAAACCGCACTGGATACGCTCAACAACGACAGACGGCACCAGCTTGTGGAAGCCTCCCTTAGCGTACACACCAGCAAAACTACCGAAACCTATTACTTCCTCGTCTCAACCGCCCGGCTTCATATCGAAGACAAGTGGTTTGTCCTCATGGGACTGCTTGACATTACCGATCGTAAAAAAAACGAATTACGCCTGGAAAAAGCAAAAAAAGAGGCGGAAGAGCTAAACAGTGCAATGATAGAGACACTTGAAAACGAGAAAAAGCTTTCCGGCCAGCTTTCACAGGCACGTCAGGAAGCCGAAACGGCCAATGAGGCAAAAAGCCGGTTTCTTGCCAATATGTCACACGAAATCCGCACGCCGCTTAACGGTATTACCGGATTCCTCTCGATTATGGAAAAAACCGGACTCAATACGGAACAAAAGAACTACCTCGATCATATCCGTACCTGTGCCAGCAGTCTAAAGACACTTATCGGCGACATCCTCGACCTCACCAAGATCGAGTCGGGAAAAATGCAGCTTGAGCACACCTCGTTCGATCTGCGTCACACAATAAATAAATGTACCGAAATGCTGCGTCCCCAGGCGGAAGAGAAAAATCTCGAATGTGCGGTCACCGTCGACTCCGCGATACCCACGTTCCTGTACGGTGATCCCGGCCGGGTCAAGCAGATTTATCTCAATTTGCTGAGCAATGCGATCAAATTCACGCATGAGGGCTTTGTCAGCATCACCGTATCGCTGCAGAAACGCAACGCGAACGAACTGGTAATTTACAGCGAGGTTACCGATACGGGCATTGGTATCCCCGAGCAAAAGCAGGAGGAACTATTCGATTCGTTTTCTCAAGTGGATGCATCTACCACAAAACACTATGGAGGTACCGGCCTCGGCCTCTCCATTGTCAAAAAGCTCGTTCATATGATGGGCGGCAGGACAGGTGTGCACAGTAAACCGGACAAGGGATCTACATTCTGGTTTACACTGTCTACAGTGGCTGCAGCGGAAAAAACCGAGGCCGTGCCTGATAGTGAAAAAGACAATCGTACACTGCATGGCGTCACCGGCATTGTTGCGGGCGATCACAGAGATCTGCGGACACATTGTGTACATCTGCTCTCACAGCTCGAGATAACGGCGGTTTCGTTCGATATGCTCTCTTCGGCACTCATGTACGTAAAAAACCATCTCAGCGATCATACAAAACCATGTATACTCGTGGTGACCGAGAATCTGCAGAAAGCACTCAATTTCGCAGACCATGCACTGCTTCATTACCCCACGCTTACACTTTTGTTTATTACTCCACGCGGTGTTCCGGGTGATGCCGCCCGGTGTAAACGACACGGCTATTGTGCCTATCTTACGGGCTATATCCCCCGGGATATTCTGCACGATACCATTGCCCTCACGCTCGCTCCATCCAAAGAGACAGACACGTATGAAAACCAGGTAATCACCACGCATTCCATCGAAGAAACGCGTCATCATACCAGGGTTCTGGTAGTTGAAGACAGCGTGATGAATCAGACCATGGTCGCTATCATGCTCAAAAAGGCGGGAATCCGCTGTGATTCGGCTCAGAACGGACAGCAGGCTCTGGAAGCCTGCAGCAGCAGACGATACGATGCGGTGATTATGGATTGTCAAATGCCGGTAATGGACGGATATACCGCCACGAGAAGAATACGGGTGAAGGAAAAAGAAGAAGGCGGTGCACACGTGCCGATTATCGCACTTACGGCCAACGCGCTGGAGCAGGACAAAGATGCGTGCATAAAGGCGGGTATGGACGATTATCTCGCCAAACCGATTGATCAGAGCCAGCTCATCGGGAAACTCAGCTACTGGATCCCGGACTATCATCCGCCCACAGCTGATAAAACGAAAAACGGGACTGTAAAGCCGCAATCGAACAAAACCGGCAAGCAGTTTCCCTCTGTTGCCGATCTCTGCACGCTTCACGGTATCGAAGAAAAAGAAATGCACCATCTGCTACAACAGTTTTACCTACAGTTGCAGCGGGTGCTGACCGAACTCGACAACGCGATTTCCGACTCCCGTGCAGAGGATGGGATGCAGTATGCACACAACCTGAAAGGGAGTGCCGGCAATATCGGTATCCGGCCCATTGCCGACAGCGCGACCACCCTTGAACAAAATCTGCGGGAATCCCGTTTCGAACAGGCCCGAAAAAATTGTACCCGCCTTAAAGAGATGTGTACACACTTTGAACAGGAATACAGAGTATATCTAAAGGACTCAACCCACACCAATCCCGCATCTGAAGGGTTCGACTACACACCGATCTCGCAACAGATTGATAACAACACTTTTGATGCATTGATGCATGCCTGGAAAATCGGCGACATGGACGCAATTATTGACATGTGCGATGGTTATAAACCGGGTAACAATGAATGCGGCAGTCGATATATGGCACATATCGCGGAGCTGGCACGAAATTTTAATGAAACCGAACTCGAAACAGAATTGAACAATATCATTTCATATTTTTCAACTGTAAAGGAGCACGACTGATGGAGCCCAATCAGCAAATCCCGGTACTCATCGTCGATGACAATCCCTCTAATCTCACGATTCTTTCGGCACATTTAAAAAATGCCTCGTACAAGGTGCTTTTTGCAAAAAACGGTACACGTGCCATCGATATCGCACGCGAGGCAAAACCGGAACTGATTCTTCTCGATATCATGATGCCTGATATGGACGGATTCGAAACATGCACACGCCTCAAAAAGGACGAAAGTACGCGTGAAATACCGGTCCTTTTTCTCTCTGCACTCGATGATACCGAAAGCAAAATCCGGGGATTCGAAGTCGGCGGTGTTGATTATATCAGCAAGCCCTTTGAACATGAAGAGCTTCACGCACGTGTCAACACGCACATCACGCTTTCACGTATCAGGCGGGAAAATGCACGATACGCAAACGAGATGGAGCAGCTGGCACAGCAGCGCGCAAAAGAGCTCGTGCATGCGGAACGCCTTGCCACACTCGGTACGCTCTCGGCTGGTATTGCACACGAAATCAACAACCCGCTCACCTACACGCTTTCGGGAGCCAACCTTATTTCCCAGCTCTGGGAGGACATTTCCCCGTTTTTGAACCGGCATGCCGGGGATGACTCGAAAGTCGACTATGCCGCTAAAAAAATACCAAAAATGATCGAAAACATGATCGACGGCACACAGAGAATAAACGGTATCATTTCGTCACTCAAAGCATACGCCAGAAAAGAAGAAGAAGGCAAAAACGAATGCAGCCTCGCGACATGCATAGACGAAGCGCTGCGACTGTGTCAGAACAGATTGAAATATCACGTGACGGTACACAACGAAATACCGGACGATATGCCTGTAATCATCGGCAATCGGCATCGTCTGGAACAGGTACTCGTAAACCTCTTTATCAATGCAACCGACGCGATAGAGACACAGGGCAACGGCGACCTCTATATCCGGGCATCTTCCGATTCCGAAACCGTTAACCTCGTGGTGGAGGACAGCGGTCCCGGCATTCCCGAAGATTCGCTTAAAAAAATGTGGGACGCGTTTTATACCACAAAACCAAAAGACGTGGGTACCGGACTCGGTCTTTCAATCACAAAAGGGATCATCGAGGATCACCACGGAACCATAACCGCGGAAAACCGGGATCAGGGCGGTGCCCGTTTCTCCATATCACTTCCGCGAAAGGAGGCGGCATCATGAGCAGACACATTCTTGTTGCGGATGATGAACCACATATCAGAGAGACGCTCGAGACACATCTTTCCCCCCGGGGGTTCAACGTCACCGAAGCGCAGGACGGCAACGATGCGCTGCGGCATCTGGAACATACCAGGTTCGATATCCTGATAAGCGATATCGTCATGCCCGGTATGGACGGTGTCGATCTCCTTCGTCATGTGCGCATACAATACCCTATGATACGTGTAATAATGATGACGGGCCATGTTACGCTTGAAAACGCCCTTGCGTGCATGCGACACGGGGCGGATACCTGCGTATTCAAGCCGTTCGAATCATTCGACCCGCTCGACGATGCGTTGAAAAATGCGTGCGAATGCCTCGACAAATGGGAGGCGATTTTCAAAAAACTTATCGCAATGAAACCGGACAACAAGGCATAACATCATGGCTGACCAGGAAAACAGCATCGATCCGGCCCTTATTGCCGAATTCATCGATGAATCGGAAGAATCGCTCAGTACGGCGAGCAATCTTTTCGTAGAGCTGGAAAAAGACCCCTCCGACACCACTATTCTTCAGGGGATTTTCAGGCCTGTGCATTCACTCAAGGGGAATGCGGCCTACTTCGGCCTGATGAAGGTGAAAACATTCGCACATGAGATGGAGACCCTTCTGGACAAACTCCGTCAGGGAATCTTTGTGGCCGACAAAGAGACGATCTCCCTGCTGCTTCGCTGTATCGATTACCTTGCCGCGATGCTTTCCGGCGTGCGGGAACAGCAACCTGAAGTAGCGGATCCCGAAGAATACGACCGGCTGCTGCAGCAGATACAGCAGGCATATCAGGCTTCTCCTGAAAGTGTCATGCAGACTGCGATTGCACAGTCACTTGAAAAACTCACGCCCCTGGTGGAAAAAACACGGGAGATGGACGCATCCGTCGGCAATGTCCTCGCCTCTGTTGCCGACATTCTGCACCATGCGAATGAGTCTTCAAGCGCCGGTTCACAAAAAGAGGATAGCGTCGCCACGGATCAGGATGCCGCACACAACGAGGCCGCCTCTTCGCTGCCCGGCCAGGTTACCGAACTGCAACAGCTGCTCGATTCGGAATTCGACAAATACCTGCCCCCGGAAAAATCAACACGTGTCGGCGAACTCCTCGAGGAAATCAAGGGTCTTGTCGACGATACCGCGTCGCAATCGATCCTCGACCAGGCGCTTGACAACTACAACACCATGGTAAACACCGTCGGATTCGATTCGCTGCTGCAGGAGCTTCTCGCCGACAATCTTGCCGATCTGCTTAAACTCGACCCCTTTCAGGACAGTACGGGTAGGCAACCCCAGAAACCGGATTCGGAAGGCGACGCATCGCCCGAGACCGGCACAAGCGATACAAAAGAGCCGGCAAAAACTCATACGATTAAAACGATGCGGGTTGCTGAGGAAAGCATCGACAAATTCCTGGAATACGTCGGCGAACTGATCGTGGTGCGCGAGATGTTCGACTATCTGCAAAAACGCTTCTGGGACGACTCGGACAAAAACACGATCGGGAGGGAATTCAAACGGATCAATGAATCGTTTGTCACACTTTCGGACGACCTGCAAAAAAGCATTATGGGAATACGAAAAGTCCCTATCAAAACGATTGTCCAGAAAGCACCGCGCATAGTGCGGGATATCGCCTCTTCTGCCGGCAAAGAGATCGAAGTGGAGATTCACGGCGAAGATCTGCAGATTGATAAAAGTTATATCGAAACCCTCGAAGCGCCTTTTGTGCACCTGGTGCGCAATGCAGCCGATCACGGCATAGAAAACGCCGATACGAGAGAATCATCGGGCAAATCACGTGCAGGAACCATTACCATTACCGCCCGTGAGACAGAAGACGCGCTCGAGCTCTCGATACAGGATGACGGCGCCGGACTCAATTATGAAAAAATCCGGGAAAAAGCGGTCGCACAGGGCCTGCTTGAGCGTAATAAATCGATCACCAATGACGCGGTGGTCGATGTGTTGTTCAGTTCCGGGTTTTCGACCGCCGAAAAGGTATCAGATATTTCGGGACGGGGTGTGGGGATGGATGTTGTCAAGCAGAACATCGAAGGTGCCAAAGGAAAAATATCGGTCACCTCCTCTGCCGGAGAAGGAAGTACCTTTACCGTAAGCCTTCCGCGCAATGTGGGCACACAAATTATAAACGGTTTCCTCGTGCGCGCCCGTGACGACAAATACATAATCCCTATTGAACATATCAACGAATCGTTTCAGGCACAAACCGAACACTTCAACCGTATCGCCGGCAAAGGTACGACCGTCAAACGGCGCGATCTTGTCATTCCGTATGCGCATCTCACGACCCTGTGTCATACCGAATCCACGGGCGAAGCGCCCGACAGCGCCACCGTAATCACGGTGACCTACAAAAGTACGCAGTACGCAATCGGCGTCGACGAAATTCTGGGGATGCAGCAGATCGTCGAAAAACCCATACACGGCCTGCAGCAGCATGCCCCGATTTTTTCCGGTGCGGCGATTACCGGCGACGGTAGAGTCGCCATGATACTTGACATCGAAAAAGCGATCGATTACATGTGAATCGTGATTCAACAGGAGTCAGAGGGGATAATCAGCGAATCAGGCACGGGTTGATTCACACAAAAGGTTTTTTCTGTAAAAACGATGCGCTTTGTACCGCCTCGCTGCAGTGCTTCGCACATAAGGGCTGACGCATTTGTACCGTATAAAACATGCGCCAGCCAAGGGATACGCATACCCCATAATGTATTTTTTTTACACAGAGTAATCGATATGTGAATTATGGCATGGCATTAAAGAAAGATACAAAACGAATTATGGTGGCGATGAGCGGCGGGATTGACTCATGCGCCGCCGCCTTCCTTTTGCAGCAGCAGGGACACGATATCGCCGGTATAACCATGGATCTGGGTGAATACGGAATGGTGCATACCCCCGAAGGTGCCACCATTGCGGCCCCTCATGCCGCCCGTCACGTCTGTGACTACCTCGGAATTCCCCACCATACCGTAAAATGCAGCACTCAACTGAATCGTAATGTCATATCGAGATTTACCTCACTGTATCGAAAAGGTAAAACCCCCAATCCATGCGTGATGTGCAACGAAACGCTGAAATTCCCCCGGCTGCTCAATGAAGCACAAAAACGCGGCTATGACTACATTGCAACGGGGCATTATGCCGCGCTTAAAGAAAATCAAGGGGTGGTTTTTCTGCAAAAGCCGGTGGATAGCAAAAAGGATCAGACCTATTTTTTGTACCGTGTACCGCGTGATACGCTGCGCCATGTACTATTTCCGCTCGCCACCTACACAAAGGAGTACCTTCGAACCCTGATCAGCTACAACCACATACCGGTGGTTTATTCGCACGAAAGCCAGGATATCTGCTTTATTCCGCACAACGACTACCGCGCGTTTCTCAATTCAAGCGGTATATCATCCGCTCCAGGCCCGATCGTCGACTCCAGAGGCACGGTACTCGGCAGACACAACGGAATTATCCACTATACCATCGGCCAGCGCAAAGGACTCGGCATCGCCATGGGATATCCGCTGTACGTCATACGAATCGATTCCGGGACCAATACCATTGTGGTTGGAAACAAACAGGAACTGTACTCCCGCGAACTCACCGCCTCGCATATCAACCTGTTGTGCGACCACGTGCCTGAACAGGTGTACGCAAAGATCAGATATGCCCATACCCCTGCCCCCGCATCATGCCGCATGTACGGGAATACGCTTACCCTGCAGTTCGACAGGAGTCAACGGGCGATTACCCCCGGTCAGTCGGTCGTATTGTACGATGGCGACACGGTTCTCGGCGGCGGATATATCAATGCGAGCTGAGCGATTGTATGTACAAAAACGGGTGCGGTTCGCCCCTGCCTATACACCTTCGAAGAGGTTGGGCTCATCGCGGTCTTCCCAGATTCTTCGTGCCCTGTCCCGCCATTTATCGATCACGGTGGTGGTCAGACCGGGCTTCTCTTTCATTTCTGCCTTGCGATCATTGAGGATATTGTCGAACACCGAAAGAAAGGCGTGTGCTTTTTTCTGATTCTCCAGGCGCAGGTAAAGTGCAATGACGGTATAGATAACCTGCATTTCGATCTCTTCGGCCGGACAGTTTGAACGTGTAAAGGCCTCTTCCATATATTTAAGGGCCTGCTGCAGCTCCTGTTCGTTGGACTGGCCGCCGTCCTTTTTAATCTGGGCTATTTTGAGGGTGGAAAACCCCATCTTGTAATACGCATACGGCTGGTCAAAGAGCGCTTCCACATCCGCTTTTGCATTTGCGAGACGATAGCTCGCTATTGCCGCCTCCGAGGTGCGTGGACGCTGAAAATACTCCTGGTAGTTGGAAATCGATTTGAGTATCGCTTTCCGTTCTCCGATCTTCTCCTGAAGCGTCATGATAACGTTTGTGGCCACGTTACTTTTATGTTCCCTGCCGGACATGTTGTCGGTACGGATAAAATCCTTTTTATCGGCGGATGCGAAAAGACACCGCGGGCATACACTCACCGCGAGAAAATTGTAATCGACCGTTTTATACCCGGAAAGTCCTTCGTAGTGAGGCACAAGAAATAGATTCTGTGTGATCTTCTGGGTCTTCGATTTGAGCTGATGGTAGACGATATTTTTTTTATTGCATACCGGACAGATAAGCTGTGTCTCAAAAACGGGATCCTCACCCTTGCCTTCCTCTCCTGTACGCATATTGTTCGCTTTTTCCTGCTTCAGCGTCTTGATATTTTTGATGTCCATCTGCGGACCAAACCGCCGCAGATACTCGTCAACAAGCCCTTCGTCATTGAGCAGTGCGCTCAGTCGTTTCTTTACTTCGTCAACCTTTATCGCCATCTATCCCTCCGTGTGCTGATCGGGCAACATGTAAATTCTTGATATTATTTCAAGCTGCGGCAACTCCCCCATCCCTCCCATCTATATGCATTCCGTCGGTAAAGGGATATCGTCAATCGGGTGTGTATTGCAGTATGTAATTATGCATTATTGGACAGTCATAGTCAACCCACAGACGTACCATTTGTGCATATCCACACACCACAAACATTCTGTTACAGTATTGGACATAGCTGCTGTCATAAAGGTATTGCACAGACATCGAATGGATGCCTGCTATCGACCATAAAATACTATATCCTCGCAAAAAAACGCACCCTGAAGAGATTGTTCTCTCGCTTTTGTTCCCTTTCCGTACTCCATATATATCTCGCGGTAATCTCGATATTATCAAAGGGTGAATAATACACCGCAACAGTATAATTGTGCAGATCCCGCGATGTAACATACGCAGTATTATCATCATATAGACCGAATCGTCCTTGAATGCGTACCATATCGGGTAGTACTCGATAATTCGCCTCTAAAAACCCGGCCCCCTGATAATGAAGAGGGACATTGCTTTCGCTCTGCGCACGCAGCAGCGCCACACCGGCTTTTACCTCCAGGTTTCTAGCCGCTGCCCACGGCATGGAATTATATGAAGCGGCAGCATCAATCTCTCCCGCATACACACGATCACCATGAAACAGCGTTGCATCCTTCACGATATTGTCTTCAGCGATCTTTGACGTATAGAAAGACCCACTGAGAGAATATGCGGAATAGAACCGCGAACTCACCCGCAACCCAATCGCTTTATCGAGGTTGTTATCCAAATGCTGGGAAACCGCACGGCCAAAGTCGATCGTGGTATCGGCTATAAACGCATTGGGATAAATCCTCAAACCGTTTGTAACGGTCACATTGGTCTTCAATAAAAAAGGATACGTATCCATTAAGATACCATCGATCCCTATGCCATATTCTGCCCAGTCGCCGGGTACGAGCATAGACGTGCCCGCCCCCTTGTACGCCGGTTTTTCTACGAGCCCGCCGAAAATATGATGATAATGCATATGCCCCCACGGTATGGGGAGTTTACCGAATTTCGCGGAAAAAAGACCGGTTTTATAGCCGACTTCCCAGAATGCACGGCTTACCACTTCGAATGTGGCAAATACGTTCGATGGTGTATGGGCTGAAATGAGCACATGGTGGTGATCGGAAGAAAATGCGAGCTGAGAGGAATCGTATATCTGAGAAATCGAATCGCCATTATACATGGTATCGCGGTTTCCCATGAAATAACCGATTGTCAGATCCGCCATAATATGTATTCGTACCCTGCGTTCTTCTACCCTTTTTATATTCCGATGACGCGGTTGTCGTCTGTCGGAGCTGCTGACAGTGTCGAGCGGTTCTTCTTCGATATCTTCGAGTGTTATTACCCGTTCCTGTTCATACTCATCTGATTTGTCGATGCTCGTATCGGACGCCAAAGAGAGTGTGTCGCTGTGGGACGAAGAATAACCGGCTACCGCCATCGCCATTACATAAATTGCACACAACGCACTATACAGAATACGCCTGTACTCTGCATGCGAAGCATAGTGTACATCGCCGCAGTAACTCATAAAAAATCCTTAGTTTTACCTGAAACAATTCATACCGAACTATTGTCTGGTGTACGAACTCGTTCTGCAAGGATACAATTCAGTCCCTGAGAAACAAGCGAAATGAGTGACGTGTTTCGGTACCGGTTTCTCTGCGCGTATTCACGGATACCAGATATACCCCCGCAGCATAGCCGGGGATATCAATTATCGAGGCATATGAACCGTGGGATGTGTTGCTTTCAGACGTGGCGATGCCCCCTCCTTTCAATGAATGCAGCCTGGCAGAAATTATTTCCATACCTTTTTGGCCGGGGAAGAGAAATATTTTCCGCCCCCGCATTTTATACCGCAAAGGGATCATGGCAGGATTCCGGCCGCTGATCGGGATTTCTGCATCAGAAGCGGGTAGATAAACTGCCTGCACATCTGAAAAATACTGCGTATCATCTACCGATACCGTATCCGCGCCACCACGCAGATCGATTTCCCCTGAAATCACTTGTGAATTCGACTCGGTGAATTCAATCAAAAATCTGTATATGCCTTTTTCCACTTTCTCTCCGTTTGGTCCGGTACAATCCCATTGTGCACTCAATTCCCCGTGCACACTACGAGTTGCGGCAGTTACCGCATCATAATCATACACTCCTGATGAAGACTGCCACCATTCACTAAGCATATACCAGAAGACCTCTCCCCACATTTTGAGTGTAGTCACGTAATTACCTGTGCTATCCTCTATCCATATAGCAGCAACATGATCGGGGGCATATTGACCGTTATACGTATGAGTCACTGCGGAAATATCGACCTGTGCATTCGAAATCCCTGCTCCAAAGAGCATGGATATCAGTATGGTACAAAAAATGGTTCGTTGCATGAGTATGCTCCTTATTATAGCATTGTTCAATCGTAGTATGAGTGTTATATGTTCATTCAGAGGCCAAAAATTCCCGATATACTGCGACGGCAGCTCGTACTGCCTCGATAACGGCCCGGGAAGACTCTGTTGCACCGGAGACCGCCGATATACCATGTGTATCGGAATGCAGTTTTTTCGCTCCGGAACGTGAAAACTGTGCGAGAAACGATCTGCGCGAAACCATATCATGGTATCGGCTGGTACGTTCCATAAGTACAACGTCTGCAACAGCGCCATCGGTATCCAGTGCAACCGCTACCTTATGTGCATCGTTATGCCCAATGCCGTAGGTTGTTATAAAAGTGACCGCACCGGTTAATGCACCGGTACTGTCCCGTGTGAAAATATAAGTAATTTTCTGCGGCATAGTTGAAAGCTCCCATGTATTTGCAAGTACCGCCTGTTTTGCGCTGTCGAGTACTATGGTTTTCATTTTAAAAGTTTGTCCGTCGGGCAGACGGCTTTGTACAAACTCTTTCTTTGATATGAATTCAGATGCATCGCCCCGGAAAGGGGACAGTGTCCAACACAAAATTACAATCGCTATCATGCTTCCAGGATACCATTTTCTTAGAATCCTTTGCCAATCCCTGGAACCGAAAAACGTAACGCCGCTATTCGATCGTGTACCGGTTATTGTATTCGTCATTTTTTATTCCAGTTTGAGATACTATCTCCGCGAGCAATCTGCGGGTGATGAATAAAAGTCCTCTTTACATACAGCCAGCGGATGAAGACTATAGAAAAAAAATAGTTCACGCACGTGGTGAGATACCTGAACAACGATACATCTTACAAAAAATTGGAAAAATCGTGTTTTTTTGTAAAATTGAAAAAAAGACTAAAGTTATTTTTATTTATGCCGATAATAATAACAGGGGATGTTGGAAGCAGAAGTTTAGTAACACACCACTAACCAGGGAGGTGTTGTATGAGACTCAATGGGCCCGGCGGAATAAAGCCGTTCTCTGCGGTTAATCCTGCCGCATCACCGTTGCGCAAGACGCGTAAAAATCTACAGAAAATATTGACACAGCTCTCCACGGCGCAGCGAATCAATCGTGCAAGTGATGACGCTGCCGGACTTGCTATTTCGGAACAGCTGCGTACACAGATACGCGGGTTCAAAATGGCGGGACGCAATGTAAGCGATGCGGGCAGCGCACTCAATATCGCCGAGGGCAGCGGCAGTGAAATTACCTCGATGATACAGCGTCAGCGAGAACTTGCCTTGCAGGCACAAAACGACACACTTACCGACGATCAGCGTGCCTCGCTGGATACCGAATACCAGCAGCTTACGCAGGAAATATCGCGCACTGCAGAAGCCACACAATTCAATACACAGCAGGTTGCGACCGGAGAAGATCTTGCCGCCGGTGACGCACAGATACAGGCCGGCCCCAATGCGGGTGACACTATGAATATGCCCGCAATCGATATGACTGCAGATGCACTCGGGGTTGAAGGAACCTCTATCGCAACTGCAGCGGATGCACAGAATGCGCTTCCTGCGCTGGATAACGCGCTCTCGCAGCTCAATTCTCAGCGTACCGAGGCCGGTGCCATGATGAACCGGCTGGAGTCGACCCAAAACAATCTGCAGGTTGCGGAGATTAACACCCAGGCGGCGGAATCGGTACTCAGAGATCAGGATATGGCACAGGGACTGTCCGATCTGGTACGGTCCCGGCTGCTGCAGCAGAGCGGAACCCAGGCTTTTGCACGGTTCAACTCGATAAGCGCGAATCACATGTCGGCACTGCTTCAGTAACTTTCGCGTTGTAAGGGTGTATTGACCTTATGCCGAAGCCACACGCACAGGATATCGCCGCGCATTATCGCGACATGCAGATAAAGACCGCGTCCACCTCCAAAGCGGTCTGCATGCTGCACGAAAAGGGGGCGGAATTTCTTCGCCAGGCGCTCGATACCGGCGAGACGGACAAAAAACGCTATGTACTCGACCGCGCGCAGAACATATTTGCGCAACTGCAGCATTCACTCAGAGGACGGGATCAGATCTCCCAGTCTCTGCTGCTTCTGTACGATTACTGTTATGCCCGTTGTGAATCACTCAACAGCGAAGAGATACGCCGCGCGCTCGATATATTCGATCCCCTGAAAGAGACGTTTCTCTATCTGAAAAAGCATCCTTAAGCACATCGCAGCCTGAGATGTACATATTTGTCCGGGGATGCACACACAGTGCGGATGGCAGCCGATTTCGCGATCAATATCGCTCGGTTCAGGTCTGGTTCAATCCCGCCCCAGTGCAAACTCCAGCCACGTATTAGCCAAAAGCGCATGACCGGCAGCAGTAGGATGGACTCCGTCTTCCGCCCAGTAACTCGGCGGGACATTTACACTCGCGGCTGCCAGAATAGCGTCAAACGGTACAAGTGTGGCATTGAACTCACGCGCAAGAGACCGCACTACCTGAATCCGCGGATCGAGGTCCTCTCGCCATGTAATACGGTCTTGCGGATATGGCAGTACAAAGGGCTCACACAAAACAATCTGCGGATTACAGTGTTGTACGATTTGTTCGAGTATTGCATGGTACGCTTCACGATATGTGTCCACAGGGCTGGGATCGTTCGAATCGTATCTGCGCCATGTATCGTTTATCCCTATCAGGATAGAAACGATATCGGGCGCGATATCGAGAGCGTCTTCCTGCCATCGTGCCGCAAGATCACTCATCCGGTTACCGCTTATTCCCCGGTTTATGCAATTGAGAGAAAGTTCGGGGAATGCGGCCATAAGTCGTGACGCCGCCATGAAGACATATCCGCATCCCAGTCGTCCTGCTCCCTGCTCTCTGCGCCTGCAGTCAGTGATGCTGTCTCCCTGGAAAAGAATCGTGCTGTTTTCCTGGAGCGATATCGCCATACGATCCTCCTTTTAACTACTGACTGAACAATACGAATGACTCCGCGAAAGGTCCCGTGAGCACACTCCGTGGTTCAGGTCAGGATGTTCTTAAATTGAGCGGTTGTGGTATTCTCATTCGATTCCAAACATACGCGCATGCATACAACTGTATTTTGAATCTTCGCACGAAAGCGGAACACCTGTGTAAATAGTTATGGGGTTCATAACAACTGAAAACATCTGTCCATTTTTTTGACGCAGATGACACTGCTGCTTTTTTATACGTGAATTGAGGGGTTATTTTGATGAAAGCTGCGGTGAACTGTGCTGCTATTGTGTTCTTGAAAACCATGGGGCACACTTGTTGTTTGTCTCATGTTTTTCGACAATATAAGAGTAGTGCGAATTGCATAAGGTTTCGCGAACAAATCCGCTCAATTCAGGTTATATAAGTTTGTACACATCTCTTAAAAGCTCTTTCTCTGCATCGATATCCTCACGCGCGACCCGGCTGGCCGGGGGCTGCATTTCGTTGTGTTCATTCATCAATTCTCTGAATGCATGATATCGTGGGATATCGGTAAATCCGTGTGAGATATTGTCAACTGTCTTTTGCGCATCTTCAACACGTCCCGCCTTTATATATATGGCGCACAATCCGAGAAATGCGTCGATATTGCCATGCGATGCAGTGTTGAGACTCTCCTCGAAACAATGCAGTGAATCGACGAGTTTTCCGCGTCTGAAAAGCAGACGCGCCCGCATATTCTGCAGCTCGGGCCTGTTGCCGAATCTCGTCTTCGCCTGCTCGAGAAAAGGCCATGTCTCTTCATCCCGGTCAAGGCGCGCGTTGACCCGCTCAAGTCGCAGAAATGACTTCAATGCCGACTCACGGTAGTCAATGCTCACATTGTACGCGCGGGGTGTAACCGACGGTATCCGGGTAAGATAAGCGGCTGCAACCACATACTCGCCGCACATTTCATGTGCCACGGCAAGCCCGTAGAGCGCATCCGGACGATCCGGTATATACTCACACGCTTTTGTAAAGGCCTCGATCGCTTCTCTGAATCTATGCTGCTGGTTCAATGCGGTCCCAAGCCCCAGATGAGCACTGCTTACAATCTGCGGCCAGGCATGTGCTGCTCCGGGAATCGATAGTACTGTGGAATACCATTGCACCGCGGCATCATTCTCTCCCAGCATTTTGTAACTGTCCGCAATCTCCAGCGCCATCACCGGATCGGGTCCGGTATTTTCATACTCCGTGAGCAGCATATCGACGTTTCGCCGGGCTTTCTTCCTTACCGTTGCTGGATCGGCATAGCCTTTATGGCAGATCACCACCTCATGGTGGGGCTCCATTCGCATGCCGAGGCGACGCGCGGATGGAAGAATCTGCTCGTGTATCCGCCGCTCGAAACGAAGCTGCGGATGCCGCGGAAACATCCGTGCCTGAAGAAATTCACTGCCGGTGTCGCCCCCGCGCTCGTTGCGCACCACGAACCCGTACACGCACTGTGCCGGTGTCCTCTTGAGCGCGTCTATCTTTTCCAGTGCATCCGGTGCGACCACATCGTCCGCATCGAGCCAGAGTATCCAATCACTGCGCGCATGCTCGATGGAAATGTTACGGGAATAGGAAAAATCATCGTACCATTGCGACCGGATAACCTCTATACCGTGCGTGCGGAGCCTGCCCACCGTATCGTCTTCCGAGCCAGTATCGACCACCACGAATTCATCCGCCACGGATTCGATGCTCTGAATGCAGCGGAGAATGACGTCAGCCTCGTTTTTTACGATCATGCAGACTGAAAGCGTGTGCGAAGTACCCTCTGGCCTTTCTGTCACGTCTTATCGCTCACTGTATTCTTTGATTATCTCTTTAAACCCGTCAAGTGAAAACGGGCGGTCGATAACGAGTATATCGTCCGGAAACGACGAATTGTCAAGCGTCTCTCCGGTATCGTTGATAAGAATGGTCTTTCGGATCAAATGCGGGAAATGGGTCCTGAGAAAATCGTATTCGTTTTCGCCCCGGGGCGCGTCATGAAGATGATAATCAATTAAAAGCAGGTAGTACTCATTTCCATTCTTCGCAAGCTTTTTATTCAGATTTTCGCGGTTGGTCACGCTTTCGACTTCGACCTCGGAGAATGTCACCTCGATCGCATCGTGCATTACCTGCTGGGATTCGACATCGTCATCGGCCATAAGTACTCTGATCATCGGATCAAACCTCTTTGCTACTCCATGTAAAAAAACCGGGTTCAACAAAGACTGCGCCTGTATTTCTGCGGCCCGGGATACTATAGTATACAACATGTGTAAGGGGCTTCGCAATTTTTATACGGAAATTTCCTCTTCAGCATACGGTTTTTTCAGCGGGAAACAATCAGCCTGTTCAGCAGCCGCACGATGGCAGGGTGTATACCACCCACCCATATATGCAATTGCGGTCCGGCCTGCATTTTTTTCCACCCCGGGCACGCATTTTTTTCCTTCGGCAAAACTGGGGTGTCGCGTATCTTGCTGATTTTATTAATGTTAACTGTTTGGCACGCATATTGCATTGATAGCGAGCGAAAGGAATCGAACATGTTACGCAATGTATCGCACATATCATCGGTGCCAATGGAAGGCCTCCCCTCCCTTACCGCACAGAGCTCCCCCAAACGGGTGGTGGACGAATTCGAATCACTTTTTTGCTCTATCATGCTCAAATCGATGCGCAATTCGGTTCAGGACCGGGGAATACTGAAAAATAATACAGGGAGCAAAATTTTCACCTCAATGCTCGACAATCAGTATGCGCGGCAATTATCGGAACATATCTCATTAGGCTTTTCGGATATCGTGGAACAATCCGCAGGCCGGCAGTCGCACCACATTCGCCGCCTTCCCGGTGCGGAATACGCGGCACACCCCGGCTCCGATCTCAGATCGCGCATCGCCGCATTCGATCCGATTATCGACCGGGCACACCGGGAATCGGGTGTCGAAAAATCACTTATCGCCGCGGTCATCGCACAGGAATCCAGCGGTAATCCCCATGCGGTTTCGCACGCCGGAGCAAAGGGCCTTATGCAGCTCATGGACGGGACCGCACGGGATCTGGGTGTGCGCAACTCGTTCGATCCGCACCAGAATATCAAAGGCGGCAGCAGATACCTGCAGCAAATGCTCGATCGGTTCGATAACGACAAAACACTTGCCCTCTCCGCCTACAACGCGGGTCCCGCAGCGGTTGAAAAATACGGCGGCGTCCCCCCATACCGGGAAACAATGAATTACGTAAAAAAGGTTCTCGGCTATAAAACGCAATTCGACAATATCTACCATACACAGGGAGGAAGTGAATAATGCAGACAACACTCGAAAAACTTCGCGACATACTCATTCAGGAAGAAGAAATTCACGATCAGCTTATCGCGACCGCCAATGAAATGAACGACACACTCAAATCGAACATGGCCGACTCCATCAAAAAGTGCGCCACGCGCTACGACGAACTAATCTTTCGCATCGAACAGTGTGAAGAAGCACGTCTTTGCCTGTGCGACCAACTGGCAAAAGAGATCGTACCGTCGAAGCGGCACATTAATCTCAACGATATTATCGCTCATCTGGACCAGTCGCAGCAGGCCGAATTCACCGGACTACAGAAACGCCTGAAAGAAAAAATGAAAACGCTCTCCGCAATAAACACATCCAACCAGATATGGCTGGAGGAGAGCCTTAACAACATGGCACGAACCGTCTCCCTTTTGACACGTGCGAAAAGCTATGTCTCGGGCTATAAGAACAAAGGCGAAAAGGCGGAAAACGTCATCGACACCTCAATAATCAACAAGCGTGCATAAGCGCGGCTGCGGGGAAAATCATGGGTTTATTCTCTACACTCAATATCGCCGGCAGAGGGCTGCAGTCCTCTCAACTCGCAATGGATGTCGCGTCACAGAACATATCCAACGCCGATGTAGAGGGCTATTCCCGTAAACGTCTCAATCTTTCGGCAGACTACCACCGCCATCCCACCTACGGCCAGAAGGGATTCGGCGTGGAGGTCAATTCGATCGAGCGGATGCGCAATGAAGTCATTGACAAACAAATCAGGGAGCAGAGTGAACTGATCGGCTACAACAAGCAGATTAACACCGCCCTTACCCACCTCGAAAACATGATGGACGAGCCGGGGGAATCGGGACTTCAAACCTATATAGACGAGTTTTTCAACTCCTGGCACAACCTTGCCAATAATCCCACTGACGTCTCCTCACGCACACTTGTAAAGACGCATTCGCAGAACCTGATCGATCTTTTTCATAATATCGGCGGGGAGATGAGCGATTACCAGTCTTCGGTCAATGATACCATCGAACGAAAAGCGAACAGAATAAACGAACTCGCCAAAGAGATCTTTACCCTCAACAAAGAGATCGCACAGGTGGAAATAGGCGATCAGAATGCGAATGACAGCAGGGACAAACGAACGGTCTTGCTCAAGGAACTGTCGGAACTGACCAGCATCAATACCATAGAAAATGAACACGGACAGGTCACCGTCACCGTGGAGGGGCACGTACTTGTCTCCCCTGTCAACCACCGCAGCATCGAAACGCATACGGAGACAAAGACACTTTCGGACGGCAGCATCCTGAAACAAATCGGAATGCGCTTTACGGATAACAAAAAAGCATTCACCCCCTCGAGCGGTGAAATGCGCGGTCTGCTCGATGCGCGTGACGAAATTATTCCAGATTTCAGGACCAAACTCGACAACATCGCGACCACTCTTGCCGAAAAGGTGAACGAACTCCACAAAAACGGCTACAGCCTCGATGGGGAAACCGGGATCAATTTTTTTTCCCCGGATGTCTCCGGTGCGCTCGATATCGAGCTTTCCGCATCGATCGAGGAGACGGTCAACAATATCGCCGCGGCCAAAGCGGGTAACTCCACCACCGCACCAACCAACACCTTTGCGGCAGGCGATCTCGACTTCGGGACGCCGCCGGTTTCACTTTCCAAAACCAACTCAATACCGGCAAGCGGCAACGACATCGCACGAAACATCATGCGCGATTCGGTCACCGTCGAAACCGCGGGCGGAGTGACCCTCACCGAGGACTCCGATTACAAAATCGACTATGTCAACGGAACCATTCAGATGCTGCACAGCGGCTACGATTCCACGGCGATCAACGTCGATTTCAGGTATAAAACCGGCGGATACCAGGGCCCGGGCGACAACAAGAATGCAGTCGACATCGCCGCGCTTCGCGACTCGCTCACCATGAATCCGGATAAAATGGGAAGCCCCCAGGACACGTTTATGCAGTACTACAGCGCCATGACCGGCGACCTGGGACTCAAACGCAACGAAGTGAAAACCACACTCGAAACCCGCGAAAACATGCGGGCTGAATACCAGAAGCACCAATCTTCCATCGCGGGTGTCTCGATCGATGAAGAGATGGCCAATATCATTAAATTTCAGCACATCTATCAGGCAGCGGCACGCACCATAAGTATCACCAACCAGATGCTCGATACGCTGCTGAATATGTAGTCGTTTTCACCTTAACAGGTTCGAATATCATGCGTGTTACGACAAAACAACTCAACAACCACATGCAGAGAGTGATTCATGATCGCTATGCCGACTTGACCGATATCCAGGAAAAGCTGGCGACCGGCAAAAAACTGATGCGTCCCTCGGACGATCCCGTCAATGTGGCCAACGATCTCCAGCTGCGCTCCAAACTCTCCGTACAGAAACAACACAAGGAAAATATCGAAGACACAAAAGCCTTCATGGGTGTCACGGATACCACGCTCAGCAGCATGAACGATCTGATGCAGCGCATGCGCGAACTCGCCATACAGGGATCAAACGAGACCAATTCCGCAACAGAACGCAATTTTATTCAGCAGGAAGTTACCCAGCTCACCCGACAGGTGATATCGATGCTGAATACCACTTATAAAAACGAATACATATTCGGCGGAACCCAGACCCGCATCACCCCCTTTCCGCCCAAAAACTCGATCGCACAGGACACCCAGGATTATTCCCAGCTCAAAATGGCATATTACGACGGCTCCGGTGGCACAGGTTCGTGGTACCAGATACGCGATGCACAAAACGACGAAGCGATCCGCAGAATACTTCCGGATTCGTTCAGCATCAGTGTCGGCGGGACGAGCTACCAGGAAGGAACCGACTATGAAATAGACTATGTCAACGGCCGCATCCGCCCGCTCAACGCCGCACTCGCCGCGGATCTGTCGGACGGGGGTACCTTCACGGGTCCCAACTATCAGGCGAGCGGATTTCAGATGGAATTCGATTACGTCTCCCGGGGAGAGGATATCTACGGCAATGTCGCCGATCAGAGCGGAATTAAATATCGCGAAATCGAACCCGGTGTACAGGTACCGGTCAATATCACCGCGCAGGAGGTCACCGAAGACCGTGACTCCAATCTGAACCTGCTCGACTCGATGATTCGACTCGGGGAGAATCTGCGCGAAGACAACACCTCCGGTATTCAGGACGGTATTAGCGAAATTGACTCGGTGTACAACAATATTCTTTCCCAGGAGAGTAAAAACGGCGCCCGGTTCAACAGAATCGAAAAAACGCTGCAGCGAAATGAGAACAAAACAGTAGAGACCACCCGCCTGCAGTCGGAGCTGGAAGATGCCGACATGGCAAAAGTCATAAGCGATTTCTCACTAATGCAGAATGTCTACAATGCCGCGCTCAAATCGGCGGCGCGGGTGATTCAGCCCACACTCGTCAACTTTTTATAAGAGGAATTTATTTCATGCCGCAGGAAAAAACTGCCATGCCTTTCACCATTAAATCCGTTGAATTTGTTGAAGTTACAAACTGGCACACAAATTGCTTAATTAATAACTAGCGAACTCGTTCTTATTTATCACCAGCGAAGGTGGTAAAAGTACCTAACAAAGGAGGGTTGTTATGCCACGCATCAATCACAACATACCGGCGATGGTCACGCAAAAGGCGATCTTCAACGTAGAACGCCGCTTGTCAAAATCCCTGGAGAAGCTCTCCACGGGTATGCGTATCAACCGTGCAGCGGATGATGCGGCCGGTCTCAGTATTTCTGAAAACCTGCGAACGCAGGTACGCGGACTCGACATGGGCAGCCGTAACGCCCAGGACGGAAACGCGCTCATCAACATCGCCGAAGGTGCACTCATCGAAGTGGAAGCGATGCTGCAGCGCATGCGGGAGCTTTCGATACAGTCTGCCAATGACACACTCACCTCGACTGAGCGTAACTACATTCAGATCGAGTTCGACGAACTGCGCACGGAAATCGACCGTGTGGTAGACGGCACCCAGTACAACTCGATGAAGCTGCTCAACGGCACGTCCCCGTTTGCAACCGGCGGTATCATTCATATCGGTCCAAACGACAACTCGGACGGTGCGGACGTAATCACCATCACCATCGGAAATATCGATACCGATTCCATGGGAATAAGCACTGCACAAGCCGTATACGTCACCACCCAGTCGGATGCCACGAATGCAATATCGAGCCTCGACAGCGCGATCGACGATGTCAACTCGCTGCGTGCCGACCTTGGTGCAAAGACCAACAGAATCGAGCACAGCCTCAATAACCAGAAGAACCAGGAACAGAATATGGCTGCGGCCGAATCGGTAATCCGCGATACCGACTTTGCAGAAGCGACCACGGAAATGACACGAAACCAGATTATTTCGCAGTCCTCCATGGCAATGCTCTCGCAGGCGAACCAGGTTCCGCAGAATGTACTGAGTCTGCTGCAGTAATGTTCATGCCGTCATATCGATCGAACATGACGCAATGAATGAATCGGTTGTGTAATGAACTGGAATATGGTATTTTACCTGTAAAACGAATTTTCATCGAGCCGGTAAAACAAACTATGGACGACTTTTTCAAAGAGCTGGTCTATTCAAACGAGGATATAATAACCTTTCAGGAAGGTATCCCCGGATTCGAAGAGTACAAGAATTTCGTACTCGTACAGCATCCGGAGTACACACCGTTTGAATGGCTGGTCTGTACGGACAACGAAAGCCGGCTGCGATTCGCGATCATCAATCCGCTTTTATTCGATCCGGAATACTCCCCTCCGCTGAGCCGGGGACATCTGGACGAAATCGGCATCGAGAAAGCGGAAGATATCCTCATGTACACGATCGTCACCATCCGTGACAATCCGCAGGACTGTACCGCCAACCTTTGCGCACCGATTCTTATCAATAAAAAGAAGCGACTCGGTAAACAAATAATTCTCGATGACACACCGTACAGTGTGAAAGAACCTATTTTGAGGGAAACGTAATATATGCTCGTACTCACGAGAAAACTCGGTGAATCTATCCGGATCGGCGATACCATCTCGGTTAAAATCGTCGAGCTCAACAGTCATCATGTCAAGCTTGGGGTGGAAGCACCGCGTGACATTTCGGTGAATCGTGAGGAAGTATACGAGCGTATCCAGACGGAAAACAGAGAAGCATCCGCATCTCAGGACACTTCGATAAGGGATGTCGCCTCTCTGTTCAAGAAGAAAAAGAAAAAATAGGCTGCGGCACCACACATGTCGGGCACGGTGAGTTATCCCCCCGCTTCTGCGCTCACGGTCCTTAATCGAGCGATCGCCATTACTACGGCAACCCCTGTTCATACATCATAACAGAGGATAGCATAACGATAACCAAGGAGTACACGTAATGACGTCAGCCATGCCATGTGCTCCCTCGTGTGCCACTTCCTTCCCCCACACCACATGCGCGCCTTCGCTTCTGCGCACACGCCTTCTCGACGGAACCGTTTCCAAAGGCCACTATTTTTTTCAGGCTGCACGCCACTTTGCTGCACAGCGCAAACCGCTGCGTGCACAGGCGCTTCTGGATCGTTACGTGCATTATACCGGCGACCGCGACTCTCCCTCCTGCCGGAGCCTTCACAACCAAATAGAAAACCTCCGTGCCATGCACTCCCCTGCCTCCTGTTGCAGCGTTGCCTTTATCATGCGCAATGAGCAGCACAACTGCATGGCGGCACTGCAGTCCATAGATTCACTCGCCGACGAGATCGTAGTATGCGATACCGGATCCGACGATCGTACGGTTGAGCTGGTACAACTGTTCGGGGTACGACTGCACTGCATCCATTGGCAAAACGACTTCAGCACAGCGCGAAACACGGGACTCGATATGTGTCGCTGCGGCTGGATTATCTGGATGGATGCGGACGACCGGCTTACCCCCGACTCACACTCCGCCATTACCTCCATTGTCACACACACCGCACCCGAGGCCGCTTACTCCTGTGTGGTAGCAAACCGTAATCGACACAATCAGGACACACGGTTTCTTCAGGTCCGTCTCTTTCCGAACGATCCGAAGATTCGTTTTTCGTTCAGCGTACACGAACAACTCACTCCCGCACTGAATGCGGCGAAAATACCCATATACGCAAAAACGGAAATTACATTCCGTCACCACGGCTACCACGATCCCCGCATACACCGGCAAAAAGCGCAACGCAACCTGCCGCTGCTTCATAAAGAACACTCCGAGCATCCTGAAAACGACTATTTCAGGCTCTATCTTGCAGAGTGCTACACCACACTCGGGCAATATGATAACGCCGCAGCACAATACCGCCTGCTCATCACCCGAACCCCTGCGGACATACCGGGAAAAAACCTGAAGGCAACCGCATTTTTAAGGCTTGCACGCCTGCTCATTCACGGCACGTCACATAATAACGGCGATAAAATGCATGCCGAAACAATGCTTAAAGAATGCCTCAGACTCTCCCCCGGCAATGCCGATGCGCATTTTACCCTTGGGATAGAGTACTATAACCGCAAAATGTACGACGCCGCGTTTGGTCATCTTCTCGACGCAGTGCGCGCAACCCGGCGCACCACCTTTTTTGCGTGCAATACTACCGCAATACGCTACCACGGGCTCTACGCCATTGCAGTGATTTGTCACAGATCCGGTCATAATGCCCATGCATACCGCCTTATAAAGCAAGCACTAAACCTGTTCCCGAATGACCCTCGTTTTTTATCGCTTTATGAGAGGATAACGCAACAACGCAAGGAAAGTGGTGGATGAGAATATGTGCGCGATCACCCGACTGAGCCAAAATACTTCACCCGAATGTTTTTTACTGGTCCCGATCGTACTATCGCATTCAGCAATGTAAGGAAGGATCCTGTGTATATCTATACGCCCTGTGCGATGGATATCCCCCGCCGTTTGACTATTGTTCGACCCCGCTGAAGAGAGAAATACTCATCACATGGGTAGAGTTATCACTTGTATTAAACCAGAATATCAGCTTTCCGTTCGTAATGGTAAAACATTCATCCAGTTTCTGTTTGGTGGCACACGGCCGGATAAAACTGTATCGGCGCTGTGCCTGTGATATGAGTTTTTCTTTGAGGTCTTTCATATTACATATATCGGCATCTGTTTATTTATTTTTTAGCAAAAAACACATATTTTAGAGGAAAAAACGACATGCAGCGCTCCGTACCACCTCGTATCTGCATCACCATGGGCGATCCGGCAGGAATCGGCCCCGAAATAACCTGCAAAGCATGTGGGTCGGGAAAACTGTCACCGCACAAGGCTACCTGGGTAATCACGGGCGATTATCCGCTGCTTGAGCGAACCGCACACCTTCTGGGGCTTTCCCTTAATCTGTACCGTATCACCACCCCGGATGAGATTTCGGAGGAGAAAATAAACGTACTCGACTGCTCGATGCTGCCCAGCCCCGAGCCTCCCCCACCCGTTGCAACCGCACAATGCGGCAACGCAGCCTTTCGCTACGTTACCACCGCCATCGAATGTGCGCTGCACAAAAAAATCGATGCAATCGTCACCAACCCAATCAATAAACATGCGCTGCGGTGTGCAGATATCCCCTTTGAAGGCCATACCGAAATCCTGGCCCACAAAACCAATACCGAGGATTATGCCATGTGCTTTATCCTCGACGGGGTTTTCGTGATCCATGTTACCACGCACTGCAGTCTCAGGGACGCGATTTCACGCATCGACCATAACCGGGTACTGCGTATTATACGACTGCTGGAGCGGACGCTGAAACAATTCGGCATCGACACGCCGCGGATTGCAGTTGCTGGACTCAATCCTCATGCGGGCGAAGAAGGAATGTTCGGAACCGAGGAGATCGAGCATATCACACCGGCCGTTACCCGGGCGCAACAGCAGGGATGCCGCGTGCAAGGCCCGTTTCCTCCGGATACGGTTTTCCACCGCGCATTCAACGCGGAATTCGACGGAATCGTCTCGATGCTTCACGATCACGGATTTGTCGCCCTCAAGACCCTTGGATTCGAACGATGCGTCAACTATACCGCCGGCCTGCCTTTTATCCGGACCTCTGTGGGACACGGTACCGCATTCGATATTGCGGGCAGAAACCGGGCATCTGTCGATAACCTGCTCTCTGCCATCGATGCCGCCCTGCGATTCTGTACCCGCAGCGACGTTACCCTGTAACTAAAGGTATTTAGCCCGTAACGCCGGTAATTATTCCCATTCGAACGGGTTATGATACTCGTCACCTTCGAGGTCTTCCGGCTTCTCTTTTGCGGTCCTGAAGCGTTGTTCAATCTCCTGCTTGCGCTTCTGCTCCTTCTCTTTTGTGCGCTTCAGTTTCTCTTCCCAATCCCGGTTTTTGGATTCCTCGAGAAATTCCTTTAAGTCCTTTTTTTTCTTCGGCTTGTTTTTTTTCGCTTCCGCGATTTCCTCGTCGGTGATCTCTACCGAAAACGTCTCTCCGCACTCAGGGCATTGTATCTCTTTATAAAACGACATCTCACATCTCCTGTATAATGATACTGATAAAAAAATATATTCTGGGTACGAAATAATTCGTTATCCAAAATAGTGCGTATTATTCTAACTGAAATTTACACATTGAAATGACAAAATGTTATATTTATAGTATGTAATTTGTTATACAGATCTTTACGATAAAATGCAGGAACGGTAGTATGAAACTTGAAGAGCGCCAAAAAAACGGATTCACCATTATCGACATTATCGGTCAAATTGACCGACTCAAGGATTCTATCGTACTCAAATCGTATATCAACAACCTCCTCGATAAAAAGTCGATCCCGATCGCGATAAACCTTGCCAATGTCACCTATCTGGACAGCGGAGCACTCAATGTCGTCATATACTGTAACAATGCGTTACAGAAAAGAGGCAGCACTCTGGTACTTATCGAACCCAACGAATATGTCCGTGATGTGCTGGAAGTCGTAGGATTGCATAAGCTTGTCACCATTTTTCACAAGGAGGAAGATTTTGATAAAGTCGAACCGAATACCTAGCATTATCGCGGTTGTTTTCCTTTCCCTTATCTGCGTCTGCGGTGGAAAAAACATACGGCCCTCTGCGGATAAAATCGATGTCTATTTACAAAACCATCCCGATATTCCTCAACTCGATAAGCGCTGCATTCTCGAAGGGACCTTCTCTGTGGGCATGAAACAGGAGACAGTAAAATTTCTTCTTGGTGAACCAAAAGAAATCGAAATTATACATCAGCCCTGGGCAACGCAAAAAAAATGGAAATATACCGACATTGTCAAAAAATCATTCATTATCGAAGACAAACACGTAGTCGGAATTATTGAAAACTGAGACCTGAGCCGCGCTTTTTCACAGGTGGAATTACGGCCTGACTACACACCTGTATGGCACCCCGTCCTCCGTGTTATATCTCTGTTTCAAGACGTACCGATATACCCTGTTTTTTCTACAAAGAGTTTTTTGATGCCTGGCAAAAAGGGGAAATCATCTATACCGGGTGGTTCGGCAAGCAGTATAGCGTTTCGTTGCG
>CAZPUS010000008.1:75800-101300 GCA_964589825.1 uncultured Fibrobacterota bacterium | reverse complement strand
CCACGTTCGATGATAACGGCTCACCCAATAAATTCGCTCTGCAGTGCGGGGTGATGGGCTATGGCGACGGTATGCTGCGCGACTACGGGCTGGAATACACCCATGTGGCCTGGGGTACCTACGGCCATTCATCACCCGGCCGGGGACGGCACGTGTACTGGAACGAGCCGCGCGGGTGGCCGTGGGGCAATGATCAGGACTGCTGGTCTCTGCACGGCCGTTGGGCCCTGCCCTATGACGTGCGCCTGGTATCGGAGTGCAATGTCTGGGTAAAGGGCCCGGGAGAGGTAACCGATTATCACTGGGACTGGGAGCCGGCAAAGATCGACTCCCTGGATCTGGACAACAAGGGCGGATTCAATGATTATAAAAACGACGACAAGATGATCTCGCTTCTTATGGATGTGAGCTGGCATCCGCACAGGGCGGTTGATCTGGGCTGCATCTATCGTCCTGCGTTCGGCACGGGCATGCGGCCGCATCATCTTTTAAAGGTGTATGGGGTTTTTACCTTACCGGGAAGGATCGCGCTGAAAAGATAGTCTCATGAAGTGTTCGTACATAATGTGTCGAGTGCATCAATAAAACGACGCGCGGTTGTTACACCTTTCCGTGCCTCATCCATTGAAGGGTCCATAAAATCCTTGTAATCAAATTCCAGTCGTTTATCAAACATTTTATGAAGCATTTTGGAATACGTGCGATCTAATGTGTCGGTTAAGATAAATTGCTTATCAAAGGTTCCGATAATACCTGTGTGTTTTGAAGTCGAGATTCCGATGCCTTTTTTTAGGAACAATGCCAGTACCATATAAAACATGGCATAATATGCCCTATTTATTATTGTTCGTGGAGTAAACCCGCCGTTGACCATTTTCTCGGCTTCCTGAAGAGTCGAGAGAGCTTGTTCCCTGCGGTAAGAAAAAAGAGCGTTGATATCACTCATACGGAAATCCCTTCCCGTTGTATCGTGCGCACAATGGGTGAGGAACGCTGGGGCGATTTTTCGATGTCGTCTCTGCTGAACACCAGGGGAGAGATGTGTATAAGGTGGTGCAGGCCTACCTCCCACGCGATATCCGCGATACGCTCTTTGGTTTTTTTGTCTATTGTTTCGACTTCGACAAACACATCGAGGTCGGCATGTTCCTGTGCAGTACCGCGTGCGCGGGAGCCGTACACACGTATGTCTACCACGTCCACAACCGGTATAAGACGCTGCTTGAGTTCCCGGGCGATCATTCTGTCTTTTTCGTTCATAGCCATTTTCACAGGGAAACAGTACGGGGGTAATACCGCCCGTTTCGTCAATACGATACTACTATGTATATGAATGGAATTAATATACATAATGGGAGGGCCGGCAGCTCTGCTGCTTAGTGTTGAACTATGAGCTGTCAGCTAGTGAGCTATGAGCAATGAGCTGCCAGCTAAAGGCTCATCGGCTCACACGCTAAAGGCGCATAATCATACCAGCTCGATGCCCTTTTTGACCTCATCATGGAAGCCGGTTTTGTCTTCATTGGTAATGTACAGATGCGGCTCTATACGGGTGTCCACCTCGCGGCGCAGGGCATATAATTTTTTCAGAAGGCTAAAATACTCCTCATCGAGTGAAGATATGAATATGCCGATATCTATATCACTATCCGCACGTGCGGTAGCGTGAGCACGGGAGCCGAAGAGAAATGCCCTTTCAACAGCAAGAAAGTGCCGTACCCGTTTAAGGTATTCTTTCGCTTTTATGATAGTTTCTGTTTCAGCCATGTCAGGAAATCGCTTGTCAATGAAAGGATCCTGTTACAATACGTTTCGTTCATTATGCGATGCATTTTTTCTTTATACTCAGGGTATCTGCATTCTATATTCAGTGGATCGAGTTCATCGATGAAATCGGTATATGTATCGGAAAGAGCCTCGAGCAGCCCGGTTTTTTCCAAAAGATAGGCGAGGTTATGTGTTTTGGGTGGAAGGGTGTGGTGAGATGATTGCCAGTATGCGTTAACTGCTTTTTCGATTGCCTGATGGCACATGAACCCAACATAGACATAGCGCTTTTTTTCCAGAAGCGCTCGTGCGGTATCGAGGTCGTACTCGGCAATATCAAACCAATAATGCACTTTTTCATCCATATCGATAAAATATATAATGCGAGCTGTATGGGAGCGATGAGTAATTGAGCTGTCAGCTAAAGGCTTATAAGCTCACAGGTTCACCAGATACATGCCGCAATACAATATGCTTGAAATTTAACACGCGATATTATATATTAAGCATATGTATTACACGCGTACATTGGAACACACCATTGGGCAGGCCGTTGCGTCCTTTCCTGCAGTAGTAGTGAGCGGGCCGCGGCAAAGTGGGAAAACCACGCTTCTGCGGCATTTGTTTGCAGGTTCGCATCGCTTCGTAACGCTCGAAGACCTTGACGTGCGGCAGCAGGCAGTAGAGGACCCCCGGGGGTTCCTGGATGTATATGCCCCGCCGGTGATCGTCGATGAGATCCAGTATGTGCCGCAGCTGCTTTCATATATCAAGACTCGCATCGATGAGGACAGAACACCGGGGCAATGGTTGTTTACCGGCTCACAAGTATTTCCGCTTATGGAAGGCGTAAGTCAGAGTCTGGCCGGCCGTGTGGCCCTGCTGCAGTTATGGCCGTTCAATATGGCGGAACGTATGCGTCACGGCAGTAAAAGCACGGCACCGGGTGCGTTTCTTGAACGCATTCATACACGCAGCACACCACACTGGTGGCCCACCACCGCGGTGCGGGATCTCGTACATCTGCCTGCCCTCCTCAAAGCCGCGAACCCCTCCCCTCCATGCGCCGTGAAGAGACTTCGATCTGGCATTTCTTTTTTTTAAACCGGGAACAGAGAAGCAGCCTTGCGCCAGGGGATAACCCTTGTTTCTTGACGCTGCTGGGAGTGCTCGCCACCGTACACAAGATTAAGCGATGTCGCAGTAGCGCCGGCAATGTGCTTCCATTTAGCCAGAGACGTAAAAAAGTCGGATGTTATAGTTTTGGCTGATTTGATTTCAACTCCCCGGAGATGTTCGCCATCTTCCCGAACAAGATCAATTTCAAGACCAGCTCGATCGCGCCAGAAGTATAAATTTTCAGGCACCCCGGCATTGAAAAAGTACTTTTTAATTTCGGTCACTATCATTGATTCGAAAATCGCTCCTCGCATCGAATGGGCGAGCAGCTCTTCAGGTTTTTTTATCGAGAGCAGAGAAGCCAGTATACCGGTATCATAAAAATAGAGTTTGGGTGTTTTAATGAGCCGTTTGCCGAAGTTTTTGTAGTGCGGGTGGAGCAGAAAAATGATATAGCTTGCTTCGAGGACCGAGATCCATGCCTTTGCAGTATTAACCGCTATGCCGCAATCCGAAGCAAGGGAGGAGAGATTCAGGAGTTGTCCGGTGCGTGCGGCACACATTTTGACGAATAATTGGAATGAACGCAATTCACCGATATTGATTATCTGACGTACATCACGCTCGACATAATTTTGAATATAGTTGGTATACCACAGTTGTGAATCGAGCTTTCGATCGTGGACTGGGGGGTAGAGGCCGGCAAAAAGAACCTGTTCAAGAGCAGGTGGATTGATATTGGATTGGCCATACCATTCTGCGTAGCTGAAAGGCAAGAGTGTACAGTATGCCGCTCGTCCGGCCAGAGATTGGGTGATCTGCGAACGAAGTCCAAACTGTTGCGATCCGGTCAGAACGAATCGGCATCGCTTACCTCCCTCATCCACAATCTGTTGCAAATAGGAAACGATGGCCGGCGTTCGCTGAATTTCGTCAAAAACTGCCCCCTGAGCATACTGCTGGAGAAAGCCCCGGGGGTCCTGCCGGGCAAATTCGCGGGTGTCCGGATTTTCAAAAGAGACGTACGGACGGTCTGCAAAAAGAGCCTTCGCGAGAGTGGTTTTCCCTGACTGCCGGGGTCCGGAGATTGTTATCACGGGAAACTGCGTGGCAAGTTTTTTTAGATGGGCTTCTATTTTTCGTGTTATCATATCACATAATATACAACGATGCGTGCTAATTTGCAATAATATTGCAAATTAGCACCATACAATCAAATTCCTGTCGTTTATCAAATATGGTATGCAGCATTTTTGAATACGTACGTTCCTATATATTGGTTGTCGAAGACACCTGTAATACCGGTATGCTTTCAGGTAGAAATCGACACACTTTTCTTTAAAAACAGTGCCGGCACCATATAGAACATGGCATAATACGCTCGATTGATTATGGTACGTACGGTAAATACGCCGGCCAGCATTTTTTCCGCCTCAAGAAGTGTGGAAACTGCCTGGTCCCTGCGACAAGAAAAAAGGGCGTTGCTATCGCCCATACGGTAATGCCCTCCCGTTTTATAGTGCGTACAAGGGGCGATGAACGCTGCGGTGTTTTTTCTATTTCATCCCTGCCGAACACAAGCGGAGAAATGTGGATAAGGTGTTGCAGACCTACTTCCCAGGCAATATTCGCGATACCATACTTAATTGGTTTGTTTACCGCTTCGGGTTCGATAAACACATCGAGATCCGCATCTTCCTGTGCAGTACCGCGAGCGCGTGAGCCGTATACACGGATATCTACCACGTCTACAACCGGTATAAGACGCTGCTTGAGTTCCCGGGCGATCATTCTGTTTTTTCGTTCATAGCCATTTCACAGGGAAACAGTACGGGGGTAATACCGCCCGTTTCGTCGATACGATACTACTATGTGTTTGAATAAAATTAAGATACATAATGCGAGCTGTATGGGACCCATTGGGCAATCAGCTGTCAGCTAAAGGCGTATAAGCTCACACGCTAAAGGCTCATAATCATACCAGCTCGATGCCCTTTTTGACCTCATCATGGAAGCCGGTTTTGTCTTCATTGGTAATGTACAGATGCGGCTCTATACGGGTGTCCACCTCGCGGCGCAGGGCATATAATTTTTTCAGAAGGCTAAAATACTCCTCATCGAGTGAAAAAAAGTATTTTTTCCGTATACGGTATTGTGCTCTATCTCTCACTCTCACCCACCGGTCTCATTCATTATATCTTCGCTATGCTCGACTTTTTTTTACAACTTGACACACAACTTTTTTTATTGCTTAATTCGGCAGTCGCAAATCCTGTCTTCGATCTCTTTTTTCCCTTCATCACACAAAAAGAGCACTGGATCATACCGGCGGCTGTCGCGCTCGTGATCTTTATCGTAAAACAGCGCACTGGCGCCGTCGCGGTCATTGCAGCCGCCTGCATAACCGTCGCGATTACCGATCCGCTCGGCTACCGGGTGCTCAAACCCCTGTTTGACAGGCCCAGGCCCTGTAACCCGGATGTCATGATCGAGGGTGCCCGGTTTCTGATGGGGACCAAAACATCGCTCTCCTTTCCTTCGCTGCATGCTATGAACATTTTTGCGCAGGCCACGCTTTTTACCTGTTTTTACCCCGCCCAAAAATGGTACTTTTTTGTATTTGCCGTGCTCATAGGGTATTCACGGATATACGTGGGAGTGCACTATCCGGGTGATGTGCTGGCCGGTGCAGTATTCGGCGCCCTGATCGCGGGGACGGTATTCGGAATATATCGTTGTATTCGACCGCGTATTCCACAACGGCTTCACCCCTGAAGATCCGCAGAAGATCCGCGCGCATGTGTAATAACAGATGCGTACCTGCCGGTCCGCCACCCTTATGAAGGCTAAATACTATTTTTTTTAAAAAGCAGGCATGCAGTTTCCCGATTGTATGTTATTCGTACTCAGCAACAATACCACCGAAGTCCGGTTTTTTAAGGAGTAACCACCCATGTCCGAAGAATCGATCGATGCGCAACTCAATAACAATGAAGATATGAGCAAAAAGCAGAAGGAATTGCTCTCTCTGATGGAATCGTATGACGACGACGTTTCGTACGAACCCAAAAGCGGCGAAAAAGTACAGGGTACCATTATTGCGATAAAAAACGAATACGCATTCGTGGATATAGGGACCAAAAACGAAGCGATTATCAATATCTCCGAACTCAGGGACAAAGAGGGTAATATAACCCACGGCATCGACGATACCATTGAGGCGTATGTGGTATCATCCCATAACGGAGAAATTGTCCTGAGCACCTCTCTCGGTGGGTATCGGGCCGACATGAGTCAGTTGCTCGAGGCACAGAAAAACGCCATTCCGATACAGGGTAAAGTCTCCGGGGTCAACAAGGGAGGGCTCAACGTCAACATCCTCGGCAGAAAAGCGTTTTGTCCGGTATCCAAAATCGACATTACCCGTGTGGAGGATAGTAACGAATACCTCGGCTTCACCGGGTTGTTCGTAATAACCGATGTGGATGACAAGGGACGAAACATTGTGGTATCGCGGCTGCCAATACTTCAGGAAAAAGTTTCCCAGCGGCTGCAGCAGCTCAAAAAAGATGCCGAAGAAAAAAACGTGGTTGCCGGCACGATCACCAAAATCACGAAATTCGGTGTCTTCGTCGATCTGGGCGGGATAGAGGGACTGGTTCATATCAGTGAAGTCTCCTGGGACAAGACCGATCGTCTTCACGAACAGTTCGAACCAGGACAGCAGATACACTGTGTGGTCCTTTCGGTAGACGAAAAAGAGAACATGCGCGACTCAAGAATCGCGCTTTCGCTCAAACAGGTCGACGGCGATCCGTGGGACAATATCTCCTCTCGCTTCAGTTCGGGTACAAAGGTCTCCGGCACCGTCACGCGGCTTGCCAATTTCGGCGCGTTCGTGCGCATCGCACCCGGGATCGAAGGGCTTATCCATGTCTCCGAAATGAGCTGGTCCACGCGTATCCGCCATCCCAAAGATGTGCTCTCGGTGGGAGACGATGTCGAGGCGACTATCCTTTCGGTGGACGAGCAGCGACGCCAGATAAAACTCAGTCTTAAAGACAAGGATTCGGATCCATGGGCAGCGGTCGAAGCGCGTTTTGCACCGGGAACCGTGGCGGAGGGCTTTGTCGAAAAAGAGATGCCCTACGGGTTTTTCGTTCGGCTCGAAGAAGGTATAACCGGCCTGCTTCCCAAATCGAACATTGCAAAAGAAGATGCCGCCGGTATTAAGTCGGGTGAAAAAACCACGGTAACCGTCCAATCGGTGGATACCGAAAACCGGCGCATTTCTCTGCAAAGCGGCTCGCGCACCGAAGCCATCGACAATGAACAGGCGGTACAGGCGCACACAAAAAATCAGAATAAGCCACCCAAAAGAAAAGACTCCTCCTCCACCGAATTCGGTGATGCGCTTAAAAATGCGCTTTCAGGAGAGAACGGGGAGGATGCGCACAAATGAAGATTTGCATTATCGGAGGGGCCGGCTATATAGGAAGCCACGTTACCCGTCAGTTCATAGATTCGGGCTACCGGGTTGTGGTATTCGACAACCTCTCCTCCGGGTGCAGGGAAAACATATTTGATGACGAAACATTTATCGAGGGTGATATTCTTGATTATCCCGCACTCGAAAAGGCGCTTGCAGACGGGTGTGAGGGAGTGGTCCACCTTGCTGCATTCAAAGCTGCCGGCGAATCGATGACCGATCCCGAAAAATATGCCCTGAATAACCTCTCGGGCACGGTCAATATTCTTAATGCGAGCGCACAAGCGGGAATACGCGCCTTTGTTTTTTCCTCATCCGCTGCGGTCTACGGCGAGCCACGCTATGTACCGGTGGATGAGGACCACCCGCTGGAGCCCGCGAATTTTTACGGATTCACCAAACTCGAAATCGAGCGTCTTCTTTCGTGGTATGATACCCTGCGGGGATTGCGGTATGCCTCGCTTCGCTATTTTAACGCTGCGGGCTACGATGTGCAGGGACGTATACACGGACTTGAGCAGAATCCGGCGAACCTGCTGCCGGTGCTCATGGAAGTGGCTACAGGTGCCCGGGAGCAATTGCAGATTTTCGGGGATGACTACGATACCCCCGACGGTACCTGCATACGCGACTATATCCATGTAAACGATCTTGCCGCCGCCCACGTTGCGGCCTTTGAATACGTACACAAAAACGACCGGTCACTGACGCTCAACCTGGGCAGTGAGACGGGCATAAGTGTGGCCCGGATGGTCGAGCAAGCGCGTGCAATTCTTCCGCGACCCATTCCCACCCAAATCACCAGCAGACGTGCCGGAGACCCCGCCTCGCTCGTGGCCTCCTCGCAGCAGGCACGCGAACATCTCGGATGGACTCCCCGCTGCAGCGATGTACAGACCCTCATTTCGAGTATGTGGAATGTATACCGCTCCCGCTGCTGTGTGTAAACACAATCGTTCAGGTCAGGGTTACAATATCCCGGTAGGTTACCAGTATCGTAAGTATGAGAAACAGGGCAAGCCCCGCACTGCCGATCGCCTGCTGAAGCCGTGCGTGGAGAGGTTTTCCCCGCAGCTGCTCTATCCCCAGCAATACCAGCTGGCCGCCGTCGAGCGCTGGAAGCGGCAACAGATTCATACAACCAAGGCTGACACTAAGCACACCGATAAAGTAAAGAAACGCCATTATGCCGTGTTGCATCGCCTGTGCCGCCATAGCGGCGATGCCAACCGGTCCTGTAATCGCGCCGGATTCTGCATGGCCTCTGGCAAGATTAAACACAAGGGAAAAGGTGCCGGTTGTTATTTCCGCCAATGAGTGAAACGCGCATGCAGGCGCGTGCCAAAGCGTGCATTGGCCGGACAGAAGATGATACAGCGCAAAAAGCAGGCCTGCACACGCCACATTGGCAACAGGACCGGCGGCCATAATCGCAGCACGGGATGCAGCTCCCACATTATCGAGCCCATTACCCGACGATGCGTTCTCTGATGTGGCGAACCGGACAAATCCGCCAAGCGGCAACAGGCGAAGCGTAAAGGCGGTTTCCCGGTGGCGGAATAAGGTGCACAGCTTGGGACTGAGGGGGAATCCGATCGAAAACTCATCGACCTGCGCACCTGCGGCACGTGCTGCAATGAAGTGGCCCGCTTCGTGTACGATAACAACCACTGAAAAGACGATTATAAAGGCAGATAAAGAGAGAAACACTGTACAGCTCCTGATGGGATGATAAAAAAAGCGCAGCCCTGGTTTTTCGGCCGGCAAAGATACTCCGGTAAAAATAATTATTTCCCGAATCCAAACTATGCCCTGACTTGAGCGGGTTTGCCGGGAAGGTTGGTGCACGTGGGATGACGAAAATCATTATTTTTCTGCGTTATGGATTCTCTTGTGCAGAATTCGTGATGCATCGATGTTTCCTCAGGTGATTTTTCACGTCATTCCGGGATTACGTTATGGACAAATCAACGCTCATACAAGCCATAGCCCGCACCAGGTCCGACATTGCCGAATCGGTACAGGAGATGAAACCCATTTCTACCGGCAAATTCAACACGTCGTTTTTCATGGCAACGCACGAGGCGGAGTACGTACTGCGTGTAGCGCCAGATCCGGACGATGCCTTTGTGTTTTACGAACGCCACATGATGAAACAGGAGCCGCAGCTGCACCGGATTCTCAGGGAACGTACCGATGTGCCGGTTGCCCGCATCGATATGTTTGATGAATCGCGCGAGGTGATTCCTCGCGATTTCCTGCTCATGCAGCGATTGCCCGGTGAGCCGGTTTCCGGGGCCGTACGGTCGGATCCCGACCGCGTACTCTACCAGGTCGGAAAAGCGCTGGCGCAGGTACACGCAATAACCGACACGCGCTACGGCTATCTGGGGGCACATCGTCCCATGCAACCACAGTCAACATGGGTGGCGGCATTCGATATAATGTGGAACAAAATGATAGACGATATCGTGGCCTGCGGGTATTATTCCTCTGCACAGGCGGATGCGCTGCGCAGTCTGTTTGCCCGGCATCGTCACCTGTTTGACCGCACCGTGGCCTCACGCCTGCTGCACATGGATGTGTGGGCACAGAACATACTCGTGGACCATACGGGATCACTGAGCGGGCTGCTCGACTGGGACCGTGCCCTGTGGGGAGATCCGGAGATCGAGTATGCGGTTCTTGACTACTGCGGCATATCGACACCCGCTTTCTGGGAGGGCTACGGCGCCACACGCGACGAGTCCGAAGAGGCCCGCATACGTACCTTTTTCTACCTGCTTTATGAAATCCAGAAGTATATCGTAATCAGGGGAGCGCGGAATAGGCGTCCCGATGCCGCGAGGTCGTATCGCGAACAGGTCTTTCGTATGGTAACGCGTTCGTTCGATGTACCGGGTTTGACGTAGAGGCCCCCTCCGGGGGGGCATGCTCACTGCGAGCTTCGCAGATCGACCGGCAGATCGGGCTTGCCGGACTCCTCCACCGCCATGCGGTCGCACTCTTCGTTTTCCGGATGGCCCGAATGGCCGCGTACCCACTGCATAGTTACCTCATGGCGGCCGATCAAATCCAGAAGCCGCGCCCAGAGATCGGGATTGAGTGCCTTGTCCTTTTTATTGCGTTTCCAGCCGTTTTCCCGCCACTTTTGTGCCCATCCTTTGGTAACGGCATCCGACACGTAGCGCGAATCGGTTACCACGGTTACTTTACACGGCTCGGTGAGAGCCTCGAGGCCGCGTATAATAGCGGTGAGCTCCATTCGGTTGTTGGTCGTGTTGCGATAGCCGCCTGATATTCTCTTGCGGGTACCGTTGTAGTTCAAAATGGCCCCGAACCCTCCCGGTCCGGGATTGCCGCTGCACGCGCCGTCTGTGTAGAGTGTTACTTTCTTCATGAAACAAAGACCCGGGTGTTAAAAACGAAAGGAGAGGGCAGCGGTAAGTCGGCCTACCCGATATTTTTCATACAGTACATTACGAGTTACAAGCTCCCAGACGCGATTCTCATATGAAACCGACATCGCCATATCGTTCTTGAACAGATACCGTACGCCACCGGCAAGTGTGTGAATGCCCCCGTTTGCGTGCACCTCATTCTGTGACCATGCATAATCGAATCCTTTGTAATCGTACACAAACAAAAAAGGATCGAATTCATTCCAGTTATAGCCGATACTCAGAGCCAGCTCATTAACGAATACGTCTAAACCAGCCCCGAATCCCATTTTATAATATGCCGCTGCACTTGTACCGGGGATTTCCTGGGTAGTAAGTACAAAATCATATGGGAAACGACCATCTATCTGCGCAGACAACACGGCATAAGGGATTTTTACGGAAAAGCCAAATGCCGAGGAGTATGAACTCCGTAACGTTCCTTCCCATTGCGGGGATTGTGCGATATCCGTTCTCATTTGTTCAAAAGGTATATTTGCCGGCAATACGAACCGTGCACCAAACCGTAACATGTTCTGATAAGAATACATGCAGCCGATCCGTATTTCGTAGCCTATTTTATATGTATCTTTTACATCGCTGGTAATGTTATTTTGTTTCTGGGTGATTATGCGTTCGCCGTTTATTAAAGAGATGGTGCCACCCAGTGCCAATGAAGGAGCGACCTGCACACCCATTGCAGAGCTCCAGTAGTTTATGTGGCCGTCATATCGGAATTCCCGGGTAGTGCTTTTCGTCACATCGTTTAACAAATAAGGCGTAGATTTATAAAAAGAAACCGACATTCCACCTCGACTCGCAGGTAATGAAACCATCCCCCCAGCTTCTTGAAAAAAGTGAAATGTTCGGGTATCTTCTTTATAGGACTCACCGTTCGTTCTGGCCCGATCGAGCACATCGATTTTGCTGAACGAAAAGGATATTTCACGTATTGGCAGGAATGCAAGCGCTGCCGGGTTGGAGAAAGAGGCCGTAATATCCCGTGCCTTTGCGGGATTATTATGGGCCAGTGCGGCATTGTGCGCTCCTTCTACACTATATGCATACGTATTATAAAGTGTTCTCAGAATAGAATCCTGCTGTCCCGATACCACAGTAATCGAGCACAGGAGGAATGCGATGACAGGATATATGATTTTCATAGAATTATCGACCGAGTAGTGGTGGCGATGGGGGAGAGGTATCTTTTTCCTGATCTTTTTTTTCGTTCTTATCATTTTCTTTTGCAGTTGAATCATTGTTGGTTTGTGCTGCTTTTTTTTGAGCGCCATCCGCAGTCGATTTCTTCTGGTTCGCACCCCGGCTCTCATTACTGTCCTGCTCTTGTTTTTCTTTGCGGACACCAAAGCCTCTGCTCTTCAACGGGGGGCCCTTCCCGGTAGATCCGCTTTGGTCGTTTTGTTCGCCGTCTCCGTTATTTCCGGGCTTATAAAGCGCGCCGTCTCCTGTCGATTGTTGTTTCGGACTTCCCGGAGAGGTTGTGTTTCCGGGGGAAGAACCGGAGCGCGATTTCAACGGCGGAGGTTCGGATGGGACGCCGCTTCCGCCACCCGATCCACTACCGCCCGATCCACCACCGGAATACGGTCGGTCTTTGTAGTAGCGGCAGCAGCCGCACGCAGGATCGTAGTAGTAATACCGTGGGCATCTGCGGTGCTCGTACCGGTTCCACCACGGGCTTTGTCGATACCACCAGGGCTCGTAGTAATAATCGTGCCATTGCCACGAATACCGGCTGTCGTAACAGCGCAGAACCGGATCCCCGAAAAAATCACGGGTCCACACACAGTATTCCCGATCGCGGATTCTTATCGTATCCCGCTGCTGTGCTTTTTTCCGGATCTCTTCATCGCCCGAATAGGTTGCAGTGCCTCCTGTTGAAGGCTCGTACGTTGCAAGCTGTGTATAACAGCCGCTGCCGAACAACGCGACAAAGAGAACAACCCACAACGGCAGGAGCACTTGAGAAGAGATTTTTTTTATCTGTATTGCGTTCATATTCCGACAGTACACCTTTCAGCGCAAATATACAAAAAAGCCACGAACAGGCACATCCCCACTTTTATTGAGAATTCGTTCACAGGGCAGGCAATATTACGAGCATCGTTTTTGCGGCTGTTTATCCGGCCACGATATGCCGGTGCAATCATGTGATGCTCCCCCCTCTCCCTCTGCGTCAGGGTGGGGTCTGCTCATAATATCCAATGTGTTCGACAGAAATTTGGCATTTTATTATTTTTTATGTTGCAAAAAGTTTGAAACTATGTTATAATATAAGATGTTATTTGAAAACACGTGTTCGATACTATATTATTTTTTTACAGATCACCAATTTATCTCTGGAGTCGTAAAGATGAGTAAAAAAATTCTTCTGGACGGCTACAATTCGCAGGATATACCATATCAATGCCCTGTATGTGAATCATCTCTGTCCTACAACAACATCGTCGGATGGGGCGAGTATCCCAGGCAATCATTACGTGGTGCGCAAAAACCGGATGCGTATGGATTCGGTTTCATTTGCCCCCGGTGTTTTTCGAAAAGCTGTGCACATATACCCGAAGGAATGCAACCGGAAGAATACCTGGCGCAGGTAAGCCGTCGCGGTAAGCGCCGGGATTCAGAAAACTTTTTTGGCGTGACACCTGTCTCTGCATATTGAGTGGTATTATGACCGTACATAAAAAAAACATCGATATTTTCAATTATACCGATTACAGGAAATTCCTGAACGATTATTATCATGCGCAAAAAAAGGAGGATCGCACATTTTCCTACCGTGTATTTGCAAAAAATGCAGGCATAACCTCCCCGGGCTTTTATAAGGATGTGGTAAACGGCAGATCGAGTATCACCCGACCGGTTATTTACCGTTTTGCCAGTGCTATGAAGCTCACGAAAAAGCAGCAGCATTACTTCGAACTCATGGTATATTTTAACGATGCCAAAACCGTGGAGGAAAAAAATCACTATTTCTCACAGATGATGCAGTATCACCGGTCCAGGGCATATACGGTACATAAAGAGCAATACGAATACTTTTCGAAATGGTACTATGTGGCGGTGCGGGAGCTTTTCTCCATACGAGACCTCGGTGATGACTATGCAGAAATCGCACGCAGCCTTCATCCAAAAATACGCAGGGAAGAGGCGAAAAAAGCGGTAAGGATACTCAAAAACCTCGGATTGATCGAAAAAAACAGTGACGGGTTCTATCGCGCAGTCAATACGGTTATCACCTCAGGGGCCAAGGTACGCTCTCTCAATGTAGCAAATTTTCAGAAAAACATGGCCGATATGGCCAAACAGGCGCTTGATACGGTTCCGTCCTCTCAACGAAACCTCTCCACACTTACGTGCAGTGTATCTAAAGAGGTCTTCGATGAAATTTCCAATGAAATGGATGCGGTGAGAAAACGCATCCTCTCCATGATACAACAAGACGAGAATGAAGACAGGGTTTGTCAGCTCAATCTTCACCTTTTTCCCCTGAGCGATGTGTCAACCAGAGAGGAACGCTCATGATCCGTATGATATCTCACCCGTGTTGTATACCACTTGTACTGTCGTTGTTCCTATCGATGCTATGTAACTGCAGCGGTACGAACGAGCCGGATACCAATACCGCAGGAACTGCAACCGAAACAGAAAACGTGGCAATAGTCGGCATGCTGTACCAATCTGACGGGACCGCCCCGGCGCAAGGTGCACAGGTGGTTCTTCGCACGTATCAGAGCCTGGCGGATACGTTTCAAAACGCTGAACCGCAGGGTTCAGGGCAGAGTTCGGGTGTGGTTACAATCGCAGATGCCGACGGACGGTTTGTCATCGACACTGTCAATGCAGGCCTCTATACTATAGAAGCCCAAAACGACAATGAGCTGGCCCTTATCGATTCGGTACGGGTTACCCAAAACGATGATACCTTGCATGTCAGCGATACACTGCAGGCACCCGGCGCCATTACCGGACGAGTCCGGCTCTCCGGGAATGCCGATCCCCGAAGTGTTTTTATCCTCGGGTTTGGCATTAACCGTTTTGTTATGCCGGATACAAACGGTTTTTTTACATTCGACAGCCTTGCACCGGCCACCTACGATCTGCGTATATTGCCACGAAACGACACGTATCCCGTTCGGGATATTCACGATATCTTCGTGCAATCCGGCGATGTAACGTCACTCGATACTATTGTAATCTCCCGTTATGGCATCCCGCCTCCGAAAGGGGTACGACTCGACTACGACTCCTGCATGCAGATCGTCACACTTTCATGGTACGGTCAGGATACAGAGAAGAACATCCGTGGCTACAATGTTTTTAGAAGGCATATCGATTCGGTCTATTTTAAAAGAATCGCCTCCGCATTACCTGATACCATGTATAAAGACAGCTCGCTCGCACAGGGGGAGACATACGAATACAGCGTTGCCGCCCTCGATTCGATGAATCGTACAGGCACCAAAAGCAGTGTGCACGCCATTACTGCCAAAAGCGCGTATACCTATATAAAAACTTTTGGCGGCAGGGGAGACGGAAAAGGACGGTTTAATCATATAACCGATATTTCGGTACGACACGACACCATATTTATCGCAGAAGCGGAAAATAAGCGGATACAGTTAATAGATACCACAGGTTCTTTTATTTCGTTTCTCGATTATGGTAACACAGGCATTACACCAACCGGGCTGGATATTTGTAATGGTATGTATTATATCATAGATAATAAGACCTCTATATACCGCGGTAATTCTCGTACAATAACCCCGATGGTAACACCTGGCTTTTCAATCAAGTCGTTGCAAGTAAAAAGCCCTGATTCGATTTACCTGGCGGATGCTGATAATCAGAGGATAGTATTAATCGATTCCGCTGGCAACAGATTGGCAGCAGGAAGCTACACATTTGAAAAAATCGGGGGAATTGCGCTATCTGAGTCGTTTGTTTTGGCAACGGATATGAACACGCGCCGACTCGTATTTCTTACACCATCCCTTCTTTTTCATAAAGATGTGTTGATAGAACCAAAAGAAAAAACTACCATTTCGGGAATAAGCAGATCAAATTATATATGTGAGATCTCTGTCGACAATAATGGATATATATATATAGGCGTTATGACAGACACAGCGCGAATAGATGTTTTACGTAATAATGGAACATTATTTGGCAGATTTTTTCCCTCCCGTCACGCTGAAAATTTTCTCCACGTACCCGGTTTGCATATCACACCTAATGGATTTTTGTACATTTGTACCGATAGTGATAAGATTCAGGTATACACATGCCCCTAACGCGTAAATCAATAACGGCATACAGGGACATAATACTATGACTATATCCCTGTGTGCATGTGCAGAAATTACAGTTTTGTAAGATTGAGGGTGCCGCTTGTATCGACTGTCAGGCGCCATCGGTTGTAATTAGAATCATGAAGGATAAGGCCTCTGTTTGAATCGTCAACTTCAATATCTCCCCCTTCAACTTCGAGTTTGCTTGCAGGGCTTGAAGTACCTATCCCGACATTACCGGAATCATCGATCACGAGTTGCTGCGTGCCGTTCGTATAAAACCACATCTCTCCGTTACCGGCGTCATGAGCATAGGTTATCTTGCCGGCGTTGCGGGTGTTGACATTCGAAAAACCGATCACTCCGCGGCGGTCGGTGTCGGTGTAAATCTGCAACACGACATTCTGGTTTCCATTATGACTTAACACCATAATGTCATTGTCGTTCCATCCCGGTGATGATCCCGGATCTCCCTTTGAAACATGTAGAGGCAATTCGGGACTGGTCGTTCCTATTCCTACTTTCCCACCGTCGGTTACGCAGATGTCACCGGTGAATGCGCTGGTGGTTGTTTGTGGATAATTGGCCATAAGCCCCTCCCTGTTAGAGATGAAAAATAGGTGAAGCTGAATAACAATACGCTCTTACGGCATCTGAACACCAAACCTGCGCCGGTCGCTTTTTGATGTATTCGACGCTCAATCGCACGTCTATCCTTTTCATCCCGCATCCGATTGCGTCGATTCATTATTCTTTCTTTGCAACGCCACGATTCTGTCCTGCATAAGCCGTACGGCATCCATAAGCTGGTCGACGCTGTCATTATACTCCTTGATTGCACTTTCATAGTGTTCCTTTGCCCGGTACATATTCAGTTTTGCTCCGATTACTCTGTTACAGATATCATCGGGACTAATCCGGTTCTGTTGCATTTAAACTCCCGGGTTTGATCAGGAGACAGATAGGCTGAGTTACCTGTCACGGTGTACTGAGTTGCGTAATGCATGGAATTTGTCAACCATACGAGGAGTAATTATACCACCTGAAAGGCATTTTTTCAACCTTTTTTGTCATCCGGATAAAAAAGAACGCGCATATTCTGTTCTGGAAAAGTGCAATGACTACAAAAAATCTTCTTTTCAGAACAGACCACTTGCCATATGCGTTTTGACCACAATCAAAACACTGCACGCCCTTATCCCGCGGTTGCCATTACTACAGCACCACAAAAAGCCATACCGGAATGGTAATCATGCTTGCCACCGTACTCACCACAAGCAGTGATGCGATAAAATCCTCAGCAATGCCGTGCGTCGTACAGATTACGTAGCTTGCCACTGCATTCGGTGTGGCCATAAGTACTACCGCCACCCCTCTGGCCGCATGAAGGGCGTCAGGAAAGAAAAACGAAAACAACGCCAAAGTAATACACGGGCTGATAACGAGTTTACCGAGTATAACGAGTGTCAGCGGAAGAGGCCGGGCACGTATCGCCTGCATTCGTACCGCACTTCCCACACAGATAAGTGCAAGTGGCAGCCCCATATCTCCCGCAAGCTCGAGAAACGACAAGGCCGTATCGCCTGCAGTCTGGATCCATGAAGGTAGCCGGGACGGAAGTATATCGACAAATGCGGCACAAAGCAGCCCGAGTACCGCTGAAATAACGATCGGATTGACAAGCCCCTTGCGCACCGAGGCCGCGATGCCACCTTCTCCACCGGAGGCATACATCCCGATAAGCATGTGGCCGAGAATAACGAACGCCGGCATCGCGAACGCGTTTACTACGGCAGCCATCGCCAGTCCCCGGGCTTCTCCGAATGCACTCATTGCGAGAGGAAAACCGATATAGGACACATTGGCCCAGAAGGTGCCAAACACAAATACCGCCCCGAATCCGCTTTTGTACCCCCTTATGAGCGCAAAAATCCCATATAGCAAGGCAACGATACATGTCGCCCCTATTGTTGAAATTATCAAAGACGTATTGAGCAGTTCTGCCACCGATTGCTGTACCAGCGCGGAAAATATAAGCGCCGGAAGGGCGATGTAATAAATAAGCATATTGAGAAAACCGCGATGTGCGGCGGTCATTATGCCGCGGGCAGTAAGAAAACGTCCGATTCCGATCATTACGAATACCGGAATACATATACGCAAAACTTCCAGAATACGGTCAACCATTTCCATGCGTCATTCCTGTCACGATAAACGTTGGTTTTTCTGCAGCAGGCCACTTGCGAGGCTGTGCATTTTATAGAGCGAAAAATTATTTTTCCGCCTAAAATAAAAAAAAGTTGTCGCAGCATGCGACACTGTGTTATTTTATTGAAAGAGATCGGGGCTGTAGCTCAGTTGGGAGAGCGTCAGGCTGGCAGTCTGAATGTCAGGGGTTCGAGTCCCCTCAGCTCCATTTTTCTACCCGATTTCGCAAGGTATCACGGTTCAGGTTGTGCGGTCCGGTGTGAAGACGGTACCAACAGTGCCGCGCTCGTGAATTTCATCACGTCAACGAGTTTTTTCTGTGAGGAGGACGTGATATCCTGCGATTGCCGTGTTTCTTTCGTGAATCGAAAAAACTTTCGCTTTTCGCGCATCCTCATTAACGATAATGGTAACCGATATAAATTCAAATTACACCTCGCCTGCAGGTAAAGAGTTTACCAGGGCTGCAGCAAAATTCGCCGGGATCAATCCGTCCAGCACCGTGCTCGATATGGGATGCGGCTATGGTGAGGGCGCGGCAAATCTGGTCGAGGAATTCCGCTGTCACGTTACTGCGGTCGATTCCAACGAAGAAAATATCGTGTTTGCCCGTGATCTCGCACAGCAGCGGGGAATAAGTCATCTTATTGAATTTGAATCGACGGATCTCGCGGAATGCGACTACGCAACCGATCCGTTCGAACTCATTCTTGCCGAGGGTGGCGTACTTTCGTTTATTTCCCGCCCCAGAGGGATACGACTCGCTTACGAATGGCTCCAATCACGGGGGTGGTTTGCATTCTCCGATCTTATTTTTTTCAATGAACACGTCCCCGACGAAGTGCGCAGCGTATTCGAAGACAACATATATCACTACGAAACCGAAGCGAGTTACCGCCGTATGGTAAAGGAGGCAGGATTCGATCTGCAGTTCGTCTCCCTGGTACCGATGAGCGGCTGGGATAATTATTACGCGCACATGGCGCGTCGACTGGAAGACGAAAAAGGGGTATTTGCAGACAAGCACATCAAAATGGCATTTCACCGCGAAATAGATGTATTTTACCGGCTCGAGGCGTTCAGGTACATCGGCTATCTTTTTTGTATCGCCAGAAAAAACTGACTATTTGTTGCACGCACCGTATTAAATAATGTATACTTATTCGCAGTGCATTTTTCATCGTTTGCAGCAAAGATAAAAATCGGAATGAATTAATCACCGCTCCGGCGGCAATGCCGGGGATGATCAACTGTTTTTTCGGATTGCATTCGATACGCCATTTATAATGAAACGTATACCATTCACAATCACCGGGTACTCTTCAGGCAGGGGATCAAACCACATGCGGTCACGAAAATTATCATTTTTTCAATCCTGAAAGGAGGAAATATGCGCACGCATATTAACGCATTGGTCGCACTCTGTGTTCTCGCGACGTTCGCCGTTGCACAGATACAGCCGGTAGTGTCCAACGAAAAGGGAGAAGGAAAAGTCGACTGGAACGAAAGGGTTATTATCTCACGCGGTATCGGCGCACCGGATCCGAATCTGCCCAAGGCGGCACAGCGTCCGAGTGCGATCAGGGCTGCGAAAACGATCGCCCTTCGCAATGCCCTGGAGACAGTAAAAGGAATCCACCTCAACTCCAGCACCACGGTCGAAAACTTCATGACCACACATGACCAGGTGCAGACGAATGTGAGCGGCTTTATTCAGGGATTCCGGCAGAAGGGACGGGAAAAATACATGAGTGACGGCTCTGTTGAAATAACCATGGAAATTCCTCTTGACGGAATAGGAAATCTTGGAGAGCAGATTTACGGCACCGCCGTCAGTCAGGATCCATCCGTCACGTCCTTCGAAGGCACACAGGCACCGGAAAAACAGGTCTTTTCCGGGCTAATCATCGACTGCAAGGGCCTCGACATAAAACCGGCACTCAGCCCCAAAGTCGTGGATCAGCAGGGAAGCGAGATTTACGGCAGCGCCTATGTATCCCGCGAATGGGCAGTCAAATACGGCATGGTCGGCTATGCCAAAGACGTCCAGACCGCCGCAGGTCTCGATCGTACCGGTGACGATCCAGGACAGATCAAAGCGGTAAAAGCATCCGGACAGAACAATACCGATGTAGTGGTTAGCGACAAGGACGCCGCCTCGATACGAAGCGCCTCCGAAAACTTAAAATTCCTATCACAGTGCCGCGTGGTATTTGTAATCGATTAACACGGTCACGTAATAAATCGCAACAAAATCCATTACTACACGAAACAAAAAGGGAGGAGAGGCTCATATGAGACGTCACGCACCTTTCAATGCCGCTAAACTGCTCGGTATCGGATGCTGTCTGCTTCTGGCTATCGGATGCGCGAAGCAGACCAGAAAAGCGGGTGGACACATGGATACCCCCGAGGTTCACTACACTCAGGGAATGAAATACTGGCAGAACGACGAGCTTGCCAAGGCAAAAGAAGAATTCAAGCTGGCAAAGTCGCTCGATCCGAAATTCGCACCCGCCTATGCCGGACTCGCACTCGTGACGGCCCGCGAAGCAAACAACGCGCAGGATAACGAGACGATGAAGGAACAATTCAAAGAAGCGCACAAACTCGCTGACAAAGCACACGGCCTTAACGGCAAAATCGTCGAGCCGTATATGGCGAAAGCGATTGTGATCACCCTCGAAAATCAGGGAAGAGAAGATCCGGACAAGTGGCTGAACAAGGTAGAAAAACAGTACGAAAAAGCGCTCAATATCGAACCTGAGAATCCTGAAGTCTATTTTCGCAGAGGCATGTGTTACAAAAAAGCGTATCGCTTCTCCGAAGCAAAACAGGATTTTTCCAAAGTGCTCGATATCGACAAAGAATGGACCGAAGAGGCGGACAAGCAGTTCAAAATCGTAAATGAGATTGAACGTGCCGCTCCCGGAACTGAAGTCGGAAAGCGTATCGCGCTGGTTGAAAAAATCACCCGTGCCGATATTGCCGCGCTTTTTATTTCAGAGCTGAAACTCGACAAGCTTGTCAAGAAAAAACGTCCTAAAAATTATGAAGTGGGTTTCAAGGCGCCCGACGATCCTCGTGAGATGGAAACCGAAAAGACAGAAAAGATGAAAGAGATCACCGATATCGAACAGCACTGGGCACGCAACTTTATTAACGATATCGTCTCGCTGGACATACGGGGACTCGAGCCCTATCCGGATCACACCTTTCATCCCGACGAGAAGATAAATCGCGGTGAATTCGCCATGATGGTAGAGGATGCGCTTATCGCGGTTACCGGTGACGAAGATATCGCCACCGCGAATATCGGAGAGAGCGAAAGCCGTTTTCCCGATCTCAACCCATCGCATCCTGCCTACAACGCAATATGTACGGCCGTGGACCGCGGTATTATGGATGCCAGGGTAAACGGAGAATTCGGACAGGACGAGTCGATCTCCGGTGCGCGTGCGCTTCTCGTTATCCGCAAGCTCAGGAATCATCTCAAAATTTAGCTGCAGAACCAGTAATGGTTATTAAAAAACGAGACGGGAATACATTCTCCTGTCTCGTTTTTTGTCTGTCGGTTGTGGTATATGTATGCTACCGATACGGGATGCAACAGGATCGAGCGTCAGAGACGCAATTAAGCAGACGGCAGCGGTATTCGAAGATGCGGCTAACCGAACCGGTAACCGGTTGCAGCACCTTATCCATACTGTATGGTGGAGGTGAATCCGGGGGCATTTGACAACGCATTAGTTACAAGGAACGCATGCAGTGACGCAGAAATCGCATATTCCGCAAAACCTGCTCTTCAGGCTTAAAGCCGTATTGATTCTTGCATGGCTGTGCTGTGTAACTACAATCTTTTTTCTTTCCAGAATTTGTGATTCCTCGCTTATCGCCTTTGTGCGTGACACATTCAAATGAGGGCACTATGTGGTCTCTTATCCTTTTTATTTTAAGTGCTTTTTTTTTCGGTGACATCGTTCTCGGGCTTCTTCGTATACGCATTTCCGGCATTGTTCGATATTATATTCTCTCATTCGGGATGGGAACGGTATGCTGGTACCTGGCGCTTTTTTTGCTGGGCCATGCCGGACTTCTCTACCCGTGGCTTCTTGCAGCACTTTCCATAATCGCCTCTTGTGTGTCTTGCATAATCATCTTTCGACACATACGCAAAATGAGCATTCATGCCGGACAATTGCGCCGGTGGATCGGCTCGCTGACGTACGTCGATTTGCTGCTTATATCCGCCGTAGTCATCATTCTCGCCTTTACCTTTGCAAGTACATTCGCACCGGTGACAGGCGGAGTGGCCAACGATTCGATAAACTATCATCTTTCGACTCCTACGCCATGGCTGCGCCATCATAAAATAGTCGAGCTTTCCTGGCCTATTTCCTATCTTGCTGGCTATGGTGATCTCTTGTATACACTCCCGCTCGCACTCGGCAGTGTCGCAGGGACAAAGCTGATTTCATGGTTTTTTATGTGCGCGTCGTTCGCCCTGGTGGCTGAACTTACCAGGCGAAGGTTTGGTGCACGAGCCGGGCTTATCGCCGGGGTAGTGTGGATAGCGAATCCCCTGGTGTTCAGGACATCCTTTACCGCATTTATCGATCTGCAGGCCGCTTTCTTCACACTCTGTGCATTATGGAGTATACTCAGTTTTAATAAAAACGCGCAGGGCAGAATGATACTGCTCGGCGGCCTCTTTATGGGTGTAGGCTGCGGAATAAAACCGACCAATTACTGCTATGCAATCGCACTGACCGGGGTAATGGTATTTCTGCTGCTGCGTACTCCCGGCCGGCCTGTGTATATGCGCGCAAAGCAGCTTTTACTGTTATGTCTGTGCTGTGTGGTTTTCGCGTTGCCGTGGCCTGTGCGCAACACCCTGCTTACCGCAAGCCCCACCTTTCCCCCGCCGCTGCCGCTCTATCACATCAGCGATACCGGCACCTTTCACTTCGGGGATGTCGCCTTCAGCCGTGACGATGCCCGAGAGTGGTTCGGCAAGTGTGATAGACGCACACGTGCATATGGAGAGGGGATATCCGGATTTATCCTTTTACCCTGGCATCTTACCATGCATCCGGAGGCATTTCAGGCGGGTGATTCGGTAACCGCCATGATGCTTAGTTTCCTGCCTCTGATTTTTCTTGCCGGACCCCGACCGCGCCGGGTAACCGCACTTTTGCTCTTTTCGCTTCTGGGAACCATACTCGTCTATTTCCTACTCTATCCGGAAGCACGTTTTTTCATTCCGGTATTTCTTGCAATGAGCCCTGCCATTGCATGGGGTATTATCACGCTTTGGCAATTCAGACGAAGACACATCACTTTTGCCGTCACTTTTGTTATGGCTCTGAATATACTCTTTGCCTGTGCAGTGGCCGCGCGTCTCTGTTTGCCAAAAATTCGAACCGTAATCGACAGGGAATACCGCTACCGATATATGAAAGCACATATTCCCTATTTCGAGGCGTTCAACTATCTCGCGTCCCATTCCAAACGCCGTGTGGTGCGCTTTTACAACCACCAGACGATGTTTTACCTTACCAACGAGTATGTGGTGGACAGTACCGCAGCGCGTCATCCGGGCAGTTATCCGGACGCATATTTCCTTGATATAGACTACTCTCAGACCTGCCGACGCGATACTGCTCATGCGACAGGGGGGTATTGGCTTTCGGATAATCCCGATTCCCTGCGGCTTGTTTTTCAGGGACCAGATGCCCGAATCTATCGTTATTTTCAGTCGAAAAAAAGTCCGGGAATATCACCGCCAAATTTTCCTTAGGTGTCCCGGACTCATGAGCATCAAATAATCGGGCAGTATATTCACGTGAGCTTGCGATACACCAGTTATAGCAACCCCACGGCGTGCGTTCCTATACACCGAGTCGTTGCAGCACGATCTTCAGTATGCGCCGTACCGGTTCCGCCGCGCCCCACAAAAGCTGATCCCCTACAGTAAACATGCTCACGTAATCATCACCCATGTGCATTTTGCGTATTCTGCCGGTATAGACATTGATATCACCCGCAACCGCAGCAGGAGTAAGTTGAGCAATGGTATCCTCTTTTGTATTAGGCACGATCTTTGACCACTGATGCGCCGACTCCATCATCTGTGCAAGCTCATTCACCGACGCCTCTTTGCGCAGTTTTATAGTGAGAGCCTGGCTGTGGCAGCGCATGGTCCCGATACGCACACAAATACCGTCCACCGGCACGGGTGTCCCGGTGGCGAGTATCTTGTTCGTCTCGGCCATCCCTTTCCACTCTTCCCGGGTCTGACCGTTCTCCATTGCAGAATCGATCCATGGAAGCAGACTTCCGGCAAGCGGGGCACCAAACTGATCGCAGGGCAAATCGCCACCTTTGAGATGCGCATCTATCCGCTCGTCGATGGCGAGTGCTCCGGCGGCAGGATCATCCAGAAGCGGGGCCGCGGTATTACCCAGAGAGCGAAACTGAGCTACCAGCTCTTTCATGTTCTTTGCACCGGCACCCGATGCGGCCTGGTAGGTCATAGACGACACCCACGAGACCATTTCATGCCGGAACAACCCGCCGATGGCCATGAGCATGAGACTTACAGTACAGTTGCCGCCGGCAAAGGCCGTTACGCCTTTGTCAAGCGCGGTATCTATAAGCGAACGGTTTATCGGGTCGAGTACAATGACCGCCTCATCATCCATGCGAAGCGCGGAGGAGGCATCGATCCAGTAGCCGTTCCACCCATTTCCCCGAAGCTGCGGATACATTTTTTTCGTATAACCGCTGCCCTGGCATGTCACAATCGCATCCATGTGCTGCAATGTCTGCGTATCGAAGGCATCTTTGAGCGTATGGACTTCTCCGTTGATCTCCGGGCCTTGTTGTCCGGCCTGGGAGGTCGAGAAAAAGACGGGTTCGTAGCCCCCGAAGTCATTTTCCTGTCTCATTCTGTCCAGCAGTACCGATCCCACCATTCCACGCCAACCGATAAATCCTATGGTATGCACACATTCCTCCTTGACGTTCTTAATGTAGTACCTAAATTGAGCAATTTTATTTACGAAATCTGCTGCAACTTGAGCCAATCAGTTTTTTTACGGAAGCTGATGTCATCAACGCAAAGGCCCGGGTCAGCTTTCAGTCTGTGACTACACGCCTG
>CAZPUS010000008.1:0-75700 GCA_964589825.1 uncultured Fibrobacterota bacterium | reverse complement strand
ATGTTACCACGCAAAACGATGGGAATGTATCACTGCATATCCTCCCGAGCTTTATTCTTCAACATGGTGCGACACCGGAGATCGTACCGCACGGAGGCATCAGAATAAACGAAGATGGCTCTGATGTGACACTGACCGGAGGATGTGGCTTTTATTTTCCGTTGGTACGGACCGAGGTATTTGCTTTTCTGCTGGGTCCTGACGCATATATGGATATCGATTTTTTTGACGACGGTCCTGCCGCCGGGCGTGAATGGGGGCTTGAACCGGGATGCAGATGTCCGTTGCTTATAGAGTATTCGCTTACTCAAAAGATAGTTATGCGTACACGATTAAATATAGCACGTATTGCGTTACCCGTTGTACACTATGATCGACCCGCTCCGGTCGATGATGAGACCGAGGTTGATCTTGATTTGGAAATCGATACCACACCGAACTGGTTTTCACTCTCATTCTACTATCTTTTATAACCCACAGAAAACTACCGGTACCGGTTTTCTTCCTCGTGCAGTTTCAGTATCGCGCGGAACCAGGCGTTATACTCACCCCAGAAAGCTGTACGTGAGCCCTGATCCATTGTACTATACAGCACAGGCGAGCGGTCAAAGCCGAATATCCGCCGGTAACGGGCCGCATGCTGCTGCTGTTTATTTTTTGAAAGCTTATCCGCTTTTGTTAACACCTGCAGTACCGGTAACTGCAGACCGGCAATCCACGGAGCGGCAACGGTATCCATCGATGCGCCGGGATGACGAATGTCACACAGCCATATAACCCCCCACAACGCCTCACGTTTTTCACAATAGTCAGCGATCAGCCGTGACCAGCGGCTCTTTTCCTTTTTTGATGCGGTGGCGTAGCCGTAGCCCGGGAGATCGACCCAGGTTGCCTCGTGCACCACATCCCTGCCCCCTACCGAAAAAAAGTGCGCGCAGCGGGTTTTGCCCGGTGTTTTTGATACCCGGGCCAGGCGGGAGTCACCAAAGAGATGATTGATAAATGACGATTTGCCGACATTCGAGCGCCCGAGCACACACAATTCGGGACCGACGGGATCCTTCATCTGATCGAGACGTGCCGCAGTGTATTCGTAGCGTGCCTGCACATTGAACGGTGGTTGAATATCCGATTTCATACATTTCTCAATCATTCAGCCCGGCGGCATTGTGCCTGCTGCGAAGCTGCGATTTATTTCACTTTCATTCATGGAGTTATTGTATATTTATTTTTTTATTCTACTATTTCACTAAAAGTACTGTCCCCATGCGTGACGGAACGCGCGCACATGGTTACTACCGCACCGGCGCTTGCTTTGCATTGCATATGCAGCGCAGTGTATCTTTTGTACGATTCTGCTTAAGCGAATCATAAAATAAAAAAAGGACGCACGCACATGATTCGAAAGGCCATTTCTGCGGTAACCTGCGGCAACGACCTGACACAGACGCAGGCACATGAGGTGTTTCAACAGATAATGAACGGTAATGCAAGTGACGCCCAGATCGGCTCATTCATCACCGCATTGCGCATGAAAGGGGAGTCGATCGAGGAGATTACCGCCGCAGCGCAGGTAATGCGCGAAAAAGCGACCAAAGTGCTGCCACGCCATCGCGAGCATCTCGTGGATACCTGCGGAACCGGAGGCGATGCCGCAGATACGTTTAATATATCAACCGCAACCGCGCTGGTAAGTGCGGCCGCCGGCGCCCGTGTAGCAAAACACGGCAACCGATCGGTATCGAGCAAAAGCGGCAGCGCCGATGTCCTGGAAGAACTGGGGATCGATATCGGTCTTACACCGGCACAGATGCGCTCGTGCCTGGATGAGATCGGCATATGCTTTTTATTCGCGCCGGCATTGCACAAAGCGATGAAATATGCGATCGGCCCCAGAAAGGAGATCGGTATCCGCACCATCTTCAATATCCTCGGCCCGCTTACCAATCCCGCCCTCGCGCCTTCACAGGTACTTGGTGTTTTCTCTCCCGATCTTACCGAACCGATCGCGCACGCGCTCGGAAAGATGGGGGTGGAAAAGGCCTACGTGGTTCATGGCGATGACGGAATGGACGAAGTAACGCTCTGTGCGGAAACGACAGTCGCGGAAGTAAGCGACGGTACAGTAACCTGTTATAAAATTACCCCCGAAGATTTCGGCCTTTCACGGTGTGAGCCCGCAGAGCTTGCCGGCGGCACCCCCCGTGAAAATGCGCACATTATCGAGCGCGTGCTCCAAGGCGCGACCGGTGCTGCGCGCGATATCGTGTTACTCAACAGCGGCTTTGCACTCGCGGCATCACATGTGGCAGTATCGGTACAGGAAGGAATCACTGGTGCCCGTAAAGCGATAGACTCGGGTGCAGCGGCGGATATTCTGGCCAGGCTGAAGGCGCAGACGCATCGGTAAGGCTATCAGCAATGACGTATCCCGAAAAACCACTTAACATCTATTCATTATTGATAACTACAACCTGAAGCAGCTTATATTCCACTTGACTTTTATACAGTAAGAGTGCATAATTTAGATACGTACGCATTCGAGGTAACCGATTTACCGTATTGCTATCACGAGGCAAATTATGGGACTATCCCCGCTCGACACGCTTATCATCGCATTCTGTACCCCGCCGGCAGTATTAATGATAACCCATATATTCTCGCTTCGCCTCAGTTCTCACAGAGGATTTTCTTTCAAGGTTATCGCTGCGACTATCGGGTATATGATTTTATGCGTCAACGAGGTATTCTTTATCTACCGGGGCGAAAGCTATTACTTTTTCAATACCATTATCGATGCGCTCGTTTTGCTTGGCACCCCGTACGCAATCGAGCCGCGGGTATCACTGGGTTTTTCTGCAAAAAAGGTGATCACGGGCTCGTATGTGGTTTTGCTGCTTGTATATGTGGGACTTGCGATGGTGCATTCATTTACCCCCATGACATCGATGCATACGCTGATCATCGCTTCATGCATCGCACTCCTAACCTCCGTATTCGGCATTACCGAATTCGTGGGCACCAAACAGCGTCATACCACACTCGCCGTTTTGCTGCTTATTGTATGGGGAATACGCCATATTGCATTGACCTTGCAGCCGGTCATACTTAACAGACTCCTCACATTGTTCTTTTTTATTCTGCTGACCATTATTGCCGCAAAACGCATCTTTGCCGCACAGCAGAAAATATGTGAAGAGAACGGCTCTCTCTTTTCTCTGTGGCACAGAATCGCGGCACTGCTGAAAACAGTCGATCGCTCGACCGAAAACATCCACACCTTACAGCACATTCACACCCAGATCCTCAATGCAATGGTCGACACCGTACGTGCCAGGGGAGCTGCCCTGTATACCGTTACCTCTCCCGGTATCGGCACCACAACACTCATTTTCAACACGCTCGTCGGTCGGTATTTTCCCATAGAACCGGTCGAGGAGCCATCACTGCTGCAGTGGCAAAAACTCATTACCGATCGTTTGCGGGGATCGGCCTACAACGGCGGGGATGGCCTGGTAGGAACCGTGGCACAACGGGAGGATGCGCTTGTGCTCGAACGTCACAAAGACCTGGAGCAAATGCAACAACTTCGAATAAATACCGAGGTGATAGAGGGAATTATCGCCATACCACTTACTATTCACTCCGAGCTTTATGGGGTCGTGGTGGTCCAGAATCACCGCGGCAGCTCTGGCTTCAGCAAAAACGAAGTGTCTCTTCTGCGCATTATCGTGGGTATATCAGCGCTTGCCATCGATCTTGCCGAAATATACATGGAGCTAACAAAAACCGGACGCCTTCGCAAGGAAGCGGATATTGCCCGCACAATTCAGAACCAACTGCTGCCCAAACAAATCCCGCAGCGAAAGCATCTGACCACGTCGGTTTTCTTCAAACCCGCCAAGGAAGTGGGGGGCGATTACTACGATTTCATCGAACATCCGGATAATTCCCTGGGCATAATAATCGGTGATGTCTCCGGGAAAGGGGTCCCTGCCGGGATGCTCATGGCAATCGCCAAAGCAGTCCTGCACATCGTTGTGCGGGGTACACACGAGGTAAAAGAGATAATGTGCCGGTTTGCAAAGGAAATGTACGGTAATATCCGCAGTATGCAGTTTATTACCTGTAACTATCTGCGCTGGGACGATGAAAGCCGCACTCTCAGCTTCGCAGGTGCGGGACATGAACACATTTTGTGGTTCCACGCTCAAAACGGGACCGTGGAGCGTATTAAAACCGGAGGGGTTGCAGTCGGCTTTATGGAAGATGTCGAGGGACACACGAGCACGACTTCGTTGCAGCTCGAGCCGGGGGACTCGATCGCCCTCTACACCGACGGTATTACCGAACTGCGCAATGAAAAGGATGAAATGTTCTCACTCAGTCGCCTGCAGAGCACGTTCGAAAATTACGCCTACCTCGCCCATCCCGATCATATTATCGATCGTATCACCAGTGATATCTATTCATTCATGGGCAGTCGGGAACAATACGACGATATCATACTCATGGTACTCACCGTACGATAGCACGGGCTCGCCTCTTTCACTACATATCTCTCACGTAAAAAGTATCCAGTGCCAGGACCCCGTATACCTGCCACGAGCCTCACCCGATGCCTCTCTCAATACATTGCCCCCGTCTCTTCTTCCCATAATCCTCACACCCGCCGCCCACACGGTTGAGCCGGAGATCACATACAGACCCCGGTCAGCACCATCGGGGCACAGCCTGTTTTGAGTAAAAGACAATCCCGGTTAATCTCACCCCACGGGCGCTCCGGGATTACATGCAGATATGCTCTTTACCGGACACTACCACCAGGTCATTATTCACGATTCACGCATCAAGAATATTGACATGGTTTTTCAGCATAGAGTCCTCTCCATTACAGACCATCTCGCATATACCCGACACGCGCGGCAGCATCGCCTCTATAAACGTCTCGGCAATATCCTGCTTTCGTTCCTCGTGGGCCGCATCACGCAGCAGAAGATATCCCAACAGTACGTCGGTACACATATTGACAAGTCGCTGTGCATGGTATTCCTGCACGTCGGAGTCGTCTCTGTCACGTACCGATTGCACGGCACGCAAAAAGGTTTTCTTCGCCTTTTGCAGCTTTTGATGAAGATCGTGACGATATGAATAGTCGCGGGCATCGAACTCATTGAGGTACTCTTCCGCCACACCGGTAATAATACCACCGATAGACGCAATGACCTGCAACTGGGTGGTACCTTCGTAGATATTCGTAATACGCGCGTCGCGATAAAAGCGCTGCACCGGAAAATCCCGCATAAATCCGGTTCCCCCGTGTACCTGAATCGCATCATAGGCGACTCTGTTCGCCATCTCGGTGGTAAATGCCTTGGCGATGGGTGTAAGCAGATTGGCAAGTTTGGTGTACTTTTTGAATTCTTCCTTGTACTCTTTGGCCTTTTCGCGGTCCTCGTTCGTTTTTTCCTCCAGCATATCCCTGATATCGACAATCCGCGTGGTTTCATATAAAAGCGACCTGCCCGCTTCGATATCTACCTTCATAGTACCCAGCATTTCATAGACCGGTATCATATCCCGGATCGCACGTTTAAACTGCACACGCTCCCGTGCATATTTATAGGCTTCACGATACGCGCCTTCCGCAATGCCGACCGCCTGGGCCGCAATCGCCACCCGCGCGCCGTTCATAAGCGACATGGTATAGTGGGAAAGTCCGCGTTTTCGTTTGCCTACCAGCTGACAGGGCGCATCGTTAAACTGCAGCTCACAGGTAGGTGAGCCATGTATGCCCATCTTACTCTCGATACGACGAATCTTCATATGCTCGTCACGCTCATAGACGAACAGGGAAAGACCACGGCCTGTCTTGAGATTCTCTTCGCTGCGTGCAAGTACCAGCGAAACATCCGCACAGCCGTTGGTAATGAAGCGTTTCATCCCGTTGAGTACCCAGCTTCCGTCTTCACGCTGAATGGCACGACACTGAATATTCTGAAGATCACTGCCGGCCTCGGGCTCCGTAAGGGCCATCGCACCGGTCACTTCACCACTTGCAAAGCGCGGCAGATACTGCTGTTTTATCTCTTCCGAGGCGAATTTGTTGATTGTCTCGGCAATATCCTGCAGACCAAAGAGATTCATAAGCGCCGCATCTGCACGCGACACCATCTCGATCGCCATGGAATAGACTGTCACCGGCATATTGAGCCCGCCGAATCGCCGCGGCAGGGTAAACCCCATAAGGTCCGCCTTGGCAAGCATATCGAGCGCTTCGGCGGTCCCTTTTGCATAGTGTACCTCCCCGTTCTCGAACTGCGCCTCTTCTTCATCCACGTCTTCTGCACGCGGGGCAATAAAATCTCCGGCGATCTCTCCGACCACGTCGAGTACCCGGGAGTAAGAATCCTTTGCATCGTCCGCATCAGACGGTGCATAGGAATACTGTCGCTTCTGCGCGAAGTCATCCTCCCGCATGCGTATTATCCGATCCAGATCGGTATGGGCAAGGTGAAATGCAATATCTGTATTGTCACGGAAAAAATTTTCCATTTTTCCCCCTAGTTGCTTTGTGTGTAGGCGTTGATAAATTTGGGAATCACATCGTTTACCTCTCCGACTATGCCGTAATGCGCAACCTGAAAAATCGGCGCCTCGGGGTCGGTATTGATCGCGACAATTCTGCCCGAGCTGTCCATTCCGGCCCGATGCTGTACCGATCCGGATATCCCGCAGGCAATATAGAGCTTGGGACGCACCGTCACTCCGGTCTGTCCGACCTGATGATCCTTTTCAACAAATCCTGCATCAACGGCAGCCCTCGAGGCACCGACTTCACCTCCCAGGGTTTTTGCCAGATCGTGGATCAGTTTGAAATTCTGTGCGGAGCCGAGTCCGTAGCCCCCCGCCACAATCACCTGTGCCCCGGGAAGGTTGACTTTCTTCTCCTCTACCACCCGCTCCAATACCTCGGAAGGAAAATCCTCATCCGAAAAGGGAATCTCTTCCGTCGTCACCTCGCTCTTAAAGGCGCTCTCGGGCGCGTGCATCTTCATGACACCCTGGCGTACCGTCGCCATCTGCGGCCGGTGATCGGGCGAGACGATGGTGGCGATGATGTTGCCACCAAAGGCGGGACGTATCTGGTAAAGAATATTCTCGTAGTCTGTATTCTTGAATGAATAATCGCCAATCTGCAGATCGGTACAGTCCGCCGTAAGACCGGTACGCATACGGGAGGCGATACGCGGTGCAAGATCCCGGCCGGTGGTGGTTGCGCCGTAGAGCACGATCTGAGGGCTGTATTTTTCGATAAGTGTCACCATGGCTTTGGTGTAGGGCACTGGAGTATAGGTCTCAAGACGCACATCTTCCACGCACAGCACATGGTTTACCCGGTAGGTGCTCACCTGCTGCAGCGTTTTTTGGATACCCTCACCGCCCATCAGCACGGCCCCTGTTCCGACCCCGAGGGTATCGGCAAGATCACGTGCTTTGCAGAGGAGTTCCTTGCTTACGTCTGCAATGTCGCCGTCGTGATGCTCGATAAAAACCCAGACATTCTCTTTTTGCATCTATCGCTCCTTTATCGCTTCTGTTTCTATGCATTCGCCTGCGCCCGGACGCATCCCGTGGGGGCACGGCAATAGCGAAAGAACATCGCACATGTTATTCGATTGTATGGTCCGCTTTGAGCTGGTGCAGCATTCCGGCGATACCCTCCCGGGTATTCTCAACCATGGTTATTTCCGAAGAGCTCAGTACCGCGGATTCGATCTTCTTCACTTTGGTGGGAGAGCCACTGAGACCGCATTTCTCTGCCTGGGCCTCTATTGCATTCATGTCCCACTGCAGGGCTACATTCTTGAACGGCTGTGATCTATCGGTCTCGATATACGATTCATCGTATTCCTCTTCATCACCGAATGCGACCGATTTATACTGCATGATAGCTTTGGCCGAGGGCGGACGCGGCATATACCATTCATCGGTAAAGGTCAGAAGCAGGGGAAACGAGGCGCGCACTTTTTCGAAGCCGCCTTCGATGCTGCGACGTGCCACAACCTGCGACGAATCGATCGACTCGATCTTCGCCACCGAGGTGATCTGATTTATCCCCAGCTTTTCGGCGGTCTGTGGGCCGACCTGGGCGGTATCCCCGTCGATAGCCTGGCGTCCGCAGAATACCAGGTCAAAATGACCGAATTTGCGTATCGCACAGGTGAGTGTATACGAAGTAGCGAGCGTATCGGCTGCCGCGAATTTCTTGTCCGATATAAGAACCGCACGATCGGCTCCGCGAAACAGCGACTGCTTGAGCACGTTGGAGGCTGCCGGCGGTCCCATGCTAACCGCGGTAATCCGGGTGCCGGCGATTTCACTTTTTACCTGCAACGCCGCCTCCAGCGCATAGAGATCCTCAGGGTTAAAGACCGCAGGCAACGCAGCCCTGTTTACCGTGCCGTCTTCCTTCATTGCCTCGCCCGTTATATTCTGGGTGTCAGGTACCTGTTTCACAAGTACCACGATGTCCAATCCCATCCAAACTCCCTTCGGTTAGACATACGTTATCATAATGAACAATGAACGATTCGTAACACACACGCTCATATGAAAAAACGAAATTCTAACAAAAATACAATATTGCCACGCACTATTCGCAATGGAATAAAAATAAAACACCCGGGATAGCCTGTTCTTATTCAAATATCGTGCAAAAAATATACCAATATAAACAAAACAGACAAAAAAATATTTAACCCCTTGACAATTTAACGGTCATGTATTATACTTGAGCACATCATGAACACTTACTGGTATGATAATGGCTGCTATATACTGACAAGAAAAAGGAGGTGGCCATATGTTGCTGGAAGAAATGTATGACGCAGACGAAATTCTGCGCGACATCGACGAACACGATGACGAAGAGTACTATGAAGAAAACGATGTGACTGAAATGCGGGAGCTCAACTTCGAAGATCGCACCCAGGAAAACGCCAATTTCAGCGACATGGTAAACGACATGGATAATGTCGAGGATCTGTGGGAATAACATATCCAACCGCGTCGACGCTGTGCAGGTAAATTATATAAGGCTGTGGTTCAGGAACAAACCGGTGTGATTCAGGCTTTGTCATAAGCGAATCGCAATCCGGAGGGGCCTGTCCATTTTTTACTACGGTATCCAGACGGGAGTGTCCCCACTTTGGTTTTTTCACCAAGTCCTTCATCAACCTCTGGGGCGTATTTTATTTCCGATGCACATCTCGGGCTTGCGCTGCCGGGCTGCGAAAAACGCGAAGCGATGCTGCGCGATTTTTTCAGAACGCGGGTCGCGCAAGCCTCACATCTGTTTATTGTAGGAGATCTGTTCGATTTCTGGATTGAATACCGGCATGCGATACGGCCCGAATATTTCACCGCAGTACACGAGCTGAAACTTTTAAGTGAAAAAGGGGTCGCGGTCCATTACCTGTGCGGAAATCACGACTTTGCCATGGGCACGTTTTTGCGCGACACTGCAGGCATACAGGTGCATCCCGACGGCTATCACACCACCCTCCAGGGTAAAAAACTCTACCTTTTCCATGGCGACGGTCTTCTGAGCAAGGATGTCGGCTACCGTATCCTGCGACGTATACTGAGAAACCGGCTCAACCAGCGCCTCTACAAACTGCTGCATCCCAATCTCGGCATACCTCTCGCACAAATGGTATCGGGATCCAGCCGTCATCTTCTCTCATTCAGAATGCGCCCTTCACATCTTATGGAATACCGGCGTTCCGCCTGGAACGAACTGCAGAAAGGAAGCGATATCGTCATTTTCGGGCACACCCATACACCCGAGCTGAGCTTCTGGGGGGAAAAAACCTATTGCAACACCGGCAACTGGCTCAAGAATCACTTCTACGCACACATGTATAAGGGGAAGGTATCCTTGTATGAATACGCAACAGACACAGACCCGAGACCGGTGCAGCCCAATTATTCGCCCTCGCTGAAATGAGGCAGGAGTATATCGTAGGCATCCCACAGCCCCTGTGAAATAACCTTTGTATCACCGATCACCGGCATAAAGTTAGTGTCTCCAGCCCAACGGGGAACTATATGCATATGCAGGTGCTGATCGATACCCGCACCCGCGATTGCACCGATATTCATCCCGATATTGAACCCATCCGCCTGAAACGAGCGCTGCAGGATCGATTTGGACCGCGCAACGAGCCGCCACATCTCGAGGCAGCACTCGCTGTTAAGATCGTCCATATCAGACGTATGAACATACGGTACCACCATCAGATGCCCGTTATTATAGGGATAGCGGTTTATGATCACAAAGACCGATTCCCCGCGATACAATATCAAATTGTCACGGTCATTGCCCGCATCCTGCCGGGGTTTATCGCAAAAAATACAATCGCACTCTTCCGGCTCCTGCGCCTGGATATAAGAAAAGCGCCACGGAGCCCACATTCTCTGATGCATATTCGGTATTCCTTTTTTGCTGGTTGTACGCTGCGCAGGTAAGCTGCTCCGTGAACCGATACTCCCGTATGAGCCGGTTTCAGGAGAAGACGACAATACTGAGTATTCCCACGAGCGCGCAGTAAAATCCAAAATAATAAAGCGTTCCCCGGTGGACAAACCGCAGAAGCAGCTTGAGCGCAATGATGCCGGTGAGACAACTGCCTGCAAAACCCAGGCCCAGAAGCCCGAGGGAAAGATGCGACCCGGCTATATCCCCGGCCTGCAGTACTATCGCACCCAGAATGGCGGGGAGCGCGAGCAGAAAAGAAAAACGGGCCGCCTCGTCACGATGCACCCCTGCCAGAAGCGCCACACAGATAGTCGCACCGCTTCGCGAAATCCCGGGAAAGATGGCACACGCCTGCGCCAGACCGATGGCGCAGATTGAGAGCATGGTGAGTCCGTGCGTGGTCCTGGGCGCACGCAACGACAGAAACAGCAGCAGTGCGGTCACCAGCAGCATCGCGCCGGTAACCAGCGGATCCTCGAAGCGCCTCTCGAAAAAATCCTTCCACAGAATCCCGGCAACACCGGCGGGTATAGTCGCAATCACAATAAACAGGGCGTAGCGAAACGTCTCGATTCGCCGGGCAGCCTCGGAAGAGAAAAGTCCTTTTACCAGATCGGAGATGTCGCCGCGAAACACCACGAGTATCGAAACCGCCGTGCCCGCATGCAGCATTGTATCCAGCAGCATGTGATCCTGCTGCAGCCGCATGAGCTTTTGTGCCAGCACCAGGTGGCCTGAAGACGATATTGGCAGAAATTCAGTAATCCCCTGTAACACTGCCAGCACGATTACTGTGGTCACGACCGATGCTCCTTCCAATTTTCATTCATGAAAAAAATACCACTCCCGCGTCCCACAAGTATCCCCCGGGCAGTGCAGTCACGCTAATACAGTAAATAATCTGTGTAACCAAAAAAGGTACTGTGCCATGCTGCATGTGCACAGTACCTTTATGATCCTACGGTAAAGCTACAGTCCGAGTGTGACCCCGGCATTAAGCAGCAACCCGTTGCCGGCAAGATCTACATGTTGGTCCATACTCTGAAACATCAGCATGTATTTACCGTCCACATAAAGACCTATCGGCAACACCGGCGGTTTGAAATGGAGTCCCGCAACCAGGTGCATTCCGATACGGGGGGTAAAGAGACTGGTAATAATTTCGGTGAGCACCGGCTCCATCTCGACCGGATCCTGCAGGATCTGCTGTACTTCGGACAGGCTTTTTCCTTCAAGGGATTCGCCGATTGCGGTCTCTACCAGATCTGTGGTCAAAAGCGGTGTCGCGAAGTGAACACTCGGACCACCGCCTGCATAGAGTTTGAACATGTTGACAACCGGAGGAAATTTGGCAATATTTTTCCTGATCGTGGCATCGATATGCAGTTTTGCATACGGTGTGCGTGATAAAAGCCCGAAATACTTTGAATCCTTGAGCACATCCATTGTAATATCCATGGTATCGTATTCGAACACAGCCGCCATTGGCATGCTGTCAATCCCGCCGTATTCGGTACGTGCCGCCTCTATCTCGGAAAGCGACTTGACCGATTCCGGATACCGTACCCGTCCGTCATACTGCCACATGCCGAAATTGGTCGAAAGCTCGATCGCATTGAGTACCGGTATGATATCGATATAGAATTTGCCGCCGAAATTCAAAGGGCTTGCTTCCCAGTTGAGCCGGTCAACAAATACCGGAAGTGTACCGCCCGATATGGAGGATTGCGCATCCGCGATCTCCTGAAGCGTGTCAAGGAGTTCTGCGCCGAGTCCGCCTCCCGACAATTGGTTGAGCTGGGATGTGTTGTAAAGCTGCAGCGTATCTGCATTAAGAAAATCGAACGTCTCGCCCGCTGCATCCTCCATGTTCAGGGACATATCGATCCCGTAATGTACACCGACTCCCGCAATACCCCAGACTGACAGGGTAGTACACAATACTGCGAATACGGCAGCACTCACTATCGTCCGGACTCTTCTCATAGACCAGCCTCCTTAAAAAATGGACAGGTTTTATCTGTTACAACAAAAATAATATAATCCATCGCATATTCACGCCTGCGGGGTTCTCGCGCCTTCACCCGTGTACATGCGGTATTTTTATAGTTGGGAGACCGGGCCATTGTGCCTGCACCATTACCACTATATATATTATCGATCACCAGAAAAGGAGATCGCCCATGCCTTACGCATCACAGGATAAAATCAGGATCAAAACAGAAATCCTCGCCGGTATCACCACCTTTCTTGCCGCAATGTACATCATCATCGTGAATCCGGCAATTCTTTCGGATGCCGGCATGCCCTTTGGCGGCGTGGTAACCGCCACCGTACTGGTCAGTGCCTTCAGCAGCATCCTTATGGGATTGTATGCCAAAAACCCGATACTCATCGCTCCCGGCATGGGACTCAACGCCTTTTTTGCCTATTCGGTGGTACTGGGATCCGACATTTCTTGGCAGACCGCGCTGGGTGCGGTCTTCTGGTCCGGCATCATTTTCGTACTGCTGTCACTGTTCGGCATACGCAAACTTCTGGTACAGGCAATTCCACAGCAGCTTCGCTACGGCATTGCCTCGGGTATCGGGCTCTTTATTGCATTTATCGGACTGCAGCACAGTGGCCTGGTGGTGGCGGACAAGACAACGCTGGTGCGCTTTGGCACCCTCGATCCGCCCACGCTCGTATGCATCGCCGGATTTGCGGCAACCGGTATACTCGTCGCCCGACGGATTCGTGGAGCACTTATCTTCGGTATTGTCGCCACGACACTGCTTGCCATACCGGTAGGACGTTTGTGGGGTCCACAGGCCATGGATCCACTGGTAGTCTGGAAAGGCTTTTTTGCAGCCCCTGACTTTACTCTTATCGGCTCGCTCGATCTGACGACCTCGCTTAAACTCAGTGTATGGCATGTCACCTTTACCCTCTTTTTCACCGATCTGTTCGACAGCCTCTCGACATTCGTGGGTGTTGCCGAAGCGGCACAGATTAAGGACGCCGAAGGCAATCCCCGCAACATCCGCCAGTCTATGATCGTCGACGGTATCGCGACCGCATGTTCCGGACTTCTGGGAACCAGCCCGGCAACCAGTTATATCGAATCGGCCGGAGGCATAGAAGAGGGCGGACGCCATGGCACTACCGCGGTGGTCGCGGGGCTCTGTTTTCTGCCGTTCATGTTTTTCTCACCGCTTCTTAACCTGGTACCGCAGATCGCCACCGCTCCCGCGCTCATCATTGTGGGCGTATTTATGATGAAGCCCGTACTTCGTATCGAGTGGCACACAATGGACAATGCGATCCCCGCGTTTCTGGGACTGGTACTCATCCCCCTTACCTATTCCATTACACACGGCATTATCTGGGGATTTCTGAGCTGGACGATCCTTAAAATCGCACTCGGCAAGTGGGAGGATATTTCACCGACTCTGCTGGTGATCGATGCGTTCGCCATACTCTTTTTCGTGGTATGAGAGTACGCAGGAGGGGTATACGCAACGGTTTTTCACCGTTGTCGAAAAGGCGAGGGATCCCTCAGTCGGTATGCAGCAGATAGCTCTCGATAAATTCGTCGATATCGCCGTCGAGCACCTCCTGGGTATTGGATGTCTGCACCTCGGTGCGCAAATCTTTTACCATATTGTAAGGATGCAGCACATAGGAGCGTATCTGGCTGCCCCATTCGATCTTTTTCTTTTCCGAAAGTTTCTCGTTGCGCTTCTGTTCCTCCAGCTCCTTGTAATGCTGACGCACTCTCGCCTTGAGCAGGCGAAGCGCGGTGGCACGGTTTTTCATCTGGGAACGTTCGTTCTGACACTGCACGATAATCGAGGTCGGAATATGGGTCATGCGCACCGCAGAATCGGTCTTGTTGACGTGCTGGCCACCCGCACCGCTGGCACGGTAGGTATCGACTCTGATATCCTTTTCGTCCAACTCGAACGTATCGTCCTCTTCGACCAGGGGAAAGGCGTAGACAGATGCGAATGAGGTGTGGCGCCGGGCATTCGAATCAAAAGGCGAAATCCTCACCAGACGATGCACACCGTTTTCCGCTTTGAGATACCCATACGCATACGGTGCGTTCACTTCAAGCGTGACACTTTTATACCCCGCAGAATCACCGGGTACCGAATCGATCACGGTAAACGGAAACTCCCTGCGCTCCAGCCACCTGGTGTACATACGAAACAGCATCGCGCACCAGTCGCACGACTCCGTTCCTCCGGCCCCGCTGTGAATGGTGAGAATCGCCTCGCCGGGATCGTCTTCGTGGCTGAGTTTTCTGAAAAACTCCAGATTCTCAACCTTTTTGCGCGCAGTCTCAAAATGTGACTGCAGCTGGTTCAGAGTCTCGGTATCCTCCTCCTGCTGCGCGAGCTGTGCCAGTTCGATCAGATCGCTTACCTCCTGATACGCCTCATGCCACTGATTGACGATATCCTTCATCGATTTTATTTTCTGCAGCACGCCTTTGGCCCGCTGCTGATCGTTCCAGAACTCCTGTTGCGCACTCTCCTGCTCCAGAGTTTCTATTTGTGCCTCTTTTTCCTCTATGCTAAAGATACCCCCGAAGGTCATCTACGCGCTTTTTGAGCGATTGTGCTTCATTCATGTCGAATTGCTGTTCCATGAGAGACTCCTTTAACGATTATGTATAACTGGGCATGATATCACATGCAATAAAAAATACTTCCGTGGCCCGGTCAACGAAAACATACTGTCACAAGTAGCGATTTATGCAAAATATACAATATATTGTATTTTTCTCTTGACTTTGCTCTTTTTTCCTACCTATATTTGTATAGTGTATAAAAATTCGCAACGCATCACTCGCAACGAGCCTCGCTTCGCTTCCCGTTCACCCGAATTACAAGGACCTTTGTCTATGGCGCACGAATCCTCCACCTCCCACGACGTGAAAACAGCCTGTAACCGGGAAGAAGTCAGTAGTCGGGATTCTTCCAAATCTTTCTCCGGGGAAACCAAGGCCACAAAAAATCATCTCTCGCTGAAGCAACGTTTGGTTCGTAACAAAGTCCAGCTCAATGACAATGCCCGTGTGGTACTCCAAAAGCGCTACATGAAAAAGGACGAAAACAACGAGGTGATCGAGTCACCGGAGGATATGTTTTTTCGTGTTGCTGAAAATATCGCGGAAGCGGAACGGCATTTCGACAACGAAGTCAATACTGAAGCGGTGGTGGAAGAATTCTACAATATGCTCAGCTCGCTCGAATTTCTTCCCAACTCGCCAACTCTCATGAATGCGGGACGTGAGCTGCAGCAACTCTCCGCCTGTTTCGTGCTCCCGGTGGGCGATTCGATGGACGAAATTTTTTCGGCGGTAAAAAACACCGCCCTCATACATAAAAGCGGAGGAGGAACCGGGTTTTCTTTTTCACACATACGCCCCAAAAACGACACGGTCAAATCGACACGGGGTGTATCGAGCGGACCGGTCTCGTTTATGAAAGTATTCGACGCGGCAACGGAGACCATAAAGCAGGGAGGAACCCGCAGGGGAGCCAACATGGGTATCCTGCACTGTTCCCATCCCGATGTCATTGAATTTATCGAAGCAAAAGAAAAAGAGGGTATTCTGCCCAATTTCAATATATCTATTGCACTCTCCAATGAATTCATGAAAGCGCTGCAGCACGACGGTGAATATCCTCTTGTCAACCCCAGGGACGGAAAGGAAATCGATCGAATAAGCGCCTCTTCACTTTTCAAACGTGTCGTCGAGCTCGCCTGGAAAAACGGTGAGCCCGGCATCATTTTTCTCGATCGTATCAATGAAGATAATCCGACACCGCATCTGGGCCCCATCGAGAGCACCAACCCCTGCGGCGAGCAGCCGCTTCTGCCGTATGAATCATGCAATCTGGGATCCATAAACCTTTCGAAAATGATACGCAAAAAACAGGGTGAGCCCTGTATCGACTATACAAAAATGGCAAAAACCATTCGCAGCGCGGTACGGTTTCTCGACAATGTAATCGAAATGAATCGCGCCCCCATCGAAAAAATCGGCGAAATGTCGCGCAGCACCCGCAAGATAGGACTCGGGGTCATGGGCTTTGCCGACATGCTGGTCTCCCTTGGTGTGCCCTACAATTCCCAGCAGGCGGTAAGCACGGCAGAAGAGGTGATGGGCTTTATCCAGAAGGAAGCACGAAAAGTAAGCGCGTTTCTGGCCGAAAAGCGCGGACCCTACCCTGCCTTTGAAAACGGGTCCGACAACGGTAAAAAGGCTGAAAAAATGCGCAACGCCACGGTAACGACAATCGCTCCCACCGGAACGATCAGCATGATCGCCGGCTGCTCCAGCGGCATCGAGCCGCTTTTCGCGATTGCCTACGAAAAGAACGTGCTGGATGATAAACGCCTCATGTATGTCCACAGCGAGTTCAGGGAAGTGGCACAAAACGAAGGATTCTATTCCGAAGAGTTCATGAAAATGGTTGCCCAGAGCGGCAGTCTCAACGATATTTACGGCATCCCGAAAAGAATCCGTGACATATTCGTCACCTCACACGACATTTCACCCAAATGGCACGTGCAGATTCAGGCGGCCTTTCAAAAATACACCGACAATTCGGTATCCAAAACAGTCAACTTCCCCAACGCCGCCACCCCCGCCGATGTAGAAGAGGTTTATCGGCTCGCCTATGAACTCGGCTGCAAAGGCGTAACCGTCTACCGTGACGGCTCCCGCAACAAGCAGGTTATCACCTCCGGAAAAAACGCAGCGGGGTCCGCCGTGACGACAGGAGAAATTGCGGTAGCCGGCGCCATTACCCCGCGAGCCCGCCCCTCGGTGACCCAGGGGCGTACCTACAAGACCAAAACCGGCTGCGGAAAACTATCTGTAAATGTCAATACGGACGAATACGGACTATGTGAAGTATTTACACAGATGGGAAAATCGGGAGGATGTGCCGCATCCAACTCGGAGGCGGTCGCACGGCTCATCTCTCTTGCGCTTCGTTCGGGAATAGAACCAAGACAAATCGTGGAACAGCTACGCGGCATCCGCTGCCCCATTCCTATATGGCACGAAGGAGAAATGGTGCTCTCATGCGCCGATGCGATTGCCCGGCTCATGGATAAAGCGATAAAGGATTTTAAAGTGGAAAACAGTGCATCCGATACTTCCGGTTTCACGTATGATACCCCCAGCCCTCTGGTGACCGGTAATCCCCAATGCCCTGAATGCTCCAGCGTCATGGAGCAGGAAGGCGGATGTTCGGTATGTCGCACCTGCGGCTATTCCAAATGCAGCTGATACACAATAGCGCACCGCAGTTCTTTACTCCCAGCGGATATCGAGCGCCTTGTCAAGCTCCGTTTTTTTGAAGATATCGGCGACATTGGTAGATGCATCCGCCGAAATTACCATTTTTCGGCCCTTGTCTTTGAGCCACAGATGCTTGAAGACAAGACTGCCAAGCCCGTGGCTGTCTATGTAGCCGACCTCGCGCAAATCCACGACAATGGTGTTCTCGGGTGACTGGGTCAGCTCCTCGAGCATGGTACGAAACCGTTCACTGTCATAGCCCACCACATCCCCGCGTACCATCAGTATTTTTGTATCGTTTCCCGGCTCGGGTCTGACCTGAATGTTGAATGAATACATACCCTCTCCTTTTTGAGATATTTTCCTTTACGAACCTATGCAGCGTCTGCACGCATACCGCATTTATCAACAAAATAATTAAGGGGCACTGCGTGTTTCTTTTCCCGGAGAGCATGAGTGCTATCCGGAGAAATAACCCGTAGAGGCAAACGCAATTAGACAATTTCCACAGGTACCGCGACAGGTTTCGGGCATATGACATTTTCCGAGTATTGAGCCTTATTTCGGAAAAAGCATGTATGCATGTCTGAGCGAAGCGAGTTCATACATGCCCGAAATACGACTCAATGGTTACAAAGGAGCCGTCATATACCCGAAACATGTCGCGGTACCTGTGGAAATCGCCGAAAAAAGAGGCCGCTGCCGGAATCATTTTTCGCCACAGACGAGAATTTTTTTCCGTTACCACGTGAATAATATGCCGTTTATCAATTGACAATCCCATACGGCGTAAAAAACCGATGCTGTCCCCGCACAGAAAATCGATTTCTAACTCATACTAAATCATGGCGTTATTCGTTCTCATCACCCCCTGTTCTTTTATGGCATATATTTTGCTAATACACAGATGACGATTGCCCGGTATGCGAACACAATGCGTAAAGGACCATTGTATGAATCCAAAACTGAAAAATTTCATTATTATCGCCGCTGTGGCGGTTATATCGTTTCCAATAATGTATTTAATCGTACTTTTTGCGACCGGATACGCCAGTGTCGATTTTGGTTATGACGACAAAAAAGACGAGACAAAAAAAGAACTCCAAATGATGGAGCGTTCGAGCGAGATTGACTCTCTGATCGCCAAAAAATCCAAATCGTTTCAGGCTATGGTCAAGGAACGCGCCAGACTTCGCAAGGAACGTAAAAAACTCGAACAGATGCGGCAGCATATCCAGTCGCTGCAGGCGGATCTGGAGGCACAGAAAAAAGACCTCGAAGCGAAAAAGAAACGGCTCGAACAGATAGTGGAAAAGAGTGATGAACTCAGCCAGGAAAAAATTAAGGAGCTTGCAAAGATATACGGATCAATGGATCCGGAAGAAGCGGCTGCGATTCTGCAGACGCTGAATAATGACCTTGTAATCAAAATCCTTAAGGCGATCCGCGACGAACGCCAGAAATCGGATATCGTTGCCGCATTACCCAATTCCAAAGCCGCGGCCATCAGTAACCAGATAGGAAAGCCGCTGCTGAACGACTGAAGACAAATGTACTATACAAATAATGTATATACCCTTACCGCAGCTATGCAGACTCTTGCCTTCCTTGTCACCGGAGAACTCTGCGTAAAAAAAGGATCTCATAATGAGTAAAAACTGCGAAATAACCAATCTGATCATTCCGCAACCTTCCTCAGCTCCCAAGCACGCAAAGGGCTCCCCGTCTCATGAACGTTCGGGGCGCGCCAATCAATCCCCGAATCAATTCAGGGATATCTATTCGGATGTCTCCAAACAAAACTCGAGCGCACGACATTCTATAGAACACGAGTCACGCAACGACGAATTTCCTCACGAAACTCGCTCCGCGCAGCATAGCGTTCGCAAAGGAAAAAACGAAAAAACCACTGCCCGTACTGCAACTAGCTCCAAAGACCATGCCCGGCCCACTGCGCACAAGAATACGACTCGGTGCGATAACGAAACCGACCACACCACACCACGCAACGAACGCCAGTCCACTGCTGAAAACCGGCAACCCGCCACCTCTAAACATGCCGAAAGCTCGCGCGAGGACAAAGAACTCAAACAACTGAGTGACGCGCAAAAACGACGTCTGGTACATCACATGCGCGATGCACTGCTGAAGCTTGGTGATACTCTAAATTTTTCGGTCACCGACGAGCTTGAAGGGCTTTCCATCGATCACGTAACCGAAAAGATGATCGACGACTTTGCCGAGATCGTCCATTGTCTGGAACAAATCGCAAAGCTTCTGGACAACGCCGTGGCCGAAAACAGAATTATCGACATCAGGGGGATTAAATTCGACGCCGCACAAAGCGAAGAGGCGGTAAAGACGGTACATGCGCAGCTTTTCAGGATAAAACTGGTGATGCGCTCCATGGGCGTATCCAATCTCGTCGGCCAGAAAACGGAAGAGAAATCGGCTGATACCGGTTCTGCAGCCCACGGTATCCTCACTGCGTCGAATCCTGGAACCATGCCCTCGATGAGTACCGCTCACCTTCGTCAGATGCTGCAGGAAACCACCCGGACTGAGCAGCAACAGATCACACAGTTGTACGAAAAAGCACTCGCAGCGATCAACGCGCATGCTTCCGGTGAAGAAAAAAGTGACGCATCCAAAGAAGCGTCGCTCACAAATCATCAGCTCAATCAACAGAATATGGCTAAGGATATCGGGGTACAAAAGAGCGAACAGAATTCCTGGGTATACGATACCCAGAAAACGTATATACTTCGTAAAAAGCTGCGCTTAAATATTCAGTATGCCGCGCAGAACACCACACAATCGCAGACGAATGCTGCGGCGGATAACGACAAAATGCGATTTGCGCTGCAACGCTTCGACAGCAGCGTACTACTGAGAAATATGCACAACACCACATTGCACGAGTCAATGATCTCCTCGCTGCATCAGGGGGGAGAAAACGCAAAAAGCTCCTCAGATTCATTTTTCGGACAGATGTTCGCCTCGCAAAAAACCGTCACCCAGCAGATGCATTCTCTTGAGCAGTCGGTAATGCAGCAGGTAAGTGACAAAATGAAGTCTGCGGTTCGCCACGGATCTCACGAACTGCGCCTTTCGCTAAAGCCCGACACCCTGGGGCGCGTGAAAATAAACATCCGGGTTGAGCACGAAGTCGTAATCGCCAGGATGCAGGTCGAAAACCAGCAGGTAAAACAGATTGTTGAGCAGAATATGCAGCTTCTGCGGGACTCTCTGCAGGAGCACAATCTCAAGCCGGGACAGCTTACCGTCGATATCGAGGCGGGATCATCCAATGCAAACCATGGCCAGCAGGAGACATTCGATGAGCAGTCCGGAAAAAAGAGCCGGTCTCATGACAGCCACAATGAAGAGTTGTCGATCGATCCCGGAACCCTTGAGCTTGTCGAAGGAGAAGAGACGGGACGCCGATACGGTACCAATACGATCGAATATTTTGCATAACGAACACCCCGTGCCATAAAAAAAGGAGCCTACAGACATGTCATCAATCACGGAATCGATTTCCACGCTGAACCCTTCCAACGCCGGCAGCGGGTATTCGGTGAATGCGTCGCTTAAGGACGGAAAGGTACGACAGGGATCCAGCAGCATCGACGGCACGCAGCAGAGCGATCTGTTTACCACCGAAGAACAGGGTTTACAGAAAGACGACTTTCTCAAACTGCTTCTTGCGCAACTGGAACATCAGGACCCGCTCAAGCCGCTTGACAACAGCGATTTCGTAAGCCAGGTGGCACAGCTTCGAAGTCTTGAAAGCAGCAATAACATGCAAAACACCCTTGACAAACTAAACAGCTCGTTCGAAAATACGGTAAAGGCGCAGCAGGCGAGTGCGCAGTCGATATCCAATTCCTCTTCGGTATCGCTTATCGGAAAAGAGGTGCGGCTGGCACGCCAGTCACTACGCTACAACGGTCCCAGTGGCGGCGCGGTTCCCATTGACGTACATATGGGCAACATTCCCAGCGCCACACTCGATATCGTGGACAGCCAGGGAAATACGGTAAAAACACTCAACGTACAAAAACCACAGCATAGCACCGAAACGACCGTACAGTGGGACGGGACGACCAATCAGGGCACACCCGCCCAGCCGGGCCGCTACAGTCTCCAATTCAGCGATTCCGAAAAAAACGGCGGCGTCTATGCCTATGTAGAGGATACGGTTGACGGCGTCCGCTTCGGCAGCGACAAGGCATATCTCAAAATCGCCGGTCAGGAACTACCCGTCTCACAAATAATGGACGTCGACAATACCGAGTCATCTCAGGGCGGTGGCAGACTCTCCGCCTCCTCCGCCACATCGATGCTTGGAAAAACGGTCCGCATTGCACAGCCGCAGGTCAATCTTGCGGGTGAAGGCTCAAAGAATGTACAGATACATATGAACAATCGACCGATGGTCAATGTCCATATACGCGACTCCCTCGGCCAGGAAGTGGCACAGGTTACCGTAACCGACGGCAACGGTGACGGTATCGGTACCTGTGATGTGGCTCAGGCGATTCGTCAGTATACCGGCACCGCCCCCCATGGCGATTACTCCATTTCGATAGAAGAGGCGGAGTCGGATCCTCTAATATACAGCTATACCGAAGGCGTTGTAGACGGCGTCCACAATGCAGGCAGCCGGACCATGTGTACGGTAAACAACGAAATGGTAGCCCTTTCACAAATTAAATATATCGCGCAGTCATAACCAGTAACCGAATAATAACAACATTTATATAATTAACCACGGGAGGAACGTATGGTACGATCACTGTACAGCGGCATAAGCGGATTACGGAATCATCAGGTCAGCATGGATGTGATCGGTAACAATATTTCGAATGTAAACACAACCGGGTACAAATCCGGCCGTGTCACCTTCGAGGAATCAATGGCACAGCTGCTTAAAGGAGCGATGCGTCCCCCGGGTAATTCCGGCGGTACCAACCCGATGCAGCTGGGACTCGGTATGTCGGTCGGATCGGTCGACAATCTGCAGACACAGGGAAACCTTCAGTCGACCGGGCAGATCACCGACCTTGCGCTCGAGGGAAAAGGCTATTTCGTCTACTCCAGTGGTGACGGCAATTTTTACAGCAGAAACGGGGCTTTGCAGATGGATGCCAACGGTAAACTTGTCTGTCCCACCAACGGTTTTGTGCTGCAGGGAAAAATGGCGGATGCAAGCGGCAACTACCCGCCCGGAACGCAAATCGGGGATATTCGAATTCCTTTTGGTGACAAGTCGCCGGCAAAAGCGACCACCGAAGTCGCCTTCAGCTCCAACCTCGACAAAGACTCCGAAGGTCTCGGTACCGTGGTACATACACAGCGCTTTCTCTCCGATGCTGCCGGCGGTGATTCGCTCTCTTCCATTTTCAATCAATACGGCGAAGCGCTCAACGTACACTCCGGAGAAACCATCACCGTCTCAGCCGAAATAGGCGGAACGACCTACACCGATACCGTCAGCGTAGACGACAGTACCACCCTGAACGACCTCGTTACTGCAATAGACAACGTGGTCAGCAATACACCCTCCACGGTTTCCCTTCTCTCCGACGGTCGCATTCAGATCGATAACGGAGCGGGAAACGACATAAACAACCTGCAGGTTCGAAGCAGCAATCCGCTCTCCGATCCGTATCTCTCCAATGTCTGCAACTGGGGACCCACCATCCCCACAACCGACGACCCCGCCACCCCCGCGGACGAAACCATCGCCAACTCGGGTCCTCTTCGTGCTCCCGCAGAGGCGACCGATCTTCTGGCCGATGTCTACGATTCATCCGGAAACTCGGTCGGTTCGGGTCTTGAAGACGGTGACACTATTCAGATTAACGGTGATGTAGGCGGCAATACGATCGATACATCGACGCTTACCTATGCCTCCGCGTCAACCACGCTGCAGAGTGTGCTTGATCAGGTCCGCAGCGCATTCAGTCTGCCCGAGCGCGACGGAACTCCCCAGAACAACCTCTCGGTGGCCGTAAACCCCGGCAACACACCTGACGATCAGATTCCTGACGGCTCGATCGTGATTCGCGGACAGGCGCAGACCGCCTTTTCCCTCAACAATGTTTCGGTCACCGCTCAGAATACCGACAACGATCAGACCTCGCCGACGCGATTTACCTCAAACATGACGATGACCCAGATTCAGCAGGCACGCGATACGACCCAGCACGCGACCTCGATAACGGTCTACGACGAGTCGGGCGATGCGCACGTGATGACCACGACCTTCACCCACTCGGGTGAACCAAACGAATGGAACTGGGAAATCACCACCGACGGCGGGGAACAGATAATCGAGGGAAATTCGGGCACCATCACCTTTGGTCAGGACGGATCGCCCTCGTCGTTTACGTTTGACGACAATGCGACCGCCTTCACGTTCGATCCCATGAACGGGTCAAACGAAGTCTCTGTTCGCCTCGATGTGGGATCACCCGGTTCGTTCAAGGGTATAACCCAGTTTCGCTCGCCAACGACCACCGCTGCAGAGAGCCAGGACGGATATACGATGGGAAAACTCGAAGAAATCTCGGTGGATGAATACGGAGGTATCACCGGAAACTATACGAACGGAGTGAACAAAGCGATCGCACAGATCTATATCGCCGATTTCAACAACCCTGCCGGTTTGATGAAAAAAGGCGACAGCATGTTTTCGGTATCGAACAACTCGGGTGAAGCGGTGCTGCGTCGTCCGGGGATCGGATCCTCCACCCAGATCAAGCCCGGAGCACTCGAGATGTCGAATGTAGAGCTTTCGACCGAATTTACCCGAATGATCAGCACCCAGCGCGGCTACCAGGCGAATGCGCGTGTGATTACCACCAGTGACACCATGCTGCAGGAGCTGGTACAGCTTGTACGATAACAATTTTATCATGTGTGTTGACATCACAATGCAACTATCGTATAATAATAAAGTTACCTTGATTGGTTAGAGTGAATTATCATGATCGCACTACGACGACTTAATGGAGAGAAATTCGTACTCAACTGCGACTATATCGAATCGGTCGGCAGCACCCCCGACACCGTGATCGCACTTACGAACGGAAAAAAAATCATGGTGAAAGAGCCGGTCGAGGAGGTCGTACGCAAGACCGTTCGATATAAGCAGTTGTGTCACGAAACCATTCGCGTGCGTCATGACAGTGAATCGAATCCGGAATAGAGGATGAAGATGCGCAGTATAATGTATTTTTATCGTAACATGCACGCTGCACGGCAGCTTACGCACACCGGGACCGGACCACACATACACGCGTATACGGCTCTCTGTCGCGGGGTCTGTAATCATGCCGGCATTTTTGCGCACTTTCATCTGTATTTGTTTATTATTGGGATGAACTCATTCGTTTCATCGTCTTAATCGGGGAACCATATGGATATTGCAACCATCATCGGTATAATCACCGCCTACAGCATGATATTTCTGGGGATGAGGGGACAATTCGGCGCATTTGTCAACCTGCCCTCGGTATTTATCGTGGTTGGCGGCACTATCGGCAGTCTCTTTATGGCGTATCCGCTGAACAAGGTGCTCAATGTCACCGGGGTTGTGAAAAACGCCTTCTTTGTGCAAAAGACAACACCGGCAGAAACAATTAAGCAGCTCGTTGAATTCGCCGAGCAGGCGCGACGGGAAGGAATTCTTGCACTCGAATCGCGCTCCCAGGAAGTGGACAACGAATTTCTGCAGAAAGGAATCCAGCTCGCGGTCGACGGGACCGAACCGGAGCTGATAAAAGAGATTCTCACTACCGAGGTCAATTTTCTGGAACAGCGTCATGAGGAGGGTTCGAAGTTTTTTACGTTCGGCGGCGGCATCGCCCCGGCGTTCGGTATGATCGGAACCCTTATGGGTCTTATTCTCATGCTCGGACAGATGAGCAGTGTCGAGACCATCGGTCCCAACATGGCGGTTGCGCTTATCACAACCATGTATGGCTCTATACTCGCCAACACCATTTTTCTTCCGATAGCCGAAAAACTAAAAGCGAATTCTCAAAAGGAAATACTCGAAAAAGAACTGATGCTGGAAGGAATCATGGCGATTCAGTCCGGTGACAATCCGCGTATAGTCGAACAGAAACTCGTCGCATTTATCGAACCGAGTGTCCGCGCCGCCGCGATGAAAGACCGATAGGCCTCACATATAGCCGGTAGCCACATCGCACACCCTGTGCAGGAGAGCAACGCCTATGCCACGGGATAAAAAAAAGAAAAAAGAGGATGAAGGTGGCGCGAATTATCTCACCACGTGGGCTGATATGACCACCCTTCTTCTGTGCTTTTTTGTGATGCTGCTCGCCATGTCGACCATTAACCCGGCAAAATTCATGGTTGCCGCCTCATCGTTTCAGAATGCGTTCAGCGGTGTGCTGAAATCCCTCCCTACTGTTCCGATTCACGAACAAGTGCTTCGTCCGCGCATGGGAGGAGACGAACAAAACAAGCGCATGGCGATCAATGCAAAGCGTCGCATCGAGCGCAGGGCGGCTCAACAGGATATGCACGATGCGGTCAAGGTGAAAGTGACCGAAAAGGGGCTTGCGATCCGGATTTCGGATCCGGTACTTTTCGATGTGGGAGATGCACGGCTCAAAGACCGATTCAAAAAACTTTTATACAGCGTGGGAAAGATCATCAATGAAGATACCAGCACGCAGATCAGGGTGGAAGGCCATACCGATAATACACCCATCAATACGGCAAAATACCCGTCCAACTGGGACCTTTCCGCCGATCGTGCGCTCAATGTGGTCAAATTCCTCTCACGCAACACCGGTATCGATCCCGCACGGCTTAGCGCGGTCGGCTACGGAGAATATCATCCGGTGGTGCCCAACACCAGTCCTGAAAATCGTCAGCGCAACAGGCGCATCGAAATATATGTCGACTACATCAATAAGAGCCCGGACAAACAGCTCGTGATAGATTAACACGAAGAAAGGACAGCGACATATGGCCGAAGAAAAAAATGAACAAAACGAGGGACAGCAGCAAGAGGCTCAAAAAGAGAAAAATTCGGGAGGAAAACCCGGATCGTCCGGACTTATGTTATACGGACTGATTGCAGGTGTAATCGTGCTGAACGCGATCGCCGCGTTCGTCCTGTTTCAGGTTACCAAGCCTTCCACACCTGATGAGGAGAAGGATAAGACAGAGGTGAGCGCCGATTCCAGTACCGCCAGGAAAAATCCGCGAATAATGGGCGCCACCATCGACGAGCCGATTACCGCGATCGTGAATATTCCCGCCGAGGACGGGACCCGTTATCTCAAAGTCTCCTTTGTACTCGAATATAACGAAAACAACAAACAGCTGCCTCTCGAAATCGATAAACGAAGACCAAAATTCAATAACATGCTCATTAACATGCTGTCAAATTACACGTTGAAGGAACTGCGCAAACCGGAAAGCAAAGAAGCGGTACGCAAAGAGTTTCTCAGGCAGATAAACAACAGTCTTCCCGTTGATGTCGGAGAAGTACAGAACGTCTATTTAAAAGAATTTCTTATTCAATAATCCGAATAGTACGCGAAGGAAATACCCGTGAGTGATATTTTATCACAGGATGAAGTTGATGCGCTGCTTTCCGCCGTCTCCTCCGAAGGTGAAGGCGAAGCGGAACAAGAGGAATCGAGTAGTGGCGCCCAACCGGAAGAAGCCAAAAGCGATAAGGCGCTTTCTCTGTATGATTTCCGCCGGCCCGATCGTGTTTCCAAGGATCAGATGCGGACGATCCAGAATATCCACGAGGGGTATGCACGAAATTTTTCCACCACACTGACCAATTTTCTGCGAACCTTCGTAGAAATCGAACTGGTCAGTGTAGACCAGCTTACCTATTCGGAGTTCATCATGTCGATCTCCAATCCAAGCTGCATCTACATATTCAACATGGAACCGCTCGAAGGAAGCGCTATTCTGGAGATCAATCCGTCGCTGGTTTTTTTCATAATCGATCGTATGTTCGGCGGACAGGGAACACCCTCCGAGCAAACCAGAGAGCTCACCACCATAGAGGAAAAAGTAGTACACGGCATTGTGGAGAAAGCGCTGGAAGATCTTAAGGATGTGTGGGAGCACATTGGTATTTTCACCCCGCGTATAGAAGCGTATGAAACGAATCCGCAATTCGTACAGATTTCTCCGCCCGGAGAAACCGTAATTCTCATTTCTCTGGAGATACGTATGGAAAATTCATCCGGTCTGATGAGCCTGTGTTTTCCGTACATGCTTCTCGAAGGGGTAATAAACAAACTATCGGGAGAATCCTGGAAATCATCCCAGAGTAACAGTACCCGGGAGACACGCCAGACAATGCAGAAAGAGCTGCAGACGCTCGAGATGCCGCTCTCTGTGCTGGTTGGCAAGCTGAATCTCAAAATCCGTGACCTGCTGCAGCTGAAGCAGGGAGACATCCTCTGCCTTGACAAACCAAAAGATGAAGAAATGATTGTACAGGTCGGCTCAAAGACAAAAATGGCGGGCTCTACGGGTGTGGTGCGCCGAAAAAAAGCGGTTAAGATTACGAAAATCCTGGAAAGAGAGGTGCCCGGAAGCGATGAGTGATTTTCTATCTCAGGAAGATATCGACAGTTTACTGTCCCAGCAGAATCAGGACGGAGAGGGTAGCGATTCCTCATCCGGGGATAATTCCGCCGAAAGCGGGGGCGGTCAGACGCAAGCCTTTGGCACGTTTATCGAACAGCTGATCGCCGCTGCGGGGGATGTGCTTCCTACCGTAACCAACAAAGAGGTTTCGCTGGAGCAGGTCGATGCGCAGCTTGACAGCAACGATGCGATCAAAGAAGCGGTGGGTGAAGAATCGGTTGTACTAACCATTCCGTTCGAAGGCGGTATTTCCGGCAATGGCTACTGGATATTCGGCAAAAAACCGACCGCCGCACTCTCGGATCTTATGGTGATGGGAGACGGCAGCGCCGAGTATTCCGAAGAACATAACGATGCGATCGGCGAGATGATCGGCCAGGTATTCGGCTCGCTTACCACCGCGCTCAACGATATGATCGACGAATCGGTAAGCACCTCCTCGGTGCAGGTTGCGCAGATCGATTTTTCCAATCCAGAATTCGACATATCCGAGAGCAACAGCGCACAGCTCAAACTCACCCTCGGAGATCTGGGAGAATACACCACCGTATTCGTGATTCCCTCCGAAGCGGTCGACATGATGGCAGAGCGTTTTCCACAGAATCAGCAATCCGGAGAAGACGAGGATATGTCCGAGGGTATCGGTCTCAGTGCCCAGGAACAGAGCGATCTTTCCGATGCGGCATCCGCCGGCGTTTCATCCGGTGGCGAAAGCGGCGGGAGTGCCCATGATAAAAACATCGACATGCTTCTGGACATTGATCTCGATGTCTACATAAAACTCGGAGAAACCAGGCTCTCGATCAAGCGAATTCTCGATCTGGGACCCGGCTCTATTGTAGAACTCGACAAAATGGCGGGAGAACCGGTCGACCTAGAGGTAAACAACAAGGTCGTGGCGAAAGGCGAAGTCGTCGTGGTGGATGAAAACTTCGGTATCCGAATCGTATCGCTCGTGTCACCACAGGAGCGTATAAAAAGTCTGCAATAACAAAGGCGGTTTCATGTACAGATTATGTCTCGGTCCTGGTTTTGTGCTTGCCTTCATACTCCTCACCGGGGTGAGTGCACAGGATAACGCCCCGGACAAATCCGCCGGCGAATCCTTCGATTTCTCCAGACTGCAGAAAGAGCTTCAAGGCTACACGGGATCCGGAGAAACAAGCGGTGTCGTACAACAACAGGCTGGTCAACAGCAGCAGGACCGCTCCCTTATCGGTGTAACGATACGGCTCAGTATTGTCATGGGTATTATCATCGTTCTAGTATTCGCGGTCGCATGGCTTTTAAAACGCGGAGGTATCAGCGGCACACACAGCAAAGGTGGATCCATAGATGTACTTGAAGCCGCCTCGCTTGGTCCACAGAGAACCGTGGTCCTGGTGCGGGTACTTGACACCGTATATGTACTCGGTCAGACCCAGCATACCATTACGTTGCTCGAAAAACTCCAAGACGAGAAAGCGATGGAGGTTATTTCATCCGCCCGGGAGGTAACCTCGCTGTCTCGATTCAAAGATGTATTCAATTCTTTTGTCGCAAAACATCAACAGACGAACGAACAATAATTTTTTTCCTTGTGATTATGGATCTATGCCCTCCCATTATCGTATATCGACACTGATGACGTTACGCTTTAGCGCACAACGGCTGAAAAACATCCTTATGTGGCTCGCGCTGTTGTGCGGAGTATGGGTCGCGACTGCGCACGCACAACTCCCTTCATTGCAGCTGTCAATGTCGGATACCGGTGATCCTCAGGATGTATCCATCGCCCTTCAGGTGCTGTTTCTCATTACGGTACTTGCACTCGCGCCCTCGATTCTTGTCATGGTAACCTCGTTCGTTCGTATAGTGGTGGTCTTCTCGTTTCTTCGCCGTGCTCTCGGCGTACAGACAATGCCACCCGATCAGGTACTTGTCGGTCTCGCACTTTTCATGACGCTTTTTATCATGCGTCCGGTATTCGTCGAAATTCACGAGAATGCATTTACCCCGTACCTGGATGAAAAAATCGGATTTCAGGAAGCGGTACAGCGCAGCGGCATTCCCCTTCGAAACTTTATGCTGTCTCAGGTAAACGAAAAGGATGTTGCGTTGTTCGTGCGCATCAGCGAAACGCCCCCACCCGAAAACGCGGATGACCTCCCTTTCGAGGTCATTATCCCCGCTTTTATCACCAGTGAGCTCAAAACCGCGTTCATTATCGGCTTTGTACTGTATATTCCGTTTCTTATCATCGACATGGTAGTTGCGAGTACGCTGCTCTCCATGGGGATGATGATGTTGCCGCCGATAATGATCTCACTGCCGTTTAAAATTATTTTATTCGTACTGGTTGACGGATGGGAATTGTTGGTAAAACAACTCGTGATATCGTTTAAATAAACGGTACGCGCACATAACCGAGGAATACGACGTATGGACCCCATGCTGGCCGTAGAAATTGGAAGGAAAGCGCTCCTGGTGGTGTTACAGGTGTCGGGTCCACTCCTGATTTCCGCACTCCTGGTCGGTCTTATGGTCGGAGTATTTCAGGCGGTCACGCAAATACACGAAATGACGCTGACGTTTATTCCTAAAATTCTGACCATTGTCGGCGTGCTCTTCGTCATGCTTCCGTGGATGATCATGAAACTCACCGATTTCACGATTCGTATCTTCGCCATGATACCATCGTTGCTGGAGTGAATGAATAATGCTCGATAGCATACAGCTGCAGACCATTCATATCTTTTTTCTCGTCTTTGTACGTGTGGTATCGATCGTTGCCTTCCTGCCGATTTTCGGCTCCATGAACGTACCGTCAAAAATAAAGATCGCCCTCTCACTCATGCTGGCTCTGATCATTTTTCCGCTTGTGCCTCCTGAGACCGGCATCGATGTGAGCAATGTAACACTCACGTTGTTTTTCCTTCTCGCCATCAAGGAAGTATTCATAGGGATACTTATCGGATTTACCGCCTCGTTTATTTATGCTTCGATTCAGTTCGCCGGACGCGTAATAGACCTTCAGATGGGTTTCGCGTTTGTACAGATGATCGATCCCCTTACCAGTGCCCGGGTCACCACGATGGGTCAGCTCAAAATGGTTGTGTTCACTATCATGATACTTCTGATGAACGGTCATTTCTTTTTTATACTTGCACTGCAGAAAAGCTTTGAAACCATCCCACTGCTGGAAGCAGGACTGGTAGATGCAAAACTCATGACGTTACTGATCGATATGTCGGGACGAATCTTCGTCAGTGCGCTGAAACTCGCCGCCCCCATACTCGCTACTTTGCTTCTGGTGTCGGTGGCTCTCGGAGTTATTGCACGTACCGTTCCTCAGGTAAATATTTTCTTTGTGGGACTGCCGATGAAAATTTTTATAGGTATGGCGGTAACGTTTATCGCATTCCCCATACTGGCCAGTGTATTCAGGCAGATATTCTCCCGTATAATGGAAAACGTGTGGGAGCTGCTGTACATTCTCGCATAATGTCAACAAAGGAATAAACGCGTGGCCGAACAAGATGGACAGGAAAAAACAGAACAACCTACCGAACGAAAGCTGCAGCAGGCTCGGGAACGCGGTAATATTCCCAAAAGCAACGATGTGAATAGCGCGTTGATTCTAATATCCGCCTCACTGTTTCTGCGCATGGTTGGTCCGTGGATGTTCAAAGAAATTATGCAGCTTTTCCCGACGTTTCTACAGCGCATCTCGACCATAGAGCTTACGCAGACCACGACCGTTAATTTGTTCAGAGAATCGTTTACTTCGCTGGGCACCATTATGCTGCCGTTCGGTGCCTGTATTCTTGCTGCGGGACTCATCGCGAATTATATCCAGGTCGGCGTACTGTTTACCGCTCAGCCACTCACTCCAAAGCTCGAAAAAATAAACCCACTTTCGGGGTTCAAACGTCTGCTCAGTCCCCGTTCACTTATGGAAGCGGCTAAAAGTATCGCCAAAATCGGTATCGTCGCCGTGGTGGCTTATATAACCATTCGAGGACAGTTTAAAGACTGCCTGGCACTTGCATATGCGAATGCCGCCGGCATTTTCTTTTTCATCAGCAGAGTTACTTTTCTCGTTATGTTTCGTGTTGGACTCATACTTATACTTATCGCGATTATAGATTACATCTATCAGCGGTATGAAAATCGAAAGCAACTCATGATGACCAAAAAAGAGATGAAGGACGAACGCAAGGAGATGGAAGGAGACCCGCAGGTGAAACAGAGAATGCAGCAACTGCAGCGGGAGATGTCACGCCGGCGAATGATGCAGGAGGTCCCCGAAGCGACCGTCGTCGTGACCAACCCTACCCACCTGGCAATCGCCATTCGCTATGAAGGCAGTACCATGAATGCCCCGCAGGTGGTGGCAAAAGGCAAACAGCATCAGGCACAGCGCATACGTGAAATTGCCCAGGAGCACGAGGTGCCGATAGTGGAAGACAAGCCGCTGGCACGAGCCATGTATGACAGCGTCGAGCCCGGCGACGATATCCCGGTCGAATTTTACAACGCAGTCGCGGAAATACTTGCGTATGTATACAGATTTCAACGCAAACAGGCAGCTTAACATGCAGCGATCATTCCCAATACCCAGTCACCACATCGCTATTTTTCGCCTCACGGGAGCACTCGCTCTCAGCCTGTGGCTTTTCTGCAGCCTTAATGAACCTGCACAGAACGAACATTACGAAATATCCCTGAGTGTGGTTGACAAAGGAACGCATTACGGTGTTTTCTCCGGCGATCCGATACGTGCAATTATAGAACTTCCCGACACCCAGAAGGTAAGTGACCTCGACTTTCATACATGGGCACTGGCTACCTCACAACGGCACCCCGATGCCCGGGTAACGCAAATTGAGTTTCAGCTGCAGTGGCAACAGCTTCCCCCGTTTATGGATACGATACGCGGCGTATACACACGCTACGACTCCGTCTGGGTTACCTGTAACGGTGTACAAAGCAACCCGGTGATCGTCTCGGTGGTTAATATCGCCCCAAAGATAACCTCGCTTCGCATCGCCGATTCACTTTTTACCACACAGCAATACGACACGGTGTCATATATTCTCGATACCATACCATCCTCGCTGCAGGTAACAATTACCGCCGCGGATCAGGAAAACCCCTCCGCGCTCAAATACGCTTTTTACCACAATGACAGAGAGCGTGCGGGAAGCAGTGCGAGCTACACCATCACGCGGAATTCGATCGTCATGCCCGACACATTATGGTGTTTTGTCAACGATAACGACGGTGGTAAAGACCATAAAGTGATACTCTTTACTTCAGGGGTTCCGAACAAATCGCCGTATCTCACTTCGCTGACGGCTGGCGATACCTCCTGGAGTGATTTTGCAGAGCTCAAGGTATACAGAGACACCGCGCTTGATACCCTTACCCTTCGTCTCAGTGCAAACGACAGTGATGCGACCGCATCACAGCTGCGCTACCACTGGAACACCACCGGCCACTACGGCAGCATCTACTCCGCCACTTCAGACACCGGCGCCTTGGTTTCCTATATATGCACCAGCAGCGTGTGCACAGTCTCGGATCGTGGGCTCGATACGGTATCGGTATGGGTGAGTGACCGCAGCGGCGACACAAGTTCGCACGCCCGTATCGCTATCGGTTACGGTATGGTTATTCGCACACCTGTAGTCGACAGCATGCGTATCGCGGATTCGGTCTACTCCGCCCCATGCAGCAATTTTCAACTACGCTTCGATGTATCCGATACCCTCTACGCCGTGGCCTTTAATTCCACGGATACTAACGCACGGACGCGCACACGTCGCTGGCGCAATGTACGTTCAGAATACGCCACTATCGTCGATTCGGTTTCAGACACCCTGGCATATACAGTCACCGCAACCGAATCACTGTTTATTGATACGGTAACGGTCATGCTGCGCGACTCGGTCTATGCATCCGACACTGTGGTAACCACAGTCTGTTCCCTTTTTGTCACCCCCGATCATGCGCCGCAGATAGACTCGATACGTGTATTTGCACCATCCAATGACTCTACCGCCACACCAGAAACTGTTAATGATACCACCCGGTATGGTGCGCCGGCTGGTGACAGTGCATGTTTTTTTGTATTCGCGACCCAGCTCGATACGATCGATACACTCAACTATCGCTGGTATCTGCAGCGCAGCACTCAGCCGGACTCATTGCTCTCACGAACCGACTCGCTCTGGCGCGTTGCCACCGATTCGACCTGGCTCAAGGTGCAGGTACATGACACGATTAATGCCATGGATTCACTTTTTCTGCTATTTCATACAACACAATAGCGTGCAATTATCATGAATATTTCAAACAGCATACGCGGAGTAATGGGCAGCGGTTTTGTCCGCACACTCACTCAGAGCCGGGAGGCGGTAATCGTTCTCGGCGTGGTGGCTATACTCGCGGTAATGGTCATTCCTATTCCCACGATGATCATGGATATGCTGCTGGCACTGAACATGAGCCTCGCCCTGGTCGTGCTTCTCTCGACTATGTATAACATGGATCCGGTCGATTTTTCTGTGTTTCCCTCGCTTCTTCTCACCGTCACATTGTTTCGGCTTTCGCTCAACGTGGCGACTACGCGGCTCATTCTGAGTCAGGCGGATGCGGGGCAGGTAATTCAGGTGTTCGGTACCTTTGTAACCAAAGGCAACGAGGTGGTGGGTTTTATCATCTTCGTTATTATCATTATCGTACAATTCGTGGTGGTAACCCGTGGTGCACGACGTATTGCCGAAGTATCGGCACGTTTTACCCTTGACGCAATGCCGGGAAAGCAGATGGCGATCGATGCCGATATGAACTCCGGTATCATCGACGAACAGCAGGCCAGAGAACGACGCGAAAAAGTGGCCCAGGAGGCGGAGTTTCACGGAGCCATGGATGGTGCGTCACGATTCGTACAGGGCGATGCGATCGCCGGTATTCTTATCGTGATTATCAATATCATCGGCGGACTTATCATCGGGGTCGCGCAGATGGGAATGGATTTCGGCACGGCGGTACACACCTATACCCGCCTTACGATCGGGGACGGACTGGTAACCCAGATCCCCGCACTGATGATATCGACCGGCTCGGGCATTCTGGTCAGCCGTGCTGCAAAACAGGCGAATCTCGGGGAAGAGATCGGCGACCAGCTCTTTCGCAACAAAAAAGTACTCATCATCTCCGGCGCGGTAATGCTCTTTTTCGCGCTTATTCCGGGCTTTCCAAAAATACCCTTCATTGCCCTGGGCACCGCCACCATCGCAGTCGCATGGATGGGTTTTCGCAAAGAGGCTCAACAGGCGCAGGCCCAGCAGGAACAACCTCCTGAGACAGAACCCCAGGAGGAAAAACCGGAGGATTATCTTTATGTCGATCCCCTGGAGCTGGAAATCGGCTATGGGCTGATTCCGCTGGTCGACCGTAATCAGGGCGGCGATCTGCTCGATCGTATCACCATGATACGGCGCCAGCTCGCCCAGGAGTTCGGCATTATTATCCCGCCGGTACGCATACGGGATAACATACAACTCAAGCCGAACGAATACAAAATAAAAATACGGACAATAGAAGCGGGTGCGGGTGAGCTCATGAGCGGCTCCTATCTGGCCATGGATCCCGGCACCGCCACAAAGAAAATCAAAGGGGTCGAAACAGTAGAGCCGGCCTTCGGCCTGCCGGCACTGTGGATTACCGAGACACAAAAAGAAGAAGCGGAAATCGCCGGGTATACCGTGGTGGAACTGCCGGCCGTACTCGCCACGCACCTGACCGAAATACTCAAGTCAAACGCCTACAAACTGCTGACACGCCAGGATGTACAGAACCTGATCGACAATATTAAAGAGACGCATCCCGCGGTTGTTAACGAGCTTATTCCCAATATCCTGACTGTGAGCCAGGTACATAATGTACTGCAGAATCTGCTCTACGAAAAAGTCCCGATCCGGGATCTGGCTCTCATTCTCGAAACACTCGCCGATTTCGCACCCAAAAACAAGAATATCGAAATTCTTACCGAATACGTGCGTAATGCCCTCTCCGAACAGATCTGTACTATGCACAAAGACGAAAACAGCAAAATACCGGTCATTACGCTCGATCCAAATATCGAAGCGAGTTTCGAGCAGGCGCTGCAGGAGAGTGATGCCGGTTTTCGTATTGCGGTCTCACCACAGGATGCCAACGCCTTTCTTGAGGCGCTGGGCAGTCAGATCGATGAAGTAAAACAGCAGAACGAAGCCCCGGTGCTCATCTGCTCTCCGACCATACGAAGTGCACTCAAACGCTTTACCGAAACTACCTATCCCGAGCTGACCGTATTGTCGTACAATGAGATCGTCAGCGGCGTCGAAATCCGCTCCATTGGAATGGTAACGCTTAACAATCCCAATAATCAGAACCAGCAATCGCAGAACACCTGATCGCACTGTTACACGCAGCTTTTAACGAAGAAAAGGCATCTACATCGCTATGAGAATAAAAAAATATACCGCAGCGAGTATGAAAGAAGCGATGGTCAAGATCAAGGAAGATCTTGGTGACGATGCCGTAATACTCAAAAGCCGCAAACTTCCTAAAAAAATGTTCGCGATGGGGGGGCAGGACGCCATTGAGGTTACCGCAGCTATCGACGAACGCACATCGAAAACACAGGCGTTCACACCTATCACGCTAAAATCTCCACCGGTTTACGGTCGCAAACCTACAGCGACACCGACCCGCTCCGGCTCTGCGCAACAACAATCCTCTGTTAATCGCCCCGGAAATGGTGCAGCCCACACACAAGCCCCCCCGTCCGGCAGCGTTCAGTCACCGCCGCCATCCTCCGGCGCAAAACCGCAGACAAACGCGGGCCCTTCGGATGGTTCATCACCCGAATACGAAGAGCTTAAAAAAGAAATCGCCGATCTGAAAAAAATGATGAAGAAGATATCGGCACATCAGACACAATCAGGGCCTGAACCCCGCTACAGCGGTATATGGGAAACACTCTACCGGCGTCTTTTAAAGGTGGAGGTGCATCCTACATATGCAAAAAAAATAATAGACCATGCCCGTTCTAAATATGCCCCTTCTGCCGATACGGTCGACAATGAGCGCCTGGCCCATGCATTTGCCGAAACACTACCGGTATCGGGACCGATCGATACGAACCACAATCGTGGCGTTCGTATTGCGTTCGTGGGCCCCACCGGTACGGGCAAAACCACCACGATCGCAAAACTCGCCTCGTATCTGGTTATCAACAGGGGCAAGCAGGTCAGCATAATCACTGCAGACACCTATCGGGTCGCCGCCATCGAACAGATCCGTGCGTTTTCGGAAATCATCGGCGCCCGCCTGTCAGTCGTTTTTTCTCCGGATGAGGTAGAAGACGCACTCCGGCAGGAGTCGGATGCGGACGTGGTATTTATCGATACCGCAGGCCGCAGTCAGAACAACCCCGACCACATGGAAGAGCTGGGAATGTTTCATTACGCCCTCGCTCCTGATGAAACCCATCTCGTATTGAGTGCTACCATGAAAGATTCGGACCTCACACAGGTGGTAAAACGATACAATTCGCTCGAGGTGAACCGATTGCTTTTTACCAAAATCGACGAGACGGTCTGCGTGGGAAATGTCTTTAACACAGTGTACCACACCTCGATTCCAATGTCGTACTTTACCACCGGACAGTCCGTACCCGATGATATAGAAGTCGCGAATTCATCGCGTCTTGTCACCCGCCTGTTCGAAGGGAGTTTCGTGTGAAGGATCAGGCATACAATCTGCGAAAAATGGCATCCGGCGTAGCTGATACCGCACCGCAACCGGCGCATACACGAGCGCAGAGTCGATTGGGTACCCCGGCCAACACCCGGGCTCGAAGTATTGCGGTTACCAGCGGAAAAGGCGGTGTAGGAAAGACGAATATTGCACTTATGCTCAGCACCGCACTTGCCTCTCTGAACAAAAAAGTGCTGCTGTTCGATGCCGATCTGGGACTTGCCAACGTCCACATTCTTCTCGGACGCGCCCCAGCCACCACCCTTGCACAGGTGGCCCGCGACGAGTGTGACATAAAAGACGTAATAATCAAAGGTCCGCAGAATATCGATATCATTCCCGGTGCTTCGGGTATTCAACAGATGGCGAATATGGATGCACTCGGACTTGGCAGGATGCAACGCAAGCTCTCTTCCCTGGAAGACAACTACCACTTTATCGTGATGGATACCTCTGCGGGAATTGGGGCTGCCACTACCGATTTTGCGGCAATGGCCGATATAAACGTTCTCGTTTTCACCCCCGAGCCGACATCGTTTACCGATGCGTATGCCATGGCGAAAATGCTCTACGAATGCGGAGCCGAAACCATCCTCAATGTGGTGAACATGGTACATTCGGATAAGGAAGGAAAAGAGACATTTGACAAACTATCCGCCGTGGTAGTAAAATTTCTAAAAAGAGATATGAAACTTCTCGGCGTGCTTCCTTTTGACAGAAGCATATCGGAACATGTAAGGAAACAGACCGTGTGTGCGGACTCACATGCAAAGCATAAGGTCTACCAGCGGGTACATGGATTCGCACGAAGACTCTGCGGCTATCCCACACAAAAACAGGCCGGTTTCTTTGCCCGTCTCTTCGATACTACAGCAACCACGCAACGCGAAGGCGGTGATCAATGATATACTGGATCAGCAGAATTGCACGCATCACCGGGTTGCTCGTATTTTTTATTTTATTCCTTGTGAGTATCGATTACACCGATTTGTTCAATATAAACATGGTCCTCTCCGCAGCACTCAAGGCGGCAATTGCCGCCACCGCGACGTGGCTTTTCATGTTTATTCTCACCGATGCGGTTTTACGCAACATAGCCGAAAACAGCGAAACTACCGATTCGGATTTATATGAAGACGGTATTATGCAAAGGCTTTACCAATACAAACACCGCAACGACTACGTCAGAAAAGCAGCGCAGCAGTCGCAGCCCCCGGCGGGTAAAAAGAAAGAGACCTAACCTGGAGAACCTTTATGGCAACACTTGACGAGCTGTGGACACAATACAAAACGCACGATTCAAAACAGGCGAAAGACAAGCTGCTCGTTGAATACGCTCATATCGTAAAGTATGTGGTCGAACGTATTGCGGTACGCCTTCCCTCGTCTGTTGACAAAGATGATCTGCACAGCAGCGGCATAATGGGACTTATACGTGCGGTAGAAACATTCGAACCCGAGCGCGGATTCAAATTTGAAACGTTCGCCAGCCACAAGATCCGGGGCGCAGTACTTGATGAGCTGCGCGCACTCGACTGGGTACCACGCTCCGTGCGTCAGAAAGCACGAGATCTTCAAAAAGTACATACAGAACTTGAAAACGAACTGGGTCGATCCCCCTACGATAACGAAGTGTGCCAGCGACTGGGACTATCGACAAAAGAGTACGAAAACCTGCTGTATGAAGTGACCCCCGCTACTATACTTTCTCTCGAAGAGAGCATGCCGGAAAAGGATGCCGATTCAAAGGATATAAAACTTATCGATACGATCGAGGATCCCGGCAGTGAGAATCCTCTCAAATCATTAAGCTTCGAAGAGCTCAAGGAAATCCTCAAGGAAACCATCGCCGCCCTTCCGGAAAAACAGCGCCTCGTTATTGCCCTCTACCATTATGAGGAGCTGACGCTCAAAGAAATTGGCGTAGTACTCAATATATCCGAATCCCGTGTAAGTCAGATCCATTCAAAAACCATCGTCGCACTTCGTTCGAAAATAGTGCAGAAGATGAATGCGTAATATATATTGCACATAGATGCGGAGCGCGTATGTAAAAACCGCAGCTAATTCATTTCCCGGCAACGCGTAAATCCGGGTATGCAGGCGTGCGCACGGTGCACCTGTACCATTTCCAGGAACACACGGATGCGAATCGTCGACTTCCATGCATCGCTGTATAATCTGACCCAGATGGAGCGCCATCAGGAAGAGAGCAATAAAGTTCCTCTCATGTACCAGATTCGCAGCGGAGAGATAGAGGCGCAGGAAAAAGCGCTTCGCCAGGCCCGGACAAATGAAGTGGAAAACCCACACGAGCAGCAGCGCACCGATTCCGAAAAAGGCTACCGCGAATTCAGACGCCGTCGACGCAGAAGACAACCCGGGCAGCAGCGGGATTCGACAAACAACGAAGACGATTCGGAAGGACATATAATTGATATCGATGCATAGCAGCGCAGAAGAGCAATTACAGCCGAAACCGCAGCAACGGGCATCCGCCGAAAAAGCGGCGAGGATCACACGGATTACAAAGGGAATTATCAATCTTCCCACTCTGCCGCGTGTGGTTTCCAAAATGATCGAACTGGTGGACAATCCGAAGACGTCGGCCGGCTCGCTTGCACGTCTGGTCTCCAACGATCAGATACTCACCGCACGAGTGCTTAAACTCGCAAATTCCGCCTATTACGGCTTTCCGCGAGAGATATATTCGGTCGACATGGCAATCGTGGTGCTGGGATTCAATTCGGTAAAGGAGATAGGGCTCTCTTTGTCGGTACTCGACACGTTTCGCGATACAGAGTCCAACGCCTATTTCGATGTATCGAGGTTCTGGGAACATTCCCTCGGATGTGGTGTAGCCGCGAAGACACTTGCAAAACGATATGCTCCCGGGTATGCCAGCCAGGCGTTCGTGGCCGGACTTATGCACGATATCGGCAAGATAGTAATAAGCCTTTACGCAAAAAAGGACTTTCTGGAGATCGCCCGCACCGTCTCCGACAAAGGCAATACCTGGAGTGAGGTAGAGCAGCGAATTATCGGAACCGATCATGCGCAGGTCGGTGGGGTACTTGCCGGACGCTGGAAAATTCCGGATGTGATCGCCGAAGCGATACGGTTTCATCACACACCCTGGGGAAGTGAGTCTCACCAGAAGGTCGCCGCAATCGTATCACTTGCGAATCTCTTGTGCCATAGCTGCAATATCGGCAATGCGGGTACGGTATCGGTGGAACATGCCGATGAACGGCTCTGGGAAATCTTTGCACAGGAGGGCATCACCATGGACGAAGAGGTACTCGACGATCTTCGCGAGGAGATACTCATCGCGTATGACCAGTCGCAGCCGTTTATGGATGCGGTACACAGCAGCAAAGAATCGTGAGGTGTCGTATCTTCGGCGATCCGGTGCATAACCGACGATACGTTATTATTCATACCACGGGGTTGTTCTGCCCTCCGAGCTGATGCAGAAAACCGGGGGGTCCGGCGTAACACTGAACTGCGCATCATGCACCCTGTATCCCTCTGCTAATTGAAAAAATAGGGAATACGCCGAATATCATTGAATGTAATGATAATAAAAAGCCCGATAAAGAAAAAGACCGCAATGCGGGTGATGACAAGCTGATATTTTACCGGCAGCGGCTTACCGCGGACTGCTTCGATACCCAAAAACAGAAGCTGTCCTCCGTCGGTGATCACAAGCGGCAGCAGATTGATTATTGCAAGGTTTATGCTGATAAGCGCCATAAAGTTGAGAATGGGTACAAGCCCCGCAAGCGCAAAAGTGCCCGATACCTGCACGATGGTAACCGGTCCCGATATTTGATTTGCAGGAACCTCACGGGTCACGAGTTTTTTAAGTGATACAAACATGAGTGACGCGTACTCACCGCTTTTTCTGGTTGCCTGCCCGATCGCCGCCACCGGGTTGTAGCGCACGGTAATCGTATTGCCCATGGCCGCACTGATCCCGATAAGGTATCGTTGCGCTTCTTCGTTATAGTGTGGTGTCATCGCGACGGTATCGACCGAATCGTTTCGCACGATCGCGATACGCAGACCCTGTGCATGTGCGCTGGTGTCGAAGCTGCCCACATAGCGGCGCACGTCGGCCCATGAGTAGACTGCAGAGCCTGCGATCGAAACGATACTGTCCCCCTCGATCAGACCTGCCGAGTCGGCTGCAGAGCCTTCCTTGACCTGGCCGACCACCGGCGGAAGTGCGGGTGAAAGTCCGGCGGTATATCCTGCAAGCGGATTCTCCGAGCGCCGGTTATCCTTGTTGCGCAGTGTTACGGTATGAGCTTTACCGTTGCGATAGAAACGAAGCGTACATGATTTCTGATTGAGGGAAAGACGTTTGTTTATATCGCTCCAGTCCTGCACCGGCTTGTCGTTAATCTCCACAATCGAATCGTTATGCCGCATCCCGGCCCTGTCCGCGGGGGAGTCCTGCGCAACACTGCCCACAACCGTATGCTGCGTATATTTAGGTATTTCTATACCGGACACATACACGACCCACAGCAACACGAACGCAAGCAGCACGTTCGCCACAGGACCGTTGGCCATAATAAGCGCCCGCTGCCACCGGGGACGCGAGGTAAATTCATCATCCGAACCGGTAACGCCTTCCTCGGGGTTTTCACCGGCCATGTGTACGTAGCCGCCGAACGGAATCGCGCTTATGCGGTATTCGGTATCGCCTCGTTTCAGTGTAAAAAACGGCTTTCCAAAACCGAGTGAAAATGCAAGTACGCGCACGTGACAAAGTTTTGCGGTAATAAAATGACCCAACTCATGGATAAATACCAGAATCCCGAGAACGACAATGCCTATGAGAAAAGGAAGTACATGTACAATAATATCCGTCATCCGCTACTCCGTTGATTGGGTGCTGCATTGCCCCAGCCATTCGGCCTTGCAACGCTGCCGAATATACCGGTCGGTCTCCTCTATATCTTCCACCGAATCTATTCGGGTTTGGGGGACCTTTTCACAGGCGGTTTCGACCAGACGCGGTATATCGGTAAATCCTATTTTATTCGATAAAAAATACGTTACGGCCATCTCGTTTGCTGCATTGAGTGCAATTCGACACGCATCGCTTTTTTCCGCAGCCTCCAGACTCAACCGAAGACACGGAAATTTCTCGTAGTCCGGCTCAAAAAAGGTAAGTGTCGCCGCATCGGTAAGATTGAGCCGCTGCTGATCGATCGGCATCCGCTCCGGAAAGGTAAGCGCGTATTGAATGGGAAGTTCCATGTCCGGAACGCCCATCTGTGCAATAAGGCCACCGTCATGAAACTCCACGATCGAATGAATAATAGACTGAGGATGGATAAGAACCCGCAGCTGACGATAAGAAAAACCAAAAAGAAAATGCGCTTCTATAAGTTCAAAGCCTTTGTTCATCAGCGTTGCGGAGTCGATGGTGATCTTCTGTCCCATCGCCCAGGTTGGGTGTTTGAGCGCATCCTGTGGCCGAATCGCTGAAAACCGACGCGTCGGCATCTCTCTGAACGGACCGCCCGATGCCGTAATAAGTACCGACTCTACCGAATCGATTGCAGTACCCTGCAGACACTGCAGTATGGCGCTGTGTTCGCTGTCCAGCGGAAGGAGCCGTCCTCCGTGGGCCTGCAACAGACGGTTGATGAGCGAGCCACCGATTACCAGACTTTCTTTGTTGGCAAGCGCCACGGTTCGTCCCTTTTTCAGCGCGGCGGCAGTAGGTCGCAATCCCACGGCTCCCACCAATGCATTGATCACGATATCGCAGTCACATGCATGGACAATCTCTTCGAGTCCGGCAACGCCTTCATACAAAGTACGTCCGGCGAGTATATCGGAATAACGTTGTCTGAATTTGGCTGCTGCTCCGGGATCGCCTATATGGATATGCTGAGGGTCGAATTCGTCTATCTGTGCACGCAGGCGCTCGATATTACGATTGGCACTAACTCCTGTGACAGAAAACCGATCGTGCAGTCTTCGTATGCAATTGCAGGCGCTGGTACCGATAGAGCCGGTCGCTCCCAAAAGCAGAATGCGCGCAGCTTGTGATGAGTCGTGTGTCATAGGGCGAACTTTTCTATAAGAAGTAAAAAGAGTCCCACTAACGGTGCGGTAAAAAAGAGGCTGTCGAAGCGGTCCAGAATTCCCCCGTGCCCGGGGATAATCTTCGAGCTGTCCTTCACGTCGAAATAGCGCTTGATCGTCGAGACCGTAAGATCTCCCGCTGTAGCAAAAATCCCGATCAACATACCAAGGAATACCCCGGCAAACCGGGGAAATGACGTATCTGCAAAAAAATACCATCCTGCGGCCGATACCACAGTGGCACAGCAGAATCCCGCAATCGAGCCTTCGAGCGTCTTATGCGGACTGATGTGTGGTGCGACCCGGTGGGTACCGAAATATTTACCGATAAAATAGGCACCGGTATCACAGAGAAATACCGAAGCCAGTACGGTGACCGTACCGGGAAATCGCAAAAATAAAGCCATTTTGCCGGGGGGAAATAGAATCTGCAGCGGTTTTTGCCACAAATCAAGCAGCGAAATGCCGGCAATGCAGATAAAAAGCGTCGCACTCAGCAGAAGACTGGCACGCTTCCAGCGGGAGCGTGGCCGCCCCCATACGAACGCCTCGATTGCCACAAGTATGACAAGCGGGTAGATCGTATTCATACTGGGCGATTCCGAGGGATGAATATAGACAATGAATTGAAACGCAACCCATACATGGACAAGCCAGAAGCCGTTGTACGGATATTTGCGCGAAAGCATGCCACAGTATTCCTGTATCGCGATAAACGTAATGATAATGCAGACGAGTTGCCCGGGAAGCAATGTAAGTGCTGCACCACCCAGCATTGTATCGACTGCGGGTACCAGCAGGTCGATCCGGGCATTGACCGCAAGCCAGCCCAACGGTACGGCCCAGAGCGCGAACAGAATTCTTTTAAACAGATTCGAGGACATGTAGGCTATTTTACCCTGCCGAAGCGGCGTTCCCGTGAATTAAAATCTTCAATCGCTTCGATAAGGTCGTCTTTGTCAAAATCGGGCCAGAGTCTTTCGGTAAAATAGAATTCCGAATAAGCGCAATACCAGAGCAGGAAGTTGCTGATACGCTTTTCGCCTCCGGTGCGGATTATCAGCTCAGGATCGGGCAGCTCTGGATAGAGCAGATAGCCACGAAACGACTCTTCATCTACCGCATCGATGCATTCGGGCTGCTCAAGTGCCTGTTGGGCGAGTCGTTTGGCCGCCGCAACGATTTCATTACGTCCCCCGTAGCTGAGCGCGAGAACCAGTGTAAGCCCGGTATTTGATGCAGTATGGGTAATACCCTCTTCTACCTCTTGGCGAATTTTATCGGGAAGCCGTGCAATGTCGCCTACGGTACGAAGCCGTACGTTATTCTGGTCAAGATCGGCGATCTCTTTCCTCAGCATTTCCACCAGCAGATCCATAAGCAGCGACACTTCATGTTTGGGTCGTTTCCAGTTTTCGGACGAGAAGACATAGATAGTACAGAATTGCACACCGAGCTCACCGCATGCACGCACGATGCGTCGCGTGGCATTGGTCCCGGATCGATGACCGGCGGTACGGGGCAGACCGCGTTTTCTTGCCCATCGTCCGTTACCGTCCATTATTATGCCGATGTGGCGGGGAACGTTCATAACTGTCCAATCGTATGCGAATCGTGATCCGCCTGCACATAGTTGTAGTTGTATCTGCGTAAGCGGATTTTTTATTTTGATCCCGATATGCGGTTTCTTTCACAAACCACACAAAAATATATACAGAAAGCCCTCTGCTGCAATTTTCAGGGTTAGTTCAATGTCAAAAACCGTACCTCATTGTGATTTTTTGACCGACCTGAGTCGCATTCCGGGGCTTGGTGAAAAACGAATCGCCGCTTTTTACCATAGTGAAATTAAGACTGTCGGGGATCTTTTGTTTTATTTTCCCCGCAGATATATCGATCGCACCGTCATCACCCCGCTGGGAGAATGCAGATCACATGAAGGTGTCCTTTGCTGCGTGGCAGGCACCATTACCCGGATGCGTACAGAGCGGGGCAGACGGCGCCGGCTGCGCATCGAGCTGACCGATGAGACCGGCACTATGGAGGCCATATGGTTTCATAATGTGGCAGGAATGCAATCCACGTTACGCAAAGGCTCGCGGGTGCTGTGTACAGGAAAAATTTCCAATAAATTCGGGCCTTCCATGGTCCATCCCGATATCGAAAAGCTTGCTGAGGGGGCCGTGGAACCTGCCATCCGCTTCATGCCGGTTTACTCTGTTACCGATGCAATGCGAACGGCGAGAATCGGACAGCACCGCATTTTTTCATCTATACGGTGGGCCCTTTCGCATGTGGCCTCCGCGCCCCGCATTCTGCCGTCCCATATCGAAGATGAGCGAAATTTTCCCCCGCGTATTGAGTGCATTGCAAAACTACATATCCCCGATTCGCTCGACACACTTGACACATACCGGGACAGACTGCGCTATGAAGAGCTCTTTTCGCTTGCGAAATCGCTTCATTTCAGTGCCTACCGCTTCTCTTCTTCCGGAAGAAAGATGGATCCGGGAACAATGCTGCAACAATTCGAGGCTGTATCGCCGTTTCGTTTGTCAACTCCTCAGAAAAAGGTGCTTCAGATACTGTATGACGATGCTGTCTCCGGTATGCGAATGCACCGGCTTTTGCACGGTGACGTGGGATCCGGAAAAACGGTCACCGGCTTTTGTGCAACGCTCGGAGCACTCAACAGCGGCTACCAGGTACTATGGATGGCGCCCACCGAAGTCCTCGCATCCCAGACATACTCAGTGGTCGAGCCCTGGTGCCGCGCACTCGGTATCACGGTGTGCCTTTATACCGCCTCGACCGACCCGACGGTAAAACACAGAATCACGGGCCGACTTCGCGGCGGAGAACGTGCGCTGGTAATCGGCACACACGCATTGTTTCAGCCCCGGGTTGTTTGTGCACGACTCGGTATGATCGTCATAGACGAGCAGCATCGCTTTGGCGCGGCACAGCGGCTCACGCTGCAGCAGAAGGATCCCCGGGCGGACTTTCTGCTCATGTCGGCCACGCCGATACCGCAGACACTGTGCCGTACGCTCTACGGAGATCTGCAGACCGTGGTACTCGAAAAGGGTGAGTGGGCAAAGAAAAAACGCATCGCCACACATGTGGTTGCAGCACACCGGCGCAAAAAGATGTGCGAATTTATCCGGGATACTATCGATAACAGCGAGGCGCGGGCTCTCTGGATCGTGCCACGGGTTTTTGCAGACCATGAAGAAGATACTGCCGGACTCACGGATATCAAGACCGCGATGAAGCGTCTGCGATCCGGCCCCTGCAGCCGCATACCCGCAGAGGCCTTGCACGGGCAGTGTGATACGCAGAGCCAGCAGCGCATCATCCGGCAATTTGGGAGTGGCGAAATACGCCTTCTGGTCGCAACTACGATCGTTGAGGTCGGTATGGACGTGCCGCAGACAGATATAATAGTGGTTGAAAACGCGGAGCGATTCGGCCTTGCCCAACTGCATCAGCTGCGCGGAAGATGTGCTCGCGGTGAGGGCCAGGGATACTGTTTTCTTCTTCCGGGCATTACGGCAACCGATACAGCGATGGAGAGATTAAACTATTTTTGTACAGAAAAAGACGGTTTTCGAATAGCGGAGAAAGACCTGCACATGCGCGGACCCGGCCACGTCGCCGGTCTGCGACAGAGCGGGTGGGAGCGGCTTCTTTTTGCCGATATTCTTCGCGATGCGGCCCTGTTCGAAAATATTCAACAGAAGGTCGCCGCCCATTTTCATACTGCATACGAGGATCCCTACACCACGGAGTCTGCATGAACACGAAAAGTGCATTTATTACCGGTATTACAGGCCAGGACGGCTCATACCTTGCCGAACTGCTGCTTGACAAAGGCTACCGAGTGCATGGAATGGTTCGACGTGCCAGCAGTTTTAACCGTCGCCGAATAGAACACCTCTACCACGAACGCAACAGTGACCGTCTTTTTCTGCATTACGGCGATATCACCGACAGCAGCAACATACATCAGCTTCTTGTAGATGTACGACCCGATGAAATCTACAACCTTGCTGCGCAGTCGCATGTCAAGGTCTCGTTCGAACTCCCGGAATACACCACGGACGTAAATGCCATGGGAACGCTGCGGCTGCTCAACGCCATCCGCCAGACCGGCATCAAAAGCCGCTTTTACCAGGCGTCCACCTCGGAACTTTACGGAAAGGTGGTTGAGACACCGCAGCGGGAATCCACCCCCTTTCATCCGCGATCACCCTATGCGGTTTCAAAGCTGCACGCGTACTGGGCTGTGGTTAACTACCGGGAGGCATATGGCATGCACGCAAGCAACGGCATTCTTTTCAATCACGAATCCCCTCGACGGGGAGAAAATTTCGTGACCCGTAAAATCGCCATTCAGGCAGCCAAAATAAAGGCGGGGCTTGAACGTACACTTTCGATCGGCAATCTCGATGCACGTCGCGACTGGGGGTATGCCCCTGATTATGTACGCGCGATGTGGCAGATGCTTCAGCAGCAGCAACCCGATGATTACGTTATCGCCACAGGAGAGATGCACACAGTACGTGAGTTTGTGGAAAAGGCATTTGCGGTACTCGATATTTCTATCGAATGGGAGGGTGAAGCCGGCAGGGAAGTCGGCCGAAATGGCGAAAGCGGCGAAACGGTGATACGCGTGGATCCGCGCTATTACCGTCCGGCGGAAGTACAGCAGTTGTGCGGAGATTCGACCAAAGCGCGCAGCACGCTTGAGTGGCGGCCTTCGCTTTATTTTGAGCAATTAGTGGAATCCATGGTACGTGCGGAGTGGGATACAATCAAACCCGGAACCTGACCGCATACATCCGCAGCCGGAAAAGTGCAGTGCCTGTTTTCTGCGGTATATGCAGTATATTTTTTTACTGCCAGGATTAAGCGGTTGTTTTGATAAAAGCTGCGGTGAGCCGTGCTGTTATTGTGTTCTCGAAAGTTATGGGGCAACCTTGTTGGTTGTTTCATGGTTTTCGAAAATATAAGAGTAGCGCGGATGGCAGCAGATTTCGCAACTAAAATCACTCCATTTCAGATACTATACACCTATTCGCTCATATCATGATAATCGAGACTCTTTCACATCCTCGTGCCGCGCTTATCGGCAATCCCTCCGACGGCTATAACGGCAAAACCATCGCCTTTACTTTCAGCAATTTCCGCGCGCGCATCGTTCTGTACGAAAGCCCTGAACTGACTATACAACCCAGTGAGCGCGACCGTTCGGTGTTCGAAAGCATGGAGGAACTCGTTGCCGATGTCGCACAATTCGGCTACTACGGCGGCATCCGGCTTCTCAAGGCCGCCATACGTGTATTTTACGAATACTGCCGCAGTCACGGGATCAAACTCAGTAATAAAAAATTTACCATACGGTATCACTCGGATGTACCGCATCTTGTGGGACTGGCGGGATCGAGTGCCATAATTACCGCCTGTATGCGCGCCCTGTGCGCCTTTTACGGCGTCACCATCCCGAAACCGGTATGCGCGAATTACATCCTGAGTGTCGAAACAAAAGAGCTCAATATATCCGCAGGGCTGCAGGATCGGGTGGCGCAGGTCTACCGGGGACTTACCTATATGGATTTTCATGCACAGACAATGCACAACCGCGGCTACGGAACCTATCGCAGCCTCGATGCAACACTGCTGCCGCCGCTGTATATCGCCTACCGCACCGATTTGTCCGAAGGCTCCGAAAAAGTGCATAACAGACTACGGGAACGTTACGAACAGGGCGATGCGACCGTCACCGATGCAATCGGTCAGTGGATCGAGCTCACTGAACGATTCGTCACTGCACTCGAGGGAAAAAAGCGCGAGGTGATAGACCGGCTTATCAACGAAAATTTCGATATCCGTCGTCGCATCTGTCCCCTCAGCGATGCGAATATCGAGATGGTCGAGTGTGCACGCGCGGTTGGCGCGAGTGCGAAATTTACCGGCTCCGGCGGTGCCATCATCGGAAGCTACCGCGATGAGGCGATGTTTCGCGCGCTTTGCGATGCGCTGCAGCCGCTTGGTGCGGCGGTTATCAAGCCTCATATCGTCGACGGATATGAGGGAGAGAGCATGCAATAATGTATCGGGATTGCATCATGGAGTGCACGCCGCTTTGATATGGTCATATCCCCTTATTACTATAACGTCACGAAAGATTGCATATGGTACGAAAAGCGGTTATTCCCGCAGCGGGGTTCGGCACGCGCTTTCTTCCCGCAACCAAATCGCAGCCAAAAGAGATGCTGCCGGTGGTGGATACACCCACAATTCAATACGTCGTGGAGGAAGCGCTCCAAAGCGGAATCACCGATATTCTCATGATTATCGGAAAAGGCAAACGCGCCATCGAAGAACACTTTGACCGGAATTTCGAACTCGAATGGCAGCTCGAACAAAAAGGCAAAACGCAAGAGCTCGAACAGATTCGTCACATAAGCACCATGGGCAACATTCACTTTATATGGCAAAAAGAGCTCAACGGACTCGGTGATGCCATTAAATACGCACGACAGCACGTGGGGGACGAACCTTTTGCCGTACTTCTGGGCGATACCATCACCGAATCAAGGGATGTGCCGGTAACCCGCAGGCTTATCGATGCCTACGACCGGTTCAATGAAACGGTGGTATCGCTGGAACATGTGCCGTCACAAAAACTCTCCCGCTACGGCGTGGTAAAAGGCAAAGAGATCGACGACTCGCTGTTTCTTCTCGAAGATATCGTCGAAAAACCGGCTCCGGAAAAGGCTCCCTCCTCCATGGTTGTAGCCAGCCGCTATGTCTTTTCTCCGGATATATTTCATTTTCTCGACCGGACCACACCGGGAAAAAACAATGAGGTCCAGATTTCTGACGCAATGAAGGCAATGCTTGCCAAAAAAGCACTCTACGGCGTACTTTCCGGATCGACAAGATACGATATCGGCAACAAACTCGACTTTATAAAGGCACAGGTGCTGTTAGGCGTACAACACGAGGATATTGGTCATGAATTGAAAGCATGGATTAAGGAACTCGCATCCGATTTAGCGGTATAACTCCAAATGAAGACGTAAAGTCGGCTCTCTGCTGTCGCCTGACTATTCAAACCCGGCTATGGATCATATTACGAATAATCGTATATTTATACTGTACGCAATGGACACAATACCGCAGAAAGGTGACCGGTTACCTATTCGGTTTTTACACGTACCGGTTTACAAACAGAGACGTTTTTCGACACCTCGCATCTATTGACTGTAACAACCCAGGGAGTTTAAATGGCAATTCTTGTTACCGGTTCCGCAGGGTTTATCGGCTTTCACGTGGCGCATCATCTTTGTTCGCAGGGGATTGACGTGGTCGGCGTTGACAATTTTAACGACTATTATGACGTCACACTCAAAAAAGCCCGTCAGTCCCACCTCGAAAAAGAGCCCCGGTTTACTTCAATACCCCTTGAGCTGTCTGATACCGATGCGGTTATGGAGCTTTTCGGTTCACACAAGTTTGATCGCGTCTGTCATCTTGCCGCACAGGCAGGTGTTCGCTACTCTCTTAAAAATCCGTTTGCGTACACGCGTGCAAACATTACCGCACATCTTAACATTCTCGAGGCGTGCCGTCATCATTCCGTGCAGCGTCTTGTCTATGCTTCCTCATCCAGTGTCTACGGCGGAAATAAAAAAATCCCCTTTTCCGAAAAGGATCCCGTCGACACTCCGGTAAGCCTTTATGCCGCAACTAAAAAAGCAGACGAGCTGATGTCGCACTGCTACACCCATCTTTACGATATTCAAACCGTGGGTTTGCGCTTTTTTACTGTCTACGGTCCCTGGGGCCGACCCGACATGGCAATGTGGCTCTTTACTGATGCGATACTTCACGATCGCCCGATTTCGGTGTTCAATCACGGTGACATGCATCGGGACTTTACCTATATAGACGATATCGTGCAGGGAGTATATGCCGCCCTTACCCGTGACGGACTCGATCGCTACGAGGTATTCAACCTCGGAAACCATAACAGCGAAGCGCTGTTGGACTGCATCGCGTACATCGAAAACGCACTCGGGAAAAAAGCCCAAAAAAAGATGTGTCCCATGCAGCCGGGGGATGTGAAGGAGACGTATGCCGACATAGCCCGTGCACATCGTGTACTCGATTTTACCCCAACCACCCCGATACGTGAAGGAATCCCGAAGTTTATCGCCTGGTTTCGGGAGTATCACGGACTATAGCCACAAAGGTTTTCATTATGCAATTTGTCGACATTCCACGCCAGTATGCGGCAATGAAACAGGAGATCGATACACGGGTGGCCGCCGTGTTTTCTCACGGCCGCTTTGTTCTCGGTCCGGAGGTTGCCGAACTAGAAGCCGCACTGGCACAATATACGGCCACCCCGCATTGCATCAGCTGCTCCAGCGGCACCGATGCGCTGGTGATGGCGCTCATGGCGAATAACATCGGCCCGGGTGACGCGGTTATTACCACACCGTTTACCTTCGTAGCCTCCGCAGAAGCGATCGCCCTCACCGGCGCCCGTCCCGTGTTTGTGGATATTGATCCCCGAACGTTTCTGATCGATACAGATGCGCTGAGAAAATGCCTCGATACCTACTCGGGTGCAGAAACCATCAAAGCGATTCTACCCGTCGATCTCTTTGGACAGCTTCCCTCATACGACGAAATAGAAAAACTCGCCGCAGATCATGGTATCGCGGTTATTGCAGATGCGGCACAAAGTTTCGGTGCGGTGGCCGGGGGCACACGCGCGTGCGGCTTCGGATCGATGGCCGCCACCAGTTTTTTCCCGGCCAAACCACTGGGATGTTTCGGCGACGGGGGTGCGGTATTCTGCCACAGCGACGAGGATGCATCTTTGCTTCGCTCAATCCGTGTACACGGCATGGGTTCCAACAAATACGAAAATGTGCGCATCGGCATAAACGGCCGCCTCGACACCCTGCAGGCGGCGATCCTCTGCGTCAAACTTGCACGGCTTGACAAAGAGCTCGAAGCTCGTCGCACATGTGCACAACGCTTCAGCGATGCATTAAAAGGGTACCTGCGTACACCGTTGGTGCGCCCCCGGTGCACAAGTGCATGGGCCCAGTACAGTCTTATGCACTCCCGGCGTGATGAGGTCTGCGCACGTTTACACGAATGTGGAATTCCGACCGCAATCTATTATCCCGTCCCGTTGCACCGACAACCCGCATTTTCGTATCTGGGATATGAGCGGGATGACTTTCCAGTAGCCGAATATGTGGCCGCACGCATATTCAGCATACCTGTGCATCCGTATCTCGAACAGACCGAGGTCGATGAAATAATTTCCGCACTGCAGCGTGTATGCGGGGAAATTCCCGACACCGAAACCCGTACATAAACCGAACCACATTCGAATCAACAACAGTACACAACAGCATATGGCAGAACAATCCCGAACGCTTCCCTTACCCGTCATACGACGACTTGCGAAGTATTTATCATATATAGACGACGATATGGGTTCGTGCAGCCCTGATGCATGGGTTTCTTCAAAAGAGCTGGCTGAAGCACACGGGCTGAGTACCTCTACCGTACGCTACGATCTTTCGTTCCTCGATTTTTCGGGCGTTTCGCGGCGTGGATATGACTGCTCACAGCTGCGTCAGGAGCTCATTCATACCCTCGGTTTGAACCAGACAACGCCGCTGGTTATCGTCGGTGCCGGTAACCTTGGCAGAGCACTCGCGGTGCATCGCAATCTTATCCGTCACGATTTCAAAGTATGTGGGTTATTCGACAAAAACCCGGCCCTCGAAGGTATATGTGTCGGTGAACTCACTGTCGAACCAATGCAGAAACTCAACCACGTTGTCTCGCAGCACAAAGTGGAAATTGGCGTAATTGCGGTTCCGGGCAGTGACGCGCAGGCGGTTGCCGATGCATTCGTAAATGCGGGTGTAAAGGGGATCCTTAACTTTGCCACGGTCCACCTGCAGGTGCCCGATCATATCGCAGTCACCGAATCACGTATAATCACCAATCTGCGCGAGCTGGCGTGCAGTATTCACCAGACGCGATAATTACTGCGCACGGACGCATCACATTCGTGCACAGCTTCCGCATTCTCAACTGCTTACATTTTCTATCTTGTCTTTCAGATCTTTGGGGTCGACCGGTTTTTCGATAAACTCGGTCACGGGCATCCACATATCGTCGATGTCGTCATTGGAGAATTTTCCCGGGTATTCGCCTTTTTCATTCACCGCGGTCAGCATGACGATCGGAATGTTTTTAATATCGTCATGGTGACGAATGGTTCGAGCCATTCTGAATCCCGCACTGTCATCACCGGGAAACATCACGTCGAGTACGATAACCGCTGGATTGAACTGGCGAATATTGTCGACCAGATTATCGTCATCGTTCTGAGTTTTGACTTCGTAGCCAAGTGCGTTCAGAGATGTTGAGAGCGACTCCACCAGATCTACGTCATCGTCCACCAGATAGACTTTCTTCGGCATACGTAACCTCCTGCAGTGAAAGTAGTATAGTCTTCTTAATGAAAATAATATTTATTCGCCGGTCTCGTCGGATGTAGTATCTGCCGATTCATTGAGCGTGACGGTAAATGTCGATCCTTCATCCGGCACGCTTTCAACTTCTATATCGCCTTTGTAAAGATCGGCGATTTTGCGAAGGATCGAGAGTCCCAGGCCCGAACCGAGTACATTACGTGCCTTTTTATTCTTGAGTCTGACGAATTCGTCGAACAGTTTCTCTTTCTCCTCCTGCGTCATACCGATACCGGTATCCTCGACGCGGATGGTTACCCTGCCGTTATCTTTTCGCAGTGCGACCGACACCGAGCCGTTCTCCTTGTTGTATTTAACGGCATTGGTAAGAAGATTGTTGAGTACCATTTCGACTTCGGTCTGATCGGCACGCATTTGCAGCCCCTCTGCCGCATCCAGCTGTATGGTGATACCCCGCGCCTTTGCATCCTCCTGCACCCCCTCTATCGCCTGTTTTGCGGTCGAAACCAGATTTATCGTGGCGATTTCCCGCCTCTTCTGTCCCGATTCGATCCTCGTCATATCGAGCAGATCGCCGATAAGCTTTCTCATCTGCTCAAGCCTTCGCAGACTCTTGTGCACAAGCTCGTCGTATTTGCCGAGATCTTCTCCCAGAGTGTGGTCACGAAACAGGTAGAGATAGCCACTTACCGCACTTATCGGCGCCTTGAGTTCATGGCCGAGCGTTCTGATAAAATCGAACCGCACCCGTCGTTTTTCGGCTTCGAAGTCACGGGCGCGGCGTGAAATCATTATGTGATGTGCGGCTTTGCGAACCCCGTATCGCAGCTCTTCGGGGGTAAACGGCTTTGCAAGAAAATCAAACGCCCCTTTTCTGGTCGCGGAAATCGCGGTTTCTATGGATGCATAGGCGGTAATGAGAATAATGCGCATGTCGGAATGCTGCGCATCGGTCCTGTCCATAACCTCGAGCCCGTCCACATCAGGCAGTTTGTAATCGAGAAGTACGATATCGGGCGGATTATCATGTATCCGGGAAATCGCATCCTCTCCATAGGAGGTGGTATCCACCTCGAACGCGAGCTGATCGTCGGTATCCTCCACCCGGACGGTATAATTTTCCAGGGCGCGTTTGATCGCACTGAGCATATGACTTTCGTCGTCAACTGCAAGAATGTGCAGTTTTTTCATATCAGCCTCCGAGAAGGCGTGTAAGCACCTGCAGGATCTGCTCCGGACGTACCGGCTTTTCCAAAACCACATCCGCTTTTACCCATGAGCGTTCCTCCTGCGTGGCTGCATCGAATTCGATTCCCGTGCTGCTGGCCACTCCGGTCACCAGTATAACGGGCCGTTTTGAATTCTGTTTTTTCGCTTCGTAGCATATTACGAATCCATCATCACTCTCCTGAAGCATCAAATCGACAATAATCGCATCCACCGACGTACGCTGCATAACCTCCAGCGCTTCCTGTCTGCTGGAAGCCTCTTCGATTTCGTATCCCTTTGACTCCAGCAGCAATTTCTGCTGCAGAAGAAAGTCGGCATCGTCGTCGATAAGTAAAATACGTAATGGCTGGGATTGGTTTTTGTTGCTCATGGCATCATCCTTTTGCATCTTTTGGTAGATTGATGGTAAATGTCGTTCCGGTGGTTGTCTGTGTGGTATCGTTATTCGATTCCACCTCTATGGTTCCGCTGTGCATTTTTATTATTCCGTATGCCACAGCGAGCCCAAGCCCGGTGCCTTTTCCCATTTTCTTTGTGGTAAAAAACGGCTCAAATATTTTTTTGCGCGTCTCTTCGTCCATACCGGTACCGGTATCCTGCACCATTATCTGCAAAAACCGTGCGGTTTCGCGTGTGGCGATTGTCAAGGTTCCGCTTTCTGGCATCGCGGCATAGGCATTGCTTATGAGATTGGTCAGCACCTGCTGAAGCTGGTCGCCGTCCACATAAAGTGCTCGTGTGTCAATTTCATGCCGCACCTCGGTTTTTATTGTGTCCGGCTTTATCACATCCCGAATGCTGCGCTGTATAAGCTCTTCGATGTCGGTCTCCTTGCGATTGACACGACGTTGGCGTGCAAAATTAAGAAGACCCGACACGATTTTTTTACAACGATCCGCCTCCTGGGCGATGGTTTGCGCGTCTTCCTTGAACCCGGTCTCTTCCAGTTTTTCGAGCAAAAGATGCGAATACATGATCACCACACCAAGAGGATTGTTCACCTCGTGTGCCACTCCTGCAGCAAGTTGTCCCATACTGGCAAGACGTTCGGACTGCATGAGCGCCTCCTGCATGCTTTTGAGTTCCCTGTTCGATGCCGCAAGTTTTGTTACCGTTTCATTGAGCTTGTCAATTGTGTAAGGAAGACACATTTCGCTTTCCGCAAGTCCCTTATAAATGGCAAGTGCGTGATCGCAGCATGTTTCGTAGCCACAGGCGCCGCAGTTAAGCTCGTCTTCAGGTTTGTGTTTGCCAAGCCGTGCGAGTATCTCGGTAATTTGTTCGTTGTGTGGTGCAAAAATACGCTGATCGCGTGCACGAAATCCGCGGGTAAGATCCAGCGACGAGAACCGGGCAAAATCTTTTCGCCGCTGCGCCGCATCCCGTGAGCGCACATGCGCACGCACATAGGAGCTTACATGTTCTCGCCGCCTGAATACCGGTGCATCGGTCTGTGTTCCTGCACCCATTATGCAGCCGTCGCAGGCGAGCAGATCGAGAAGGCGCACCTGCAGGTTACCGGCAGCAAACTCCTTTATCGCAGTTGTAAAGGATTTGCCGTGTGCGCTCAGCACCTCGTTTTCCACCAGGTCTTCCTGTATTTCGGCAGCCTGCAGCATACCCCCCCATAGCGGAAAAAGCGAGCCGCCCGAGGCATGCGGAGGATCGAAATCATAATCCGGGACCTCATTGAAATCGAGACCCGAGGCGTCAAACATCTGCTGCAGCTCGACAAAGGTAAGTACTGCATCGACTTCACCTGCAAGATCTTCGTCCGTGGCTTCGAGTTTTTTGGAGGTACAGGGTCCGATAAACACGGTCTTGACATCTGCACCGTACACGTGCCGCACCACTCTTGCGGTTGCAACCATGGGAGACGCTATAGGCGCAAGGGAATCGACCAGTTCGGGATAATATTTTTCAACAAAATAGACCACCGCCGGACAACTCGTGGCAATCAAGCTTTTTTGATGAAGATGAAATATCCGTTTATGCTCCTGCGCCACCAGGTCGGCACCGAATGCGACTTCATGCACATGAGAGAATCCCAGTGCACGAAGCATTCCCACAAACCGCTGATACGGATAACTTCCCCCATCGAACTCCACCGGAAACGAGGGAGCAACCATGGCTACCACCGGCGTGTTGGCTTCAAGTAATTCGTAAACCGCTTCGGTGTCGGGTACGATCTGTTTTGCGCCCTGGGAACATACGCGCACACAGTTGCCGCATCCTATACATCGTTGTGCGACGATTTCCGCCTGTCCTTCGAGAATACGAATCGCTTTTGCCGGACATTCACGCACGCAGGTATAACATACCCTGCACTGCTCCGCTGCGGTATAGACCGCACGAAGCATATCGGTATCAATCCGCGTGTCGGACTGATGGGGTTGCATCGACGAGTCACTCACTGGCAACACTCACAATTTGTATGGGATCAGCAATATATTTTTCTGCAGCTGTATTCCGTATGAAGAAGATCGTGGCTTTTTCCTTTATACGGTACACCGAGAAACTCTTTGTAAAGACGCTGCACGCTTTCGTTCTCATGAGACTGACGCACCTTTTCGTTTTTGTCAATCGCATAGAGCGCACGGGTGCGACTGCGGATCGTTTCGCTGTCCATCTCCCGCGGTTGGCCGCCACCGGCAACACATCCACCGCTGCAGGCCATCACTTCAATAAAATCGACCTTTTTATGACCGGACTTGATACGTTCGATAAGACGTTTTGCGTTGATAAGTCCGTTTGCAACCGCAATGGAATACTGGTTACCGGCAATATCGACCTGCGCTTCCTTTATACCGTCCATTCCACGCACCGGTTCAAAGTTGAGCTCTTTCATCTCTTCTCCCGTCACCAGATAATGCGCGGTACGTACCGCCGCTTCCATCACCCCGCCGCTGGCCCCGAAGATCTTTCCGGCACCGGTACGTTCACCAAACGGCGTATCTGCAGTATCGGGTTCGATCTCGTTGAGATCGATTCCCCGGGTACGTATCATACGGCTCAGCTCTCTGGTAGTGAGTACCGCATCGATATCGGGATAATCAGCGGGTGACATTTCGGGACGTTGCGCCTCGAATTTTTTTGCAGTACACGGCATCACCGCGACCGAGTAGATCTTATTCGGGGCAACACCCTCCCGCTGTGCGTAGAACGATTTTATCACCGCACCCAGCATCTGCTGCGGGCTTTTGCATGAGGAAATATTGGGCAGCATTTCCGGAACAAACTGCTCGGCGAATTTTACCCATGCCGGACAGCAGCTGGTGATCATGGGCATTGTGCCATTGTCCTGAATTCGGTGCACCAGCTCGGTCGCCTCTTCCATTATGGTGAGGTCTGCGGAAAAACTCGTATCGAACACCCGGTCGAAACCCAGCCTCCGTAATGCGGCGGTAAGTGCGCCAGCACTGTCCTGTCCCGGTTTTATGCCGAACTCTTCTCCAATGGTAACCGAAATGGCGGGTGCGTGCTGCACCACCACCATGGTTTCGGGATCGTTGAGCGCTTCCGTGACATTCTTTATGGCGCTGCTTTCCCGCAATGCGCCGGTGGGACATACCTTTACGCACTGTCCGCAGTAGACACAGCTGCTGACGTTGAGCCCTTCGTCGAACGCGGTGGTGACGAGTGCACTGCTGCCCCGGCCGCTGAAATCGATGGCGGAGACACCCTGAAACTCTTCACACACACGCACGCATCTGCCGCAGAGAATACATTTTGCGGGATCCCGTTCTATACTCGGACTCGAGACATCCTGGGAATACTCATTCTGCTTACCTGTATACCGTCGCTGGCGCACTCCCAGCTGCTCGGCAAGGTTCTGCAGCTGGCAATCTCCGTTGCGGATGCAGTAGAGGCAGTCGTCGGGATGTTCGGCAAGCAGCAGCTCGACGATCGTCTTGCGTGCCTGGACGACCCGTGGCGAATGCGTATGTATTTTCATTCCGTCAGCCACGGGATAGGCGCAGCTTGGCACCAGCCCCCGCGCCCCTTCTATTTCGACCACACAGATACGACAAGCCCCGCTGGGGGGAAGTCCTTCCACATGGCAGAGCGTGGGAATATTCACTCCCGCACGCCGCAGTGCGGTGAGTATCATTTCGCCGTCATTGGCTTCGACAGTACGACCGTTTACATGAATGGTTGGCATTGGTTTACTCCTTTATCACCGCGTTTTTGGGACACACTTCAATGCAGTTGCCGCACTTGATGCACTCCTGATCGATGATATAGTGCGGGCTCTTCTTGGTTCCTTTTATTGCACCGCTGGGACAGTTACGTGCACAGAGGGTGCAGCCGATACATTTGTCTTCGTCAATTGTATAGGTTACAAACGCATTGCAGACACCCGCAGGACAGCGGCGTTCGTACACATGCGCTTCGTATTCATCCCGGAAAAAACGCAGCGTACTCAGCACGGGGTTGGCCGCGGTCTGTCCAAGCCCACAGAGGCTGGTATCTTTTATGGTCCCTGCAAGCCGTTCCATGTATATCACTCTGCGAAAACGATGCAACGCGTGCTCCTCGGTATTGCCGTCCCACTCACCGGTGATCATCTCCAGCGTCTCCAGCATCCGACGGGTGCCTTCACGACACGGTATACACTTTCCGCAGCTTTCGCGCTGAATAAAGTCCATAAAAAATTTGGCCACATCGACCATACAGGTCGTCTCGTCCATGACCACGAGTCCGCCCGATCCCATCATCGCACCGATTGTCTTGAGCGATTCGTAATCAATCTTCGTGTCGAGATGGTCGGTGGGAATACATCCGCCCGACGGACCGCCAATCTGCACCGCCTTGAAGCTTTTATTGTCCGGAATTCCACCACCGATATCGAAGATGATCTCCCGAATGGAGGTACCCATCGCAACCTCGACAAGTCCGGTGCGCGCAATATCACCCGATAGTGCGAATACTTTGGTCCCCTTACTCCCGTCGGTGCCGTATGCAGCGAACGCCTCCGGTCCGTTACCGATTATTTCGGGTACATTTGAAAGCGTCTCCACGTTGTTGATAATGGTGGGCTTGTTGAACAAACCCGATACCGCCGGATACGGCGGGCGGGGTCTGGGCATACCGCGTTTTCCTTCGATACTGTGGATGAGCGCCGTTTCCTCGCCACACACGAACGCGCCCGCACCTTTTTTTATTATAATGCTGAGATTCATTCCACTGTCGAGAATGTTCTGTCCAAGCAAACCGTAGTCGTGCGCCTGCCGGATCGCTTCGCTCAGCCGCTCGATTGCCTGCGGGTATTCTGCGCGCAGGTAGACGTAGGCTTTTGTCGCACCAATGGCGTAGGCCGCCAGCGCCATACCTTCGATGAGCCGGTGCGGATCACCTTCGATTACCGCCCGGTCCATAAACGCACCGGGGTCTCCCTCGTCCGCATTGCAAATAAGGTACTTCTGACCCGCTGCGGTCTGTGCGGCAAATTTCCACTTCTTGCCGGTGGGAAAGCCGCCGCCGCCGCGACCGCGCAGCCCGCTTTCCAGCACCTGATTACAAACCTGTTCGGGCGATGTTGTTTTCAGGGCATCGGCCAGTGCTTTATATCCGCCGTGGGCAATATATTCATCTATACGTGCAGGATCGATAATGCCGCAGTTTTTCAACACAAATCGTGTTTGCGCACGAAAAAACGGGTGCTCGTCCAGAAAAGGGACCCCATCCCATGCCTGCAGCGAATCACTGCGGTGCTGCCCGAGCAGATCCTGCTGCGGGATGGTCCCATCGAACACGGCATCCAGAATCGCCGCGACTTTATCGGCAGTGACACGCCGAAACGTGCACCGGCTCCTGCCTGGTATCTGCACATCCATAAGCGGCTCCTCGGCACAGAGGCCGATACATCCCACTTTCAGTATCTTCATATCGATCTCGTTGGAAGCACAATAGCGCTCGATAGTCTGCATCGTCTCCGCCGCACCGGAGGCGAGTCCGCAGGTACCAGCACCGATATAGATAACCGGTGTGGCGATATTCTCCCGCCTGAGTGTGGCGATTTGCTCACGCACCTTTTCCTTACACTCGCCTGATTCATGACACACCGGTCCCTCGCGCACACACGTGATGAACTCGGGGCATGGTTTCTGCGGCGTATGCCAGCATTGGTCGCAACATTTCTGCAGCACGTGCTGTGTCATTTCGTTTGTTCCTTTGTTTCGTTTTTGCGATACATATCGAGGATTTTCGGGACATCGTTACTTGTAATATTTCCATGGAATGTACCATTGACCGAGATTACCGGAGAGAGGCCGCATGCTCCCATGCAGGCAACCACTTCGAGACTGAAAAGACCGTCTCTTGTCGTTTGATCCGGTTTTATCTCCAGCTCCCGCTGCAATCGCTCCAGAATGCCGTGTGAGCCTTTCACGTGACAGGCGGTTCCCCGGCATACCTGTATATGATAGCGCCCCGGCGGGGAGAAACGAAACTGGTTGTAGAATGTCGCTACCCCGTATATCTTGCTCGAGGGCAGGTTGAGATGGGTACCGATTGCAGCGACCGCATCCCGTGGAATATAGCCCAGCTGCTGCTGGATATCCTGCAAAATGGGAATCAGTTTGTCTCGCTGCGCGTCCGGATGGGCGGCAACGGTCTTCTCAATTACCTCCAGGGTGTTCACGTGTAACGCTCCTTTTATGTATGAGTGATCAGCGTATCGTTTTTTCGGGCCATAAAGGCGACTTTTTCCAGTGACATGGTAATATCGACATTCTCCACCACTATATCGGGTGGCACGTCTATAGGCTCGGGCGCAAAATTGAGGATGCCGCGAATACCGGCCGCTGCCAGTTGTTCCGCGACTTTCTGCGCCGAGTCCTCGGAGACCGAAAGAATCGCGACGCGTATCTGTTGCTGTGCCAGCACCGATTTCATTTCACCGATGTGATGACAGGGGATACCGTGAATAAGACGGCCCGTTTTGAATGTATCGTTATCAAACGCCGCCATTATCTGTAGCTTCGGGTGATGTGTCTTGGCAAAATGCAGCAGAGCACGACCAAGATTTCCCACGCCCACGAGTGCGACCCGCTCCCCTTCTGGATGATCGAGAAACTGACCGATCTGCTCTATCAGGGTATCGATATGATACCCCTTTTTGGCATCACCGCGCACTCCCATTTCCATAAGATCACGCCGAACCCGAGCCGCGGTAATATCTCCGGCACGCCGTCCCAGCTCATGTGAGTATATGTAACGGGTACCGCCACTTGTCCCGTTATTCGTCACGGAACGCAGTATACGGCGGTAGAGACTCAGACGTTCTATTGTTTTTTCAGGCGTAACCATATTTGTATTGAAAATAGATTCACAATATATTATATTTCGATTAATCTGCTGTGAATTTAGTAACAGCAAATATAACTCCTGCGCAATAAAAAGTCAATATCATTATACTGCAAAGACATATCCCCATGAAGCACCGCATCGAAAAAGACCTGCTCGGTGAGCGTCGTATTCCTGCCGACGCGCTGTGGGGTATTCACACCGCGCGGGCCCGGGAGAATTTCCCGTTCCATACGCCGGAGACAGATCACGAGCTTATTCATGCCTATGCACTGGTGAAAAAAGCATGCGCACTGGCCAATAAGGACCTGGGATATCTCGATACGCATGTTGCCGATGCGATTATCCGCGCGTGTGACGAGGTTGCTGCGGGCAGCTGTAACGACGCGTTCATGCTGCCTTGGCTACAGGGAGGCGCCGGCACCTCCACGAACATGAACTGTAACGAGGTGATCGCCAACCGTGCATGTGCACATCTGGGCTACGAGTACGGCCGCACCGATATCGTACATCCGCTTTCTCACGTCAACCTCCACCAGTCGACCAACGACACCTATCCTACTGCAACAAAAATCGCGGTTATTCGACTGCTGCAGCATGCTGCGGATGCGGCCGCCGCGCTGCAGGGGAGTCTACAGATAAAAGAGCGGCAATGGGCCGATATCATCGCCATTGGCAGAACCGAAATGCAGGATGCGGTTCCCATGACCCTCGGCACACAGTTTGGCGCCATGGCCCAGGCATGCGCCCGAGACCGATGGCGCTGCTTCAAGGCGCAGGAGCGGCTTCGCATGGTCAATCTCGGCGGCACTGCGGTGGGAACCGGCCTCGGTGCGCCCCGCGACTATATATTTCTCGTGATCGAACACCTTCGCACCATCTCGCAGCTGGGACTCGCCCGGGCGGAATACTGTACCGACCAGACCGCCAATACCGACGCGTTCGTGGAAGCACTCGGAATGCTCGCTCCGTTTGCATCTTCGGTCACCAAGATCGCACGCGACCTTCGCACGCTGCACTATCTGGAAGAGATCGAACTACCTCCTGTGCAGGCGGGCTCGTCGATGATGCCGGGAAAAGTCAACCCGGTCATCTGCGAAGCAGCGGTTTCGGCAGCAATGAAGGCACAGCTGTGTATCGACGGGGTAGGTCGCTGCGCGGGCAACGGCTCGGGACAGATCAATGAATTCATGCCCATGATCGCCGCCTGGAGCATTGAAACGATACGTCTTTTAACGAGTGCGGCACAGATGCTCGCCGCACACGTGGACAACACGCGGGCACGTGAGGATATATGCAGGGCACACGCGTTTCGAAGCCCCACGCTGATTACCGCATTCGTGCCCAGTATCGGCTACGATCGCGCGCAACAGATCGTACAGAAATACCATCAATTGCAATCCACGCAGCGCAGTGAGGCTTCGTTTGTCGATTTTCTTACCACGCAGCTGGGAGAAGAACTCGTCTTTCGCATTCTCTCTCCCGCCAATTTACGCGCACTGGGGTATACCGATGAAGACGACTCCGAAATCGCTTAGATTTACCATAGGGCTGTTTGGCCGCACCAACGTGGGGAAATCCAGCTTTCTCAACATGCTCGCGGGTCAGGATGTCGCTATCACTTCCGAGATCCCGGGAACCACCACCGATGTGGTCGAAAAACCGATGGAGCTGCTGCCCATCGGGCCGGTTCTCTTTCTTGACACTGCGGGAACCGACGACCGCTCGGTACTCTCCGCCCGGCGCATCGCACGTACGGAGTCGGTCTATTCGCGTGCCGACCTCGTGGTGCTGCTTGTTGAACCGGACCGATGGGATACCTTTGAGCAGACCGTGGTCGAACGTGCCAGAACGCATAAACTGCCCTGCATCGCGGTCATCAACAAGTCCGATACTGGGCGCGGCGGTGAACGCTTTCTCGCACAGGTTGAGAACAACTGTGACGGATACATGCACTGCAGCAGCACCGATAGCGACGGCCGCGACCGCTACCTTCGTCAATTCAAAGAGCTCTGCGCTCCGTATGCACAGGAGACCGCGCTTTCCCAGCCCACGCTGCTGGGCGATCTTGTAAGTGCCGGATCGACCGTTATGTGTATCGTACCGATCGATCTGCAGGCCCCAAAGGGAAGGCTCATTCTGCCGCAGGTGCAGGCAATCCGGGACGCACTCGACAACGATGCCGGAATCTACGTTGTCAAGGAACGCGAATACCCCTTTGCTCTGCAGAATCTCGTACAACCGCCCGCGCTCGCGGTCTGTGATTCCCAGGTGGTACAGAAAATGGTCGCCGACACTCCGGATAACGTACCCTGCACCACGTTTTCGATTCTCTTTTCACGCTTCAAGGGAAATCTGCTGCAGCAGGTAACCGGATGTGCCGCACTCGAGACACTGCGCGACGGGGATAAAGTCTGCATCGCGGAAGCATGTACCCATCATCCGCTCGAAGACGATATCGGACGGGTCAAAATACCGCGATGGCTGCGACAATTTACCGGCAGGAAACTGACTATCGACGTAGTAAGCGGCCGCGATTTTCCGGACAATATCACCGACTACCACTGTATCGTCCATTGCGGCGGCTGCATGCTCAACCGCCGTGATATGCAGTCCAGGCTTGGGCAGGCGCAGGATGCTGGTGTACCAATAACCAACTACGGGCTCTGTATCGCCTACCTGCACGGCGTGCTTTCCCGCGTACTGACACCGTTTCCTGCGGCAGCACGGATGTATACCCGCAGCGTACGCCAACTGAAAAAGAAAAGGAGCAACTCATGACCCCACTGACAACCAGCGAAAAAAACTGGGCCGACGCACGAATCATCGAAGATCAGAAGCACCGGTATATGCCATCTCCTGACAACGATTTCATTGACGATCGGGCGCTGGAGCAGGCTCTGACACAAAACCGGGAGCCCGATCCTTCCCGGATACGCGACATCATCCAAAAAGCGCGCGACATCGAAACCCTTTCGATCGATGAAACCGCCTCACTGCTGCACGTAACCGATCCGCAGCTTATGAGTGAAATGGAGCAGGCGGCCGCGGATATCAAGAAAAAGGTGTACGATAATCGTATCGTCACCTTCGCCCCGCTCTACATGGGGAGCAAATGCGTCAACAACTGCATGTACTGCAGCTTTCGCCACGACAACGAACACGCAACGCGACGCGTACTCAGCATGCAACAGATACAGGAAGAAACCCGCGTCCTTGCCGGAAAAATCGGCCACAAACGCCTGATCGTGGTCTACGGAGAGCACCCCGATACCGATGTCGACTACATGGTCGACTCCATCCGTGCCATTTACGACGTCAGGGAGCCAACCCGGCGCGGCTACGGAGAGATCAGACGGGTCAATGTCAACGCACCCCCGCTCTCGATCGAAGACCTCAAAAAACTGCACGATGTCGGTATCGGGACCTACCAGGTCTTTCAGGAAACCTACCACCATCCGACATACGCACGTGTACATCCGCGGGGGAGCATAAAACACGACTATGCATGGCGCCTCTACAGCATGCACCGTGCCTTTGACGCGGGGGTCGATGACGTAGGCATAGGTGCGTTGTTCGGTCTTTACGACTGGCGTTTCGAGGTACTGGGACTGGTCGCTCATTCACACGAGCTCGAACGGGCCTTCGGGATCGGCCCGCACACCATTTCGTTTCCGCGCATGGAGCCGGCACACGAAACCCCCTTTGCCGGACAGAGCAAATACAAGGTCGACGATGCATCGTTTCGTCATGCAATCGTAGCGCTTCGGCTGGCGGTCCCCTATACCGGTATGATTCTTACCGCCCGTGAATCCGCGCAGACACGCCGGGAACTTATCCCGACCGGAATCACTCAGACCGATGCATCGACCAGAATCGGCCTGGGCTCCTACAGTGACGATACCCCGCAACAGCAGGGAGCGCGGCAGCAATTTATGCTGGGTGATACCCGCAGTCTCGACGAGCTCGTTCACGAATACGCACAGATGGGCTACATTACCTCATTCTGTACTGCGGGATACCGCTGCGGCCGCACCGGAAAATGTATTATGGACCTGCTGCGAAGCGGAAAGGAAGGTAAATTCTGCAAGCTCAATGCGGTGCTGACGTTCCGTGAATGGCTCGATGATTTCGCCTCTCAAAAAACAAAAGACGCGGGAGAGAAGATCATACAGAAGGAGATCGATGAAGTGACACGCACCCAGCCGTCTGTTGCCGAGGCGTTTCTTGCGCAATACAATCGTGTCGCAGCCGGGGAACGTGATCTCTACTTTTAGTAAGCAACGACCCAACAGACACCTGTTATACACAAAAATGAACCCATCCGACGCAGTCGAAGCCGTCTGTCACTACATAGAAAGCACATGGCAGTGCAGCGCCCTCCCGGCGTGTATCATCGGTCGGCGATGGGCCTTCGGGGGCAATTCGCGGCCCCGTATCGAACCGGGTTTGCCCCAGCACATACCGCTCGATGCCACACACGGTATCGTCGTCTATTCGACCGAAGCGTTCGGTGAACAGGAAAAAACACGTATTCGTACCCGCTTTTTTGAATATTGCCGGTAATATCACTGTTATGTCACCACTGCACACAATCGATACCATAGTACACACACAGGCATTCAGTACGGAGAATCTTGCGTTTTTACTCACCCGGCGCAAGCCGGACGAAGTGGAACGCATCCGTGAACACGCCTCCCGTACCCTGCGCACACACTGCGGAGACAGGATTTCGGTGCGGGGGCTTCTGGAGTTCTCCAACCGCTGTATAAATGACTGCTACTATTGCGGCATACGTGCCGGCAACACCCACGTGCAGCGGTATACGCTATCTACGGAAGAAATCCTGCAGGCAGCAGATGAATGTGTACAGCAGGGCTACGCATCGATGATGCTGCAGGCAGGGGAATGCCGTGACGAACAATTTATTGCATGGGTCGAGTCGCTGCTCACACAGATAAAAGAGCGAACCAGAAACGAGCGGCTCTCCGACGGACTCGGCATTACGCTCGGGATAGGTGAACAATCGGAGGCGACGTATGCACGGCTTTTTTCCGCTGGCGCCCATCGCTATCTGCTCAGAATAGAGACCACCGATCCGGCGCTTTTTCGCACGCTGCATCCGAAGCGCCAGAGGCTCGAATCACGCATCGAAGCGCTTTGCGCACTGCAGCGCACCGGATTTCAGGTGGGAACCGGGGTGATGATCGGACTTCCCGGGCAGACCCCCCGGATGCTCGCAGAAGACATCCTCTTTTTTAAGGATATGGACATCGATATGTTCGGGATGGGGCCCTACATCCCTCATAACGCAACACCTATGTATGCGCAGCGAAAAGAGCTCCCGGCCGCGCGTGAGCGCTATCTGCAGTCGCTTCTTATGATTGCCTGCACACGGCTTGTATGCAGTGATGCCAACATCGCCGCAACGACCGCGCTCGAGACCCTTGATATTCGTGGTAAACAGGACGGCCTTCGATTCGGGGCCAATGTCGTGATGCCTCAGGTAAGCCCGGCCTGCTACCGCAAAAACTATCTGCTTTACGACGGAAAGCCCTGCGAGGCCCGCACGCAGCAGGCACACTGGCAGCAATTTCTTGAAGATGTCGAGACCATGGGACGCTACATTGCCTACAATGACTGGGGCGATACCCTTCATGTCAGCGCACGAAGAGCCCGCACGCATTGACAAGCCTCAGACACAGATGTCATGAATCATGTGGTAGGCTTTTTCCTGCTGCAGCGGGTCGGGACAGTAGGTAACCACAATACATTTCATCCCGGGCTTCCATAGTGCGCGCACCTTTTCCTCGATCACCTCGAGCCCGCCTACAATCCGCGCGTTGACTATTATACCGGTATCGCAGAACGCATCCCTGAAGCGTTCGGGCGGGTTGGGGGAAGGGTCGGTTTGTTCGCTGAATGCCGCATCGACCATCACGAGGTTATTCAGCGATTTGACGGCGTCTATTTTATCGGACCAGTTGCCACAGGAGTGAAACACGGCTCCGCCGAACTGAGACGCGATTTTGTTAACCGACGGTGTCACCACGTCGATATATTGCTGCGGTGAGACCATAACCACATTGTCTTCACTCATCCCGATACCTTTGAATTCACGACACGAGGCGAATCCGTGGCCGGGCAACACCAGAGACTCACCGATAATCTCCTGCTGTATACGGCAAAACTCACCAATTCGTGTGGCTAGTATATCGAGAAATTCTTTTACGCCATCCGGATTCATACACAGATCAAGCATAAACCCCGAGGTGTCAACAATGTTGGGTGCCGCATTGAAGGGTGACTGAACATCACAGAATGAAACCGGAAGCATCCCTTTGGTGTGCTTCATAAAATACCGGATCATCTCCAGCGTGTGACGTCCTATGGGTGTCTCCTTGATGGGCACCGGCTTCTGTTGCAGCGCCTCTTCAACCGTACCGAATTTTGGTGCTACTGCGGGTGCCTGATCCTTATGCCATACATACTCGATACCATACGCACTCGCCGCCGTACCGATGCCATACCACGGCTCCAGAAAATTAGGTATATCCGCCTTGAATGCCATGCTTTTGGCGAGAGCCCCAAGCTGCAGCTGAAGGGAACGCTGCATGTCACTGCAGGCATAAGAAAACACCTCTCCAACCCGCATACGCCGGTAGACAAGCACACCCGACGTGCTGTCACGAAAATCATCGCATCGCGAGCGTAATGCGTGTTCGTAGTCGGCATAGCGTTCGAAATCAAACTGCTGCGGATCGAGCGCATCGACTGCAGTGGCCTGCGAATCCGCACGCTGATAATCAAAATCTCGTTTTGTCATATCGTATTCTCCTTTCTCCTAAACCGGACGATTGTTTTGATGAAAGCTACCGTAATAACCGCCTTGGCGGGTGCGTGTTACGCACAATGCCACAGAATGCTACGGTAATGCGTGAAAATACAAAATTCTACATCCCCCCGGCTATCAGGGTAAAATATCCCATTTTTTTAGGGTGTAGCGTCCCTTTATACCGGCTTTTTTTTTGTATATATTTATAAATCGGTCTGTATGTGGTGTACCCAATCGGGCCGGTATACCGTTATTGCGGGTGAAATCGAGCAGTTTTTATGCGATATATCCACACGTTGTGCAATAAAGGAAGGACGCGAGCTCATGTCTGAAGACCATCGGGTAGACACCGTACTCTCGAGAATGACCCTGGATGAAAAGGTAGGTCAATGCATTACCAATGCCTGGAAAGGCTCGATGATCACGCCGAGTATTATCGATGCAATCGAGAAACTGCATACCGGCGGACTTCGAATTGAAGCATTCGACGTAGAATCGGCAAAACGACTCTATTACGGGTATAACGCGAATGGCGAGGACTTCGAAAAACCAGAAGGATATTTCAATATTTCGGAGAGCTATTTTAAATATAAAACACCCGGCTTTTCGATCTCAGCAACTGAATACGCCACTCGTCTCAACAAACTCAAAGAGATCGCGATGAACCGTCCCAGCGGGGTTCCGCTGCACATCTGTACAGATTTCGAAGGTGATTTTTCGCACGATTTCCCCTACGACAATATCAATCTGTTCCCTGCCAATATGGGAATACGGGCAGCAGGAGAGCCGAAGCTCGCCTATGAAGTCGGATATGCGCTCGGATCGCAGCTTTCTGCTGTCGGGATCACGATGCTGCACTCTCCAGTATGCGATGTCAATATCAATCCGGAGAATCCCGAGATTCAGATTCGCGCATTCTCCGATGACGGAGATATCTGTGCGCAATACTGTGTCGAGCTGATGAAAGGCCTTGAAGCAGGCGGGGTAATCGCCACCGCAAAGCATTTTGCCGGACGAGGCGATTCGAGCATCGATGCGCATCACGAAATGCCGGTTCTTGATGCGAGCCGTGAACGGATGGACCGGCTCGATCTGGTGCCGTTCAAAGCGGTCATCAATGCCGGACTCCGGGCCCTGATGACCGCACACAACAGCTACCCCGCACTCGATGATAATTCCGGTTTGCCGGCCACACTCTCTCCCCGTCTTTTGATCGATTTTCTGAGAAAACAACTCGGGTTCAAAGGTGTTATTACCACCGATGCGATGGGCATGGCGGCAATCGTGAAAAAATGGGGGGTGCCTCAGGCAAGTGCCATGGCACTCAAATCGGGATGCAATCTCGTGTTGCTCAAATTTGACGATGAGTTGCGAAGTCGCACTTTTTTTACAATTCGGGAATGGGTAAAAGAAGGTAAACTTACCGAAGAAGAACTCGACAATGCGGTCTGGTACGTACTCAAAATGAAAATGGATCAGGGTCTGTTCGAAAACGGGGGAATCGTGGACCCCGGGCAGGCGAGTTCCACGTTTAAAAACGAACGCTTCGTCTCTCTTTCCAAAAACGTTGCCCGCAATGCCCTGCAGGTGATTCGCGACCGTGATTCTCTGCTGCCACTTACGACCAGTTCTCGCCTGCTGGTTATCGAGCAGCTGGTGCGTCCCGAGTTCATGCCCAATACTACTTCGTTTCATTATCACACCTTCAATGAGGCGATGCTGCAGCACTCCATGAATATCATTCCGGCGGACACCGAATTCAAGGCCACGGAAGAAGAGATTGATACCATTATCAAACTTCTGCCGCAGGTCGATATCGTGGTCATTTCAAACCATTACTGGCGTATTCATCCCAAAAACAATAACGAGCTGATCCGCCAAATTGCAGCCCGGGGAACCCCGGTTGTCGTCGTTACGAACAACCCGTACTCCATGGGCTCGCCCAAAGAAGCGGGGACCGTTATCTGCACCTATAGCAGCACACCCGAATCGATGCGCGCGGCGGCGGATGTGGTGTTCGGTACGCGCCAGGCACCGGGCCGCTGGCCGCTGCAGCATCACAAACCCATAGCATAAGACCGCCTCGGCATATACGACCATTGCAGTGTATATGGATAAAAATGCAAATCTGTCCCACTCATCGAACCTGCTCACTACATAATAGCAGCATGTTCGTTTGAGGTTCAACGCGACCTTTACGATCATTAAACCGAATACCGGATATGTGTGAACCGGTGCTATCCACTAATAAGCACCTTTTTTTCGCACTGCATGATGTTGTCACAATTTTTCTTGCTAAGACGCTGGTGAGACGGATGAAACGGGGGGTGTCCGGATCAAAAAAGAATGCCGACCCTGCATTCAAGTGAAAGCCCCTGCCCCGAAAGTGTATACTCGGTATAATCATCGCCCACGAAGCCGTTGACCAGAAAGGCGAACGTGTGATTGTGCAGTGTCGTGTACTCCAGCGCGGCGCTGAGCATTCCACTGCGCTGCGTAAGGTTGTACAGAACACTCATGCGGCAAGTAAGGTCGCTTATCACAAAACGCGAGATATTCACAAAAGTCGCGGCATACCATTTTGAGACATTGTTGGACGCTACGAGCGTATAAAACAGCGAATCGGCGGCGGATTCCATTGCAGCGGCGATACTGTCCTGCAGCGTCGGCGGCATCGCTGTCATCTGCCCCCCGGTCGGATGCGGGGGAACATAGATGGAAAAATCGCGTGCGCTTCTTCCCGCATGGTTGTAATAAAGCTCCGCGTTTACCATGATGCGGTCGCGGATTTCTCCCCAGTCGAGCCAGGTACCAGCCCCCAGAGAAACCCGGGGAACCCAGGTGAGTGTGGTCTGCGTCAGGTACGGTTCAAATGCCTGCCATCTCAGGCTTGCAGTATCGAGCGCGCGATAGAGCGCCGCTTCTGCGATCACTGAAACATCTCCGATACCAGTGGACATATCGAACCCGAATACCGGCTCTTTTTCCGGTGACACCCACCCGGAAAAGGCAAACTCTGTCGAACGCAGAAGAAATTCTGCACGCAGCGCAATCGCGAGACTGTCCACATGCGAGCCGCGATACATATCGACAAAGGTGTAAAGATTCGCCCTGGTCCGAAAGGGAATATGGAGCTTGAGCCCGTAGGTCCCCTCTCTATCCGAAAGCTCGTCGAAAAACCGTACCTTCTCTATGTTGACCATATCGACCGGTGTAAAAAAATAACCGCGCCCCCACTGCAGCACCTGTTTACCCGCTCTGAAAAAGAACCGCCTGTCTACGTTCCAGTCGAGAAAAAGCTCTCTGAGAAAAAATGAGGCCGTGTCGTACGATGCGTCCGCACGAGCCTCAGTGTTGACAAATCCCTTGACAGAATGCGGAAGGCGAATGTCGGCGTACAGGTTCGAGAGCGCGGCTGCGTAAATCGAGGTGTGCGCACGTGAGTAGTCATCGTCGAACCATTCGCGATGAAAACGCGCACTTGTCGAAGCGGTAATTTGACCCGAAATACTTAGTTGTGTAGAATCCTGTTTCGTGCTGCTGCCGCTCGTATCGCGAAACCGCCCGATGTCCATGACAACCGAGGTGTCGCCAAACAGTGCATCCTCGTCGATCGCGGTTGTGTTTTGTCCCAACGCGGCACCCGCCGCCACAATGGTGAGCCACACGCAGCGGGTGAGGTAAATGTGCCGCACGCGCATTGTATATATCCTCTCTCTCATTTGCTCATATTTTCGAGATACGCTTTGGTAAAAATCGAATTATCGAGACGCTTGAGTGAAATGTTCGAAATTTCGACAATGGTTTTGTTGCCCTTTTCGAATTCGTCAAGGTAAAGCTGTTTGACCGGTACATAACTGCCTTCGATTTTCGTGTAGTTGAGATAATAGGTCGTGAGCATAAGGGTACCCGATCCGGCAAAACTCTGTTCCTTGAGTGGCAGAAAATTGGTTTTCTGGACCCAGTATTTCTTTTTGGGATACGAGACATCGTTGATTTTGGCCTTTACCTGCATTTCGTACACGGAGATCTTTCCCAGCATGGATTCGCGTATAAGCTCGTCGCCGTTTTCGTCCACCGCCGCATCATACAGCTCGAGAAGATTGCGGGTTTCGAAGTCTTCTCCACGCGCATCGGAGCCACCGATACTCTCGTCCCGGTTTACATGCTGAAATGTGCGCGTGTTTTTGCGATACATCCAGAAATTGTTGCCCACCCGCAGATAACCGTTGCCTCGCTCCGCCTCGGGCGCGGTAAAGAAAATGAGAAACGAGTTGTCCGAATCCCGCCGATAATACTTCATTTTAAACACCCTGGTTCCCTGTCCCGCTTTTTGCTGGGTCATAACCACCGTTGCGGTCACGTCACGGCCCATCTGCTGGTACTCGTCGATTTTTTTCAGGACCTGTTGAATCGAAGGCAGCGCCCAGGTAAGCGTTGTCATACCCATTATTAAGAGCAGTATGCGTTTCATGTTTCTCTCCTGTATATAGTTCCGGATGGTTTTATGCTGCATTGAGCTATTGTGCTGAATAAAAACATAGGCAGCAACGCTGCTTTCTTCTGACATAACCTTCAGGTGCGGCAGTGGTAATGAGCTCCCCGAGTAGAGAAATCCTGCCAGGAAAAAGCAGTACGGATGGCAGCAGACTGCGCACACAAAATCCTCAGCTTAGTTATTCGAAATGATGCAGCGCGCGTGAGGGATCCATGCGTGCGGCCCTGCGGGCCGGGAAAAACGCGGTGGTCGCGGTAATTGCGCAGATAAGCGCGACAAATACCGCTATCGATACGAATGACGGATCGAAATGAAGATGGCCGTTTATCAGCAGCATTCCCATTGGGTTGGCTCCCGCGTTTATTTCGGGAATTCTAAGAAGCCGCATTACCCCCAATGCTGCCACCGATCCGACTATCGAGGCAATCAACGCAAGCAGCGTGGTTTCGGTGATAAAGAGTGTACGCACATGATGACGCTGCATGCCGATAGCACGCACCGTTCCGATTTCCCGCGTACGTTCCCTGATCGCCATACGAAGGGTATTTACCACTCCGATAAGAATGATAAAAAAGAGCACAAGCACCGCGATCACTGTAATCAGGTTGAGTGCTTTCTCGAGTTCGAGAATCGCGCTCGCTGTTTCGTACATTGACCGCACATCCACGATCACCGCCTTGGAGCCAAGCTGCGCCATTTCCCGAAAACGCTTTTGCGTTTCTCTGGTGGTACGGGAGCGTTCCATGAGTTCCCATTCGGGCGCGATCGCCGCAGCCAGGGGATGTGAGGAATCCAGCAGACCCACTTCAGCACGAAGCCCGGCATGTTCTGCAGGCCAGTGTGAATAAAACAGCCGGTAAAA
>CAZPUS010000007.1:70081-105574 GCA_964589825.1 uncultured Fibrobacterota bacterium | reverse complement strand
ATACCTGGCTGAAGTACGTTGACAGGATTTTTGACGAGATGCAACTGCAAAATTAGCATCCGGTTATTTATTAAGAGAATGGAATATGATGTGCCTACTGCACATTTTTCCATTCTCTTTTTTGGAAGGCGGATGGAAACAATACCACTAATGATAGAATCGAGGAGGAAAAAATGGTACCACGCACTCAGATGACGAGTATGATTATTTTGTGTATAGTATATAGCTGCCTTTGTGCAGAGATCACTACGTATGGCTACGATTCCACTAAAAACAGTATCGGGCTTGGTTCTGTTTATGCCATTGCAGTCGATAAAAACAATACCTTATGGTGTGGACTTGGTCGGGACGCGGGTATAAGTGTACTTTCGGATTCGGTGTGGACTACCTATAAGCAGGATATGAGTGTCTTGGACATCGCTATAGATAACGATGATAATAAATGGTTTTGTGCAAGAGTCGGTATGATGTCATTTACGAGGTATATTGGGGTTTTAGCATATAACGGTCATAGCTGGATAACATATGATACATCGAATGGACTTGTAGATAACACCGTTATGTCTCTAGGTGTAGATAAGAATAATACAAAATGGTTCGCGATGGAAGGATTTGGGGTAAGTGCATTCGACGGTACCAGTTGGCGGACATATACCGAAAATGACGGACTCGCGTGCAATGGTGCATATGTCATCGTTTCTGATAGGGAGGGCTCTGTATGGTTCGGGACTCCTGAGGGGATTAGTGTATTCAACGGAACTTCCTGGACAACCTACGACACCTCTGATGGTCTTATAAATAATAAGGTATTTGCACTCGCTTTTGATAACGAGGGCTGTGCATGGATCGGGACGGATTCCGGTGTGAGTACGTTCGATGGCACTAAGTGGAAATCCTACACATCTGAAAACAGTGGTCTGGTGAATGACCAGATATCCGCTATAGCGATTACGAATAACGGCACAAAATGGGTTGGTACTGAAGAAGGAATTTTTAGTTTCGACGGGACCGAGTGGACTACCTGGCTCGGAGGTCGATTGATTTTATCCATGGCCGTAGATTGCGTGGGCAATGTATGGGCAGGAACTTCACCATTGTCAGGCCTCTACAAAATTTCTCTGGATTCCGGCAATGCCGCGCGGCCAGTTTACCGTTCTCACCGGGAGAATGAAGAAGACGTATCAATATCTATCAATGACTGTTGCATTGCAGTACGGTATACTGCACAGTGGCAGTCGCATGGTACGGTATTTCTTTACACCATGCAGGGAGAATGCATTCGCCAAAGCGATTTTTCATTGTATGGAAGCAGACACACGCATATGATGAATACTTCAGACCTCCCCAACGGCAGTTATATCGTACAGGTACGTACCGGAGACCGGGTGGTGAGGGAGAGAATATTGCTGGTGCGGTAATTATGACGGGTGGGGATGGTATTCGAGGTGCAAGCATGAATATACTACCAAGCCGCCTTACGTATGGGGGTTTGTGATTGCAAACGATCCTTCGCAGGACGGCAATATTGATGTGTATATGGATGTAACTCCAGCAAAACATGAATATGACTACGATTTTGACGATTTACCCTATCTTAAGGAAGACGATGCGTTGTTATCTGATACTTCTCATGCAGCAGACGAGTATCCTCCCTATAAAGATTACAACTGTTGGGCTTGGAGTGGTGGTATCACCAATTATTGTGTAGAACCTCACAATTGGGGCCCTTGGGTGTCAGGCGAACCTTGGGAGGTAGACGAAGGAGATCTCAAATCTTTCGATAATTACTATCTTAACAGAGAAGACGGCGGGGCGAAAGGTTCTGCTCCAAGATATGCGGGTGCGTGGAATTACGTACGTACGGATATAAACGATCCGGATGTAACAATAGATTTATGGAAGTGGAATTTCAATGATGTAATATCTCATGCCTCCGTCAGGAAGCCCGGTAATGGTTATCCTCATGGATATGATTGGGAAAGCAAAATGGGGGAACAGCTGGTATAAGAATGTATTGCGTATTCTTGTGTATAAGCTCTCGTACATACGGATAAGCATGCGCGAGAGCTTTTACCTTTAGCATAATGTTGCATTTCACTGAACCTGAAAAGGGAGGGGTGAACATATGAAAGCACACACACGGCATGCGTTTTTTTTAATGTGTGGTATTATGGTAACAGGCGTGTGTTTTGGTAATGATTTTGTTATTTACAAACATAATCCGGATTCAAACTCTATCACGAGCGGTGAGATCCTGACAATAGCAATTGCTCCGGATAATACGAAGTGGTTCGGTTCGTTAAGAGACGGCATAAGCAAATACGATGGATCGCAATGGACGTCCTATGATACAGCAGACGGTTTTACATACAATAGATTTTCTTATACCTCAGTAAAATGTATTGCAATAGCGCGTGACGGAACAATATGGGTGGGAGCAGGATGGCCCGGTTCATCTTTATCGGATGATCGAGTGTTTTCGTTTGATGGGGCAACATGGGTAGTGTATGAGACATTCCCACCCGCCGGTATCACTTCAATTGCAATCGATACGTATGGACGAAAATGGATCGGACGCCATTATAATGGTATTTACGTTATTGATGAAGCAGCGGATACTGCCTATGATACGTCAAACAGCGGATTGCCGAGAGACCGGGTTTTTTCAATAGCAGCCTCTCACAATGGTACTATGTGGTTTGGCACAACGAAAGGAGCGATTTCATTTGACGGCACCGACTGGATGACATATACGAAAGATGACGGACTTTCCACTGATACCGTAACTGCCATTGCTACGGCTCGCAACGGCTCGGTATGGTTCGGCACAACCCAGGGGATAAGTGTTTTGTCCGGTGATGAGTGGACCGGATACACGACCGAAAACAGCAAACTCCACCACAATGAAGTCCGGGATATTGCGATCGATACCAAAGGGAGGGGATGGTGTGTCACCCGTAAAGGGGTGAGTTCCTTTGACGGCTCAGAGTGGACCGCATACGAGGCATCGGGTAGGATATACACGGTTGCGATTGACTGTACGGGGAATAAATGGTTCGGCATGGAAGACAGCGTGGCAATGCTCCCCGCAGGTTCTGAAAGCATCGAACACAAATCTGCACGCGAGCACCCACACGGGGTTACAATAACCGCCGGTAAAACAAATATAGTTGTCACGTATCACACATCTACATTCGATGCTACTGCTGCAATGCTCTGTACACCTCAGGGGCGATGTATTCGTCGCGTGTCGTTACCACAACATGCGGGCAGGTGCAGCTATACGATCAATACCCGTAGTCTCCCCAACGGCAGTTATATCGTCCGGGTACGTACCGGAAACCGGGTGGTGAGGGAGAGAATATTGCTGGTGCGGTAGAGGTCGTGGGGGGATCGGAGGATGTAATAAGCGTGCGCACAAAAAACAAGACACGGCGGAAGGCAGGGGGCATTTGAGCAAAATGGCACACCGGATACGTCCGCGAATCGTTATCAGCAATGATACCGGTGTACCAATTGCCATTTTGCCCGGCACGTTTTCCAAGTAAAGCCCCGGGCATAGGGATATATTTTGTATTTCCCTGTGTGGAGAGTGTTATTTTTCATACGATGTCGGCCAATATCGGTCAAAGCCGCCACGAAGCGTCAGCTGCGGGGCCGGGCCGGTAGTCCACCGGATTTTTCTATTAGTGACGGAGATATATACCGAGGTGACGTTACAGTCGCATGATCAACGCATACTGCGTATTCTCGATGCGAATATAAACAGATTGCGGGAAGCGTTGCGTGTTATCGAGGAACACTACCGGTTTATCCTCGGCAGCGAAAAACAGACGCATACCCTGAAAACGCTCAGGCATGAGCTGATCGGCGTCCAGCAGGCCATCGGTGTCGAAGGCCTGGTCCAGAGCCGCGATACGCATACCGATCCGCTCGGCTACGTCGCCACGCAGAACGAGTGCAGCGATCGGGAATCGGCCGATGATATCCTCAGAGCGAATTTCAAGCGTGCGCAGGAGGCTGCACGTGTTATCGAAGAGTATACAAAGGTACTGCAGAAAGGTGATACAATCGCGGCCGGCGCAAAACGTATCAGATTCGTATTATATGAATTCGAAAAAAAAGTGCACACTGCGTGCAATGAGTAAATATGGTTGAAGACAACGGTCATAATCGTGATAACAGACGGGACGTTATTGGACAGGTATGGGGTATTCTCTACCTCGCACTCGGTGTACTTACCCTCATTTCGCTGATTTCGCATTTTGCCGGCAGCGGTTCCAATCTGCTGGGACCCTATGTGGGAACCGCGCTTTCCCGGGGAATGATTTATTTGTGCGGGCGGGTGCCGATATTCGTTTTTCCCGGGCTCTGTATATATATCGGAATGAAGCGAATCTTTTGCGCACCCCTCAACCTTCGCTTTATCCGGTTTCTGCTGATACTCTGGTTCGAAGTGTGTGTTCTTTTTGCCATTCACAATATTCCCATTACCCCGGAGCATTCCTTTCATACTAATTTTATCGGCAATATTGCGGCGTTGCTGCTGCAGTACGTATTCGGACACCATGTCTTCGGCCCCTATTTTATTACGCTGCTCGGCATCGTGATCGTACTGCTGATGTTTTTTCGCATCGATGTGGTCGTGGTTATTCAGCGGGTATGGCAATGGCTGCGCCACGGCTGGCGAATAATCGCAGCACGTGGTGGTTCCATGCTGCGCCATGCGGCATTCTGGCGTGGCCGTACTGCAGGTGCGGAAGCTACGGAGACCGCGAGTTCGGAAGCACAGGCGGATGGGGAGTCGGGGGAGGCGCCAGAACAATCGCCACCCGGGACAGCCTCTGATGCAGCATCCGGGTCAGATTCCGCGGCTTCCGGTCCGGCAGGTGAAAACGACGAAGCGCAATCGGTTGATGACGTGCCACAGTGCAGCGACGAAGCGGCATCGGGCAGTTCGGAAACGGTCTCGGAGACAGATCCTTTCCGCCACGGTGACTCGATCCCGAGCGACTCGATATCGATAACACCGCCCGAGGACGCGGTCTCGTCTGCGGGACAGCAGTCTCAGTCTTGCGGAGAGCCGGCCGGCGACGAACACGGGCAGGGGAGTGCATCGGATGAAGATTACTATAAGGTCCCCGGTCAGGAGAACAATGCGACGGGAAAAAAGAAAGCAGGAAAAAAGTACGAGATCCCCAAACCATCGATATTGAGTGACCCCCCGGCGGTATCAACCGAGATAGACAGAGAGGCACTCACGCAACGCTCGCGTATCCTGGAAAAAACGCTCAATGATTTCAATATCGAGGCAAAAGTGGTAAATGTCAACCCCGGCCCGGTGATTACACGGTATGACATGGAACTCGCCGCCGGGGTAAAGGTGAGTAAGGTGGTCAGTCTGCAGGATGATATCGCGCTTGCGGTGGGCGGAAAGCGCATCAGGATACAGGCGCCTATTCCCGGAAAGGCGGCAATAGGGATCGAGCTGCCGAACGAAAATCGCCAGACGGTCTATTTTAAGCATGTACTTACCTCGGATGAATATACAAAATCGAATGCAAAATTGCCGGTGGTAATCGGGCGTACCATTTCGGGGGCACCGTTTGTAAGCGATATCAAAAAAATGCCGCATCTGCTGATTGCGGGACAGACAGGCGCGGGAAAGAGCGTCTGTATTAATTCTCTCATCTGCAGCCTGCTCATGCACAAGACACCGCAGCAGATGCGACTCATTCTCATAGATCCCAAAAAAGTGGAGCTGTCCTATTATCAGGACATCCCTCATCTGATGTCGCCGGTTGTCACCGAGCCAAAAGAGGCGGTAAAAGCGCTGCACTGGGCCCAGATCGAAATGGATCGCAGATATCGGATTCTTGCGGGCGTGGGAGCGCGCGATATCGAGTCGTTTAATCAGAAAATCCGTACCGGCAAAATCAGAAAAGACGCTCTTTCACCGGAGGATAACAAGGAACTCGAGTATATCGTGATAATCGTGGACGAGCTCGCCGATCTCATGATGACCGCATCAAAGGATGTCGAGGCCCATGTGCAGCGAATTGCTCAGCTCGCCCGTGCGGTTGGCATTCATCTTATTGTTGCCACACAGCGGCCTTCGGTCGATATAATTACCGGTCCCATCAAGGCGAATCTTACCTCCAGGATCGCGTTCAGAACGATACAGTCGACCGATTCACGCACCATTTTAGGAAAAGTCGGCTCCGAAAAACTGCTCGGACTCGGGGATATGCTGTTTCTGCGAAGCGGCGCGCCCGATATCGAGCGCTATCACGGAGCCTTTATCTCGGAAGAGGATGTAGAGCGTATTGCCGAAGCGATTATTGCCCAGCAGGTCGAAGTTGAGAAGATCGACAATTTCGAGGAAGCGGTGGGTGAAGGAAACGAGGTGACAGCAGCTGGAGCCTTTGACGGTGAGGACGGCTCGGGCCAGCGCGACGAGTTCTTTGCGGATGCGGCACAGATGGTGGTGAGTATGGGACAGGGCTCGACTTCATTTCTGCAGCGTCGCCTCAAGGTGGGGTATGCGCGTGCGGGCCGTATAATGGATGAGCTGGAGCGTGCGGGGGTCGTCGGACCATCCGAGGGGAGCAAATCGCGCGAAGTGCGCATGAGCCAGGAGGAACTGGATGAATATCTGCAGCAGTGAAATCGGCAGACCAATGCCTGGTGGTTGTGATTCTGCATCGACATTATCTATTTTATGCAAATTATTTGCTGAACACGGCGGGATGTAGTGCAGCGCATCCACTACGTCAGCACAACATCAAATTCGTATGTATGTAGCATGCAGTCTGCAAATACGTGAGGAGAATACGCGGTATGGCAAGAACGAAACTTACCAAGAAACAGATCGAGCATTTCAAGGACAAGTTGCAGAAAGAGAAACAGCGTGTGCTTGAAGAGATGGGTGAAATTTCGACTTCGAACAATGACTCAATACGTGATCATACCGGAGAAGTCTCTTCCTATACCCACCATCTCGGTGATGCCGCTTCTTCTTCGTTCGAGCGGGAATTTTCCCTCGGGTTGTATGAGCGTCAGCAGAAGTATCTGCAGCAGATTGACAGTGCACTCGATCGAATTCAGGACGGCTCTTATGGTATATGTCAGATTACCGGAGAGCCGATTTCGATTGAGCGGCTCGAGGAAGTACCGGTGGCAAAATATTCTGTCAAGGGTAAAGAAATGAAGGAAAGACAGAAAAACGAGTAGATCCTGACAGAGCTTGTGCAGTCCGGTAAGGGATGCACCGGCGATTGACCATATTGGCAGCAGTTGGTTACACCATGATCCATGGCAGGCGGAGGCTGGTGCGGATATCACGATTGTATGTACGATACGACACTTTCTGCAGGGCAGGCCCGCATGAACCGCACATGCAGAGATTTTCCATTGTTTACGATCAGCATCGTTGCGGTTGTCATGATATGTATGGCATATTCCGGCAGCTTTTCTGCGACTTCCATCGTTTACCGGACTGAGTCGACACAGTGGCGTCTGCAAATACCCGATACGGTCGCGACGGGTCGCATTCATGAATCAGTCGCTGAGCGAATGCGTACAACCGGGCGGCAGAGCCCGCAAAAGCGTCTTTCACGCATCCTTGATTCTCTCGGTTTTTTTTTACCGACATACGACTCCTCTTCATTGGATACCGTTACGGTCAATGCCGGCCCACGGGCTTCGGTATGCTCGCTGGAGTGTAAAGCCCCGTCGTTTCTGCCCTGGGATTCACTTGTGCAGTTTTTCCCCACACCGGTGTGGTACGATGCAGGACGCATCGAATTGTTTGTACGCAGAATAACCACCTGGTTCTCCTATCACGGCTATCCCTTTGCACAGGTGGGGGTATCGATCGATACTATCGGCTGTACCGATTCCCGGTATGGGTCGGATGCCCGTCAGATATCACTTCATGTTGAGCCCGGGGATCCGTCTCTCTTTGGTACGCCTCTGTTTGTGGATTCGTTCATCACCCGTAAGGCAGTAGTGGCCCACGATATCCATATCTCACCCGACAGTCTGTTCGATTTGCGACAAGTAGAAAATACCCGAGCCTACCTTGGTTCACGGGATTATATCGGCAGTGTCTCTATCGGGCGGTTCCGTGTGAAACGGAAAAAAAGAGACAAAGGGAATAGTGTGGTTCGGGGCCGGCCACCTGATACACTCATCGTGCAGGTGCCGATTCGCATTAACGATGTGCAGGGAGTGGGGATTCAGGGGGCGCTTGGGCTGGAGCGCAGCAGTTCAGGTCAGGCGTCACTTTCGGGTCGGCTTTCCTGCGATCTGCACAATGTATGGCGGGCCGGGGAAGCCGCTGCGGTGCAATTTCAGGCTATGGATTCGTTGATCGAAGTTGATGGGTCGCTTTCGTATCCGTGGATTCTGGGTAGTTCCCTGACCGGCTCCGCGGCGGCGGGGCTCGAGATTGAAGAGCAAAACTATGCCCGAACACATGTACGTGTAAGACTGCTTAGAGAATTGAGGATTCGTCTGAGTTCGGGTGCAGGTTTCAGGATTGAAAGCCTTCACTACAATGCCACAGATTCCACCACCGTATCCCGGCGATTTATCGGCTCCGAGATACTTTTTTTCCGCAGGACGCGTCGTGTAGCCAGAGGGGTGCGTACTGCAGGCACCGGTCTGGAAATAGGCGCGGGTGTTACCCGTTCCCGTGGCGATACCCTGGCGGCACGGATGGCCTGGAAGGCAGAGACCCGGATGCATGCCGCGGTGAATATTCCCTTCGGGCGTGGTTTTGCCCTGGCTCCGCGGGTGGGGCTGCATACACTCGTGACACAGCGAGATTCTCTGTTGCCGCCCGAGTTAATCAAGGCGGGGGGGATCGGATCAGTGCGGGGCTATACCACGGATTCGCGTCTTTTTAAGAGCATTCTTCGCGCTCAGACCGATTTCTGTTATTATTTTTCTCCTCACGGATGCATCTATCTGTTGTTCGATGCGGCAACAGGGTCGCGTACGTCGTATATTCCCTCTGAACAAAGGTCACTGCTTGTCGGGTATGGGATCGGAGTACGAATGCCTTCACCGGCAGGAACCGTTGCAGTGGAGTGGGCGGGAAATATCGACCGACCGTCTGATTGGGGACGTATTCACATTACGTTCCGCAATAATTTCACGCTGACCGGAGTACGAGATGATATCCAGACTGAATAACTGTATTGTATCCATAATAGCGGCATTGGTCTTTTTTTCTTACGCCGAGGACGGGGTGTGCGTATGTGATGATTCATTATGGGCAGGGTTTTCAATGAATCAGAAACGGGAATGTCTCGCACGTTTACAAAAGAAGGCCAACAGCGGTATACGACTTTCAAACAAATGTGTTCGTATAGGGTTACAAAGAATACACGAGATGACAGAAGCGCATCATCGTGATACGCTTCTTGATTTCATTACAGAATATTGTCGCATGCATAGTGAGGCGCGTGTCCCTCTTCTTTTTTCCGCGCTCCGTTTGGGGCTGCCGCAGCGATATAGTCGGAAATGGAAACGTGTAGTTATGAAATGTGCACCGTCGGATCGTTCATATACCAAACTGGTGCGGCAAAAGCTCGAACGCGATGATCTTGCCGGTGCAGATTCGCTGCTGCAGGTGCTTTCTTGGGCCGGGATGCTCCAAAGGCCGCAGTATCTTCACTGGATTCGAACCCTGATTCTGCAAAGCAGATGGGACAAGGCCGCTGCTGTTGCATGCAACGCCACGGTAAACGATCCGGCATTTGGCGCAACGCTTCGATCGCATTTGGTTCATACCGCCCGGGAGGTATCGCGGGACACACTCGGGATTCTGCTTTCCGATTATACAGCATGTATGGCCCGAAATGATGCATTGACCGATACCATCATGGAATGGGCATCCTCGGTATACGATCGCTACCGTCTTCACGAAAAAAAAGTCGAATTCTATCTGAGAATAGACGGATGCAGAGGGCTTCGCCAGCGGGAATGCCTGCGCAGTGCGGAGTGGTGTTTTGAACGGGGCTCACCGGATGTCGCCCGTAAGGCCGCACATGCGGTATACCGAAGTCCTGCGGATGATTCGGCACAACATGCGGCCGCAGGTCTGTTGTTGAGATTTTTTTTACGCAGCGATGATTTAGATTCGGTTCTACGCTATATCGATGCGGCACAACCCTTGTCGCGTGTGGAAAAAGCCGGGGTAATTGTGCTGTATCAGCGCATGCGCCGCTTTGAAAAGGCCCGCGGTGTTATCAATACACTTAGGGAGGGGCTGATGCGGGATACCGCTGTACTCAGGCAATATCTTTTTGCAGACAGCGTGCAGCATGCGGCAGAATATGGCAGCCGGGTGCTTGATTCGGCATGGTACTGGCAGAGAGAACCGTTACTTCGTGATGTATGGAAGCTGCGACTTGCGGTATTTGGTGCCGGTATGAAACGCTGTCTCGATTTGTACGACTCGTTGGTGCCTGATCCGCGGCATAAGGCTGCCGGTACGCTGTTATATTATGGCTACGTGCTTAAGCGGATGCGTTCCGACAGTGTCCTGTTCGGCAGATGGGCGCGCCTGCATTATCTGCTCTATACGCACAGAAGTCGTCGGGCGCGCACATATTGTGACTCTGTGGCCGGGGGAAATAACGAAGGCGCGATAATGGCGGTAGAGCTTGCCCGTCACTTTGCCAGGCAGAACAAATATGACCATGTGATCGATGTGTACCATGCATTTTCCCACTACGATGATCCCGGTATTGTATTTTACTATGCACATGCGCTGTTACAACGCGGAAAGACTGCACGGGGATGTTCGTATTTTCAGAAGCTGCTTTTGCGAAGTGCTGCAGGAATGTATGGAGCTAAAGCGGCGCTTGTGATGAGAATATGGTGTCATGAAAATGAATAATTCTAGACGTGTGATAAGGGAGGAACCGCATGAGCATTCGATGGATTCGTAATGTGAATATCGACGGAGAGAAAGCAAAGATCGAAGTACAACTCGGGGAGAGGAAATTCGGTGATAAATGCTATACCCGTATTGGTGATGAGACCGAAAAATGGTTCGACAATCTTTACGACAACAGGGACGATATACTCGCACAGGGGATCGATATATTGAAACAACGGCTCGAAGATAAGGAAGTAACCTATCCCGACGGAACTGCATTCGACTGGCAGTAAGTATAGTACACACCTGCTGTCAAATGGTGCAATTATGCATGCGCGTTTTTTTGTGTCGTGATAAAATCGATCGGTGTGGGTATCTTAATTACAGGTGTCATTCGAAAACAGATAGCGCACCGGTTAAGTCTACCGGGTATGATCGCATAAATTTATTTTATTGTATATATAATGCACGCACATTATGGATATTCGTTTCAACAAAGGAGAGTCGGGATATGGCGGATAAAAAAAACAATGCACAACGGCTGCAGGAACTCATGAAGGAGAGTATTTCTCTGTGTATCGGCGATGAACTCGCTTCGATGAAGAAGTCGATCGACGATATCAAAAAGCAGACACAGAATCAGATGACAGAGCTGGAAAAAAAGATAGAACAGGTGCGATCGGAATCGGCATCTCCGGTTGAAGAGGTGAATAAAACGACCGAGCAGCTGCAACGCAGCGTGTCGCAGTGTGAAAACACCCTTTCTCATCACGGGGAGCAGATAAATAAAATTGCCTCGTTATTCGACAAGTTTGCCGGAGTATTTTCCGGAATGGCATCTCTTGGTGGTGCAGCTGCTGCGCAGAATAAACCTGCGGAGACCCAGAGCTCATCGCAAAAAAGCGCACAGACACAACAGGCTTCCGAAGCGGCCGCCCCAAAAGAGACGAAAACCGAGCCACCACCACAGCAGCAGCCGTCTCAGAAAAAGAGCACGGCGTCACAGCAGAAAAAGGATATGCCCACAAGCGACGATATTCTTAACAGTATCGACGATATGTTCAATCTGGAAAAATAGGCGATGGTGTCCGACATACCGGCGCTTATTCAGAGAAGCCGGAACGCGGAAAAGAAATATCGCTGCCGATATTGCAGAGAGGGTGCATATCCATGCAGGGCCCTTTACGCGTTGATTATTCACAGGTGTTATTGTCTGCAGCGGATTGTTAGAAGTGTGGGTGCAGCGCACCGGTTAATTCTTTGGGGGGTGAGTGTTGTGGGGATTGTGGTTTCGAGTGTTTATATTGCTGAAATTATGTGGAGGAATTTATGAGACGTGTGGTTTTAAATTCAGTCAAGGATATGCAGTTTGAACAAGTGCAGGAGCCAGCGTTGGAAACGGCACACGATGTAAAGCTGCGGATAAAAGCGGTGGGTGTATGCGGTTCCGATTTGCACTATTATACCGAAGGCAGAATCGGTGATTTTGTGGTTAAAGAGCCGCTTGTGCTCGGTCATGAGGCGAGTGCCGAAGTAATAGAAAAAGGCTCTAAAGTATCGCATCTGGAGGTCGGCGATCTGGTGGCCGTTGAGCCCGGAGTGCCGTGCCGAAGGTGCAAAGAGTGCAAGGAGGGACGCTACAATCTTTGTCCGGATATGCGTTTTATGGCAACACCGCCCATCGATGGTGCATTGCAGGAGTATGTGATTCATCCTGCCGATTTTTGTGTGCCGGTCAAAATGGATCCTGCCACCGCGACGCTGTTCGAGCCGTTATCGGTTGCCATACATGTGATAAAAAACAAAGTTGCTCTTGCCCCGGGAATGCGTATTGCAGTAACCGGATGCGGCCCGGTGGGACTGCTGATGATTCATACGCTTTCGTCAATGGGGATAGGTAATGTTGTCGCGCTTGAAAAGGAAGGGTTCAGAAGTGGGCAGGCGGAGAAACTCGGTGCACGGGTATATAACGATATCCCGCAGATGCAGCAGGCGCTTCTCGAGATGGGCGGTGCCGACTGTATTGTGGAATGCAGCGGCAGCAGGAAGGTACTTGAAGCGATGGTTGAGGCTGTTGCACCGAACGCACATATCGTATGTGTCGGTATGGGAGCAGAGATGAAGGCAGAGCTCAATCTGGCAAAGATACTCCCTTATGAAGCCCATTTGAGTGGCATATTCAGGTATGCAAATACCTATACGGATGCCGTCGCGATGGTCTCTTCCGGGAAACTGTCACTGGACGGGTTCGTCACAAGACGATTCCCTTTTGACAAAACCATCGATGCATTCGACTATTCCCTTGCACACGGCCATGAAGGAATCAAGACCGTAATAGAATTCTGACTACGACCTGAACAGAGCGATTGTTTTAATGAAAGATACTGTGAGTCGTGCTGTTATTGCGGTTTCGGGAATGATGGGACAACGTTCCCGGTTGGCTCCGTATTTCCGCAGACGCAGCAACAGCGCGGACGACAACATGTTTTGCACACAAAAAGGCTCAGTTTAAATATACAACACTTTGTACTCTCATCCGTACATTTGCAACACCACGGCATCGTGTACGCTGCAGACGCAGTGAATCCGGTACCCGCGGCAATTGTTTATGTACACACATCATATATAAAGGATTCACTATGAAAGCGTTATCGCATATTGACGAACGCAGAATCGAGATTATAGAGGTTCCCGACCCCGAACCGGAATACGGGCGCGTGGTCGTTTCACTGCGCACGAGCGGTATATGCGGCTCGGACCTTCATCTTTATCGGCGAAAACCGGATCTTCAAAGGCTCTCTCCCGCAATAAGGGGACATGAACCTGCGGGAATCGTTTCTTCGGTTGGAGAAGGTGTGGATCATCTGAAGGAAGGCGACCGTGTCGCGGTCTATCACTATGAAAGCTGCGGGCACTGCAGGGAGTGCCGGCAGGGAAACTGGATGTGGTGCCGTGTCAGAAAAAACCGAGTTATGGGATTCGACCGTCCCGGATCAATGGCTGAAAAGATGCTTGTGGATGCGCGCAACTGTTTTCTGCTTCCCGATGAGTTAAGCTTTGCGGATGGCTCTTTTATCGCCTGCGGTGCAGGGACTACGTGGTCTGCCTTAAAAAAGGTTGAGCCGCAAAGTACCGATGTAGCGGTGGTATTCGGATGCGGACCGATAGGGCTTATAGGTATTCGGTATCTGCATGCAATGGGAACGCGCGTGATTGCAGTGGGACGACGGGCACGCAGACTCGAAACAGCCCGGCAGATGGGCGCGGAGACTGTCATAGATATCGACACCACCGAAGACGTACTCAGTGAAATAATGTCAAAATATCCGAATGGCGTATCGCTTGCATACGAAACCAGCGGCGCGACAACGGCACAGCAGTGGATGATAGGGGTACTCGGGCGTCTCGGACGTGCAGCGGTCGTGGGACTCGGTGCTAAAACCCCGGCAATCAATACGACTCAGATATACGGTAAACAGCTGACTCTTCGCGGATCGTTTGTAATGAATGCGGGAGAGTACGATAACCTGCGTGACTTTCTTGTAATGAACGATATTCATCTCGATGCGCTGGTGTCACACCGGTTCCCCCTTGACAAAGCACAACAGGCGTTGGAACTTGCGGACAAAGGGGATTGTACCAAAGTGATGCTCGAAATGAGTGTCTGAAAATGGATATGTTCGAATACAGCGGAAAGCGCACAGCGGATGCGAATGCACCTCTTGCGGACCGTATGCGACCGCGCACACTCGACGAGTTCGTAGGCCAGGAGCATATAGTGGGGAAGGGCCGGTTGCTGCGGCGGGCGATAATGATCGACCAGCTTTCGTCCGTTATTTTTTTCGGTCCGCCCGGTACGGGTAAAACCACGCTTGCTGAGATAATCGCCAATACGACAAAAGCGGAATTCATTACTATCAATGCTGTGCTCGCGGGTAAAAAGGAAATACGGGATGCCATAGAGACGGCAAAACGGGTGCTCAACGAATATACGCGAAAAACAATCCTGTTCGTTGACGAGGTACATCGCTTTAACAAGTCACAACAGGATGCGCTGTTGCCGCATGTTGAAAAGGGAATCCTGGTGCTGATCGGAGCGACAACCGAGAACCCGTATTTTGAGGTAAACAAGGCACTTGTTTCACGCTCGATGGTTTTTCAGCTTCAAAGCATGGGGGCACAGGACCTCAAACAAATAGCTCGTAATGCGATTGCCGACCGTGAACGCGGGCTGGGGAACAAATCGATTCAAATAGACGAGGATGCACTCTCTCATCTTGCCGAGGCGTCAAACGGTGATGCCCGTAACGTACTTAATGCACTCGAGCTTGCCGCAGAGACTACCGAACCGGGCAGCGAGGGGGTAATACATATACGACGTGATATCGCGGAGGAATCGATTCAGCGCCGCGCAGTGCTCTATGATAAGGACGGTGATGTGCATTATGATACGATATCAGCTTTTATAAAGTCGTTGCGCGGTTCAGACCCCGATGCAGCCCTTTACTGGATGGCTCGCATGGTCTATGCAGGAGAGGATCCGCGGTTTATTTTCAGACGGATGCTTATTTTTGTGAGTGAGGATATCGGAATGGCGGATCCGCAGGCGCTCATGGTGGTGAACAATTGCGCACAAGCCTTTGATTATGTCGGTATGCCGGAGGGCCGTTTTCATCTGGCTCATGCATGTATTTACTGTGCAACCGCGCCAAAAAGCAATTCGACCATGGCGTTTTTCGATGCGCTTTCGAATGTGGAAAAGGAAAGCAGGGAAAAGATACCGGATCATCTTCGCGATCCGGCTCGCGACGCAGAAGGCTTTGGACACGGTAAAGGGTATATGTATCCACATGCCTACAAAGATCATTGGGTCGCCCAACAGTATCTTCCCGATTTTCTGCAGGGAAGGCTATTTTATCAGCCGGGGACACAGGGTTATGAAGCTCAGGTGAAAAAGCGGGTGGAACGCATGCGGCAGTTACAGCTTGCCGCAATGCAGCAGTCCGTTCAGCATATTGTACCGTATGGTAGTGATCAGGATTCCGAAGGACGCGGAGCGGTAAGGGATGAATGGAATGCGCGAGTTGACAAATACGAAAAGCTTGCCGACGTGCAAAAGACTTTGCTGGAGGCGGCGGATATCGGTGAAAAATCCATGGTGGCAATACTTGGAGATCAGTCCTTTTATTTATGTGGAGAGGCGCTTTCGAGGCATCCGGCTATGCGAATACTATGGGTGCGGGAAACACAGAATACCGTAATGCCAGAGGATGTTAGCGGGGAAATAGATACGAAAACGCTCGAAATGTCATCGATTCCGTGCGGTGAATGGATCGACCAACTGAGTGATCAAATCGGTCCGGTCGATCGCATTTTGTTTCATAATCTGCTGCGTCAGGAACATGACAAACCGGCATGTATTCAACGGCTGTGTGGTATACTTGCTCCGGCCGGGCGGCTAAGTTTCTCCCAGGATCTTCCCGGAGCGGGGAGCAGGCTCTCGGAGTTCGTGGTGTTTTCAGGAAAAGACAAACACCTGAGCGATGCGTTTGTTAAGGCGGAAGAAGATGCCCTGAAAGACCCGAATGATCCGGTTGTGAACTGGACGCCTGAAAACGTAACCGATACGCTAAAGGCAGATCAGCGGCTTGGTGTGACTTCCGATGTGCATGAATATTTACAAAATCAGCGGTTTTCGAAACAGGCGGTTCAGTACTGGTTTAGAGAAACCGATAGCCGAAATGCACGAACATCGCTTGGGCAACGGTGTGCACAGTATTGCAGTCGAGAAGATGTTGTCCGTATCAGTGAAATACTGTGTGAACAGCTTGTGGGTAAAAAAATCCCCTGGATAAGTAAAACCGCATTTTTATGTGTCGAACTCCGGTGAATGGCCGGAGATAGTCTTTTCCTGTCAGTTCATCATTTTCGAGGGCTAAACAACAGTGCGGATGGCAGCAGATTTCGCCGTCAAAAACGATCAGTTCAGGTCCTGATAGGCAAGGGACGCCGTTTTCATTATTTATACGGGAATTCATCCCATGCCTGACGTACGAATTCACTGAATTCTTTTTCAAATCGACTTCTGGGGAAACGCTGCGCATTTTTGCGTATCGCGTGCGGGTCAAAAGAATCTTCAGTAGCCATAAATCGTTCCACGGTCTCGATTATCGCATCGGGATGCTGTCGGTGAAAAAACAGCCCTGTTTTTTTTTCTTCCACTGTTTCGAGTGCACCGCCACGCCCAAAGGCAATAACCGGTACCCCGCATGCCTGTGCCTCCACATTGACTATTCCGAAGTCTTCTTCTGCAGAGAATACAAATGCGCGTGCATGCTCCAGTATACGGGTACGTTCGGTATGTGAAACCTGACCGGTAAAAGAGATGTTCTTGTCGGCGATTTTTTGCAATTGTTTTTTTGAGGGGCCTTCACCCACTATGACCAGTGGCAGCTTCAATTTATTGAATGCCCGTATGATACAGTCTATGCGTTTATACGGAACCAGACGTGAGATAGTCACGAAATAATTATCCCGTTGCGCGGCGATTTTGAACTGATCGACGTCCACCGGAGGATAGATTACCGTGGCTTCACGGTTGTAGCATTTCCATATACGGTGGGCGATATAGTGCGAATTTGCAACGAATTTGTTGACGCGACCGGCAGAGAGCTGGTCCCACATGCGGATGTAATGAAAGATAAGGCGCACTATAAACGAACGAAGTCCTTTATCGTATCCCGCTGCTTCCATATATTGAAACGTCAGATCCCATACGTATCGCATAGGGGTATGACAGTAACACAAATGCAGTTGATCGGAAGAGTTCAGTACACCCTTTGCTACTGCATAGGATGAGGAAATGATCAGTTTGTACTCGCGAAGGTCGAACTGTTCTATGGCCAGGGGATACAGCGGGAAAAAGAGCCTGTGATGCTTTTTTGCCTGTGGCAGTCGCTGCAGAAAAGAGGTGTGAACCGTCGCCTCACTCCATTCGGTATGCTCGAGTGCTGCAGGATCGTGAAACAAAGTGTGAATGTCACCCGGCATAAGGTTGTATATGGAGCGAAGCACACTCTCGGCACCAGCCTCGGTTACCAGCCATTCGTGAATCAGGGCGGTAGGGACATTGGTTAAAATAGGCGACCACCTTTCGAAAAAAAAGCTGCTGGGAGATTTGGGTCCGTTTCATTATATTCTGATATCCTATTATATCATTTTTGCACAAGCGATGCACATATCGAGATCCCATGAATCTCATAATAGACGATTCTGTGTAAAATTACTATTTTCCCTACGACGACAATGATGCGCCCTTAGCTCAACTGGAGAGAGCATCTGACTTCGGATCAGATGGCTGGGGGTTCGAATCCTCCAGGGCGTGCCAGAAAAATCAAGGGCTTACGAATTTTTCGTGAGTCCTTTTTCTTACGCGTACAAACCGAAGGGCAGAATTTGAAGCGCAGTATGGCTCAAATTACAATAATCGAGGTAGCCGACAAATCACATATCCAGCGTGTGGCAGAATGCGCACGTAATGTATGGACTGCCCATTTTACCCCCATAATCGGGGCGGAACAGGTCGACTACATGCTGGAAAAATTCCAGAGTCATGAGGCAATCAGTGTCCAGATCGGGGAGCAGGGGTATGCGTATTATCTTGCGCTGTACGAGGGAGAAGATGCCGGCTACTGCGCGGTGGTTGCGCAACCGGAAAAGAGGCAACTGCATCTGAGCAAAATGTATGTAAAACCGGCATTGCAGGGCCGGGGCATCGGAGGGGCGCTTTTTGCGTATACGCAGCGTCTCGCCGTACAACGGCGGTATGGAAGAATATGGTTGCGGGTCAATCGATTTAACACCCGGGTCATTCGTATTTACCAACACATGGGCTTTGACATATGCGATACGCACAGGGAAAAGATAGGTGGCGGATTCGTTATGGATGACTATATAATGGAGAAACGATTTTCAGTGCCGGAAGATGTGTAACCTAAACAGAGGATTGTGTTGATGAACGCTGCGGTAAGCCGTGCTGGTAATGTGTTCTCGAAAATTATGGGGCACCCATGTTGGTTGGTTCATGTTTTTCGGTGATGCAGCAGCAGGGCGGATGGCAGCAGAATTCGCACACAAAATCGATCAGCATAGGTGTAAGATATTATTTTTCTCCGCCCTTTTGTCTGTACCTGCGGGGTGGGGTCGTGGTTTACTACGTTCGTAATGTAAGTATTGTATATTTATCACACGGAGAAAACTATGGCGGTACGTATTCCAATACAGGATATTCTGGGTGTCTGTCTGGTTGCGGCAGACGGCAATGTCGACAAAACGCTGAAACAGCTGGTGGAGTATATTGAGCGTTTTCAGAGGGAAAACGATCGCTGCTTTGGTGATATCCCCGCCGATATGCTCGAGCTGTTTCGAAGTCTCACTACATCCGAGCTGGGCATAAAAGATTCACAAAAGGATATCAGCCGTTTTTATGATGATCCCTACTTTGGCCTCGATGATGTTACGCTCCGCCAGGTGATACGGCCCATGCTGTCGTTCGATACAGTCGTGTTTCGATCGGGCACCACGCACTGGATTCCGCGTGACACGCAAGATGCAGACTCGCCCAAACCACCTGAACACCAGAACGGATATATGGTGCTGCCGTATAACTTCCTCGATGAAATCGCAGAGATGTTTCAGCAACCGGGTGACTGTTTGACAAAAAAAGAGATAAAAAAGCTGATGCGGAAAAGAGAAGTAAACCGTAAGTTTCTGTTTCGGTGTTCGCGTACCGGTATCGAGGATCAGAATAATTAACCCGCATGGCGCAGTCCCGTCGGGACATGAGTCGAAACCATATAAATTGCATTTTCTGTAGTGAATGTTGTATATTGCTCCCTCGTGTTTCTTCAGAAGAAAATGAAACCATCCTTATTGGATGAAACAATTTATTTATCACTTTATTAAAGGGGGGTCCCCTGTGAAAAAGCTGATGATGGTTGCATTGGCGGTGAGTGTCTGGGCCATGCCTGAGGTTGTGCAGGCAAAAGGTGGCGCCGGACCGTGTTTGGCTACATGTATTTTCAGTGATACACGTATTGGTCTGGCCATGAATGAGGGGAGAGAGATTGAACAGTACGATTGGATCAATCTGGCCGGAAATGTTATCGGCATTTCTCCAGTTACGCGTGCATATACGGCCTATGAAAACGGCTATAAACAGGCTGATATGGCAGGATTCTGTGTAGGCTATCTCTGGGGACCGCGCCCGGGACGGATGTACGATGAGTATAAACTGCGCTCCAAAGAGATTATGATGTGTATTCCGATAGTGAGTTGTTATCCTGCGATCGCGCTGCCGTGTGAAGCGTACAACGGGAAAACACTCGCAGAGGTTATCGAGGAAGAAGGGCTGAAGCGCTGATTTTGTATATTACAATATGCATTAATCAATCTGTATGAAGAGGGGTGGTCGTTGTATCACCCCTTTTTTAATGTTGTTTTTATGCTGTTGCGGCGCAACAGCAATTGTCTACAGCGGCGCAATTCAAGGTAAGCTATATGTGTAAGAGAGGTTTTATACGACGGTTAGGCCTGACAATACTGGTGGGTACCCTTTGTATTTCTAACGTCCGCGGGGCGTATCCGGACACCCTATCCCAGGGCGAGATTATTGCATTGATCGATACCTGTATTGCACGCAGCAAAAAAATCGAGACAATACAGTGCAAATTAATACACGAACAGACAACCAGCATGACGCCTCTGCAGCGCTTTGAAGGGAGTATACGGTATCTGCGCCCGGACCATGTGCGGATCCATTTTTTTGCTCCGGCAGAGGAGTTTTTTATGGCAACCGATTCGGCTTATACATTCTATTCGGTTGATAAAAAAAGGGGGATGCGGTTTACAAGCGACAGTCTCAATCCAATTGAGCGACGTATAATGCACCAGCTCGGTCATATCAAGATGAATGAATTGCAGACAATGCGGGATGTCTATGAGTTCAGCTTTGCGGGTTTTGTAGGTGATACCGCAGCAGTAGTATCGGCAACTCCAAAAAACGGCTGGCAGAACCTGTCCAAAATTCTGCTGAAACTCGATACAGAAAAAAAATATCTTGTCGGTATAGAGCTGTACGATACCGACGGGGTGCTTGTGTCTCAAAAGGTGTTTTACGATGCAATACGGGTGCCGGAAACCGCGACATTTTTTCCTACCCGTATTCTGAGCAAAAGCGTCAGTGAGAAGGTGATGAAAACCGATAAAATCCATTATACGCGGGTGCGGTTTAATACCGGCATGACGACGCAGGCATTTACCATACCGGTTGACAGCGCAGCCGTTATTGTGGAGCCGGACTACAGTGCCGGGGATACCACCGCTGTATCAAAGGATTAATACCATGCGAGCGGGGATAATGTGCGTGTTATTTTTGTGTGCTTGTACGGGTGCAAATAGCGCCGCAACAACGTTTGAGACACGCAGTCGTGATACTGCCTCTGTGGTGGTGGGCGATTCCACTGAATTCGGTCTTCTGCAGTATGGTATGACGAATAAAGCGTACGAGCAACAGAAAGTGGCGGCGAGTGCTCCCTGGGAGCACACCAATCCTCTCAGTATGGCGCTGGAATTGCTCATCAGGGGTTATCAGGTGATTTTTTCCTCTCAGGACGGATCATCCTGTCAGTTCAGACCTTCATGCTCGCATTTTGCGGCTGAATCGGTTAAGGAGTACGGGCCCGTACAGGGGACACTCATGGCAAGCGACCGGCTGTTACGCTGTAATCCGTATACCGAAGGACGCTATCCCAAGGCAGACGATTACTTTCATAACAAAGATCCGATAGAAAGACATGTATTATGGGGAGATCATCGAGACGAGTGAGTTTTTCAGGCGGAGTGTATGCGGTCATTCTTTTGATTACGGTTTTGGTATCGGCCTCTTTTGCCGGTCCATGTGCTGCACAGCCGCAGTTTGCGAACCGGCTGTACAAAGAGGGTGATTTTCTTCTTGCGGCACTGGAGTACGAACGGCTTATCTATTTCAGCGACAGTACTACAATGGTTCCCACCTGGCGCTACATGCTCGGGATGAGCTACCGCCGGGCGGGACTGCATCAGAAGGCGATCGAACGGTTTCTGCACATCGACTCATTGCATGAGGTCTATACGGTGGCCAGGTATCGGGCGGCGCAGTCATATCTTTCGCTGCATCGTATCGACAAGGCGCAATCGATGCTTCGGGATTCCCGCACCGACAGCTGTATATTGCTGCGGGGGTATACCCGGCTGCTGCAGCACAGATACGCGCATGCACGAAAAGATTTTCAGCGTATAGACTCCGGCTCCGCACATATACAAAAGGCGCGTGCCATGGCGCGTATAACCGATACACTGGTCAATTTCACCCCTAAGCGCTATATCTATGCCGGACTACTCTCCGTGGTCCCCGGTCTTGGACACACCTACACCGGTCAATGGAAAGACGGTTTGTTCAGCCTTTCGGTAGTCGGGACCTTTGGCGGTGTTGCCTATTATTACTATCATCATGACGCATATACACGTGCGGCAACGGTCGGAACCATAAGCGCGCTTTTTTACGCAGGCAGTATCTACGGAGCGCTCACCGGGGTAAAGCTTTTCAATCGGGACCGAAAACAACAACTCGAACAACGTGCACAGCGGATTTACCGGGGCTTATGAAACGAATTTGTATTGCTGCAGCGATTGTTGTATGCGCCTGTTGCGAATTTAATGCATACGGGCAGCTACACGATTCGCTCTTTACGTTCGCCCGTCGGCTCGCCGCACAGGGAAATTACCGTTTTGCGGTACACGAAATGAAGCGGTTTCTTAGTGTGGATTCGATCCATCGCGTGAAGGCGCACTACTGGATGGGCAGATGGTACACACGGTTGGGAAAACTTCGCAATGCCGCTGATCATTACGAAGAGGCGCTCTCCATGGCAAACGGCAACACATCTGCACAACTGAGGGCGCGTGTGCATACCGCACTTGTACGGAACTGTATTCAGCGAAGAGAATTCCGGCTTGCACGTTTTGAACTGTCCGCCATGGAGACCAATGCAGTACCCGACGCATATCGGGACACCCTCGCGCATATACGTATCTACATGTATGCCTACCGGTACGAAACCGATTCGGCGCGCGTATTGATCGCACGGCTCGATTCTGTAAAAGGCATCAATCGACGTATTGAGATGCTTGATTCTCTGCTTGACTGGTACGATGCGCAGGATTTTGTGCATCCCAGGCTCGCGCATGCGCTTTCAGGAAGGATCCCCGGCGCAGGTCAGGCGTTGAGCAAAGACTGGTATCACGCGATCGGCGGTTTTCTTCTTAATACCGCACTTACTTCCATCGAAGTATGGAACGGGTATCGACTGGTTACTGCGAATACCCGGCGTCAGCGGTATATCGCAGGGATGGATTTTACCGTATGGGGAGTGGCGGTGTGGCGGCGGTATTTTTCAGGGAACCAGAAAGTGGCATATGAGGCGGCGGTACGGTACAATCGAAATATACAGCTCGAATATCGACAGATGCTCGATACGTTTTTTGCATTCTGAGCAAAGAAAAAAGTATCTTATACCCCGGAAACAGATTGCGTTAAGTGAAAGGATGGTCGTAGATGCGGCGGATGTCATTTCTTGCATTAAGGACGACGGTGGGCATTATGTTTTTTTGTGGCGCAATTGCCTATGCCGATACGCTTACCGTTGCGGTGATCGAACTGCAGGGGAAAAACATGTCTCAGCAGCATGCATCCATTCTTACCGATAAACTGCAGAGTGAGTTATTCGAGCATTCCGCATGGAAGCTGATGGAGCGTGAACAGGTTGCGGAAATACTTAAAGAGCAGGGGTTTCAGCAGACCGGGTGTACAAGTAAATCGTGTGCAGTCGAAATGGGACAGATGATCGGGGTAGGCTACCTTGTTACCGGCAGTGTCGGAAAACTGGAAAACGTCTACTATATCTCGTTAAGAATGGTCGACGTTGCCCACGGATCAATTGAAAAAAGTGTGGATGCCGAGATCGTGGGAAGTATGAGCAGGGTCCTTCGTGAAGGGATCCCCACCCTTGCGCGGCAGCTTGCAGGTATCGATGCATCTGCGCAAACCGAGACCGGTGATACCCGGGACAAAGAGACGGAGAACGAATACGTACTTGATGATGAGGCCTATTACGGAAAAACGAAACATTCCTTATTGAACATTGCTGGAGATGGGGCGTCTGCGCATTCGCAGCAGCAGACACGCAAGGATTCGGAAAGCACCGATACGCGTGTACTCAATGATAGTGTCTATTATGGGAAAAAAACGCATACATCCAACAGTATTGCACCCCGCTCCGGAGAGAAGCCTCAAAATCCGGTGCAGGAAGTGTCCGGCTCTGATAAAAATGAGGGCAACACAAATAAATCAGGGAGGAAGCGGCTGTTGAGCGGTTTTAAAGCAGGTTACTCAGGTAGTGATTACTACAGTATGGCTATGATGGATTCGGGCTGGAATATTGATGCCGGAAACGGGTTTCATTTTGGCGGAGTAATGCTCTATTCGTTTTCATCCGACATCTATATTCAGGCGGAAATGCTTTTCGGATCCAGGGATGGTGGCTACGCACGTTCCGGGAATATGTATTCTATGGACGATTCACTCTTTATGCTGCAGCAGCAGTACGTCAGAATCGTTCCCGCACTTCGGCTCGATCTTCCCACCGGTGTTATTAAACCCATGGTAATGTTGGGCCCGGTCTTTTCTTTTATTACGTCGAGTGAAATACGTACCGACATCTATCTTCCCGATGTCGCCGCGGTTCAATTGGATGCTCGTGAGCGTAAATTTGAATTTGGTATTCGAGCCGAGGGGGGCATTGCAGTACTGCTGGGTGGTCTTCAGGCGGTGGGCACCATAGGGGTCGATGTTGGTTTGACCCCGGTATTGGTGAAGGACTCGGATGATATGTACAGCGTTGATCTGGATGAAAACCCGCTGATGGATATGCGGGCTCTGGAGCTGTTTGTCGCAGGTACGATTATCCTGCCATTATAGCGATATGGGTGTGGGCAATGTAATAATACTATCAGTAATACGGTAATACGGTATGGCGAAGGATAAACCGACGGGTTTATTGGGGGGAATGCGTTTATCCAGTATGCCAAGGTGGTCTGATTTGCATATACCGGTATTTCTGAGAGGTGACATAACGCAGATCTGCGCATCCAAACACTCATAACCAGCTTAAAATAAAAAAGATAAAAGAAGTTCAGGGCTGCTACCAATTAAAACAGAGGGTATTTATTGGTGTATATATCGTTTCGCCGGTATTGCGGTGTTTGTGTGCCGTGTTACCTTGTATCCATGGTTCAAATAAAGGTGGTCCGATTGTGTCCATCTTGGGATCCGGCATGTGTTTAAATGATGATAAAAAACGTAACACTTTGTAATTAAACGAGTTGATTAGAAGGGACTCTTTATGATCCAATTAAAGTACTTTTGCCAAATGCCGATAACTATAATGAAGAATACACATGGAAGTATACGAAGAATATACGGGGACATCCACGGAGGGAATATGATCCAGGGACGGAACAGTACCCCAGAGACGAGAGGAATGAACCACAGGAGGTGGAATCATGAACATTTACACACAAAACTACCAGGCGTATCACGCCCCGGAAACGTCCCGAGAGGTGTACCGTAATGCTCCTTCTGTCCGGCCGGCACGCAAAAATGCAGCTGTTGATGCTGAAAAAGATTCTGCGGCGCAGGTTAGCATATCATCGGAGGCGAATACGGTTGCGCAAGTGCGCAAAAAGATAGACTCGCTTCCTGACGAGCGCTGGAGCATAGTAAAGAAGATTAAAAAACGTATCGAACATAATGACTATCCGCTCGAAAACAATATGTACCGTGCACTCAAAAAGATGGCGGATGACAGTATTCTCGACCCGTTCCTGAATACACATAACTGAGTAATTGTACGAGACGATAAATGTGAAGACGGTCCTGAAAAGGCGCGGCATAAGCCGCGCCTTTTTTGTTTGTTACTCCGGAAACATCATTGACATGCCGAATTCCGTGTTGAATTCCTGATCCATTGAGAGATCGATGAATGTCGTATTGGCACGGAGTTTTTCCGAATAATCCCTTTCATCGAGAGAGAGCAATGCTAGCCGGGATCCTGAAAGGGCGGCATTGCCGATAGAGCGGATTTTTCCCGGATCGATTGGCGGCAGAATGCCGGTTCCCAGGGCGCTGCTTCGACGTATAAAGGTCCCGAACGCGCCTGCAAGCAATACTGTATCAAGCTCTTTGACAGTTATACCTGCACGTTTCAGAAGTATCGAGATACCGGCACGGATGGCGCCCGAAGCCAGTTGCAGTTCTCTGATATCGCGCTGGTAGAGTACAATGGCGCTGTCGCGTCCCGAATCATGCGCAGGCACGAGTACAAATCCTTTCTGATTATTTTCATCTTGGATTATACGGTCAATAAGGCGGGGATCGGTATTTTTGGGTACTTCGTCCCGGCTGCATATTTTTCCCATCATATCGATAATTCCCTTGCGACGAAGCTGGGCCGCGGCATCGATCAGTCCGCTTCCGCATATTCCTATCGGTACGGTGTTCCCGATGACGTTATATTCGACATCGTCCCCGATGATTACCTTTTCTATTGCCCCTATGGTGCCACGCATCCCCTGCGTAATGCGACCACCTTCGAATGCAGGGCCTGCCGCCGTGGAGGTGGCATGAATTTTCCCATCATATGCGAGCACAATTTCACCATTTGTTCCTATATCGACCAGCAACACCGGTTTATTCCATGTGTCAATACGTGCAGAGACCATACAGGCGAGGGTATCTCCTCCGATAAAGCCTCCTATCTGTCCGTATACGCATATATCGGCTTCCGGGTGGATTTTGAGCCCGACATGCGACGCGTGTACCCGCTGGCATGTGTCGAATGCAGGCACAAACGGGAGCTCTCCGAGTGCGGAGGGATCGTAGCCGCACAGAATCTGCTGCATTGTGGTATTGCCTGCGACAGCCATTTCGTAAATTCGACCGTGTGCGCGAGGGACTTTTTCGGTCAGCTGGTTTATCAGGCCATTCAGTGCAGTGATCACCGAAGACTGCAATTCGGTAAGCGTATGTGGCTGTTCTCTGATATGCGCAATACGGGAAATTACATCATCACCGTACGAGGTCTGGGGATTAATACACGATGCATTTGTCACTTCTTCACCGGTGGTAAGATCGACCAGTGAGCTTACAATAGTTGTGGTACCGATGTCACAGGCCACACCGTAGAGGATATCCGAAGTATCACCACTTTCCAGTGCAATGAGATGCTCATTGGAGACGACTGCGGTTGCATTCCAGTCGTGAGCACGTAAAAACCCCGGGATAATGCGAAGCATTTCATACGAAACGGTTACGTCACCGATGGCTCTTCGAAGGCGTGCGAGGTCGGGAAGCGGATCCTCACGACTGGGGGGCGGAAGTTCAAAACGGGTTTTGCGGATACTCGGGCGAAGCGCGATTTTTTCGTTTTCACCGGTGGCGAGTATTTCGATTTTTTTATTAAAAAGAGATTCCGCCGGGACTTCCACCAGAAGCGGTTCGGTAACTTTTGTCATGCAGGCAAGCCTGAAACCCTGATCAATGAGTTCTTTCCCAAGTGTGGTGGATTCGGTTTCGGTGGGATGAGTCGTGCCGGAAAGTATCTTTACTTTACACTTACCACACGTGCCGCGTCCTCCACAGGGCGTATGGATAATGATACCGGCTCGTGTTGCAGCTTCCAGCAAAGGTGTTCCTTCAAGCACGTAGACATCTGTTTTTGGTCTGGTGAATGTAATTTTCACCTCTTTTTTGCTCATTATTCGCTTCCTGGCTGTCTATGGCCCGAACCGAGCGAATTCATTATAAAAACCGCTCAGGTAAGGGGTATTGTGTTATTTCATATTTTGGTTTTAAACGATATTCAGAATAAAAACATCGGTATGTGTATCCTTTGAAAAAAGGATACAAAAAGTTCAGCCCATCTGAATATGGAGAAGATGATCTGCAAGTGCTTTATGCAGTGTGATTGCGGCAAGAATCGCACAATGAGTTTCCTCCGGGGAAAGCCGCCCCACTTTGTCGCTCACCGAGGCGGGTGATATGGCCAGTGCCTCTGATACACTTGTTCCCCGGACAAGCAGAGCCGCCGCACTTCCGCACAGACGGGATGCACTGCATCCATCGGTGAAAAAGGAGGCTTCGGTGATGATACCGCCATCGATTACCAGGTACATCTCCATTGTGTCGCCGCACAGTCCCTTATGCCAGGATGCGGCATCGGGCGCATTCATGCGACGCATATTCTCGGGCTGTGGCAGTTTATCTTCGGAATCGGCATAAGGTGTTGTCATAAAAATTCTCCTTTGTCATAATATAGATTGGAGAACGTAGCTGCAGCAACTGCATAGCACCTGAGCTGAGGCTTGTTTTGATGAAACCTGAATTAAGCGATTTTGATGGCGCATGTATAATCGCTCGGTTCAGAGGATATCCAGCCCGATCGCTCATGCACGAGGTCGCGATGTGCGCTTCCATCCGCGGAGCACCACGAACGCACCCGATCCATACCCCTGCGCGCACTCATGGGGTTCATTGAGCCGCGAGGGTCGCTCAAAAAGCGTTTGTCTGTATTCAAAATCAACGAATCCGGCTTTACACATGAGTTTTTGCACGTCATCGATCGAAAAAAAATGTGCGTCCCGGTAAAAAATATGGCCGTGCTTTTTTTCCTGGTATTGTCTACCCAGAAAGCTCTCACGATCTACGAAACCGACGACAAAGGCGCCATTGCGATGCAGTACCCGAAAAGTTTCCCTGCAGCATTTTAGTGCGTTGTCGACAAAACAGATCGTGGTTACCATGAGCGCGAATCCGAAACGCTCGTTTTTATAGGGCAGATTTTCTCCGACCCCCGCAACCACGTTGATTCCCCGACTTCGGGCAACGCGGCGCATTGCGGTTGATGGCTCCACGCCATGGGTTATCCCCAGCGGGCTGCAGAAACGTGCGGTCCCCAGTCCGATTTCCATACCTGTCAGATGCTGCGGCAGCAGGGTTTGTACCGCCATAAGTTCGGATCGATACGCGTGAGTATGCGTATCGAACCACTTTTCATACTGCTGTGCATGCGTGTTGAATACCTGATACATACAGATTGCCTGACGCGCAGACGTGCGTTAGTCCAGTGTTATCGATTCCCCGACGCTCAGTGGAAGGTATGCGTCGCCGAATACGTTACGGCATATTCGTGCTGCGTTGTCGCCGGAGCAATGCGTGGGCGCGAGCCGGTGCGCACCGAGCTCTCTGAGCTGATTCATGACACGAAAAATTGTTTCGTCGGAATCGTGCATCAGGTGAAATCCACCTGCAACCAGGCGCAGCCGATGAGTAGGGAAAGCATCCCGAACCATACGAACGATTTCGGTAATACCGGGATGCGCACATCCGGTTATTACGAATATGTCGTTTGATTTCTGCACCACAAGCGCCTGTTCCGATATCGGGGCATTTTTGTACGTACCGGTTATCTCACCGGTGGTATACAGATAATCGGTGATTTTGGTCAGTGAACGAGGCTCGTGCAGTTGTATCTCATGTGATGCAACAGTAGTACGAAACCCGGTGCTGAATCCCGGGCACCCGTAGACCACACAGTTCGGGGCGATTTTGAGCAATGCGTCAAGGCCGCCGGTGTGATCCCAGTGATCGTGAGAGATCACCACGGTTTTTATGTCGGAAGGCTCGATATGCATTTGGTGCATGTTGTGAATAAGCCAGTCCCCTCGTTCCCCGGTATCAAAGAGCAGATGTCCGTCAAATAGCAACGAAACACCCCATCCCGTATGTAGCTCTTTTCGGTGTGAATAGGTATCAAATACGATTTTCATCTCCATAGAGAGTCCCTCGTGTGGTTGCTACCATGTCGAACGGAAGCGGTAAAAAGAATACAAACTGCAAAAATCATGCACAACAGCGTCATCAACGTATCCCGGATCGCCCTGATGCCGGTCGGATAAGGAAGCGGCCTGTTTTTTCCGGCAGGTTATACACCGCGTGGAAGCGACGCTGCAGCAATATTACGTTGCAGAAAAAATACAAAATGAGCGGTGCTTTGTTGCATGATCGCGACATGTATGATGTGTGGATGACGTTCGATACAGGTGTCCGAAGCACCGGAGGGCGCAATGCACCGTTGTATGATGCACTTATGGCACGGTGTATTTTTTACGAAAAAAGGGACTTCCGTCTGTTATGACGCGTGACAAAAATGAACGCCCCGAAAAACTCGTTATCAGGCCTCCGTCTGAGTGGCGAAGTGTACTGATTCGGTCCACCAGAGGCTGCAACTGGAACCGATGTAAATTCTGCGGTATTTATGCAGCGCTTGGTGATGTCGGTTTTTCGCTGCGTCCGGTCGATGATGTACTGCATGATATAGAATGGTATGCACAGAGGGATGTTGCGTTTACACGCGCGTTTATCGGCGATGCTGATCCTTTGTGCAGAGATATCGAAGAATCGGTCACAATATGTCGCACGATCCGGACCTCGATGCCTTCGGTTAACAGACTTACCGCGTATGCGCGGGCCCCAACGCTTTTTAAAGCGGGGACTGCTGCACTCAAACGACTTGCGGATGCGGGGCTCAGCCGTGTTCATGCAGGCCTCGAATCGGGCGATATCGCCACACTCAAATTCCACCGCAAAGGACAGACACCAAAGATCGTACAGGAGGCAGTGCGCAAAGCCAGGGACGCGGGGCTTGAGGTTTCGCTCTATGTATTACTTGGTCTGGGTGGGGCCGATCGATGGAAGGCGCATATCGATGCAACCGCCGATCTTATTACATCAACCGATCCCGATTTTGTTCGCATACGAAGAATATGGCTCTATACCGGGGAAGATACCCCCACGGGCTCGAATTGCCCGTTGTGGGAGGATATAAAGAAAGGGAACTTTGCACCGCAGTCTCCCGAGGGAACGGTTCACGAACTTGCCAGACTCGTGGAGCGTGTCGGTGATGTGAGGACATGGCTCAGCTGTGATCATGCCAACAACTATGTACAACTCGAGGGGTATATCAGCCGGGATCGCGACCGAATGCGCGAAAGAATCAATGCGTTTTTTGTCCTGCCCGGGCAGGAGCGGATGCGCCATTACGCAGAAGTCGGTTCCAGACTGTAATGCGAGAAAGTCTGATAAATGGCAATCATTTAGAATGCCCGGGACCGGAATCGAACCGGTACGGCTTTTTCAAGCCAAGGGATTTTAAGTCCCCAGTGTCTACCAATTCCACCACCCGGGCAAAAAAACGAAATGAATGTATCAAAATTACATCATTGTAATCATGCGTGGCAAATATGGAAGAATCCCTGCGCCGCTTTTCGGGCAGGGGAAAAGTGAGATACCATGGGGGTGCGGTATGGTTAATGACCGGGGGTGATGTATATGATGGGGCTGGATAGTGGGGAAAAAAATGTATAGTTTTTTTTCTTAATATTGTGCTCATATTCAGATGTTATATTTAAGGCACTAAATTATTGTATTCAATTATCATTTTATAAGGAGTTAGTGTAATGATGCGCTGCGTGTGGATATTTTTTTGTGCTTTTTTTATTATGACAGGTCTTGTGTTTAATGTGGATGCAGGTGGGTCTGTACCCAAATACATCTTTTTGTTCATTGGAGACGGGATGGCGATGCCGCAGGTCAACGCCGCAGAGGCTTACACATGCATAATGGGAAATAAGCCCTACAAACCAGGAGTGCTGGCCATGACACGTATGCCGGTTTCCGGCCATGCGACCACGTATGCACTGGATCGCTACATCACCGGATCGGCTGCAGCAGGGACTGCACTTGCCACCGGAAATAAAACCACGATCGGAACCATCTCCATGTCGGCGGACGGAAAAACGAAATATCCCACGATTGCAGAAATGGCAAAGCGCAGGAATATGAAAACAGGCATCATTTCGAGCGTTGATATCGATCATGCCACTCCCGCCTGTTTTTATGCACATGAACCTCAGAGAAGTCATTACTACGAGATTGCATGTCAGCTTGCCCAAAGCGAAATCGATTTTATCGGCGGAGGCGGGGTGAGGGATTCCGCCGGACTGCATCGTGTTTCGGCACGGGATTCGGGAGGGAATGTATATGAGCGTGCACGACAAAACGGGTTCACCGTTATTCGTTCACGCGCCGAATTTGAAAAGTGTACTGCCGGGGACGGCAAAATATGGGCGGTCAATCCGGTGCTTGACAAAGACGGGGCGATGCCGTATGCAATCGACTCAATACCAGGTTCCATTGCACTGCACGAGTATACACAGAAGGCGATATCGCTGCTGGATAATGAGCACGGTTTTTTCATCATGGTAGAAGCCGGGAAAATAGACTGGGCGTGTCATGCCAATGACGCCGCTACCGCGATCCATGAAACACTCGCGTTCGATAAGGCGATACAACGCGCGGTCGAATTTTATGAGGCTCATCCGGATGAGACCCTTATTCTTGTGACCGGTGATCATGAGTGCGGAGGACTGGGGCTGGGATTTGCCGGAACCAGGTATGAAACCGGGTTTCCTCTGCTTTCACACCAGCGGATCTCTTTTACCAGACTTACCGACAGCCTCAGGACACTCAAGGCGCGTATCCCCGCAGATAAGGTGTCGTTGGCAAGTCTTCGTGATCTACTTTCATCATTAATTGGTATCGGGGAAGCTATCGAGTTAACGGATGCGGAACGAATGCGTCTTCTTAAAGCGCTGAACGCTTCGTGGAAGGGTGAAGAAATTGAGTCAAAGGATCCGGGGACATATCTGCTGTACGGTGGTTACGATCCGTTCGTAGTGACGCTCACTCATATTTTGAACAACAAGGCGGGGCTGGCATGGACGAGTTATAAGCATACTGCGCTCCCGGTTCCCGTATTTGCGCTTGGAATCGGCGCACATCAATTCGGAGGGTATTACGACAATACCGATATCGCAAAACGAATCATGAATATTGCAGGATGGTCGGAATAAACTCTGTTTTCTTTGACTAAGTAATTTTCTGCAGGTCCGGTCGTGTCCCGGATCAGGTCAGACGTATAGCTTTACAAAAAGCGGATTTCTGCAGGTGTGGTATTTCGGACACGACAACAGCCGGATATATTTACAGTAATGAATCGGGAGTGACATGTTACGACATTTTTATCCTGCCCAACGCGCCGAGGTGATATTCTGCATAGTTGTGGCGGCAGTAACGGTGTTTTTTTTCATGTTGCCTACCGGGTTCGAAAATCCGCAACAATACCGTAACGTTTCGTATGTGCGCGGGGTGGTGCAAACGACCGATAACAGTGAAATTACTCAGCACGGGGTAGTAAAAACCGGGATTCAACGTATATCGGTTATTCCGGTATACAGCAAATGGAAGGATACCTCCATTGCCGTTACGAACACGGTCGCCGGGCAGTTGTACAGAGACAATATCTACCAAAAAGGTGATAATGTACTCGTGGCAATAACCCATGATGAAGAGAACAGTACCATACGTAACGCGAAGGTGTCGGGGTATTACCGGATACGTCTTGAGGTGATACTACTGGGAATTTTTGCCTTGTTTCTTATCCTTTTTGCCGGATGGACGGGTATAAAAGCGCTGCTTTCGTTCCTCTTTGCGGCAGTTGTATTATGGAAAGCAGTGCTGCCCGCGTTTCTTCACGGATATAATCCCGTTGTTGTTACCCTTGGCGGAACAAGTATGCTGTGCACGATAATAATTCTGCTTATTGCCGGGTTTCAACGAAAGGCATGGGTTGCGCTTGGAGGGTCTCTTGCGGGAATTGTCCTCACCTGCGTGCTTGCGTTGGGATTCGGCGCATTGTTCAATGTTCCCGGCACGGTAAGAGATTTTTCTGAGACCCTGCTCTATTCAGGTTTTGGTGATCTTGATTTTACCGCCATGTTTTTGTGCGGTATTTTTCTTTCTGCTGCCGGTGCGGTAATGGATTGTGCAATGGACGTCGCCGCCGCACAACATGAAGTACGTACCCAGCATCCCGGGATATCCGCGTCCGCGCTCATTCGATCGGGTTTTGCGGTTTCGCGGGTTGTCGTGGGCACAATGACCACCACGTTACTGTTTGCCTATTCGGGTGGATTCATGTTTTTGCTGATGACGTTTATTGCGCAGGGCATCCCGTTGGTTGCAATTGTTAACATGAATTATGTTGCAGGTGAAATCCTGACTACGCTTGTAGGGTCGTTTGGACTTGTAAGCGTGGCACCGCTTACTGCATTGTGGGGGGGATTCCTTTTTACGCGAGTAGATTCATAACAGGGTTGACGCGCAGATAACGTATAGCGATTCGTGACTACAGTCCGGGCATGTACATAAATTATTTTGTATGTAATGTTATTTATGGTACAAACTCGTAATCGGTGCTTTGGCACGATTATACATTTCGAGCAAATCTTCGTTACGGTTTATCCCTTCCAAAAACGCAATCGTACTTTCGCATGTTGGTTTTAATGCATGCGGTATTTTTTTATTGTTGTATCACTTGTGACGAAAGGAGCGCAGTATGGCTCAGGCACAAAACGGCGATACGGTAAAAGTCAACTACACAGGAAAACTCCACGACGGGACCGTATTCAGCTCATCCGAAGGCAAAGACCCGCTGGAAGTAACTATTGGTAACGGCGATCTCATTCCCGGATTCGAAAATGCGATAGTCGGTATGGATGAAGGTGGGTCAAAGTCGATCCATATTGAATCAAAAGAGGCATATGGCGAACGCGACGATCAGCAACAGATCCAGGTGGGAAAAGATAAACTCCCCGAGGGATTGAATCCTGAAATCGGACAGCATCTGCAGGTAAAGACCGAAGACGGGAATCCCATGGTAGTTACTGTGAAAGAAGTTGGAGATACTTCTATAACTCTTGACACCAATCACCCCCTTGCGGGCAAGGATCTCGACTTTGACATCGAACTGGTAGAGATTTCCAAAAAGTCCGAATAGCAAAGGATCCGAAGAATAGCACATTAAGGGGATACAGTAATTATCCCAGATAACGCGGTAATGATCTGCATGGATTATTGCCGCGTTTATTATATGTTCGCGCAACTCGAACTATCTATAGAAAAGCTACAAGGGTTGAAAAAACATGGGTTTTAATTATATTATTATAACAGAGAAGTAAGTACGGATCAGTAACATGATCAACACAGTATACATCTTTGGGTGTCCGGCATTAGAAACATCAACATAGGTATCAGCAGAGATAGTACCAGTAGTTCCTTCTCATGAGAAAATGAGGTTTCATTTGAAAGAGGAGGCGAAATGCGAAAACCTGCATTTTTGTCCGGGTGTTTCGGCATCTGCTTTGTACTGCTGTTGTCTATAATCGCGTGCGATGGTGAATCTATTACAAACGCTAATGATTCGGGAATGGATACAACAGCAACGGATACCACGAATACGGATACCACGAATAAAGATACCACGAAT
>CAZPUS010000007.1:0-69981 GCA_964589825.1 uncultured Fibrobacterota bacterium | reverse complement strand
AACACAGGAATCTGTTGATACGAACTCAACGATTGCGTCCCGGTTACAAATTGACACCGGGGATATGGCCCTTATTCATGCCCGTAATATGAGTTTCACTATGGGCAGTTCTAAGGGCGAAGCGGATGAGCAGCCCCCGCATACCGTTACCTTTACCTATGATTACTGGATCGATTGTACCGAGGTCGCACAGAAGTGCTACATCCATCTTATGGATTCAGTATACAGGAATTATTCACCGCCCACATGGGACGAGGGTGCGGGAGATCGATATCCTGTCTATCACGTAAACTGGTATGAGGCGGCATTGTTCTGTAATGCAAAGAGTCGCAGAGACGGCCTGGATACCGTATATGAATATACACAGATAGAGGGCCGGCTGGGTGACTACTGGACATTGCGGAATTTAAAAATAGATTTTGATGCGCCCGGATATCGTCTGCCAACCGAAGCAGAATGGGAGTATGCGTGCCGCGCCGGATCGGATAGCACCTATTTCTGGGGGCGGGCGAGTGTGGTTATTGCAAGTGGATATGCCTGGTTTTCGGGTAACAGCAAAGGCGTGCCTCATGAGGTGCGACAGAAAAAACCGAATGATTTAGGGCTGTACGATATATCAGGGAATGTAGCAGAGTGGTGTAATGACTGGAAAGGGGAATACCCTTCTGAGGTGACCGACCCCACCGGACCTGAATCGGGTGCCAGGCGTATATACCGGGGTGGTGACTGGGAAAGTGTAATTGACGGGCTTCGTGCAGCGGACAGGTTCAGTTCCTATCCGGGAATGAGAGAACATGATTACACGGGATTTCGTACGGTATTGCCGGTACGATAGTTTTAAAGCCTTTTCCACCGTTTTCTGAGCAGGTGTGCCGCCATTTTTGGCTGCCGCTGCCGGGTAAACACCCCTTTTTTATTTCCATCGATGCGGCGCGCACCCTGTTGCGTAGCAAAATCGGCAAAATTCCATACATGTTCGCCAACCAGGAAGCGTTTTGTATCGAAAGCCTTATGGTATTCTTCGAGAAATTCACACTGGTATTCTTCGGTAAACATTACAGAGGGAGTTCTGTGGAATCCTGCAATTGTGTCCGCACCATATTCAGTCACGATAATTGGTTTTTTATATCGTGCATACCAGTTATCGAGGTCATTACTCATCTGGTCTCTGATGAGATGTAATTCACCGCAATCACTATACCATCCGAAGTAGCGGTTGATGCAGATAATATCGAACAGATGCCCCACTTTATCGATATCGTATCCGCAGTTTTGTACAATGGTTATCGGTCGGTGGGTGGGGTCTGTTTCCCGGGTGTGAACCGCAACCTTTTCAAAATATGGCAATGCGGATTCTTCCTGTGTTGCCGCTTCGTTCGCGACGCTCCACATGACCACACTCGGATGATTCTTGTCACGGGCGATCATGTCCGAGAGAACGCCACAGTGATGCTGCAGGGTTGCGGCATTAACTCGTTCTTTGCAAAACATGGAATCGTATTGAGGCCAGAAATTCATACCTACTGCAGGTGATTCGTCGATAACAACGATACCGTATTCATCTGCCAGCTGTAATATCTCTTCTGCGTATGGGTAATGTGAAGTCCTGAATGAATTCGCCCCGATCCACTTCAAAAGGTTGAAGTTCTTGACGACTAATGCATCGTCATACCCTTTTCCTTTGATGTCCATGTCCTCATGCATACCGAACCCTTGAAAATAAAAGGGACTCCCGTTAATAAGAAACTGGTCTTTGTTTATCTCCACCGTTCTGATCCCCGTACGAAGACGATACGTGTCCACAGTTTCCCCCTCGCTGTTGACAAGGAAGACAACGAGGGTATAGAGATACGGATTGCCCGGTTCCCACAGGCGTGCATTTTCTATATGCATTGTCGCTTCTTTCCCCCTGCTTTTCGCGACACTGTTTGTGCATTCGTCAAGAAGCTCCGCGTGAATCGTGCAATCCGGTTGGGCGGTGTCCACGCGACAGGTAAGGATACCGGTCTTACCCTGGATGTCGGGTATCGCCGTAATGTCGGTAATATGGATATGTGGTGTGGTGTAAAGTGTAACAGGGCGTTGTATGCCGCTGTAGTTGAAAAAATCGAAATGGTATTCCTGACGGGTATCCTTTTTGGGGTGCATACTGTCTTCAATCGTGGTAACCTCACCAACGGGTAGTATCGACCAGTCGAGGCGATTGTCGACGCATACCGTAATACGCATTGTTTCTCCTGCAGCTACGAATTCGTGGATAGCGGCTTCGAACGGAAGAAAGCCGCCCTTGTGGCGTGTAAGCTGCCGGCCGTTGATCCACACAATGGCGTGATGTGCCACACCTCCAAAGCGCAGTACTATTCTGCGATTGCGCCAGCAGGTAGGAACAACATACTCGTGTTCGTACCACACATATCCGACATGATCACGCTGTCCGGCCTCTGTGACAAGTTCGTTATAGCTTGCCGGAACAGGCATTGCCATTGTATCTTTTAATGGGTTTTTATACCATTTTTTTTCCAAACCCCGGTTTTCCGTGTCGATTTTAAAGCGCCATATGCCGTTGAGGCTGTGGGTGTCACGGATTTCATTCTGCTGCGGGTAGAGCATAATTATTTCCTGATGGTGATGTGCGTTATACTACGAAGTCTTCGAGCGGGATGGTGTCGGGCAGGTTTTCTGCAGGCATTTCGAGGATGTGTTGAGGAGCCCATCTGATTGTAATGTGTTTGACCGTATCGGATGACAAGGCCTGTATCACGTGAGAGTACCAGTGTTCTTGCGTGGCGATCAGGACTATATCCGTTTTTGTTACTTCGAGAATGTCGGAGAGATTGTGCAGATTCCCAAGTACCGGATAGCCAAGAAAGTCGGGTGGAGGCGCTGTCTCGTCCGGCCAGATGATGCCGTTGATATATGCGCTTTTGTCATGTTCGATATGGCGAAGCAGGCGGGTCGCAACGGTATTGTTTCCAATAATAAGCGCATTTCCGGTAGAGTAGGAAAGCTTTTTGATACCGGTAAAAATGCGGGGCAGAAGTTCGCGCCATGCATAAAGAAAAAAACCGGTGATTATGCAGAAAAGCAGAAGCACGATCCGGGAAAAGGCAATCCACTGGGTAAGCAGCGTAAAGGTTGCAAAAAAAAGAGACGCGATTGTGCATGAAAAGATAAGATTGGCACTCGAGTATGCTGATTTCAAATAGATCTTGCGGGATGCAAAAGTTGCCAGAAAAAAGAAAGAAACGAGCAAATGCATAAAAATGACCATCTCGATAGTATTCACTGAATAAGGGGAGGCAGTTTCGCTGAAGAAAAAACGAATATGCATTGTTCCCCACAGTATGAGATTTACAAGGGTGAGGTCTACCAGAGAAGGGATAAAGGTGTGGAAAAAATTGAGAAGGATGTTAAAAAAGCCCTGCAGAACAATGCCGGCAAATATGGCGATGCGCGGATAAAAGGTTCCGTAGGTATGATGATACTTTTTTGAAAATAAAAGCATGGCATGATAAAAGGAGATACGACTGCGCAGCTTCAGCTTTGATGTGCTTTTGCCTTTGAAATGAATAATCTGGGTGTCGGGGTAATACCAGATCGAATATCCTTTCTGTTTGACCCGTGCACACAAATCGAGATCTTCGCCGTAAAGGAAAAAATGTTCATCAAAGCCGTTCAACTCGTGATACAGCTCTGCGCGCATAAACATGAACGAGCCGGATACCGCATCTACTTCGATTTTTTTATCCGCGGGCAGGTACGTAAGGTTATAGCGGCCGAATTTTTTGTTGCGGGGAAATAGCCTGGACAAGCCTATGAAGTGAAAAAAAGCGCTTGCAGGAGTCGGGAAGCTGCGCCGACAGCTTTCCTGCAGAGACCCGTCTGAATTGAGAATCTTTGGCCCTACAATTCCTGCCTTGTGATACTGCTCCATAAAATCGAAACAGGTGATAAGCGTGTCTTTCGAAACTATGGTGTCGGGATTGAGCAGCAGCAGATACCTTCCCTTTGCTTCCCGGGAGCCGATGTTGCATGCACGGCCGAAACCAATATTCTGCTTAAGTGCAATAAGCGTGACGTTGGGAAAATTGCTCTGGATATACCGTTCTATGTTATCATCGGACGCATTGTCGACAACGATGATTTCGCACCGTTCACTGCCTTCGGCATCCTGCAGAGCCCGAAGGCATTGTTGAAGATACGAAAGGACTTTGTAATGTACAATGATAACCGAGATCGATACGGTTTCGTCGGGTTCTGACACGGTTGTCTCAGTTCCTTTTGAATATCGTTGCCAGTCGCAGCCGCCATAGAATGAAGATCGCTTCCCTGACGATTTTTGTCGACATTTTTGATTTGCCGCGCTGACGGTCTCTGAAAATTATCGGCGTTTCATGCAGTGTAAACCCTTTTTTCCATGCCTTGTAATTCATCTCTATCTGGAATGAATACCCGGATGAATTGACATTATCGAGATCAATAGCTTCGAGTACTTTTCGCCTGAAACATTTAAACCCGCTGGTGCTGTCGGTGAAGGGAAGCCCGGCAATGAACCGGGTGAAAAACATGTTGGCAAAATAACTGAGCAACAGACGTCCAAGTGGCCAGTTGACGACATTAACCCCATTTTTATATCGCGAGCCGACGACCATATCGCACGTCTCTATCTCTTTGAGAAAATCGGGCAGATAAGAAGGATCGTGAGAAAAATCTGCATCCATTTCGAATATAATGTCATAGTCTCGTGCAAGAGCCCACTTAAAGCCGGCAATATAGGCAGGACCGAGTCCTTCCTTTTTTGTACGAAGCAGGGTATAAACACCCTGGTGTGTATTGGCCAGTTCCTGTGCTGCAGCACAGGTCCCATCCGGAGAGGAGTCATCGACAACAAGTATGTGTGCATCCCCGAACACGTTCTTAATCGCGGGGATAATCAATTGAATATTTTCTTTTTCATTATAGGTCGGAATAATAATCAGTGCTTTGTCACTCATGTCGTCTTATTTGTTAAGGGTTTATTAATTATTCGTTAAAGAGGCATTAGTAATGTTTGTCCGCATAGGCGACCCATCCTCCGGCACGTACCAGCGATTCATCGAATTGATTGAGGTCAAACTCCAAGTTTTTTGGTTGCTGCGCAGCAGTGATAAATTCCAGAGTATGTGTATCAAGATCTATAGTACATGAAACGTCGTTTCGTGTTCCGTACTGTGCAAACACCGCCTCTATTTGTTCGGGTGGCAGTTCGATTGCCAGCATCCCGCAGTTAAACATATTCTGCCTGAATATTCGAGCGAAACTCGGTGCGATTACCGTATCTATTTCATTCGTCTGTAATGCCCACGGTGCATGCTCCCTCGATGAGCCGCATCCGAAGTTCTCTTTAGTACAGACGATGGATGCGTTGTCGATACGTGCTCGAATGGTGTGCAGGTCATCGATTTTAAGATCTTCGAAAAGATGCGGTTTTAAATCGTCTTTGGTAGTTTCATTCAGATAATGTGCCGGTATAATTTCGTCGGTGTTTATATCGCTTCGATCTACGAATAGTACGTTTCCGCTGAATTGTTTCATAAGCCGATCCTTACTATATGAAAATAAAGTAATGCCTTTTACAGAAATTCCCTGGGGTCGCTCATACGTCCTTTTATGCCGCTCGCCGCGGCACTGGCCGGACTCATCAGGTGCACCATACCGCCTTTTCCCATTCTGCCGTAAAAATTGCGGTTGGTGGTTGACGCACACACTTCTCCGGGTGCGAGAACTCCGTTGGACATGCCGAGACATGCCCCGCAGGTAGGATTGATCACGCAGTAGCCTGCATCGAGGAATGTATCGATTATTCCTTCAGAAAGAGCTCTTCGGTAAGTGTCTGTCGTGGCGGGGCTTACGATTCCGCGAACCCCTTTGGCCAATGAATGGCCCTTTGTGACGGCCGCAGCCTGTCTCAAGTCCGACAATCTGCCGTTGGTACAGCTGCCGATGTAGACCTGGTCGATTGTATTGTCGCGCAGCGCCGCAATCGGTTTTACCTGGTCAGGTTTATATTCCACGGTCGACAACGGCTCCAGTGAAGAGACGTCGACCGTTAATGTCCGTGCATACGAGGCATCACTGTCCGAGCATAGCCGGAAAAAATCTTTTTGAGCCTTCTCTTTGTCATGTGCATACGAATCGGCAATCACGGGCCACAGATACTCGAGGGTTGTCTCATCGGGCATGCATATTCCGGTTGTGGCACCGGCTTCTACCGCCATGTTGCAGATGGTCATTCGCTGGTCCATATCCATTGCATCGACCACTCCTCCCGTAAACTCCATCACATGGTCGGTCGCTCCGTTTACCGAGAGCTGCCTAATTACCTCCAGAATACAGTCCTTGGCATATACCCCTTTGGGCAAGGATCCGGTCAGCGCGATTTTAATTGTTTTTGGCGCACGGAATGCGCATACGCCTTTGAGGATACCGACTTCCAGATCGGTGGTCCCCACGCCGGCACCGAATGCACCGAAAGCGCCGTAAGTACAGGTATGACTGTCGCCCATTATGATGGTCATTCCCGGTCGCGCGAGTCCTTTTTCAGGGAAAAGCGCGTGACATACGCCGTTTTTACCGATGTCGAAGAAATCGGCAATGTTATGGCGATGGGCCCACTCGCGCAGTATTTTCGCCTGGATGGCACTTTTTGAATCCTTGGAAGGAGTGACGTGATCGATCACGGCCTTAATTTTATCAGGATCGAACACACTGTCCTTGCCACGTGCTACAAGATCGCTTATGGCGATCGGGGTGGTGATTTCGTGACAGAATACCATATCCAGACGTACTACGTGAACTCCGGGATGCGGGGTGTCGATCATATGGCTGTCGAATATTTTTTCTGATATGGTTTTACCCATGTACGACAACTCCTTATATAACTGAATATTCGGAAAAACACGCTAAATACGGGCTGCGTGAGTGTGTCGACGGAATCCACTGCCATGCAGATTCCGACTATCAGGGCATGCCGGAGCAGTGCGGCTCGCCGCAACTTTCATCAAAACTCCCGCTTAGTTTAGCGATAAAATTACAGAAAAAATACATCAGGGGCATTTCTTTTTTCCCCAACGAAGTACGTTTCGCGTTAAAACGCGATCGCTTAGCGCTGAACAAAGGTTTTTCAGAAGGAGCGGAGTTCGCGGAAACGCGATTATAACAGCTCATCGATAGTGTCATAGCTGCATTCTGAAAAAACAAAAAATACGGGTTAATATATGCAGGTTGAATTTACTATTTTCATGAGTAATGTGTGTATACGGGATTACTCATTTCATCAGGCATATGATTCGGATAATGTATGACAGAGAACGCTTCTGAAGAGAATGTATATTCATATCGGCATAAACAGAGTAGTTATGAAGAGGTCGATATCAATCAGCTTCGTCGTGAGGTATCGGATACGGCACTCAAGATTGATGATATACGAACACTTCAGCGTTTTACCGATGAATCGAGCATAAAAAAGGCCGGAGGAGATCTTGCCGAGCATGTGAAGAGCGAAGAAGAGGTTCTTTCGTCTCTTGACCAGATGCCGGATACGTATTATCAGGAACTGATTTTTGCGCTGATCCAGATTCGGCTTCCGGAGGAAGAAGCAAAGTCGGACTGGAAAAAGATTCTTTCGCATAAGGCGGATATGAGCCGGAAACTCGGTAGAAATCCGGGAATACATGTCGCGACACTCGATTATTTTACCAATATTAAACGGCGCCTTTCCGATCCGAAAATCATGAGCGCCCGAGAATACGCCGATACAGCGAGCAAAGCGCTGTGTGACAACCTCACCAAAGCGTATAACCGCGATTACATGCAGCAGGAGCTCAAACGGCTTTTTCTCCATGCAAAAGCGGAGGGGCGGTGTTTTTCGTTGCTCATGCTCGATCTGGACCATTTTAAAACTTACAACGACGTTAACGGGCATGTCAAGGGTGATATCGCCCTGATTCAGCTCGTAAAGATATTGCATGCCGTATGTTCTGCAAAAGATACGGTCGCACGATATGGCGGAGAGGAATTTACCGTGTTGCTGCCAGACAAAGGTCTTGCGGAAGCACAGGCGGTCGCGGAAGGTATACACGAGGCGGTGTTTGAATTTCGGTTCGTGAACGAACAATGCTTGCCAAACGGACGCCTTTCACTCTCGATCGGGATATCGAGCTATCGTATGGACATAAAAGCACCCAACGAGGTACTGGAAGAAGCTGATGTGGCACTTTATCGTGCCAAAGGCAGCGGCAGAAATACCATAAAGGCTTTTCTTTCACCGTAAATCGGCATCCTCAGGCGTCATTTCTTATGAATGCACAGCTTATAAACGGCGCAACATCGCTGGTCGGATTGATCGGGCATCCGGTTGCACATTCCATTTCACCGCTTATTCATAATCACGCGTTTTCAAAAATGGAAGTTAATGCAGCCTATATTCCCATGGATATAGCACCGCAGAAGCTGCATAGTGCAGTTTACGCCCTGCGTACCATGAATTTCCTCGGCGCGAATGTGACAATTCCGCATAAGCGCAGCGTGATTTCCTATTGTGATACGGTTACCGAGCTGGTGCGAACGGTGGGCTCGGTCAACACCCTCTATCTGCGTGACGGTATGCTCTGTGGAGACACAACCGATGCGACCGGCTTTATCCGTGCACTGGAATCTCACGGACATACCGCCCGTAAGGCGCATGTCGTGATAATGGGCAACGGCGGTGCGGCGCGCAGTATCGCATTCGGGCTCGCACTCGGGCAATTGCCGGCACGAATTTCGATTGTCGGCCGCAATCAAACCAGAATCGCGTCCCTTGCAAAAGACATATCACGTAGCAGTGCCTATGCTGTCGATACAGCTACGTTTGAAGACCCCCGCGTTCATGAACTGTGCGGAGAGTGTACCCTGCTGGTAAATTGTACCCCGGTGGGGATGCATCCGCACACTAATGCGTCGCCGATTAAGCCGGATCTGTTGCACGGGCATATGCATGTATTCGATACTATTTATAATCCCGTGAAGACCAGGCTGCTGCATGATGCGACAGGCAAAGGATGCAGTGTGCAAAACGGGTTGTTGATGCTTTTATATCAGGGCCTCGCGTCATTCGAACTCTGGACAGGTATGAGTGCGAATGAGTCGCTTTTTGATTGTAATGAACTGGCGGAATACATTTCGTCGTAGACATAAAAAATGAATATTTATCCCCGATCTGTTATCATAAGCGTGTGTGTCCGAAGGGACAGCACGTTTTATCTTTTCGGCAGTGCCCTAAGTCAGAACGGGGTTATCCAAAGGGTGTTCGAAGGATTGCGCCAGGTTAACGCATGGTAATTGTTTCGGACGAAAACTCTCTCTTTGGATTGTGTCACCTTAGCCAACGGTTGTATCATTATGAAATGGATTGTACGTGGTTCATCGCTTGAGGGCCGTATCGCGATACCTTCATCAAAGTCTCATACTATACGGGCGTTGCTGTGTGCGGTATGCACTGACGGTGTCTCAAAAATCGAGAATGCACTGTGTCGGGGTGACGGTGCAGATGCAATAGAGACCGCCCGGGCCTTTGGCGCGCAGGTCCAACGGGAAGGCTCCACGCTCTTGGTTAGCGGCGCAGCCGAGTCGTTTGACAAAGGGGTGCAATCGATCGATACCGGAAACTCCGGCACCACAATGCGTCTTTTTGCTTCACTTGCCTCACTGGGCTCGCGTCCCCGAACGTTTACCGGCGATGCGTCGCTATGCAGCAGGCAGATGAAGCCTCTACAGGATGCACTGGTACAACTCGGAGCCCGCATATCGACAAAAGATCCGGGCCGTGATATTCCTTTTACGGTAACTGGCCCCATCAAGCCGGGATCGGTACAAGTTGATGGTATTTCGTCCCAGTTCGTCTCGAGTCTGCTTTTTTCTCTTCCACTGTTGGAGGAAGAAAGCATCGTGTCAGTCTATAATCTCCATGAGCGTCCCTATATAGATATTACATTGCACTGGCTCGATTTTCTCGGGATACGCTGCGAGGCGAATGAGCAGCGTGACCATTTTCGTATACCCGGCAATCAGCGATATCGGTCTTTTTCGATTCGTATCCCCGGTGATTTTTCCTCTGCGGCATTTGCGCTCGTTGCCTCCATCATAACGCGGTCTCCGCTCATGCTGACCGGGCTCGATTTCAAGGATGCACAGGGCGATAAAGAGCTTTTCGATATCTGTGAACAAATCGGTATACCCATGGAAAAAACCGAAGAAGGAATATTTGTGAACCCGCCTGCAGAGCTTCCTTCCGGCCGGGAAATAGATATGAACAATATCCCGGATGCGTTGCCGGCATGTGCGGTGCTTGGCTGTTTTCTTCCGGGTACAACGTATCTTGTCAATGTTGCACAGGCACGATATAAGGAGAGCGACCGTATCGCGGTAATGGCGTCGCAGCTACGGAAAATGGGGGCGAATATACACGAACGCAATGATGGTCTTGAAGTGCATTGCAGCCAACTGCATGGGGCACAGGTAAGCGGTCATAGTGATCATAGAGTGGTCATGGCACTCGCGGTGGCGGCAATGGGAGCGCAGGGAGAAACCGTTATCGATACCGCCGAGGCGGCTGAGGTGACCTATGCAGGATTTGCACGTGATTTTGCGGCAATCGGTGCCCAAATAACCGAGAAAGAATATGCGTCGTGATAATACGATAAAAATGATGGCGGAATAATCATATGCAGGGGAGTAGAATGACCACAATACCTGTTGAACTGGAAAATCGCGGATACGATATTATTATCGGCGATTCAATTCACGCTGAGTTTCCGGATTGCGTACGTTCCCGGCTGGATGCCTCCACCTGTGCATTGGTGACCAATACAACCCTTGAAAAGCTCTATCCAGAAGTGCTTGCACAATGGGAATCATCACTCGGTGCGTTTCGTATTGTCCTGCCGGATGGCGAAAAATATAAAACAATCGAGACGTGGCGGACCATTCTCGATTCACTGGCCACAAGGAATTGTAACCGGGATTGCGTGCTAATTGCGTTTGGCGGTGGGGTCGTGGGAGATCTGACCGGCTTTGCCGCATCCGCGTATACACGTGGGGTTACATTTGTGCAGGTACCCACCACACTGCTGGCGATGGTCGATTCCAGTGTCGGTGGAAAAACCGGCGTAAATCATTCCACCGGAAAGAATCTTGTTGGCAGTTTTTATCAGCCCTCACTCGTATGGATTGATACGGCGATGCTTGACACGTTGCCAAAGCGCCAGTTCATGGCAGGCTACGGTGAGGTCTATAAGTATGCATTTATCGGGGGCGATTCGATGTTCGACTTTATTCGTATGTATGGCGAACGTATTAGAAACGCGGAAGCCTCTCTTCTTACCGACGCTATTTCCCGCAGTGTACGAATAAAAGCGGATATTGTGGTACAGGACGAAACCGAACAGAGCGGGGTGCGTTCACTTCTGAATTTCGGCCATACCTTTGCACATGCTCTCGAGCGCTATTTTGGTTATCAGCATTTACTGCACGGTGAAGCGGTCCTCTGGGGATGTGCCTGTGCCACACTGTGTGCAGATCGTCTGAATCGTATACCTGAGCAGTCACGTAAGGCATATCATGAGATCTTTCAGCAATTCCCGCCCGTGGAGATTCCAATGAAATCGCTGGAAGCGGCTGAGAAGCATCGTTCGGACAGCGGATCCCGCTATGATCGTCTTTATGCGTACATGGGTTCGGATAAGAAAACGGTTCGCAACAGTGTACGACTCGTATTGCCGTCGGCCCCGGGATATGCTGAGCTTGTAAGTGGTGTCGATCCCGGTTTAGTCATTGATGTTATGCGTCAAAGTCTACAAACATCTTTACCATCTTTTATCCGTGAACTGGCCCGGGAATTTGCGTGATGCATGTTAGTAATATGCAGGTGTATTACGGCGAAAAAAGAGGACCGTGAGATTGATGACGGATTGATCCATTATCGATGCCGTTGTTCGTATTTGTATAATCGTATCGGTGAAAAATTCCGGTTTGTGAATGTAGATGGTACTTATGTACGAAAAGAAAGGTTTTAAAGGAGTATGCGTTACCTGGTGGTATATCCGCAGGTATACGTGGATTTTTTTTCATTAAAACTGAGCGAATGTTTTGACGAAAACTGCGATGTGCCGTGCTGACTGGCAGCAGTTTTTTTAGGATAAAATCGCGCAGATAAGCTTCCTATAAGTGTACTGGTTGATTTATGAATGAGCAGCTTTCTCAGAATGCATCGATTGATGAAATAATCGACTATGCGCTCTCTCTGTGTTCCCGGCTTCCCGGAGAGGGGTATGCGGCTTATGTAAAAGAAATCGAAGAGCTGAAGCAACGACTCGCTCACGGAAGACTGCACTTTGCGGTGCTTGGTCAATTCAACAGGGGAAAAAGCAGCTTTATCAATGCATTGCTTGGTACCACTACTCTTCCTTCATCTGTACTGCCGCTTACGAATGTGCCTACATTTATCACCTATGGATCGCGGGAAGGTGTCTCGATACGTTTTTACAATGACACCCCTGACAAAGAGGTGTATGATGACAGGGATGAAATTACAGATCTTTTATGTACCTACGTAACCGAGGAACAAAACCCTAACAATCGCTGCTGCGTTGAAGAGGTGCATGTCTATGCCCCTTCACCGCTTCTTGAAAACGGCACTCAGATAATCGATACCCCGGGATTCGGCTCCACGTATATTCATAATACACAGCGTACTGTAGAGATGTTGTGTGAATGCGATGCTGCTTTTTTTCTGCTCAGTGCCGATTTGCCGATTACGCAGATGGAGATAGAGTTTCTCAAACAGGTATATACCTATGTGCCCCGAGTCTATTTTATTTATAATAAGATAGATCTTCTCGGTGCACACGAGCATAAAAAAATACGGGAATTCATTCACTCAACCATCAGCAAAAATTTTGGTTATATAGATAGTGAAAACATTTTCCCCGTCAGTGTGCTGCAGTCTACTGAAGAAGAAGGAGACCGGGAAATACGCTGGAAAGAGTCCGGGATGCATCGAGTCGAACACGCGCTGCAGGAATTTATCCGCAAAGAGAAATATTTTGTGCTTTCATGGGCTCTTAACAAGAAATTCAGGGACGCCGTACTGCATATCCGTCGAGGCTTGCAGAAAGAACGGGATGAATTCAATGCGGCTATAGAATCCTGCCATGCCGCGCAAAAACAAAGGCAGCAGATCTGCAGGAATGTTGAAGCAAGTGCAAAAGAAGAAAGCGAAGCAGTGGCCGGATATATCGAAACACTTTGTCAGTACGTCGATCGGGCCGCAGAGCGTAAAAAAAGCGACTGCGACTATCGTCTTCAGGACTATTTTAATTCAATTGCACAGGCCGGTGGGATTGCAAACGCTATAAAAACGGTGCGGGTGTCGTTTCCGGCGCTGTTTTATCAGCTGCATGAAAATGTGTTCGAAGCGATAAAGGCCTCACTTCATGGGCCGTTTAATGAATACGTAAATGCCCGGTTAACACAATTCAGGCAAAAAGTCGATGAAAATGCGGGATTGATACGGGAACAGGCACAGACATATCAGGAAGAAATCGTACAGCTTACACAAAGAGTGGCCCCGGCGCAGCAATTCGAGGGGGTGCCGCCCGATACAGAAGAGATTCCGGTACAGATGGCTCTTCCTTTTATGAAGAGGTTGTTCGGGAGTGCGTCGTCGTGGTTTTCGCAGTATGTCCAGTCTACGCTTCATACATTCTGTGCCGATTCGATAGAAACGCTTTGCAATCGGGTAAAGGAGGATGTAACGGCAAAATTAAACCATCTGCAAGAGTCGATGCAATCGCTCTATTCACGGTTGTACGAAGATATTGAGACAGCTTGTATTCATAAAGACGCGTTGGAAGGGGAAAAAATGCAGCCTTTACAAGAGCAAATGGACCATGTCGCGCAGCTTGACGTTCAGTTTGGTGAAGTAGAGGAACATTTACGTGCATGATCCCGATAATTCTTCCCGATTGGATGAAATGACGCCGGCAGAGCTGGGTATGCTGTTCCCGATCCGTCTTCGGGAATACGATTCCGGGTGGATAACCGCGTTCCTATCCGAAAAGAAATACCTGCAACAGTTGTTCTCGCCGGGAGAGATTGAACGGATTACGCATATCGGCAGTACGTCGGTCGTGGGGCTGAAGGCAAAACCGATAGTCGACATTTTGCTCGAGGTGTCGGTATCCGTGCCCGACAGGGAGTTGATTTCCCGGCTAAGGCGTGCGGGGTATCATTATATCCCGCGTCCCGAAAATCCGCCTCCGCATATGATGTATGTAAAAGGGTATACGATACACGGGTTTGAGGGACAAACCATTCATATTCATGTCAGATATCTCGACGACTGGGATGAGCTCTGGTTTTGTGAATATCTGCGAACCGATAAAGAAGCGGCCCGTGCGTATGAGCGATTAAAAACCGACCTGGCGAGTCGTTACAGAAATGACAGGGAAGGGTATACAAATGCGAAAACCGGATTTATACGGGATGCGGTTACGAAAGCCCGTTCGTTATCGCTTAAACCCCGATGGGGATGAATAAACCGATGATAAATCCGATAACGGCAACACCGAACCAGATCCGCAGAATGTAGGTGAGAAGCGCTCCGCGGAATTCGAACACAGTAAGAAAAGCGAGTAAACAAAGAAAACCAATGTGGGTAAACCAGAACTGAAACCAAGAAAATGAAGCCTCTGTGTGTTGACTAAGCAGCTGAACCGCCCGGTAATTGTAGACAGCAACCGGTACGACAACAAAATCGCAGAAAAGTAGAATGACGTGGAGTAACCTTTTCAGCATAGTTCCTACCTTTTATTCAAAGATGACTGTAGTGAAAGAAATGATTCTTTATGGGCAGGATCGCTTTGAATCGCATTCTTGAGATGATAGTAACTGTCGATCACTTTACGGTAATACGAAATCGAGAGATTGTGATCGTTTCTGATGGCGTGTGATATAGTGCCCGGCCCCTGGTTATAGGCAAGTATACCGAGTTTGAGGCTGCGGAAACGGGATATCATCATAGTAAGATACGTGATGCCGAGAATGATGTTTCGTTCCGGCTTGAACAGGTCCCTGTACCCGTGGAACTGCATGCCGATTTTGCGGGCCGCTTCCTTGGCAGCGGGAAGCTTGAGCTGCATAAGGCCCATCGCCCCGCTCAGTTCACCGCTTTTATAGCGACCGAGTGCGTGAGGATCGAACGAGCTTTCCACTTTTATAACCGCCATTACCAGAAGGGGATCGTAGCCGAACCGCTGACTGTTTTTGTATACCAGATCTATAAGTCGTTTTCGGGTAAGAGAGTCGATCCGTCCGTGGGTTAGACGATCGATCGCGCCGGAAATGTTTTGTTTTTCCCTGAATACTCTGTGGGCACTGCGAAACTTTTCAAGTCTATGACGCAACGGAATTTTTTCCAGCTGCAACGCAAGTAATCTGTCGTTTATAGATGCAACACGAAATGATTTGTAGAGAAGAATACCTGTTTCGCTCAAAAGAACGAGTGCAACGAACGCGATAAAAAGTAAACTAAAAAATTCGGATACCCACACACGTCTGCCGTGAACTATCAGGAATCGGCTAAATCTTTGTCTAATGCGTTTCATGGTAACAGCAGTATTGTATTCCCTCATCACGGGGATTCGAGTGTATCCGGGATAAGTCCCAGATCTTTAATCGGCTTTATCTGTGTGCGTAGCTCTTCCATTTCAATGCGGGTGTGTTGTTTCCATTTTTTCAGTTCCTCTATACGGGATAGTTGCGTTTCGATTCGCTGATGCTGCATGTGAATAATAATGGCAAGGGTAATAAACCATCCGCAAAGGATGGCAAGAATAAAAATCGCGAGTGAGCCGGAAAGACGTACGCCGGTCTTTCGTCGAAGCGTTTTTCCCCGTTGTCTGAGTCTGCCGAAAATACCGTGGGCGGCTGCGCTTTTTTCGTCCGGGTAAATCGTGAACAGCAATCTGTAAGGCGTGAACATATGCCATAGTTGCGGATTTTGAAAAACAAGCTTGAGTTCACCACCCTTTTCCCGTACATTGTTGAGTAGCGTGAGGAATGATTTTACTACCGAGGAATCGATTGTGGTGACTTCTTCCATATTCACTATGATAAGCGCATTTCCGTCAGAGAGGAGTTTGTCGATCTTGCTCGTAATATTCGGCATCTCCTCGACATGAAATGCGCCGTGCAGATAGATCCACGTTGCACGTCCCTTTTTTTCAATGACAATGTCGAGGTTTTCAGATTTCATCGAATGACGTCACCTTCTGCTGATCCTGCTTAAAAGTGATATTTCCGGTAAGGGACCAGTCGATATTTTCTTTTGCATGGATGCAGGTGGTAAGAATGATTGCGGTACCCTGGTATTGCTGAAGGGAGGGATCTTCACGCCGAAAATCGTATATCCATATGTCAAGGGGCTTAACCGTAGCGAATATAAGCCTCAGACCGGTCATCCGGTCTTCTATCCGCCATTTAGACGTATTGGAGTAGGTAAATGCACAGTTGCTGAGGGTGTATTTTTTTTTGTCCGAAAAAGCAAAAGCCTCGTTTCGTAACACCCCGGGAAACATAAAGTTAAGCTCGATGGCAAGACGAAAGTGCAGTGGTGAAAGGGAGAGGTTGTACAGTTGATAACTAAAAGAGAACAGAGGATTTTTTTCCTGAAGTGTAAACGCCTTTTCGATGGTTATCGGAAATCGTTTTTTCTGCTGGCAAAACGAGCCGTTATATTTTAGAAGCGATTTCATGGAACGCGAATTTCGTGTGACATCATAGTCGTATTTTCCGCAATATGCGTCACTTTGTTCTGCGAAACGCCTGTTGATATAATCGGCTCTGGTAACAGATGGCAGAAGAAGACGGTCGACAAAGCACGATTTTGACTTTCCGGGGACGATTATATCGGGACGGGATGAACTGTTGCTGCTGTAGGTGGCATTCAGATTCAAATGCATAGGCCGGTAGTCCAGACCGAAAATCGATCCCCCGCTCTGATAGTGGATATACAGCTTGAGCTTTTTATTTGACATGGTCAATGTCTTCATACCGTTTTTGAAAAAATCGAATATTTTAATCTGCCCGCCCGACACATTGTCAATCGAGTAGTGCAGCATTTCGGTCCTGATCATTTTCTCATAACTCCACAGGCGATGAACAGGACTGATAAATCCGCTTGAATCACCGGGAAGAAAGCAGTTAATATCCTGCGCCCAGTACAGCAGATCAAGAATTCGTTTCTGTTGCTTTTTGTTGGCGATTTTTGACGCGCTGCGGGCGATTTCCATCAGTTTTCTGTGCAGGATGCCGATTTGTTCATAGCTGAAGAGATGGTTTTTGAAATAAGAAATACGTTCGGGTGCATCGCGCCGTATTACAAGACTCTGCGGAAGGTACTGAATCCCTGCAGCTGAATTGAGCGTGAGCAGCTCTTCGAATGTCAGGGGGTGAAGGTTAAGAAGGTTGTTTTCAAAAAAGTGTGCAGCGGTCGCGATTCTGTCGGCGAGAGCGGTTTTACTGGTTTTTGTAATATCAATAAGCAATTTTATACAAGGCACCTGATTTCTTCTTGCATGCAGAATGGCCGCTTCCAGGGATGCGTGAAACGTGATCGGATGACCGGAGAGCTTGACGGTATGAGATGGAATGATAGTCGTGGAATCACCGAGATGCTCTGTTGTCCAGTAGCCATTGGTATACCTGTTCTCGAGCGGGAAAACCACGTTCGAAAGCACTGCATAACTCATTCCGGCTTCATTGAGCGTGGCAATACAGGAAGGTTCCCAATTCGAAAACGGGGGAAGGTATCCACGAGGCTTTATGCCGAGTTTGTCGTGGAAAAGGTCGATGCTGCGTTGTATATTGTGCAGCAGTAACCACTGAGGAGAGAGACTGAGAAACGGTTCCGTATATCCTGTCGTCAGCATCTCCGCGGTTTCTTGTTGTATCAAAGATCGAAGGGAGAGCAGATTTTTCTGGCTGATGTAGTCCAGCATATACCCGGGCAGCACGATATTCCAGCGCAAATTCGTGAATCGCGAAAGCGCCGAAAGCATATCCGAGGCAAACGCATTACACAGCGTTTTAAGTTTTAACTCGTCTACCACTGAATTTTTGAATGGCTGCAGTACGAGTGCGATATTGTTTCGTTTCATGACGTTTTGCCGGTCAAAAGAAACCTTTTTACAATATTAATATACTTTTTAAGTTACTTTTTCACGAATTTTAATACAACATCTTGAAAATACATTTTAGATGGATGTATTTTACGGATTCTGCAATTTTAGTTATTTGTATTATTTCATAAACAAATTGGAGGATGTAATGGCCAAATATGTCTATTCGTTTGGAATGGGAAAGGCCGAAGGAAATTCGTCAATGAAGGAGCTGTTGGGCGGTAAGGGTGCCAATCTGGCGGAGATGTCGAATGCCGGGGTTCCGGTACCTCCCGGATTCACCCTTTCTACTGAAGTATGCGAGTACTATTACTCACACGGAAAAAAGAAACCCTCCACACTTCAGGGGGAGATTGACAAGGCGATAAAGGCGCTCGAGAAAAAAATGGGTGCAAAATTCGGTGATAAAGACAATCCGCTGCTTGTTTCGGTGCGCAGTGGCGCGGCGGTTTCAATGCCCGGTATGATGGATACGATTCTCAATCTCGGACTAAACGATGATGCGGTCGAAGGACTGGCTAAAAAGACCGGGAACGAACGTATGGCATGGGATTCATATCGTCGTTTCATAAATATGTTCGGTGATGTCGCAATGGGAGTGGAACATGCGCATTTCGAAGAGGAGCTGTCAAGAATTAAAAAGAAATACAAACGCAATCTTGACACCGAACTCAAAGTCGATGAACTGAAAGAAGTGGTTGACGCATACAAAAAAGTGTACAAAAAGCATGTCAAGGAAGCCTTCCCCACAGCAGCACGTCAGCAGCTGCAGAAAGCGATCGATGCGGTTATCGGGTCATGGAATAATCCGCGTGCCATTCAGTACCGCAAAATCAATAAGATCGATGGTTTGCGGGGTACCGGTGTAAATGTCCAGGCAATGGTATTCGGTAATATGGGGAAAAAATCGGGAACCGGTGTGGCGTTTACGCGTAACCCCTCCGACGGAAGCAACGATTTTTACGGCGAATACCTTGTCGATGCGCAGGGAGAAGACGTGGTTGCCGGAATACGTACTCCAAAACCGGTGGCGCAGCTCAAAAAAGCGATGCCCGATATTTACAAACAACTGATGACGATTCGCACAAAACTCGAAAAGCATTATAAAGACATGCAGGACGTCGAGTTCACCATCCAGGAAGGCCGTCTTTTTATGCTGCAGACCAGAACCGGAAAACGTACCGGACTTGCAGCAGTTAAAATCGCGGTCGACATGGAAAAAGAGGGGCTTATCAATCAGAAAGAGGCGATCAAACGCATCGAAGGCGAGCATCTGAATCAGCTTATGTTCCCGATTCTGGACTCCAAGGCCAAAGACGCGGCAATCAAGGAAGGGAGAAAGCTGACAAAAGGACTTCCTGCAGGACCAGGTGCTGCGACCGGAAAAATCGTTTTTAATGCAAAGGATGCAGAGGAGTGGAATAAAAACGGCAAAAAAGTAATTCTCTGCCGTAAAGAGACCTCTCCTGAAGACGTTGGCGGTATGTGGGCGGCAGAAGCGATTCTGACGTCAACCGGCGGAATGACTTCCCACGCCGCGGTTGTTGCCCGTGGATGGGGGAAATGCTGTATCGTTGGTGCTGGTGAACTCACCATTGACGAAAAGAAAAAGAGCATCCTCGTTGGAAACAAGAGACTCAAAGAAGGCGACGAGATTTCATTGGACGGTAGCACCGGTGAAGTGATTTCCGGCCATATCGATACGTCCTCCTCACCGGTAGTGAACGGGCTGCTCAAGGGAGACGCAAAGTCGAAACGCCATCCGTACTACAAGATTTTTATGGAAGTGATGGACTGGGCCGACAAACATAAAAAACTCAAAGTGCGTACCAATGCCGATTCCCCCAAAGACGCCGAAGATGCAATCAAACTCGGTGCCGAAGGTATCGGACTGTGCCGGACCGAGCATATGTTCTTTGAAGGCGATCGTATCTGGGCTATGCGGGAAATGATCCTTGCAGGAGATACTGCCGGAAGAGAAAAAGCGCTTAAAAAACTGTTGCCCTATCAGCGTAAGGATTTCGAAGGGATCTTCAAAGCAATGAACGGCAATCCGGTCACGATTCGTCTTCTCGATCCGCCGCTGCATGAATTCCTGCCCCAGGATAAAGATGGTCAGAAAGAGCTGGCATCCCGTATGAAAATCAACGAGAGCGAAGTGAAAACACTCGTCGATTCACTGCATGAGATGAATCCTATGCTGGGACACCGCGGATGTCGTCTTTCGATAAGTTATCCAGAAATCTGCCGCATGCAGGCACGCGCGATTATGGAAGCAGCATGCAATATGGCTGCAAAGAAAGTCGATGTACAACCTGAAATCATGGTTCCGCTGATTGGTACCAAGGCAGAGTTCGACATTCTTGAAGAGGTGATTCGTGAAACCGCGGAAGATGTGATCGCACAGAAGGGTACCAAGGTGAAATATACCGTCGGTACCATGATCGAGATACCGCGTGCGACACTCGTTGCGGATAAGGTCGCTGAAAATGCGCAGTTCTTTTCCTTCGGCACCAATGACCTGACCCAGATGACGCTGGGCTACAGCCGAGATGATGTCGGCAGCTTTCTGGGCGAATATATCGACAAAAAAGTGCTGAAAGCCGATCCATTTGCCTCCATCGATCAGGAAGGCGTCGGAGAGCTGGTTAAAACAGCGGTAGAGCGTGGTCGCAGTACCAAGAAGACGCTCAAGTGCGGTGTATGCGGAGAACACGGTGGAGATCCCGATTCAGTAGGCTTTTTTGCCGATGTCGGTCTCAACTATGTCAGTTGTTCGCCGTATCGTGTGCCGATTGCACGTCTTGCCGCAGCACAGGCCGCGATCAGGCAGCGCAGCGAAAAAGCCAAATCACGCAAAAAAAAGTAACTGCGTTACACGAGTGAACGTTATTGACGTGTAGTAAAACAATAAGGCAGAGCGCGCCTTGCGGCACTCTGCCTTTTTTTCCGGAGAAAAACCAATGATTCATGTCGATTTGCACGCGCATACGCATTTCAGTCGTTGTGGACTGCATTCAATAATCGAGATGCTCGAGGCTGCCCGTGCGCGCGAAATGACGGCCCTTGCAATTACTGATCACGGTCTGTCACTGGGCGGTCACATTAACAGCTCGTTCTACGAACGGCTGCACGATCCGGTAGATGGTATCCGGCTGCTCAAGGGGATAGAATCAAATGTAGTAGACCACGAGGGGACCGTCGATTGCCCCAGAGAGTTTCTGCCCTATATGGATGTGGTCCTGCTTGGGCTGCATCACAATATTTCGCATAAACTCAAGCCACAGGAGTATACGGATATGGTCATCAGGGCGTTGGATGCAAATCCGTACATTGCAGTGATTACGCATCCCAATGACCCCAATTTCCCGGTGGAAATGTCGCGGCTTGCAGCGGAATGCGCTGAGCGCGGCGTGGCTCTGGAGCTTAACAATTCGAAAATCGTATACAATCGTGTCGAGTCCCGGCATGTCGAAGCCTTGATCGATGCGTGTAAGGTGCATGCCTGTCCGGTAGTTATAAACAGCGATTCTCATGCGGTAAACGAGGTAGGGGATGATTCGGCCATGCGTCCCTTTGTGCAGAGGCAGGGCCTGCCCAGGGAGCTGATACGTAATCGTGACGCCCAAGAAGGTATGGCGTTCGTTGCCTGTGCAAAAGAGCGAATCCAGTCATATCTTCGTGCGTAAAACAATACGGGCTTTAAAGAGACTATACGACAGTTTGTGGAAATAACACGGCAGGTCCGCTTTCCGTGTCGTAAGGAGATATGTGCAAGGGGGGGGACACGGTAAGATGAGTTCATGCTGTCAAAAAATGCCCGGATCGTCCCCCGGCATGCCAGGGAAAGATTACTTACCTTTTACTGAGCTGAAAATCGATTTACATGCGGTAATGAAAAGAAGGACTGCATATGAGAGAAAAAACAGAACAAGGGATTTTGTACGCAGTTTTTTCAGCAGGGTAAATATCTTTTTAACCGGTTTGTGCATCTTAACGGTATACCAGCTCTGAATGAATCCGGTAACGAGACTGAGCACGATGTGGCTGCCAATACCAATAGCCATCAGTGCGCCAAAAATCGATTTGGACACATGTGGTTTTCCTGAGGTGTTTTTTATCGGTATCATGTGTACTATCCTTATTTGAATAAATGAAAAAACGTTGCGGTTTTTCGAGGTGTAGGAAAAAATAATATACTGCGTGGTTCCTGCCAGCAGTTCAGGTTAAAAATGATCACCTTTCGTAAGCCTATGACACCTGGATATAAAAAAAGCGCATGCAGCTTTATTTCATCAGCAGAAGGCTCAGTGCCATTACCGCCATACCGGCCATTAATCCGAAAAGGCTGTCGTGGCCACGTCCGTAGGCACGACTGGTGGGCAGCAGTTCGTCAAGGCTTATATAGACCATGATACCGGCAACCCCGCCGAAAAGAATCCCCATCAGCTGGGGAGGTACCACCGATGAAGAATCGCCAATAAAAAGGCGAAGTACTATATAAGCTACAACCGCCCCGAGAGGCTCTGCAACACCGCTGAGCATAGAGTAGAAAAAGGCTTTGCTGCGTTTGCCGGTTGAATAGTATATGGGGACCGATACACTGATTCCTTCCGGGATATTATGCAATGCAATCGCGACCGCAATAGCCAGTCCCACGCCGGGATCGTTAAGGGCCGAGAGAAAGGTTGCCAGCCCTTCGGGGAAATTATGTATCGTGATTGCAAGTGCAGTAAAAAGCCCCATTCTTAAGAGCGATTTATCGGAAGGGGAATGATCGTGTACACCCTCTTTGGTTTGTGCCTGTGTATCAGCTGGAGCCGGTTGAGCAATTTCGGCATTATTTTGTGTATCGTGCAGAGGCCGCATTTCTTCTTCTGCATGTGTTTCATGAGGATTTTCGGCTGCAGGAATCAGGTTGTCGATTATGCCGATGAACAGTATGCCGCCGAAAAAAGAGGCTGCATTAACCCAGTGACCCCAGTAGTCGCCGTATTGTCGGACAAGCGATTCGGTTCCTTTGAGAAAAATCTCCACAAAAGAGACATAGAGCATCACTCCGGCGGAAAAGCCGGTCGCGACCGAGAGAAAACGGTGATTGGTCCGACGGGCGGTGAATGCGATAATGCTTCCGATACCGGTTGCCATGCCGGCAAAGAGCGTCAGGCCGAATGCGTAGAGCAAAGAGTTCATGTCTTCTCCTTTACATGCAGCGTTTTAAAAAAATGTCGTAATACGACACAATGCGTATGAAGGATGTATCAGTCATCCGCGGTTCATCTCGTTACGGGTAAAAAAGCTTCTTTCCGCGTGTAAAGCGCAGCGTCTCATTCCTTCTTCGCGCACAACCAAACTAAAAAAATAGTATTATGAAGGAATCCGGGGGAGCGTCGGTAAAAAAGAAACCCGTGAATCCGAGGGGGGGGTTAGTCTCCGTCTTGCGTGTCAAAACGCTGCGGATGTGTCTTGAGATAATTGTAGAGAGTGGCGCGACCGATACCCAGGCTTCGTGCGGCCTTTGCCTTGTTGCCCCCGCTGCGGCGGATCGCCTCTTTTACTTCCTGCGGTGAAAGAAGCGGATGTCGGCCGCGTTTACCTTTTGGCACTTGTTTTTTCTTCCTTGCGGGCGGTGTGAGATACGTTATGTCCGATTCGGTACTACCGGATTCGTCTGTATCTTTTATTTCCGGGGGCAGGTGATGAGGATGTATGGTATCCGATTTACACTTGAGCAATGCGAATTGTGTGGCATTCTGTAACTGGCGAACATTGCCCGGCCATGCATAGGAAATGAGAAGAGACCCGGCGCGATGAGAGAGACTTACCGGAGCGCGCGCGAGTTTTTTTCTTTCTCTGTCAAGAAAATACCGGGCAAGGAGAAGAATGTCGTTGCGTCTTTTGCGAAGCGGAGGCATCTCGATAGGGACCACGGCGAGCCGGTAAAACAGATCTTCTCTGAATTCACCACGGGTAATATATTCCCTGAGGTTTTTATTCGTGGCGCTGATGATGCGTACATCCACCGTAATACTTTTTTCTCCTCCAACCGGTTCGAACGTGCCTTCCTGCAGCACACGCAGCAGTTTTGTCTGCGTTTTGGTTGAAAGTTCCGCGACTTCGTCGAGAAACAGGGTTCCGGTATGTGCAATTTCGAACCGTCCTTTTTTATCGCGTATCGCATGTGTAAAAGCGCCCCTGACATGACCGAAAAGCTCGCTTTCAAGGGTACCTTCGGGAAGTGCCGCGCAGTTGACAGGCACGAATGGTCCGTTTTTCCTCGTGCTTTCGTTGTGGATCGCACGGGCGACGAGTTCCTTTCCGGTCCCGGTCTCTCCCGTAATACAGACCGGGTAGTCGAATTCGGTCATATCCCGGATGAGTTCGTAAATTTGCTGCATCGAATGATCATGGCCTATAATGCCACGAAAACTGTACTCCTCCTTGACGCGACGTCTGAGGGTGTTGAGTTCACTGTTATCGTGCAGAATCGCGATTGCGCCCACACGTCGCCCATCTTCCCAAAGCGGCATGACCGAGACATCGATTTCTTTGCGGGTACCCGCTTTGTCTATAATGAAACTGGTATAATGATGGTCATTTTCCTGCAGCTGCTGATCGATGGATGCGTCGAAAATGCATCGTTCTCCGAAAAGCTGCGGGTAAAATACGCCGCAGCTGTCTTTGCCTATCACCTCGGATGCTCGAAAACCGGTCACACGTTCCGCCCCTCTGCTGAAAAGAAAAATCGTACGTGTGAGATCGAACGCGATTATGCCGTCCGAAATTGCATCGAGTATGTTGTCGGTGTTCTGCTTCTGCTGCAAAAAGGCCCTGAAGTAGCCCTGTTTAAACAGATTAAAAGTGAGATCGTGTATCGTACGTGCGGTTGTGCGCAGCGCTTTGTCCTTTTTATCTTCCGGGTTCTTTTCTGCGGGGGAAGGAATTTCCCAGTGAACAATAGCCGGAGAGCCGGGGAATAAAGGACATGAGTGTCTCGATTTATCGCACAGGGTAATAATAAGATCAAAGTGAGTGGTCGCAACAGAGTCGATGGTGTCGGGGTGCTGGGAGGAGATGTCGATATTGTACTCCTGCATAATTTTGACAGCAACAGTATCGACGGGAGAGGTTTCCATACCTGCACTGAAAACATGCACACCCGGCGGTGCATATGCCCGGGCAAATCCTTCTGCCATCTGACTTCGTACCGAGTTATGGGTGCACAGAAAAAGAATATTACTGTGCTGCATTGGCAGTTTTGGGAATGGTTATGTGTTCGGTAAGTTCACTTCGAACGCGGGGTATAAGTTTAGGAGTCACACTCAACGAAGTAATGCCTATATCGTAAAGCTCTCCGGCAACGCCCTTTCTTCCGGCCATTTCGCCACAGATCGAAAGCGATTTGTCCAATTTTTTTGCAGAATCGCTCAGACGCTGGAGGATATCCCACAGAATTGTGTGTTGCGGATTGTAATCCTGGGAAACCATATCGTTATCGCGGTCTACTGCAAAGAGATACTGAATAAGATCGTTGGATCCGATACTGCCGAAATCGACCCGTTCGAGGATTGTCTCCGCCTGCATACAGGCACTCGGGACCTCGAACATGACACCAAGACTCACATTCTCCGAATTAATATCGGGTTCAGAGACCATCAGTTCCCGTACGCGCCGGATTAGTGAATCGGTCTGGTTGACATCGACGATCATGGGGAAAAGAATCCGGACTTTTCCAAGTGTACTCAGACGAAGCAATGCTTTTACCTGTGTGGCAAAGATATCGTTGTTGCCGAGAAGAAAACGTGCACCCCGCCATCCGAGATAGGGATTGGCTTCTTTTTTAATCCGTAGAAACGGAAGCGCCTTGTCACCGCCGATATCGAGAAGGCGAAAGGTGACGGGCCGGTCGCCAAGATGCCGATAGACCTCGGAATAGTAGCCGAACTGCTCCTGCTCGTTAAGCAGGCGCCCGCTCTGCATGAAAAGGATTTCGGTGCGAAAGAGCCCGATGCCGTCCGCGTGCAGAGAGGCTGCCTGGCGCACATCCTCCATCATACTTGCGTTGGCCATAACCATCGTTCCTGCGGGGCTTTTGACCCGTACTTCCTCTTTCTCTTTTTCAGTCTCTTCTGCGAGCAGTTTTTGTACCGTGGCTTCAGACGGTTCGATGATTACCGTCCCGGCATCGCCATCGAGCAAAAGATTGGTGCCACAGGCAACATTCTCGTATATGTGCGGTATACCGCTTACCGCTGGAATACCGACCGAGCGAGCGATAATCGCGGCATGTGATGAACGGCCGCCATGTTCGGTGACAAGACCCCGGATATTTTCAAAATCCATATTGGCCATCATATCGGCGGTCAATTCCCTGGCCACAATTACCCTGTTTTTCCCCCGGGCGCATTGTTTTTGTCCTTCACACCTGAATCCCGGGCGGGTATTGCGCAGTGTTCTGAGCAGCCGGCGTTTTACTTCGTCGATATCATTGGAGCGCTGTTTGAAATACTGGTTTTCAAGATTGGAAAATTTGTCTTCGTATGATTCGAAGACTTCGGTGACCGCCGTCTCTGCATTTTTTCTCTCTTTGTGTATCGAATTGCGTATCGACTGGAGAATATTATCATCGTTCATGATAAGGCGCTGTACGTTGAAAATAGCGGCTTCCGCTTCTCCTACATTCTTTTTTACCTTCTCAGACACAAGTTCAAGATCGTGTGAGCAGGCTTCGATCGCATCGTTGAACTTTTCGATTTCATTATCGATCTGTTGCTGATTCTGCAGTTTGTGAAGAGGGCGCGTGCCGTGTTCCGCCGAATAAAGACACACTTCAGCATATATCTTGCCGGAGCTTATGGAAAGTCCTGTAAACGTCAATTCTTTATTTGACATAATCGTTTGGCTTTATTGCTGTTGGTCTGTACCAGCATGCCGAACTGGCACAGAGAAAAATCGTAGCGTACAGGGTCGTGAGTGCAGACTCGTTTTAATTGCTGCGTTATCAGCTGTGCTGTTTTCCAGTCGGCCTGCGAACGCGAACAAATCCCGAGAAAACGGGCCGCACGTGCAATATGCACATCCAATGGAATGACAAGCGTTTCCGGGGAAGCACTTTCCCATATTCCGCAATCAATACCATCGCACCCACGCACCATCCATCTAAAATACAAATTGGCACGCTTGCATGCACTCCCGTTGCGGGGAGAGGGAAAAAGATAGGCAAATGAGCGTGGGATACTTTTTTCAATACAACAGGCATGTGAGAGAAAGCCGGCAGAAAACGCATCGAGACGAAGCGCGGCGTCACCGCCGGCTGTATCACTGCAATTGCTGAAAAACGCTTCTATCGAGCCATAACGCCGGAGTATACGCCCCGTTGTCTGGAGAAGAAGGGCGATATCATTGCCGGTATTAAAACGGTAGGTGAAATTGCGAAACAGACGTTTTTTTTCAGTGTAACTACTGTCTGCAATGAAATCCACCACCGTACCATCGCCCATTCTGTGTCTGCATTCAGTAACCGCCTCAATGATTTTATCACGTCTGCCGTATGCCAGACATGAGGCGAGAAGACCCACTATTTCCCGGTCGCGGTTCTGACTCTGCGCATGTACGCATCGCAAAGGATCATAGGCAACAAGCTCGCGTCGGTTGAATTCCCGGTATACAGACTCCAGTATTCGGCCAAGGCGTTCTATTCGTGTCATACGCGTTTTTTTTCCAAAAAGCGCTCAAGAGTTTCTGGGTATGGCTGCGCTATTGCTGCGGGGCTGCGTGAGCGTTGAGTGCGTCGGTCACTTCTTTATACAACTGCGTCCGCTGTTGTGTGCCGGGAATATACTGGCTGGTAAGCGACGCAATACATTCCACGTTGCTTTTTTCGAATTCCTCTTTGATCTGGCTTACTCCCTTCTCCGCCCACCCGTAGGAGCCGAACGCGATCCCTTTTTTTGGTGTTCCTTTTGGCGCGAGTCCCCTGAAATAGGTGCAGAATGAAGCTACCGTGGGCAGCATATTCTGGTTGAGGGTAGGGGAGCCGACCGCACAGTAGCGTGCATCGATCAGCATGGTTACAATATCCGAAATGTGGTTGGTCTGCAGATTACACATGGTTGCCGGAATGCCCTGGTCATTGAAAGCATCCGCTATGACGTACGCCATTTTCTGCGTCGATTTCCACATGGTATCGTAGACGATAATCGCCTTTTCTTCGACGGTATTGGTGGCCCATTTCGTGTATTCATTTACTATGGCAGGTATATGAGAACGCCACATAAGGCCGTGGCTGGGTGCGATGAGTTCGATGGAAAGATCGGATGCGGCATCCAGCTCTTTTTTAGCCTGTTTCCCGTATGGCATGACGATATTGGCGTAATATTTTTTTGCCTCTTCCATAAGAATATCAAAGGGGAATTCATCGTCAAAGCGTTCTGCCGACGCACAATGCTGTCCGAAGCTGTCATTGGAAAAGAGAATTTTCTGTTGTGGCAGGTAGGTGACCATGTTATCCGGCCAGTGTACCATGGGTGTACTCAGAAACTGAAGCGTATTTGCTCCCAGCCGTAGCTGTTCTCCGCTTTTTTTGCCTGTCACCTCGCAGGGCAGCTCATAATGCATTTCAAGTCCCGCAGCTCCTTTTTGACTGGCAATTACCTGCGCCTTCGGCGCGTGCTGCAGAATCCGGGGGAGTGAACCGGAGTGGTCCATTTCCACGTGATTGGCAACAATGTAGTCGAGGCGTGACGGATCGATTACCGAGCAGATACGCGCCATCATTTCATCTGCAAGATAATGCTTTACCGTGTCGATAAGTGTTACCTTTTCATCGATAATAAGATAAGCGTTATAGGTGGAACCCCGTTGCGTGAGGTAGCCGTGAAAATTGCGCAGATTCCAGTCTATGGCACCGACCCAGTAGATATTTTCTCCTATTTTGAGTGCGTTCATGTGGAAACTCCTTTTGTTGAAGTATAAAAGCCATGATTTTTTATATTGAGCTGAACTGAGCGGTTGTGGTGATGAAAGCTGTGGCGAGCCGGGCTCATTTCGATGTGCTGTTTGTGGTATGACCACAGAAGCGTCCTTGCGGTCAGCAGCATTATCCCCGGATCAATCTTCTTCGGTCGAAGAAGCCTTTTTGTCCCCTCTGGAACAGGAAATGACATACTTGTGAAAATCGATCCATTCTTCGCCGAAACAAGTGGGGGGTACGGTCCCTTTTGTATAGATTTTATTTTCACCTTTGTCAAGAACCGGTTCGTAGACTTTCCACGCACGTTCGGTCTCTTTGGCCCCTACAAAGAGCGTTCTGTCTCCGCGAACCACATCACACAAAAGACGCTGGTACGCTTCGGGTATTATGCCCCTGAAAATGTCACGGTAGCAGAATTTCATGTCGGTACGGATAACCGTATTCTCGCTGCCCGGCTTTTTCCCGGAAAGGTCGACATGAATTCCCGCCACCGGCTGTATCATGAAGATTATTTTGTTGCGTTCGATCTGGTTCGTGGTATTGTAAAGAATCGGCGGTACCGATCTGAACCTGATACCGATTTCGGTACCACGCCGGGGAAGTGCTTTTCCCGTGCGTATATATATCGGGGTGCCGGCCCATCTGAAATTGTTGATTTTCGCCTTGATTTCCGCAAAAGTTTCGGTACGGGAATCGGAAGCGACGCCCTTTTCCTGCATGTAGCCTTCGTACTGCCAGCGTGAGCATGATGCCACTTCGAGGTTTTTGAGTATATCCATTTTTTCGGTACGGATATCCTCCGCATCGAGGGTTGCCGGCGGCTCCATGGTTATAAGGCACAACAGCTGCGTCAAATGGTTCTGTACCATGTCACGGATTATGCCTGCGGAATCGAAATATTGTGCCCGTGAACCGATGCCGGTATCTTCGAACGCATTTATCTGTATCGATTCGATGTATTTGCTGTTCCAGACCGGTTCGAAAATGGCGTTGGCAAAACGAAACACGAGTATATTCTGTACCGCTTCCTTGGCCAGATAATGGTCGATACGGTAGATATGCGCTTCTTCGAAATACTGTGCAAGTTCCGAATTGAGTATGCGGGCGGATTCGTAATCATGGCCGAACGGTTTTTCGATGACCAGTGATGTCCGTTCGCCAAACCCGTCCAGCGAGAGCTTTTGGGCTGTTCGTGCGTACGCGTGCGGTGGAATTGCGAGAAATACCACGATATGGGAAAAGTGGCCGAGAGAATTTACGTATTCATACAGTCCCTCTATTCCCTGGTGATAAAACAGAAGCGGTGCAAATGCGTCGGGAACATCGAATCTGTTTCTGAATGACTGATTCGAAAAATCGCTGCGCCCGGTACCCACGATCGCATTGATGCGGGGGATTTCGGCTCTTTCATGTAACTCGGCAAGTGCAGGTACCAGCTTGCGTTTTGCAAGGTCTCCGGACGCACCGACTATTATTATGGCGGTTTGTTCGCCCATATTATATCCTTTGTCTCTCTGCAGGTGGGGACAACGGCAGGCACTCATCTGCTACTGCAATACAGGCGCGGGTGTAGAAACACTGTTGTGTGACGTGGTGCCTGTTTCGTATCAGGATGGGGAACGGGTGGTGGTGTAAAGAATGCAGGTGATACGAAAGCGCTGAGGGGCCGCGCATCTTTTGCGCTGCAGTCCCATGCGGTCCGGATGAAAAACAGAGGCCGCCGCAGAAGAAACTCCCCTGTGGCGGCATGCGTATTATTCCATTACCGAAAATTCGTCTTTTCCCGCACCGCATTCCGGGCAGACCCAGTCGTCCGGGAGATTCTCAAATGCGGTTCCGGGTTGTACGCCGTTGTCCGGATCACCTGCTTGCGGATCATAGACATAGCCGCACACATCACATACATACTTTTTCATAATGGTACCTCCGTAAATAAAGTGGAAAAGATGAGCGGTAACTATCGTTATACCGTATGGGAAAAAATAGTATTCCTACTACCTCGTATTTCCATAATTTTGAACAACACAAAAGCAGTACCGCTTAGCGCAGTTTTCATCAAAACAACCGCTGAATTCAGGTGGAAAAAACCCTTGGTTCAGATGAAACTCAGTTTTCCCACGAAAAGGTGGAATCTTCATACTCTTTTTCGAGTCTGTATTTGTGTTGTTTCTCTTCTCCTGCAAGGGCTTCGAAAAGCGCTCTGGTTTTCTCGTGATCAGCGATCGATGCCAGCCTTGAATAGAGTTCGTATGCCTTTTGTTCCTCCTTCATGGCAAATACGAGTACATCCTGTGGATCGCTGTCAGGATTGAGTTTTTCTGAGACCATGTAATCGGATATGTGCAGATCTTCCACCTGCTTTGGTTGCGGAAACCGGGCGCTGCCCGTCTCCTTGAACGATTCGATTTTTCTCTTATGGTCCCACTCCATGGCAGCCATATCCTGCAGTGTTTTCTGTGTAGTACGGGAATTGATTTTTTCTGCGATCGATTCGTACAGCCGGGCTGCATTAGTCTCTTCGTGTATTGCAAATTGAAGCAGTTCTTCAAATTTATTGTCAGACATGGGGTACTCCTTTACTGATATTCTATCTGCCGGTGAGATCGAACCGGCAGATAGATAAAAAAACGCTTATTCACGTCCCGACCACAAACCGTGCTTATTGCAATATTCGCGCGCGGTAAGGGGATTATTGCCTTCTACACAAAACCGTGCGTGCGCAACCGTGTCACCTTCCTTGAAATCGTGGCGGAGTACCTTGTCGCCATCCAGAAGCTCCACGAAAAGAATATAGTGGTCAGGATCCATGGGATGGGGATTCGATCCCACTTTTACGGTTACGGTATTTCCATCACGTTCGATTACCGGTACGTGTTTCTCTTTTGCCGCATCGACCGTATTGGGCTCAAGTTTGGTCATAGGCTCACCGCAGCATTTGACGCTCGGTTTTCCATTCCAGAGTCCCTCGACCAGGTTACCGCATTTTTCACATTTGTAAATTTGTTTTTTTTCCAGCATTACACGCTCCTTTTTTAGTATGAATAAATAAACAGTTGTGTTTCGATATTTGTCGCTGTCGCCATTACCTGCGCGTGGCACGCGTAAGCCAGCTGCGGGTACGGCCTCGTCTGGTACGGCATTCCTCCACACGGGTCGAGCTGCAGAAAAAACGCAGCAATATGATTCCGCTGACAAAGCCGCCGATATGGGCCCAGAACGCGACTCCGCCTTCGCTGCCTCCCTGAAACAATCCCGCGATCAGCTGGAAAAACAACCAGAATCCCAGCATAAAAAACGCGGGAACGACTACCCGGGTAAGGAAAAATCCTGCAAGAACCAGCACATGTACCGGTGCACGCGGAAACAAAACCGCATAGGCACCCATGACTCCGCCGATCGCTCCCGAGGCTCCGACCATAGGCAGCGTGCTGGAAGGATTGGAAAGATACTGGGTTCCTTCTGCGGCAAGTCCGCACAACAGGTAGAACACTATGAATTTGAACGGTCCCATTACATCTTCCACGTTATCCCCGAACACGTAAAGAAACCACATGTTACCTATGATATGCAGCCATCCGCCGTGCATGAACATCGATGTGATGAGTGAATGCCAGTTGGGATTGCCGTCAAGTACGCACGAGACCTGTCGGCCGAGCTGCACCCGGGTACCGGGATCGACATTGCCGGCCAGCTCCGCCGGTATCATCCCGAAACGGCATACCGAATCTACCAGGGCAGGATTGAAACCGGCCCCCTGGATAAAAAACCATACCGCCGCATTGATGCCGATTATCGCCAGCGTGGCCACGGAACGGTGTACGGTGGGATTGTCGTCACGTAGTGGAATCATGAGTGGCTAATGTACACAAATTTCCTGGAGATATGGCCGCTGCATCGGCAGCGGCGATGGAATAATATACCCCTCACACACAGACAGAGGCGGAGGGGTAGTATACGCACAGGAATAATAGCGGTAATAAGTTCGCGATGATGCTATCCTTTCTTTTCCATCATCATGTTGAAGTCTTCCAGCAGTGACTGCAGATCCTCTTCGTGTTCCACTTCATCCTGCAGTACCTGCAGTACGGTGTTGTAGGTTACCGGATCGGTGTTTGCCGTTTTCTGAAGCAGTGACTGGTAGACATCGATGGCGCACTGTTCACCCTTAATGTTCTGGGTAAGCAGTGTCTTTACAAAGGGGTCGGATGGTTCTTCGTACCCGCAGTTGGTTTCCTTGTACCATTTTTCGGGGGTAGTGACCGGTGTGCCGCCGAGTTGTACAATTCGGTTGGCAATCATGTCGGCATGCCGCAGCTCGTCGGTTGAATGCTGCATGAGCTCCGCGATTACCGATTCCTTCATAGGTCCTTTGGCGATTTTAGCGCCAAGCCAGTACTGGTAATAGGCTAGCCATTCGTCGGCAAATGCATGGTTAAGCAATTCGAGTACTTCATTTACGTCGATACCGAGTATTCCTCTTCCGCGATCTCCCATATGAAACTCCTTTTTATGGGGTTAAAAAATGTACTCTTCCATTTGATGCGCAGTGCAGAACTAAAGGATAATTTTCGGTCTTCACTGCAGCAAAGAAAGCGTATAAATATACAATTATTGTTCTTCACAATACCACATGTCGTCCAACTTATCCGTCCGTACTGTCGTTTGCATGCGTATAACGGTTAATAATGCGGGTATAGGTGGCATGAGAACGTATACCCGAAACAGCTTCAACCGCTTTTTTCTCTTTTACGAATACTACATAGGGTATTCCGCGTGCCCCGAATGCTGATGCGACCTTGGGGGATTTGTCGACGTCTATTTTATATACCGTTACTTTATCGCGGTGTTGCGCAGCGAGTTTTCTTATACGTGGTGCGAGCATTCTGCAGGGAGCACACCAGTCGGCATATAAATCGAACATAAGAAGTTCGGTCGAAGCGTCATTTATAATTTGTTTCAGCTCATCCATTGAGCCGATGGTGGTGATTGCAGCTGCAGAGTCGGTGCTTTCACCGGCTTCGCTTTCAGCGTGAGACTGGATGATTCCTGCACACGCAGTGAAAACTAACACTGCAACCACGATTTTTCTTTGAAAGAGCATCGTCAGCATACTATCTCCTTTACTCATTATAAATGTGTCTCGAAATTAATGACACCTACACATGTGTCTCACAAAACTGTCTAAAAAATATTTAATAGACACTTACACGCTTGCGATAAGAAACCCCAATAGGGCACCGTAAATAGTGCTTGCATACGGATTCCCCGTAATAGGGCAGGTCCCTGCGGAGCATCCTATCAACCGATAAAATAAAAAACCCACTGCAGCACCTGCAACTATTCCGATAAGCGATTTGAGTACCATGGTTCACTCCTGTGGTAAATGATAGAAAAAACGGCGATTGCTTGATATACGTTCCTTTTAGTCTGAAATGTAGCGCAAAAAGATCGGACGTATCTGTAATCATCAACGTACGTATTGCAATACTAATATGCAATATTCATGCCACATATCAGCCGTGTCTGAAAAAAATACCGCATACAATATTCTGCACACTGCGAATGTATACAGCAATGAAAAGCTTTGATGCAGCAGAAATGTGAGAACGGTCCTTTTTCCCGACACGGCTGGTTATACTACATAAAGCGTGTGTAAAATGGATGTCAAATGGTACTGTGGCATACGAATTTTGCATTTTTGGCATACAATTTGCATTTATATTTGCAGAAACGAAAAATCAACATTATTTTTATTATCTTTCATGTAACAAGGAGATGACGTATGCCACATGAAACCAGCGATGCCACATTCAAAAACGATGTGCTCGATTCCGAAAAACCGGTGGTAGTCGATTTCTGGGCGCCGTGGTGTGGCCCGTGCAGAATGTTGACGCCGGTGTTGGAAAGCATCGATGAGAAAGTCGGGGACAACGCCCGGGTCGTAAAGTGCAATGTAGACGATAACCCGCAAACCGCGATGAATTACAATATCAGCGGGATCCCGACAGTTATTATTTTTAAGAACGGAGAAGTGGTAAACCAGCTGGTTGGTGTACAGCCGGAACAGGTTTACCTTGATGCAATTAACAGCGCCAACTGATAACGGAGGGGGAGTTTTCCCTCTGTTATCAGATTTTTTGTCACAATTAACATAGTACGTAGTATACGCTTTTATGTGAGGAGGTAGTGATGCCGTTATATGAATACCGCTGTACCGAATGCGGAACGGAATACGAGGAACTCGTCAAAAATTCAGCCCAGGCAGCTCCGGCATGTCCCAAATGCACGTCTACCCGTACCGAAAAGAAAATGTCAAGGTTCGGCAACGTCTCTTCTTCGGGTGACCAAAGCTGCGCCTACGCCCCGCAGGGAAGCTGCAGTAGCGGAAGCTGCTCGAGTTGCTGCGGAATTTAAACATATCCTGCGTTGCTCTATGTCGTGTACCGCCCACACAGTGCTGCTCGATGTCGACAGCACAGTCGATATCGAGGTATGTGACTCTTTTGATGAATGTGCGCGAAAGAGTATGCCGTTACTAAGCAGACGATTTGTTGCGCTTTCCGGCGGATCGACATTTGCCCGGCTTTTTTCGATATGGAGGGAGCAGAAACCCGATTGTTCGTCAACGCATTTTTTCCCTGTTGATGAGCGAAAGGTCCCTTTTACCGATGCACAAAGCAACTGGGGAAATGCGTGGCGGCTTTTTTTTAAACCACTCGGGCGACAAGATACAATAGAAGCGCATGTACACAGTGCGCAGCAGTATCGTGAGATGCTTTCACGTTTCTTGTATGACAACGGCATGCGTTTTGATGTGGTGATGCTCGGGGTGGGGCAGGACGGTCATACCGCGAGTCTTTTCCCCGCAACAGAGGGGCTCGATAATTTTGAGTGCATGGTGGTAGAGACGCACAGCCCCGCGCCACCGCATGAGAGGATAAGTCTTGCGCCGCGTGCAATAATCGAGTCGGATGAGGCCGTGATTTTTGCGACCGGAGAAAAAAAAGCGCCTGTTGTCGACAGAATTATCCGGGGAGACGATGCACTGCCGGTGGTGCGGCTGTGTAAACAACGTCATTACACACGGCTTTATGTCGATACAGTGTTGTGGGAAAAAGCACGATCCCGATAAATGCAGAGGAGACCGTGCTTTTTCAGGTACCGGGAAAATCAGCCGGCGAATCTACTGCAATAGGTTGTGGTTCGTAGTAACAGCGTTATTCTGTCATAGTTCTTCAAGGGCAATAGCTTCGACCGGGCAGCGATCGGCTGCATCGCTGCATTGGTCTTCCATATCACCGGGTACTTCCTCCACCAGTGTTTCCGCAACCCCGGTGGGTGACATGGTAAAAACATCGGGGCATAACGTGGGACAGACCCCACAACCGGTGCAAATATCCTGGTCTACATAAACGTGCATACGAGTTCCTTTATTCGAATGAGGTGAATTTATCCGCGCGCGCGCCGCATACCGGGCACTTGTCAGGGACGTCGCCTTCGGTGGTATGTCCGCATACGTCACAGATACGAACAGGCCCGAGGGTGATGTCGTCTCCCTTGTCGACCGATTCCTTCGCGTTTCTGAACATCTCGGCATGGATTTTTTCAGCACAGAGTGAATAGTGAAACGAGCGTTTCGCACCCTTTTCATTCTGGAAGGCCGCCGATTCGAGATACACGGGATACATCTCTTCTATTTCAAAGACTTCGCCGTCGATACCACCCTGAAGATTCTGGGATGTGGAACCGGCGCCGAACACCGCGCCTGAATTTGCCGTATAATCACCTTTTTCACTGCCAAGTACGTTGAAATGATTGGTTGCATGTACCTGCTCTGCATAGCTTATTGCATTGAACAGGCGTGCGACATTTGGGAAACCTTCGTTGTGCGCGATGGATCCCCATATATTATAGCGCATGTGCGCCATCGATTCTCCACCGTAGGCATTTCGAAGATGCATATCGGTCATTTCATGCGACATAGGTGCGTCCTCCTGAAGTGAATAATATTGATTAATAGATGAAAAAACGTGTGCCTATATGCATATATATATTGGATGCCGGTGTTTTCCGGGGCTGCTGGCGGTCGTTTGCATTCTTTTCGTAATTGACGTTACCGCTGTATCCGGAAAGGACGTTAAGGTTTTTGCTTTCGGTGGCTTCGTATCCGTACAGGGTGATATTACTGGCCTCAAACCCTATTTCTGCCACCAGAAACGCAAAATCATTCAGCGGGTAATCAACACCAACCGCACCATACAGAGGGAGTGATATAGAGTTTTTATCGATCAGCGTTGCTTCTGCATCTAAGCTGAGTGCATCATCGTGATCGAACTGTTCTATTTCCCTTGAAGAAAAGTTGAATGTAATGCCGGTTCCAAGCTGAATGTACATATCGATAAGCTCGAGAATACGTACGTAGTGCTGTACGTATACCGGGATGCCGAACCGGCTGTGTTGATATTTAATACTCTGTTCGGCATAAGTTATTATTAGATTAACACTGTCGTATATGGTAACTGCGGGAAACCCGTGGGTATACGTGAATCCGCCTTTTACATAGAGATTATCCAGCAGCTTGTAGGATCCACCTGCATTAATCCGTATTCCGGAGCCCATGTTGCTATAATGATCTTTATCGGGATTCTTAAATTCCGACGTCCCGACGTAACGCCCGCCGATACCGAATGCATATCCCGTGGACGCATACACCCCTACGGTATTTTGTGCGTGGCTGTGAAAGACCATGCAGAAAAGTGCAACTGAGCTTAGCATAACGCGTGTCGGGATCGTGTTATTTTTCATTTGTATATCCTTTCTTAAGCAAGTCCGTGGGTACATTCTCTTTTGAACATACCAAAAGAATACCGGTTATAATATAATTCGATGTATGAGGTAAATCCAACCATTGATCATCAGCCGATATGAAAATATGAACGCATTTATGGAGACTTTTTGACAGGCTGGGGGCTGATGCCTGTACAATGCATATCCTACAGTGCTATAAAACAAAATACCATCGTTTTACGTAGTGAGCCCTCGTACCTCTTTATTGTTGTGTAATATGCCGGTGTGACGTGTTCATTCGCCCGAAGAGCTGCTCCACTGCTGTGATCCGCTCAGTCCAATCACCAGTGAAGCGAATCGCTCGGCGGTTTTGAATTCATCACTCTGTCGTCTGCCTGCAACAATCGCGAGATCGAGTATTCCGAATGACTTCAGTGGCAGACCGAGACCAACTGATACCTGTTGCCGTATGTGCGTTTTTCTGGGCAGTTGTGAAAGCGAAAAACCTGCCCGATATTGCATGGTCTGCCAATATTTTGGTGTGAGAAGCTGCGGTGCAGGTATGTATTCGGCTCCGCAATGGACGCTGAGAGCATATTCGCGTGTGGCATTGGGAAGGAGCTTTGCGGTATGCGCACGATTCCACGCGGTTAATTCCATATCTGCTGCTGCACTGAAATGTGGCGGAAATTCATACGAGATTCCGGTGCGCAGCTGGGGAGGCAGGGAAAGCTGCGTCCGGGTGGCGCGATACAAGAGCGTGTCGTCCGATTTGTAGAGCGTGTGCCGGCGCATGATGTCGGCATCAAGGAAATATCGTACAGAAGCGCCGACTCGTATGGGAGCGAATTCGGCCATTGCGCCGATATCGATACCGTTGAAGCTTCCTTCGATACCGGTGCTGTCCGAGACGGTTTTTTTTACTGTACCATGTTTGGTATCGAATGGGCGTGTATAGGCGGTTTTGATATGTGAACTGTCTTTCGCAAGGATTATTCGTTTATAGGAGAGGCCAACGCTGTAGCGTTTGAATGAATGGCCATAGCCCGCACTCAAAGTTTTTTTGCCTCCGTTTTGTGAAATCCCGCTGCTAATGGAATCGATGGAGGTGAAATCGGAGACATACGCAGACGCATTCCGCCATTTTGTCGTCATTTCATGTGTCCGCTGAAAAGAAAACCCGAGACTCCCTTTTTCGCCTGCAGGAACGGTAACCGAAAATTGAGTAGGGAGCCACCCGAAATGCTCTGTGCTGCTGCGGGTATCGCGTATCTGAATTCCATTAAACGCAACGAGCGATGTGAATACGCTGGATCTGATGTAGCCAAGATTTGCGGGGTTTCCGAGTATGGAGGTGTACTTGTTTTTTTCTCCGCATGAGGCATTCCCCATTCCCAGACTCCGTGCAGTGTGGGATGGTAGTGAGATGCCGAGAGGGTATTTTATCCCCAGTATGGAATTAGCGTGTATCTCATACATGCCTGTTAGCATACATAAGCAGGTTATTATAAGCGATATTCTCGAAAACACGTACGTCTCCGTTTCGTTAAAGTTACTTTCGATTGGTAAATGCGGCCTCGAGTGTAATCTGCTGCGTGCTTATCCAGCGGATAATACCTCCGTTTTTATTCGAGCCCGGAGAGAGCGGAAGCATTACCAGGGTGAGTTGCGATGCGGGATTTTGTGCCTTGAAATACCACAGTTCTGTGTCAATCGGCAGATAGAGTGCGTCTATGGTATCGACGTGCACCCCGCGTGAATAACCATGAAATCTATTGTAATAGCTGTCGGGTTTGTCTGTAAGGTAATAAATGAAATCGAGCGAATCTGATGATTCATTGTAAAATGGCTCCTGAAGATTATAATCAGAAATATCCACGCGAAGATGCGCGGAAAAGGGGTAAAGCGAATCGGCGAGGGTCGAGTCGAAGAATCGCGAAAAGTCAAGCTCGATTGCCGTATGTATTCCGGTATGCCATGAGGAGACAACCGATGTGTCGGATACAGGTTTATATGAAGCCCGTACCGAATAATCGGAATACGAACTCGCCAGATTTTCTTCGATTAGCGTATCGGCTGAAGATGAATAAATGATTACGTGTGGTGCATTCCGGTAGAAAGAGCCGTACATCGGCAGGCGTATCGCATCGCTGTCCGATACCAGACCGATACCAAGCGGAAAGTTGTATACTCCGTCAGTATCGTGACGGTGTGCTACGAGTGAATCTCTTATTGCCTGCGCAAACAAACTGTCGAGTTTTGAGCGTAAATAGTATACTGTATCCTCATCTTTTGTCCCGTATATGGTGTCGGCAATGTGTGTGGCGTGCCAGGGCGCTGCGCTGTCCCATGCAATGTTTGATGTGTCGAGCATACTGCTGTGTGATTTTGTAAGCGTTCGGATATCGAGATTGTTCTGTACAGTTTGAGCCTCGGACATCGAGGAGGCACTCTTTGGATCTATGGGAAGCACGAGAAGAATGCTGTCTATTACCAGTGACGTGTCTACGGAGAAGTTTTCCGGCCTTCTCACAAGTCTGTTAAGGGGAAATTCGAGATAACCGAATGAATACTCTCCGTGCCACTGGCCGACATGGAGATGATTGGGATCGATATGAAGTCCGGATTCAGTGGTTTTAATCCACTCTTTTACCAGGTGTTGCAGTTTTTCCGATATAAAATCAGCGCTGTCGTTTAAAAATTTGAGTGAATCCTGCGTACTGCGCGTCCATTCTCTCTCAAAAGAATCCCGGTTCGCTTCGTATCTTCTCACGAGAGAGTCGTATACCGGTGACGGGTCCCAGCTGAAGGTATATACCGAATCGACTTCGATCTGTGTGCTGAGAGTCGTTGCGGTATCAACGGCAGGTATTACGTTACCCTCACCTATATGAGTAGTGGTATCAAATGGCAGTTTGTTGCATGAAATCGTCACAAGGCAGGCAATTGAAGTTAGCGCGACGAGTGCAGCCGATTGTATGCGGAATGGCATAGCACAACTTTTCCTGAGTGAGGGTGGGTAATTATCTTAATGTAGTTATGGCTTCATATCGAAAGGGTAAAAATAGATTTATCAGCAGGTTGTTGTCAATCATTTATGTGAATACAACAAATACGCGACGAATTCGCTTTTTGTATATTTCGTATATGTATGCCGATAATTAAATAAAAAAATCATGCGATGTATGCAGGAATTGATATAGTGATCGATATAGTCGTTAACGAACGTTAAAGGCTTCCCGGCGAAAGGATTTTTTCCCGTGCGGACCGATATGCCTTCCCCCGCGCCATCTGCTGCAGATGAAATAGCACGCCATTGTGCATGTATCGACCGGATTGTAATTCGACTTAGAACCGGGATGTATGGGGAGGCTGCATCACAGCTCAATTATTTTCTGAAAGATACACAGGCATTGCTCAGCAGAAAAAATATAGATCCTGAATGCATGCGTCGTTGTGCGTATTCCTTGGAGACCTTATTTCTTATGCTGCAGCAGCGTGACTGGGTTGCGATCGCAGATGTACTGGAGTACGAATACAAACCGTTGCTTGAAAAGATGGGATAGAATAATCGTAGAAATAGAGCATACGCGTTTTTGACGGTATATACAGAGTGTGTTGGTAAGAGAGCCGGGGAATAGGTTTTTACGTGTAAGAACCGGTCTGTTTGTACGTGGTTGGTTATGCATGCCGGTGAACATATTCAGAAATGAACGCCCAGACAAATGACAGCTAAAGAAAAAAAAACGCAGCAACACGGTCTTGAGCGAATCAACGAACTCAGACGTCTGATCGATCATTACGACCGGGCTTATTACGGCAGGGGCGAGTCACTGATTTCAGACAGAGAATACGACAGGCTTTACCGTGAGCTGGAGCAGCTCGAATCGAAATATCCGGACCAGATCCGCAGCGATTCTCCAACTCAGCGCATCGGTAGCGATCTTACCAGAGAGTTCCCCAAGGTTACGCACGATGTCCCGATGATGAGCATCGGCAACACCTATTCGCAACAGGAAGTGGAGGAGTGGATCGCACGTGTGCAGCGTTTGCTTTCTGTCAAGGATCTAGAATTTGTTGCAGAGCTGAAAATTGACGGTGTGGCCACTGCAATCCGGTATCGCGACGGGCATCTCCATCAGGCCGTAACCCGCGGCAACGGTGAGCTGGGAGAGGATATCACCCCGAATATCCGGACTATAAAATCCGTGCCCCTTCATGTCGAGATACAGGAGCCGTTTGAAGTGAGGGGGGAAGTATACATGACGTTCGAACGGTTTCGGAAAATGAACGAACTGTTGAGGCGTAGGGGGGCGCGCACGATGCAGAATCCCCGCAATACCACAGCCGGCACATTAAAGCTGCAGGATCCGGCTGAAGTGGCCCGTCGGGGGCTGGATTTCAGCAGTTATTATCTGCGGGCGTCATTTCTGCAGAAGAGTCACTCGACGAATATGGAATTTGCATCTCAGATGGGTTTCCCCACGGTCGAGCATTCGCCGGTCCTCAGCTCGGCTCAGGAGATATTCGATTATCTGCACCGGTGGCAGCACATACGCCATTCCCTTCCGTATCCAATCGACGGTATCGTAATCAAGATAAACCGGTTTGAGCAACAGGCTCGACTCGGAAGTACCGCCAAGAGTCCCCGGTGGGCGATTGCCTATAAATACGAAGTCGAGTATGCTGTTTCTACCGTAGAGGCTGTAGATGCGCAGGTCGGAAGAACGGGGGTGATTACGCCCGTGGCACGTTTGAGCCCGGTACAGCTTGGAGGGACCACGGTAAAGAATGCCACGCTGCATAACTACGAAGAAATCGAACGACTCGACGTCCGGGTAGGGGACAGAGTCCGCGTCGAAAAAGGCGGAGAGATAATACCCAAAATCGTATCCGTCTACTATCAGCACCGTCCGTCGACCGCCAGTAAATTCGAACCACCGTCCTCGTGCCCCTCCTGCGGATCGAGACTGGCACGTATCGAGGAGGAAGTGGCCCTGCGGTGTCTGAATGCGAGTTGCCCTGCAAAGATCTTTGGCGCGCTCAAACATTTCGTGTCACGTGATGCAATGGACGTCGGGGCTTTGGGCCCGAAGATGTTGCGCCAGCTCATCGACCGTGGAATGGTAAAAAGCCCTGCTGATCTGTATGCTCTTTCCGAAGATGCCCTTGCGCAACTGGAGCGCAGCGGAGAAAAACTTGCCAAAAAGATCGTCGAATCACTCGAAGTATCGAAAACACGTCCCCTTGGCAGAGTAATATATGCGCTTGGTATTCCCATGGTAGGAACGCAGACCGCAAAACTTCTTGCAGCGCGTATAGGTGATATCCGGCATCTGTATAGCATACAGGAGCAGCAGCTGGAGGAAATCGAGACCATAGGCCCTCACGTTGCTCACAGTATCCGACTCTTTTTTTCCAGGGATGAGAACAGAAGGTTTGTGGAACGTCTGCGGGAGCTGGGCGTGAGGATGCAATCCGCAGAGAAAAAACAAAACAGCGGTTCGCTGCAGGGCATGCGGATTGTATTGACGGGCACTCTTGCCGGATATACACGGGAGGAGGCCACGCGTATTCTGGAAGAAAAGGGCGCACAGGTAACATCTTCGGTCAGTTCGCGCACCGATTTTGTCATTGCCGGCAGTGATCCCGGCTCCAAGCTTGAAGAGGCGCGAAGCAAAGCAGTAGCGGTGATAGGAGAAGAGGATTTTAAACGTAGGTTCGCAGGTGCATGATTTGTTGTCAGGTATCGCAATCAATTAATTTAGTGGGTATACGCCATGTTGTTTTTATCCGGCATAGTCCAGGATTGTTAAATACCATCAACTGCGGTGATAAAACTGTCTTACGGAATGGGATGTAACATCCACAGTGTATGCAATCGTGTTTTAGGCCCCTGATATCCGTATCCGGGGTATACACGAAAAAATGTGCGAACTAATCCATGAAAATTCCATCAACACTACGCAATAATATCATTGCCGGTACAATTGCCGGGGTGATACTGATACACCTTTTGCTGCTGGCAGCGGTGGCACTTGCCTTGTGGTTTCCGCACGTGTGGTGGGCGATTCTGGCGTGTATAATAGTGGCGGCAGGTGTCGGCATCTGCTTTGCTGCAATGATACGGGTATTTATTCGGGAAGAGAGAGCGATACTTGAAAAAACGAATTCAAAGGCCCGCAGGTTTCAGAACATATCAAAATATTTCGAGGCGTCACTGCAGAATTCGACCGATATAATCTTCACCCTCGACAACGACGGGCTTATTCTCAAGTTTAATAAAGGATCGCAGATACACTTCGGATATACGCAGACCGAAGTCGTCGGCAAATCGTTCAGATCTCTTTTTGTCAACGATTCCGATTACCGCAAGATAATGAATGCGTTGCTGAAAGACGGAAAAACATCGGATGAAGAAATTCCGATGAAACGCAAAGAAGGGGAAATCATCCATCTGAACCTGAGCATTTCCGAGATGAGGAATCCGGATAACACGATAATCGGTATGGTGGGAACTGCCAAGGATATCACCGAAAAAAAGAAACTCGAGATGGAGATATGGCAAAAGAACAAGATGCTTGAGAAGCTGGCTATAACCGATAACCTGACAAACCTGTACAATTCACGGCATTTTTTCAATCAGATCGGGAAAGAACTCAAGCGGTTCGAACGGCATCCCGATACTCCTTTTTCTCTTATTTTAATAGACGTGGATCATTTTAAGGAATTTAATGACAGTTACGGGCATCAACAGGGAGACAAGGCACTGCGAACCATCGGAAAGGTGATAAATACATGTATCCGCAATGACGTCGACTCCGGCTATCGCTATGGGGGAGACGAGTTCGTAGTAATTCTGCCTGAAACCGACAGTGAACAGGCACGGCTGGTCGCACAGCGTATTCAGGAACAATACGGCTCGTATAAATTTGGTGAAACCGGGCTTTCTATCGGGATTGCCCAGGTAATGACCGGAGATGAAGAAAAATCTCTTATAAAACGTGCGGATGAGGCAATGTACAGCTCAAAACGTTCCGGTAGGTCGAGGATTACGGTAGAAACGCACAATTCTGGATAGCGCACAAAATCAAAATGCCCAAAAAGCATTCCTATAGGCATAACATCATTCGAAGTCGACTTCTTCCCGAAATACATCGATCCATTGTGCCAGAAGAAGCAATTGTTCGAGGGTGGATTCATTGAATACGCATGTCTTGCGCGTATGTGATCCGTGCTTGGTTTTGGTGCTCTCTTTTTTTACAAGAAGGAATTTATTCTCCTCCAGCTCATCGAGCACATTCGGGTCGACGTATCTGCCTTTTTCATTCTTCTGAAGCACGATTTCCACCTGGGGTATTCCGACTGCACAGATCCCCGGTTTAATCTTTCTGCCGTGAATGGTGTACGCTTCCATTATGGTTGTCGCGAGCTGATATGCATCGTCAGAAATAGCCTCTCCCGGGAACTTTCTGCCTTTTTGTCTGGCTCTCAGAAAGTTCATGTATACTTCGAGCACAGCCGGATTGAGAATCCGGATATATTCTTTTTCATTCTCATCCTTTTGTACCACCAAGAGCTGCTTCAGGATACAATGAAGCAGGATTTTTTCTATTTCGTTATCACCGAGACCAATGATATCGGTGACCAGGTTCTTTACCTGTGAAAGCTCGAGAAAATGTTCGGAGTCTGTATCGTTTGTCTGCAAATCAAGCAGGTGGATAATGCGTATTACTGAAGCGATGTTTTTTTTCACAAGATCATTTGTTGTTCGCTGCATTGTCGCACGCAGACGGGACAATACAACCTTGACCATAGTTGAAAACCATGACGGCATTTTCTTCATGGTAGCGGTAAAAACCTGTTCGTCTATCATCGTTGCACTCACAGGCTCTACAGCTTGTGCGGTCGCACTTCGGGGCTGATGGTCGAGAAGGGACATTTCACCGAGCACACTTCCCGCACCAATGGTCGCAAGAATACGTGTGCGCGAGCCTTCGTGGCGAAGTATACGGATCTTACCGGAGCGAATGATATACATTTCGCACCCCGCTTCTCCTTCTATAAATACAAGGCTTCCTTTTGGGAAGTGACAATTGTATTTGTTTTTTGCCAGACGTGCGGAATTTTTTGATTCGGAAGAACTCGTCACGTTACACCTCTTCCATTTCTTCGAATCGGGGAGTCCAGTAGCGGATTTTTTTTACGCGGTTGAGCGTTTCACGTCGGAAGACTATGGTTTCATCATTTCCGTCGGCGCAGAGGTCGATAATACCTTTTTTTCTCAACTCGAGGAGATCCTTCTGCAATGCGGAGGTGTCTGCCCCTGAAAGATCATCCAGAAGTTTACTTTTATGAAGTAGGATCCCTTCGGGTGACTGTGTCCCGGACTTTTGAGCCACATAGGCGATATTTTGAAGTGTATCCATTGTTTTTTGGGAGAGTTTCATCTCCGTGAAATTTTCGTTTTTTTGGCGAAGCGTACGAAAACGAACGAAGATCGAGAGTACTTCAATATCCTTGATGCACAGATGCTTGTTAAAATCGGTATCCTGCGAAATCTCTATAATCCGAGCTTTTTCGCATTTTGATAAAAGTGACGTTACCCGGGAACGGGGTATTTTGCATACGGATTGGATTTCATTGCATACCAAAGAGTAGGAGAGCGCGTTATCGCCCTGGAATTCATACTGATATGGTTCATAGAGTAGAAGTATATACCGCACCACTGCCAGTAGTGGATCGCTAAGCGCGCTCTGGTTTACGCGCTTGTTTGCATCACGCAATCTGCTCACCAGAATTTTGATTATGCTGGAAAGCCACACTGGTGTCTTCTGAAGCGTCTGAGAAAATGCCGCCTGCGTTACCACCTGGGCTTTAGTATTTTCTTTTGCCCTTACCGTGGCCGAACGGGGCAGATTGTCAAGTAGCGACATTTCACCGACAATGTCACCGGGCCCGAGCTCGGTAAGTTCTACTTCACCGTTTTCCGAGTTTTTGTAAATTCCGACTTTGCCTTCTTTGATAACGAAAATGTCCTTGCCAAAAGATCCTTCCTCAAACAGTGTGGTACCTGTCTTGAAACTGCGTATGTCGGGTCTTGTTACATGCGTGCGTTGGTTGAGTTTACTCTTTTCGCTGGCCATAACGGTAAGGTCGGTTCATTCGGTTGTCGGTATGTCGACATTGTCGCAGAGATATCCGCATTCTCCGACGATGTTGCCGCTGTCTCCCTGTACCGGTGTGTTCCCGCAGATGTGCCACCTCTCTAGCGATAAAAAAATAAGAGAAGACAGCTGTATATCTCCTCTTATTTACTAATATAATTTAATGCGGATACGCAGGTAAAGCTATTTTTTCTCTTTGATACGTGCCGCCTTACCAGTACGTTCCCTGAGATAGTAGAGCTTGGACCGACGTACTTTACCTCTGCGTTTTACTTTAATGTCGCTGATAAGAGGAGAGTAGAGAGGAAAAATACGCTCTACATAACCGATGCCGGAAGATTTACGCACGGTAAAGGTCTTTCCGCTCCCGCGTCCCTTCATGTTTATAACCACACCCTGAAATGTCTGTACACGTTCTTTGTTACCTTCTTTGATACGCAGCCCCACCGCGACCGTGTCTCCAGAAGAGAAGTCGGCGTCGCGTTGCTGTATGTACTGCTTCTCGATGCTTTTTAAGATATGTTGACTGTTCACGGGTACTCCTCCGGTTTTATGTGGTGAATTAACTATCAGATATAAAATGAGTTTTTATGAATAAATATGTCATAAAAAAAATATGGACTAATCGGTTTTATTTAAATCGGGGCGTCGTGACACGGTCATTTCCCGTGCCGTATCGAGGTGCCATTGTCTGATTTTTTCATGGTTTCCGCTGCGGAGTATTTCAGGCACTTGCATCCCTTCGAAGGTTTCGGGACGCGTGTAATAGTAAGAATCGAGCCGACCGGAATAGAAAGAATCATTCTCGGCGCTGTCTCTGTTGCCTATGGCTCCGGGAATAAGTCGGATTATCGCTTCCATGACCACCATTGCAGGGATTTCTCCGCCGGAGAGCACATAGTCGCCAATGGAGATTTCTCGATCCACATACTGCTGTCGTATTCGGTAATCGATGTCTTTGTATCGCCCGCACAGCAGGATGAGATGATCGATTTGCATAAGCTGCGTAACGACAGAGTGGGTAAGCCGTGTTCCCTGCGGAGAAAGATAAATCACGCATGAATCGTATGCGGGCCGTTTTTTTTTGGCATTAGTAATGGCGCGTGCAAGAGGTTCCGGTTTAAGAACCATCCCGGAACTGCCACCATACGGATAATCGTCGACCGTTTTATGACGATCGGTAGAATAATCTCTGATGTTATCGAGTGAAATCTCTGTCAGTCCGGCCTCGATCGCACGATGGACAATACTCTCCTTCGTGAACCCGTTAAAGATGTCGGGAAACAGGGTAAGAACATCGAAGATTTTTTTTCGCCCACTCGTCATGTGTTAAAGTATTTCGCTGCAAAAGTGTTCATTGATGAGAATCGTGCCCTGCGTTTTGTCAACTTTGACAATAGCGTTGTTAGTAAAGGGCACGTAATGCATTGTTTGGTTTTTGGAAATGTACTGAAGTGCATCCGCGGCCGGAAAGGAGTATACTTCCTTTACTTTGCCGAGTTCCACTCCCGTTTTATCCGCTATGAGAGTCATACCTTTGAGTTCGAAATTATAGTATTCGTTTTCATTCAGCGGAGGAAGAGTGCTATGTCTGACGAATACGTCATGACCACTGAATTTTGCAGCCTCTTCTTTTGTATCAACGCTTTGAATGTGTACCGCATAATCTTTATTACGCAAAGAGAGCGCCGTGATCCGGTATCGTTCGGGCGCATGATTATCCGGGTCTGTCACGAAGTAGAAAGGAGCTTTGAAATAGCGTAGCGAATTTCCGTAGGGATACAACCGCAGATCTCCCTTCAGTCCGAGACTTCTGCCGAATTGTCCTATCGCCGTGAATGTGTCCGGTGCAGGTGACTGTGCAGTGTTATTCACCACCCTTGGTCTTTTTTGATTTTTTCTTTCGTGATTTTTCCGGTTTTCGTTCAATCGAAATTGCATCCGGTGTTACACCTTTTCCAAGTGCTTCCATTTTCTCTTCGAACCGATCCTGCTTCAAAAGATTAGTGACGGTTTGGCTCGGTTGTGCTCCCTGGTTAATCCAGTACGCGGTTTTTTCTGTTTTAAAGCTGAATTCCTTCGGTTGTGTCTGAGGGTCGTATGTTCCCAGTACATCGAGTACCGCACCATCTCTGCGTGCATGTCTGTCTACCGCTACGATGCGGTATTTACTCACCTTTTTGCGACCGACTCGTTGCAGACGTATTCGTACCGACAAAACCTACTCCTTTTTATAATATGAAATGTTACATTTGCATCATTTGCTGCATGGCAGCGTTTGTACGATGCTTTTTGCTGGACTTTTGCATTTGCTTCATCATTTTTTTCATCTGATCGAATTGCTTAAGCAATCTGTTTACATCCTGCACAGTGGTGCCGCTGCCCGCCGATATTCTGCGTTTGCGGTTACGCTCGATTACGGCAGGTTTTTCTCGCTCTTTAGGGGTCATTGACTGAATAATCGCTTCTGTTTTTTTTAGTGCTGAATTGTCTATCTGCATGCCGTCCAGTTTTTTGCCCATACCGGGAATCATACCAAGCAGATCTTCCAGCGAACCCATTTTTTTAATTTGATTCAGCTGATCGAGAAAATCCTGTAAAGTGAAGGCATTTCGTTTTATCTTCTTTTCGAGTTTTTTTTCTTTTTCTCCATCTATATATTCCTGCGCCCGTTCAACCAGCGATACCACGTCCCCCATCCCCAGAATCCGTGATGCCATACGATCCGGATGGAAAAGCTCCAGCCCGTCCGGTTTTTCACTTGTACCTATAAACTGTATGGGCTTTCCTGTGGTGTAGAGTACGGACAGTGCCGCACCGCCGCGCGCATCAGCATCCATTTTGGTAAGGATCGAAGCGGAAAAATCTATCTGCTCGTTGAACTGAAAAGCGATATTTACCGCTTCCTGCCCGGTCATGGCATCGGCAACGAAATAGATTCGATCGGGATTTGAAATATCCACTATTTCCCGAAGTTCCTGCATCATTGTCTCGTCTATATGGAGGCGACCAGCAGTGTCGATGATCGCAAGAGACAGGTCTTCATTTTTTCCGTATTTGAGTGCTTCGCGGCAAATAGTCGCCGGTTTTTTTTCGCGATTCGAGAAAACCGGGATGTCGAGTGATTTGCCAAGCGATTCCAACTGATCGATTGCTGCTGCGCGGTGTGTGTCACATGCAACCAGAAAAGGGCGATGCCCTTTCTTTCGAAAATGAAGGGCAAGTTTTGCACAGGTGGTGGTTTTACCCGATCCCTGCAGACCCGCGAGGGCGAATACATTGAGGCGGTTGGTGTGAAGTCGTTCCGGCTGTGCCTCGCCTCCCATGAGTGTTGCGAGTTCATCATGTACGACACGTACGAACTGTTGCCCGGGGGTAACGCTTGAAAGAACCTGATGTCCGAGTGCTTTTTCCTTTACCTGTGCAACAAAGCCCTTTACCACACGGTAGTTAACATCCGCTTCCAGCAGGGCGCGTTTGACCTCTCGCATGGCATCTGCAATATTTTTTTCGTTCAGGGTCCCCTGACCCTTCACTTTTTTAAAAATTGCGTCGAATCTGTTGGTTAATTCATCGAACATATATATGCCGTTATCGCTGACTGCATATGAAAATGTGTCGCGTGGAAATGTTTTGAAGCTCAGTACAAAGTAGATAAATTAGGTAAAAATAATTTATTCTGCATCGCCACGTAAAATCACTGCAAAAACGCAGAATTACAAGGTATATAATCCTGCGTGCAGGGTTTTGATCTTGCCTGCAATAAAGTGAAGAACAGGAGGTGAAAACCGAAGTAAGGGTCGCACCCTAATTGAGTGCGCCTCTCACCGAGACGATCGGTTTTTCCGGATGTGTTGTCTCTATGTTTAAAAAGCCATAGCGACGTTCGTCGTATTTCGCATTAAAGGAAACGGTTAACGTGTATTCATAACGGCCGTCCTCATCCGGCGTATCACTAACGCTGACATTAAAATCGATAGGAACCGGCAATGTCGAAGCCCATGAATTATCATTTTTCTTTCGAGGCTCGAAATCAACTGCGGTGATGCGCATATCCGGTTTATGGGTTTTCAGGGTTATGACAGCGCTCTCATTTTTTTTATTCAGCCTGATATAATGGGGTTTCACCGCGATTGTTTCCGAAAAAATGCCGCTTATTGAAAGTTTAAGCCGAGGTTCGTTCTTTGCATTCGAATGTAGGGTAATCCCCTTACCAAATTTGCCGTTATGCAGGCTGCTGCTTTCTATCGACTGTGTCACTTTGCCGGTGCCGCCGGGTGGAATTAGGCTGTCATAATCGACTACCGTACATCCGCATCCTGCCGATACCTGTGATATTTTCAACGGCTCATTTCCGGTATTTTTTATAGTAAAGGTATGTGTTACTTTATCGTCAACTTCGGTCTCGTTTATAGTCCCGGCATCGAATTTTTTCTCACCATCTATTTCTATCCTGGGTGCGGCAATGAGAGTGGTGGACAGCACGAAAACGGCGCCGGCAAAGCGTTGCAGTGGTTTGCTGAATTGGAATACACCAGTCATGATACGATTCCTCTCATAAACTTAAAAAAAAAGTTAATTTGCTATTCCATAATACCCTTTTTACGTGCAACAAGGCTGAAATATTGCCGCTTTGACACCTGGTCGAATCATCTGAAACAGGTATTTTTCATTACGCATCAAGGGACAGACATGCGCAATGGGTAATCGTTAAGCGACAGAGGGATAAAAAGCAGCTACACATATCAGTGTAAAAATAGTATTTTTTTCAAAACGAAGTGACATATAGTGTCTACTCTCAGCAGCGGGTGACGCAAGTATGCGTGAGCTAGCTTTATAATATCAGGTTAGTTAAGGGGTGGGAGCGACTACTCAGATCATCTGGGCTACTTTCAAAAAAACCGATCTCGTCAGTATTGCTGGTTTATCTGGCTTAATCCGCCAAAAACCGAACGCACTCATCATTTTTAAGAACGTTCCGGAAGCACGGGTAATCTCGGCGTATGTACTCCCGGGTTTATATTGATAACGGCAAGGCTCGGATTGAGTGGGAATTATGTATTTTTATTGTGTATTTAGTAACCATTCGCTTCACCGGAAAAGGAGGATACGTATGGACGATTTGCTGCAGAATCTCACACGTAAGCTGAAAGAAGGGGCCGAAGCATCCTGGGAGCAAATAGAAAAGTATGGCAGAATTGGGAAATTAAAAGCGAGAGGCTATAACGTCAGAAAAAAAATCGACCGTAATTTCCTTGATATCGGGGAGAGGACATACGATCTTCTGGAGAGCAAAAAAGAGGATGAAATCAAGGGTGATCTGAGCATACAGAATGCTATCGATAATATCAAGCAACTTCGTGAGCAGGAGGCAGATATCGAGGAGACTATACAGCAGGAGCACGATAACGCAGAAGGCGTTCACCATGCATCGGACAAACAATCGGATACGGGTGCTGAGGAACACGCCTGACAACGATGACTTGAGATATTTTTTGCTATACAATGCCCTTAGCCCCACATGAGTAAAAAGAGACCCTTACTGTTTTTGCTGCACCCGAAAGGTCTGTTCAGGACCCGGGCATTTGGGGCATTGCTGGTGGCGGTGGTGATAGCCGCAGCGACGGTCGGCTATTTTGGCTATGTTGCGCCACGTTTTATCGATCTGTCGGTAAAAGAAGTTCGTAACAAATGGCATAACTACAGCGCTCAGAATGAACAGCTATCCGTACTTCTCGACACGCTTACGCAGTCTTTGCAACACACGCGAACCACACTGGGATCGCTTCAGAGAAAGCAACGGGCTATTGAAGAGATCGAGACCGCACTGGATCAGCCTGCACAAAACACAGCTGCCACCGATTCGTTTTTTTTATCACTATCGGCAGATAGCATCAGTGATAAAACAAAACGGGAATTTTGTTTCGTGTATTCCTTTGTCATGAATATGCTTCGTGAATCGACGTTATTCGACAAATTACCGGTCGCTGCGCCCTGCCCCGGACATGAAGAGATCAGCCGTAATTACGGCAAATACAAGGATCCCTTTACAGATAAGATAAAACCGCATTACGGGGTCGACTTCGTTGCGCCTTCGGGAGAACCAGTAAGGGTTACTGCACATGGATGGGTGAAAAGCGTGACCAAAAGCAACCGATGGGGTGTACGTATCGTGATAGTGCATGATTACAGGGTGGTTACCGTATACGCACATCTGCAGAATGCGATGGTTAGCCGGGGAGAATATGTGAAAAAAGGAGAACGGATCGGGTCGGTTGGTTCGAGCGGGTTTACCATAGGGCCTCATTTGCATTATGAAATACATGTAGCCGGAGATGCGATAAACCCTGAAGAATTATTATTTCCGCGCATTCAGGATATCAAAAAAGATACCGTCATTACGTTCGGGCATAGCTGAGAAGGCGTATTGTTCAAAGAGGGCTGTATGACTATTGCGATACTGCGATTTTCCGCGATGGGGGATGTGATACTTGCAAGCGTCTGTGTGCGATATCTACGGCAGCGATTTGGCGATGCGGAGATATTTTTTATCACATCCGGCAAGTATGCAGGGCTGTTTCGGGATGATCCGGCGCTTTCCGGCGTGCTCGCGGTTGATCCCCATGCGCCGACTTCCTGCGGGCAAGAAATCAAAACAAGACACTGGGATCTGGTTATCGATTTGCAGCATAATGTAAAAAGTCGCCGTTTGCTTCGGCACATGAAATATGCTGATTGCCGCAGATTCGAAAAAAAGCATGCAAAACGTCTGTTATTGCTGCTGTTTCGAATTAATCTCTATGCCAGACAGAGAGACAGCGTCGTATATCGCTATTTGAGTGCCGCCGGGATGTCAGCAGATACCGACCCCGCGTTGTATGCTCCGCGTATTATCATAAACGAGACACGGACACTGGCGTCTCTTGACGAAATGAAAACCGATACGAAACACCCCTGGCTCGCGTTGCTGCCTTTTTCCGGATGGAAAAATAAAAAATGGCCTGAAAAATACTTCGAAGATGTGGCACGTCATTTTGCTGACCGGCAGTGGAAAATAGCTATATTCGGGGGGGATGAAGACGTCTACAATGCCTGGCGGATCAAAAAAAACATAGGAAGAGAGTGTACGCTTTTTGCAGGACGGTTGTCGCTGTATGAATGTGCTGCAGGTATCGGGAAATGCGACCTTGCCTTAGGAAACGATACGGGGTTGTCGCATCTGGCAAGAGCTCGTGGGGTAAAAACCGGTATTGTCTACGGTGCAACTACCTGGCACTGGGGATTTTTCCCTTTCGGAGAGCCGGCCTTCAGGGTTTTTCAAGCATCGATGCCTTGCCGTCCGTGTCATCCTCATGGCGGGGATCTGTGCCTTCGCTTCAATCGTCCCTGTATGCATCGTGTACGACCGTCTGAGGTAATAAAAGAGCTGGAGAGGCTTTATGAAGAATAAGATCACGAAGATTATGCATATTTTTTTCCTGCTTTTACTTCCCGCCTGCGAGGATTTTTTGCCTCAGTCAGGTGCGGGGGATGGTGTGTGCGCAAAAATGCAGCAGTATATGGCAGGTATAGTGTTGCTGTCAGATTCCGAAGCCTTTTCAGAAACCGAGAAAGCCTGGAGATATCGGCGGATGGTACAGATACTCGACGTGTCACAGAAGGATGTGCAAGGCTTTTTTTCTCGGCTCAGGGGAAATCCGCAACGCATGAGTGTGCTTCTGCAAACACGTATCGACGCTGTTCGTGCATACGAGGAACAACGCGTGAATCCGGATGGTGCCGGAACAGAAAGTGTCAGGGAATGAATTGCCGGTTAATAGGAGTGCGTGCGCACATTGACATACAGCATTCAATAATGTATAATTACTACCAATTCTGGTTGCAGCTCTATTCATCGATAAAAAGTTGTGTACGCTATGCAGGATGAAAATAACTACTGGACGATTTCGCTTCCTCAGCGGATGCGTTTTGAAGAGGGTAAATGGTTGTATCATACGGTAGCCAACTATATAGATCGCGGCCACATATACATTATAGCCGATGCATCAAAACTCGAGGATATAGATTCTCAGGGGATAGGTTATCTCGTCTCTGCGCTGAAGACTATAAAAGAGAAAGGCGGGGAGCTTATTCTGCGGGATCTGTGGGGACAGCCGCTCGATACGTTCAATGTGATCGGTTTGACCCCTGCCTTTGTGGTTCAGCGGGGGAAAGAGGTGAAATCACCTTCGGAATCGCTCTTTTCCGAATCGGTCGAGATAAAGCTCGATCTTTCGTATGAGGTATCCAGCAGGGGGCTGGGGGTGCTTCATTTCAGTGGAGTTATGAACAGCCCGCAGGCGGTGCGAAAAATGAAAGAGCAGATACTGCTTGCCTGTCGCGACACCAAAAAGATCGTACTCGATTTTGAGAATTTGACCATGTTTGACAGCAATGCCCTAGGAATGATAGTCAGTCTTTATAAAATGCTGGATGAGTCCGGCGGGGATATCATCATATCGGGGGCAAACGATGTGATTGTAAGCCTGTTGGATTCAGCGAACCTTTCTGATAAAATCGCATGCTACGACTCTGTTGAGGATATTGGCTGACCGGAGTCGTTTTCTCTGCATAATACTGGTATGGGTCGGGCAGGACGTTGCAGGGGGGCTTTGCTCTGTGCCTCCGGAAGGGGCAGCACCCGCTCACATGTAATAGTTACGTACATTATTTTCAATGTTTATACGTTTTTTTTGAGCATGATACCACTGCATATAGATATTTTTCTTTGCCTGTTGCCTCAGTTTCTCTTTAATCAGCGGGATTTCGCCGCTGTCCCAGGGTATTTGTGCCACATGTGAATGCCACAAAGGCCGCACTACGTAATACGCGTCACTGAAGAAAACGGGAGAGGAAATTGATTCGGCTTTACACCCGAATGCCGCGGCAGCGACTTTTGAACGGGGTCCGATACCTTTGATATAGGAAAGACGGGTCACCGTATCGGTTTTTTCTGCCTGAATATGTGCCAGATGAGAAAATTGTTCCTGAAGAGAGGCGGTTGAACCCGTAGTGATATTGTCGGCGAGAAAGCTTTGCGCCTTCTTTTTTTGAAGAGAATCGGTCAGCATTTCGCGTATTTTTGACCGTACCGTTTCAAGCTTCATACGTCCTTTGCCGCGCCTCTCTCTAATCTTGAATATATACATAGCGGCTTCGTTTTCATATGGTGTGGCCACCACCGTTCCTTCTTTTTCGTTGAATGCAAATTGCCCCAGTCCCTGCAGGTAATTGAAACGTGTTTGCAGTTCTTTTCTGGTCAGGTACTCGGTCGAATCGATATGTATTGCAGAATCCCGGGATGCATCGAGTGACGATACCGATGTTTCGGTCATTTTTTTGATAAGTGAGTCGGCAGTCGCTTCCAGACGATCGAGTGTTTCCGTAGAAGGATAACTGCGTCGTAGAATATGTCTGACCTTGACCTGTGCTGTCGAATCGGTCACTTTTTTATCTTCGAGTTTAATCAAATGGTAGCCGTAGCGGGTGCGGATCGGACGGGATATTTCGCCAGGCTTGAGTGAAAAGGCGACCTTTTCGAAAGAAGGCAGAAGCGAGCCGCGAGATACCCAGCCGAGGAGACCACCGCGTTGAGCCGAATGGTCATCGTCTGATTGAATCTTTGCCGCTTCGGCAAATGTACGTGGGCCCTGCACGATATCATTTTTTAGTTGCAGCAATTCTTCTTTATAGCGCTGCATATCCTCTGGGGTGGCTTTTTTTTCTATTTGCGTATAGTAAAGGCTTACACGTTCGCCCTTCTGAAAGGAGTCCGGATGTGTCTTGTAATACTTCTCAACCATATCGGGAGTAATTTCGGATGAGTCGATAGCAAAATTGGCTGTCGGAACCCGGAGGTACTCGAATACAGTCTGTTCATGTCGGGCGCGATACCGTCTGGCAACCTCCGATTTTGACACAAAAACAGCAGCTTCCACAAGGTATTCGAGCTTTTGCATCGGAAGCAGCATAGTCGCCACGTGCGCTTCAAGTTGCTGAATGCCGCTTTGTGCCAGGCTTCTCGGATCGTTGAGAAATTGAATGTATTTTGTAGAATCGAATACGCTGTCAGTCTGAAAAGCCGGATGATTCTTTATCTGTGCAGGCGGGTTGTTTTTAAGGTACCGGTATACCTCGTCCGCGTTCGCTTTCAGATGCAGTCTTTCAAAGGCCATCGAATTTATCTTTTGGTTTACCACCGACTCCCATACCTGCAGTGGTATCATTGCGGACTCGCGGTCGGACAAAGAACCTTCGGTAGACTGCACCCTTTTATCTCTTTCGAGCTGTACCTGTTTATCGAATGTGGCGAGCGGGATTTTTTCATCCGCGATACGTCCGACATTGCGGGAATTCTGATGACCGCCCGTTACGTTCATCCCCCATGAAAAGAAAATGGTTGCGATAAAGCCGGCCAGTGCAATGACCATAATACTGGGTGCAAGTACCCTGATTTTAGATATCATATAATTTTCTCCTTAGGCATAGCATGGTAGGTACAACTAAAGAAATAGTACAATTGTATTCTGGTTCAATTGTGTCAGTTTATTTTCCGGTATTTTTCGCCGTCTGTGGTTTTAGAAAAGAGTCATACATATCCTGTTGTGAAAGCAGCGAAAGTGCAGTCGAAAGCTGACGATCTTCATCGAATTTTACTCTGAACACGTGTTCGTGGTATTCTCCGTATTTTCGAACGAGCATAGCCTGTTTTATGTGTTTTCTGATATCATGATCATATGCATTAAGCTCATTCGTCAGCTCCTGTGACAACATTTGCTTTATTTGATTCGAAAGATTGCCAAGCTGCTCCATGTTTTCATCAGAAAGATAAAGCGAATCGGGAGTCACATTCGAAGCGGTATCATTAATCAGACCGGCCTGGACCATAAAGCTTTCAAATGATTCCTGCTGACGTGTTTTTAATTCGTAGTCGATGGAGTCAAGAAACGAGCGAAACTGTGCGATCATTTTGTCGTTTACTTCGAACGAGGTGTCTATCACCATGTTTTTATCCTGTAGAATCGGATAGTAATAATTCGCAAAGGCGAAGAATGCATCCTTGATAAACAGCGAGCGCAATGCACCGGTGTACGTAGGCTGGGTTACGATGGTATCGGGTACGATTCCACCCCCTCCGTGCACGATCCGACCGTTTTGTGTGTAAAAAGTATTGGTACTGTCGGAAGTGTCCGCGACTTGTGCGGTATCCTCTTTCTTTTCTTCTTCCTGATCGTCCCTGAGAAACCGTTCGGTAAAGAGGCTGTCTCCTTCTTCGTCGTCCTGAATGTCATTCCTTGGTTTATTGATACATCGACCGGAGGGGGTATAGTAAAACGCGGTTGTCAATTTAAGATGATGGTCCTGGTCGAGTGGGATGATACTCTGTACGGATCCTTTTCCGAAAGTGGTATCTCCGATGATCAGCCCCCGGTCCCAGTCCTGAATAGCACCGGCTACAATTTCCGAAGCGCTCGCACTCGCTTTGCTTACCAGTACTGCAACAGGCATGTCTCCCGGAACCACCGCCTGAGCGGGATTCTTGAATTCCTTGTTCTGTCCTGCGCGTCTTCCGCGTGTGTAGACTACGAGTTTGTTTTTAGGGATAAAGGCAGAAGCGACCTCGATTGCCTGGGGAAGAAGCCCCCCGGGATTATGGCGAAGATCAAACACCAGACCTTCGATATCTTTTTCAAGCAACTTTGAAATGTGAGTGCGGACTTCACTTCCCGCATTCTGTGAAAAGGCGTTAAGCCGCACATAGCCGATATTATCGTGAAGTATCCCGCTGTAAGGAACCGCTTTAATATTGATGATTTCGCGGGTGATGGTATAGGAAACCGGTTTTTCTATCCCGGTTCGCTTTATGGTAATATCTACTTTGCTGCCGGGTTCACCGCGTAAAATATTGACCGCCTGATCGAGTTCTATCCCCTTTGTTTTTTTCCCTTCTATTTTAATAATTTTATCTCCGGAGCGCAATCCTGCCCTGGCTGCCGGAGTCCCGGGAATCGGTGTCATTATGGTAAGTACATTGTCGCGAATTGAGATCTGAATGCCGAGTCCGCCGAATTTCCCCTTGGTATGTATACGCAGTTCCTCATATTGCTTTTTCTTGAAAAACGTTGAATGAGGGTCAAGGATATCGATCATGCCGTTTATACCATGATCGATCAGTTTTTCGGAGTCGATTTCTTTTACATAATTCTGATGGATTTTTAGGGAGACCTTATCCATAAGGGTAATGTGGGAATAAAAGTTATCGTTTCCGGCATCCGTGGCATCGACGAAAAGCCCCATAATGACCGCAAAAGCGATTGTCATACCTGCCAGATGTTCTCTTGAAAAAAATGGGCGTCGATTGTGTGAGTCGTTCATTGGTTACTCCTCGGGTACAAGGGTAGACTTCAAAATGATAAGAAAATAATAATCGACACACTTACGCGTGCGCTGCAGTGTGGTAGAGTGCCTCGATTTTTTTTGTGACTTTTGCAGAAAGCACAGCCCGTTCTTCAGTCGCATCAAGCAGCATACAGCGCTGGGAAATTTCATGGGCCAGCGCAATGTATCCTTCTCTGATCCGTGAGAAAAATTCCGTATTCGTCTGGTGTTCGATCCGGTCGGGACGTTTTCCGGCCCGGGCAAGGCGCCGGGCAATCATATCGGCAGAAAGATCGAAAAGAAAAGTGAAATCCGGCGCTCTTGTGCCGGTCGCATAGGAGTTGAAGTTTCGAAGTATCTCAAGTGGGATATCCCTGCCAAACCCCTGGTAGGCAAAGGTCGACAGTTCAAATCGGTCACAGAGTACTACATACCCCTTTTCCACCGAAGGGACGATCAGCTCTTCGATATGTTGCGCACGGGCTGCCAGATAAAGCAGCAATTCACACCTGTGGGTCATCTCGGCATGCTCAGGAGAAATAATTATATCGCGTACCCGTTCGCTGATCCGGGTACCGCCCGGTTCCCGGGTAACGATATGAGGTATTCCCTTTTTATCGAGTTCAGCAGCTGTATGGCGAAGCTGCGTCGATTTCCCGCTGCCATCTATTCCTTCGAATGCAATAAAAAGGCCATTGTTCATGTTTTTCCGCAGCATTTCTTGTATTTTTTTCCGCTTCCACATGGACAGGGGTCGTTGCGGCCGGCCTTTTTTTCACTGCGGACCGGCTGCGCTTTTTTTCCTTCTCCACGGTTGGTTATCATCTGTTGTGTTCCAACGCCTGCAGTTGCACGCGAGGCAACCGGTGCATTGGACTCGGATGCTTCGGAGTCGCTTGTATAGACATCGAATTCAGCATGCGTAGTTCGAGCGTTTTCAAGTCCCATCACATCTTCTTCCTGAAGAGATGCTTCCACGCGAAAAATGGATGAGGTCGTTTGCTTCGAGATGTTTTTACGCAGCTGTTCGAAAATCTGCAACGCTTCCCGCTGGTATTCGTACAGCGGGTTTTTTTGACCGAATGCACGGTACTGCACACCTTCTTTGAGGTGGTCCATTTCGTAAAGATGGTCTTTCCACAGATTGTCTATAACCATGAGAAGCACGCTGCGTTCAACCTGTCGCATAAGCTCCTCGCCGAAATGACGCTCACGTTCTTCGTATCGGGCCTGTACTTTTTTCCATAATGCATCAAAGAGGGTCTCCTGATTATATTCGGAGATCGATTCCTGTATATCCGAAATCACTATACCGCAGGTGATCTGAAGATCCTCTGCCAGCTCCTTCAGTTTCCACTCTTCCGGGTAACTGCTGTTGGAGGTATAGGAGTAAATCGTATCTTCGAGATATGCGGCGATCTGTTCGAATATCTCATCTTTTGTGGAATCTCCCGTTACCACCTTCTGACGAAGTGAGTAAATTTCACTGCGCTGATAATTCATTACATCATCATATTCTTTCAGATGTTTGCGCTGTTCGAAGTTGCGCCCCTCCACTTTTTTCTGCGCATTCTGAATCGATCTGCTGACAATGGGGTGCGATATGACTTCACCCTCTTCCACCCCGAGTTTGTCCATCATCGTTGCAATACGGCCAGAGCCGAAAATCCGCATGAGGTCATCGTCGAGGGATAGGAAAAAACGTGAAGAGCCCGGGTCACCCTGCCTTCCCGCTCTTCCGCGAAGCTGGTTGTCAATGCGTCGGGATTCGTGTCGTTCGGTTCCCACGATGTGTAATCCGCCGGCATCGACGACCTTTTTGTGTTCCTGCTCGAGTTCTTCGGCAAGCTTTGCATACCGTTTTTTCTTCTCCGGCATTCTTACTTCGTCCGGTTCGATGCCCTCTTTCAGGAGTTTGTCGTCCGCCATCGCGGTAAAGTTACCTCCAAGCACGATGTCGGTTCCACGGCCCGCCATGTTTGTCGCAATGGTGACCGATCCGATACGGCCCGCCTGGGAGACAATATGTGCCTCACGCGCGTGATTTTTGGCATTGAGTACTTCGTGCTGAATGCCTTTACGGGTAAGAAGCTGACTTATACGTTCCGATTTTTCGATCGAGGTGGTTCCCACGAGCACCGGATTTCCGTTTTCGTGATATGATTTTATCTCATCCGCAATGGCTTCGTATTTTTCCCGCTGGGTTTTATAAATCAGATCGTCGTTATCCTGGCGGACCATCGGCCGGTGGGTGGGAATGATGACGACATCGAGTTTGTATATTTCATTAAACTCTCCCGCTTCGGTGGCTGCAGTACCGGTCATGCCGGAGACTTTGTTGTAAAGCTTGAAAAAATTCTGAAAGGTAATCGTGGCAAGTGTCTGATTTTCTCCCGCCACTTTTACCGATTCCTTGGCCTCCAGTGCCTGGTGAAGCCCTTCGCTGTAGCGCCTGCCATGGAGAATACGACCGGTAAATTCATCCACGATCAGAACCTGCCCTTCCTGTACTACGTAGTCCACATCGCGTTCAAAGAGCGAAAAGGCGCGCAGAAGCTGGCTGATGGAGTGAATGCGCTCCGATGCTTCCGCGTGTGCGCGGTGAACTTTTTCTTTTTTCCTGGCTTTTTCCTGTGCAGAGAGCGTGTCGTCGTTTTCGATCGCCCCGATTTCTTCGGCAAGGTTGGGAACCACGAAAAAATCGGGCTGATTGCCTGCAATAAGCTCACGCCCCTTTTCGGATAGATCCGCACTGTGGCCCGATTCATCTATCGTGTAGTAAAGCTCCTCGTTTATCTCATGCAGCTTTTTTTCTCGAAGGTAATCCGCTTCGACCGATTTTATCAGCTTTCCGACGCCGGGTTCCTTGGCAAGTTCCGCAAGGCTCTTGTTCTTTGGCGCGCCTTTTTGAACGATCAGAAGTTTTCTACCCGCTTCGTAGGCATGTTCGTCACCTTTGCCCAGCAACTCCTTTGCTTCCTTTACAAGAGAAGATATCAGCTTATTCTGTGCATTTACTATACGCTGTACGCGCGGTTTGAGCTGTTCATATTCCTGATTCGATTTAGTCGCAGGCCCGGAGATAATAAGCGGTGTGCGCGCTTCGTCGATAAGCACGTTATCCACCTCGTCGACAATGGCGAAATTGAGCTCGCGCTGTACGCATTGCTCGGGCGAGGAGGCCATGTTGTCTCTCAGATAATCGAATCCGAACTCATTGTTTGTGCCGAATACTACATCACACTGATATGCTTCTCTTCGCTGGGGAGTCGAGGGTTCGGTTTTATCGAGGCAGCCCACCGTGAGTCCCAGAAAAGAATAAACCTTCCCCATCCATTCACTGTCACGACGTGCCAGATAATCGTTTACGGTAACGATATGCACACCTTTTCCGCTCAGCGCATTGAGGTATGCGGCCAGAACGGCAACCTGTGTTTTCCCTTCACCGGTCTTCATTTCGGCGATTTTGCCCTGATGCAGTACGATTCCGCCCATGATCTGTACGTCGAAATGGGCCATAAACGGGATATGCTCGCCACGTATCGGATCGTAGACCATGCGTTTTTCTCCGAGTACGCGATGTGTCGCTTCGCGCACAACGGCGAACGCTTCGGGCAGCAGATCGTCGAGGGTCGCACCGTCGGAGAGTCGCTGTTTGAATTCGGGCGTTTTTTGCTGCAGTTGTTCATCGGTAAGCGCGGCGACAGATTCCCGCCGGCTGTTTACCTGTTCGACAACAGGCCAGAGTTGTTTGACATCTTTTTCTTCTTTGGAGCCAAATATGCGGCTCAATATAGATAATAATTTCATACAATAACGCTCAGAACGTGTGGGGTGAACGGGAAACGATGCTGTGTGAGCATTCAACACGCGAAATATCGCTGGCGGGAAGCAGAGAATCGACTATTCCGGCAAGGATGGCTTCCGCTTTATGCAGGGAAAACTCGCGTGCGCAGATGTGCGACATTTTTTTGTAGGCGCAGCCGCGTATCACATCGCGGTGTCGCAGCAGTCTCTTTTTCTCCTCTAAAGTTGCAACCTTCACATTGAGGGAAAACATTACAAAAATAGTATTAGTTTCGCCTACTTTGCACTGGATATTTCGAATTCGTACAGGGAAAATTGCTGAATCGCTTACGAATGGAGCTGGTTTTTTCGACGGCTCGTTGTTTTTCGCCGGTTTTTTTTTCTGAATTTCTCTGGCACTGAAGTGTATGGTACGAATGGTGTCATCCACAGCGGACACAGAAGAACGCGGGGGCGAGCCGGGGATAATGCCGGAATTGTTTCTAAGAAAAAATAATCCGGCTGCCGCAAGAAACGCGCATATCACTATAATAGTTATGCCCTGTAGCACATGTTTCATTATGGATCGTTACACGGTTACCTGGATGAAGAATCGTTCGGTTTCCCTGTATTCCCTGTGCTCGCTGTATTCAGAGAATACCTGACCGGAACACCCCTTGCGTATTTTTCGACAGCAGCCTGCATTTGTGCACGCATTTCTTCATTTAACCCCACAAACTCCATCCCCACACGATAGCCGCTACCTTCTGCGTTGGCATAAACCACACGTGCCGTTACGCTGAGTTCGTTAATGGTGAGATCGACGTGTGAATCCCGGGCCAGTTTAGTGTCGTGAAAAACCGACAGTCCGGTTGCGCTGAGGTCGTAAATCCTTCTCTCCTGCTGGGGAAGATTGATGTGTTCGATACGTTCAGCTTTTCGCTTTTGTTCATACTCATTCATGGGTTCTCTCCTGTGCAGCTATTTTTGACTTTCAAATGCGAACGGATATACGATTTCAATACGTTCCTGAATGCCACACGATGAGAAGTCCACACGTTTCATATACCGCAGAATATTTTGATCGAAACGCGCATTTCCGCTCGTTGAGCTCTGTATAGTGATATTTGCCGGTTTTCCGGAGGGCAAAATCACGAATTTTATCTTGATAAGTCCGGACAGCGAAGGATCCCGCTTCAGCCAGTGTTCATAGACGCGTTTCAGACGCATCCCGAGTCGACGCATTGTCTGATTGATACACTGTTTGCCCGAGCCTCCCACATCCTGACCGCTCTGTGAAGAGACCTGCTCCGCCTGACCACTTACCTGTGCCTTGGCGATATCTCCCGACGAAGCAACCCGTTTCTGCGTTACTTTTGATGCAGCCGATGGATCGGTGCGTACAAGATCCCTGCTTGAGCTTCGCGATCCTTTTTTCTGCAGCTTTTCGGGCTGGTTTGGCGCCGAGGTGAATGACCCGCTCGAGACCTGAAGATCGTTCAAGTCATCCGCACCGCCGCCGGCGCCAAGTACATCGGTAATACCTGAGGAGCTTCCGCCGCCGCCGGAACTTGTAATCGCTTTGAATATGCCGGCACTCTGGACCTGTTTGGCGATTTCTTCACGCTCTTTTTTGCGTGCGTCCCGACTCTGGGCACGTCGCTTGCGCTTTTCGACGACACTCTCTTTTTTGGGGGGAGATTTTTCTTTTTCCGGTTTTTGATCTTTTTCCTCCTGCTGAGCCGTCTCTTTTTGCCGTTGAGAGGTTTTGGGGGGTTCTTTTTCAGGTTTCGGCTTTGGTTTGGGTTGATTGAGTACCAGCTGCGCGTATCGTTCCTGAATTTTTGAAATCTGCTTTTCATCGGTCTGCTCGGGTATTTCTCGTAACGAAAGAGCAAGCGTGATGGAACCGAAAAAAATAAACAAACCGATCAGCAGGCCCATAAACCGCATATCGGCATTGGCAAAGGGACTGGATCGAAGATCTTTTGGAAACCCCTTTGCCGAAGCCGACTGGGCAGACTGATCGGTATAAAATATTCCGGTACGGTTTACATCCATCAGTTTTTCCTGTATACCAGCAGATTGATTTTCGGATAACCTGCCTGACCGCAGGTGTACATCACACGGGTAAGCACACGATAGGGAATATGCACGTCTCCCTGGACGGTGATTTTCCCCGAGAAATCGTCTTTTGTCTGCGCAGAGAACTTACGTGCTTCCTCTGCATATTTTTTTAACACATTATGAAGTGGCGTAATGAGGTAGTCGGTCTGTGTTTTTACTTTCTGATACTGTTGGCTGTCGACGACGATTTTATCTTCCACAGTGATGCTCTTTTGGGAAATCATCAGCTGCAGCGCCTGGGCGGCGGGCTGTTGCACGGTAGACGTCGGAAGCTCGAGGCTTTTGGCCGGCGTGACGATCTGTCCCTGCGTAGAGTAGCTTTTAAGCAGAAACACCAGTATGATGGTAAACATATCCATCATCGACGTAATGTTAAGTTTGACTTCTCCGCTTCCGCGGGATTTGCGAGCCTGTCGCTTTTGACGCGGATTATTCACTTTTTATTCCACCTCCGAGTGAAACTTCGGGGAACATGGTCACGTTACCATTGGTAAAGGTGACGCCGCGTGCTGCATCCATTACCTGCACAACGGTTTTATATTCGATATCTCTCTCGGCAATAATTTTGATCTGTTCATGATCAGAAAACGCCCTGACATTTTCGAGATCGCGCTTCTGGTATCCATTGTAAAGCTGAAGGAGTGTGGCGTTTTCGGGTATGGAAGGATACACCGAAGAAAGCAGTTGGTAAAGAGCTTTCTTTTTTATCGTTGCGAGTTGCTTGTTCAGTTGGGTGTAATCGTATTTTCCTGAAGGAGTTCGCGGGATATCAGCGCTCGATTTATCAGGTTTTTTCGACGTTGCACTACTGTCTTTGTTCATAAAATAATGTGCAAGTGTAAAGCCCTCGTCGGTAATCACGACGCCGAGGTTGAGTTTGGCATTTTTTTCTTTTTGTGTACTCTCCTGCCCGGTACTACCGCTGCCGCCCCCCTTTTCAGGAAGTTTGAGGTCGATTGCGCCCAGTTTGACAAATTCTGCAGAGCTGAGAAGAAGAGGAATAAGCACGACCATGAGATTCATCATGGGGGCGATATTCGGTTCGGTGTCCACCTCCTGCTTGATTCGTTTTCCGGAGAGCTTGTAGCCCTTCTGGATTGTCTCTTCGCGATTGAGGTCTTTGAGAATAGATGTGGCGTAGCGGTCGATTTCGCTGATCGTCACGTCGGTTCTTGTACGTATTACGGAGTATATGAATACACACGGAACACTTATCAGCAGTCCGAGAAGTGTCGTATTCATCGCGGTCGATATGCCGGATGCAAGCAGGGACGTCTTTTCGGTGGCCGCGACGTCTGGGCTGGCAACCGCGGCAAAGCATATGATCAGACCGTAAATCGTTCCCATGAGTCCCACCAGTGTCGAAATGTTCCCGCAGGTCATGATAAGATCGGAACGTTTCTCGAGTTCGGAAACCATATGTACGGTCTCTTCTTCCATAGCAGTTCGGATCATTTGCGGGGTGCGCTGCGCCATTTTTATACCCGAGCCCACGATACGGGGCAGCGCCCTTGGCCCGGCGCTTGCACAGATGGAAAACGCTTCGGTGAGATTCTGTTCTCGTATTAATGCACGGATACGTTCGGTAAACGCGGCACTGTCGACATCGCGGCGTTTTTTGAGGGAATGAAGCCGTTCGATAATGAGTGCAACCGCGGCAGCGGCAATTAACGCCAGTACCCACATGAAAGCCGCGGAGTCACTGTGAAAAGTAAAGGAGCGCAGAAGATCGGTAAAAACATTCATGTAATAAACCGGATGCTATACGTTGATCTCTTTTACGAGTTTGTTATCGGTGAAAATTTTAATGTTGTTATGAGTTACATGCAGGCCGACCCCTTCTTTAAGCTGGCCTGCGCTGATATGGTACTTATGCGTTTTATACGACTGCTCTACGAGCGAGTTGACAAGTCGTAACGAGTATTCGTCGATTTCGTCTATCAGCTTCTGCGTCTTTCCCCTGAGTACGGCGAAAAGCACCATTGTGGGGATAGCGATCAACAGCCCGGTGAATGTCGTGTTCATTGCTGCGGCGATACCCTGTGCCAGAAGAGTCGACTTTTCGGCCGGGTCAATCCCGGGCTTACCCACGGCGGCAAATGAAAGGATGAGTCCGTAGATCGTACCCATAAGACCGATGAGTGTAGAAATATTGCCGATTGTAGCCAGATACCCGGTTCTGTTTTCCAGAAGCGGTACTATTTTCAGGACGGTCTCGTCGATAGTATTGCGAATGCGGTCGGCACCGCTTTTTGTTTCCTGCAGACCCGCCTTGACCACATGCGCAAGCGCCATTTTCCCCTTTTTGTCGCATTCCTGTATCGCTTTTTCACTGTTGTTTTCCGTAATAAGAGAAAGAATTTTCTTCATAAAGTCTTCTTTATTCCCGCCTGAATACCGCATGAGAAAGATAATGCGTTCGATGGCAATGGCGAGACTGCATACTCCCGTAAACAAGAGTATCCACATGAAAAAGAATCCCGGCTCCGCAGGATTAAAAGAGTGAAAATACCGTTGTAAAAAATTCATTCTCTCCCTCGCTTTGTTTGTGAAAAATGTAGTGGCACATACCGGCGGAAATTAACGTAACAAAATACACTGGCACAATATGTAGTTAAATAAAATACTGCTTTGCACATTGCACATGGTAACACAAACTCCCCCGGCACACTTATGTACACAAATATGGTTGTATACAGCCGCGTCCGATGAAACGATGGTTCCGACTGATGTTACTAACCCGGATCGTTATACAGGTACGTCACCTTTCAGGATCATAGAAAACACGACAGCCCCGAGGGTAATGGCAATCTTCCGGGGTATCATGTGTGAACGCGCGGCGCTGCAGTCGGATCCCCCCTGCGTCCGGGTAGAATCGAGCCATCAAGGGGAGATGTTGCGTATTTCATTGTTTCTGAATTCGAACGGGCCGTCGTAAGGCGAATGTTCTATAAGGTCATTGCCAACTGAGAGTGTACGTATTGCCGAAGGGCCCTTGGATCCGAGCATCGATGAGAACGAAGGACGCGGATCGCTCTTGATCAGTACCAGTTGCGGCCTTCTGATTTTGCCACGGATTTGCTGCTGTTCGAATATAAGCCGCTTCATCTGGTCCTGTTTTGCACACGCGGGGGCTGCGATGCCGTATATAAAAACCACACACGCCATAGGAGTCAGAAATAAAGAGAGGGTTCGCGTGGTTTTTTCAGAGGCTGAAAAAAATAAAAATGACATACGCAATCGCATCAAGCAAACAGGTCGGTACATTCAGAGCTGTGCAGTCGTGATACCATCTGCACGCTCAATTAAGGTTCAGATTGTAATAAATATAGCTTACCCGCGTTGTGGTGTCAAGTCGTATAACTCTTTTTCGGTTCGTTCAAGACGGGGGCGAGACAGCCGTATCGCTTCACACAGAAAAGGGTTGTCTTTTTTTCGTTTCATAAGATCGGCAAATCGTTGCGCCAGAGTGATTGGTTCTTTTCGTACCCTGGCATCGGCGTAGGCGACGATTTTGTTTTCAATAGTATCGGGTAAAAGAGTAGCATCGTCATTGCCACGCAGTTTTTCAATTTCATAGATGGGCCCATGCATCACAATTGCCGCGATATCCTCCATACCGAGTTCCCTCAGCATTTTTTCCGATGCACGCTGATGGTCTTCATCGTTTCTGCAGCGTCCGATATCATGAAGCAGTGCGCCGATACGTACTTTGTCCGGATTAACGGGCAAATCCGGATGAGCCTCGTGAATTTGTCGTGCAAGCTGCCATGCGAATGCTGCCACTGCCTGCGAATGATCGATGCGTTTCTGCGTCATTCCGAATCGCTGCAGAAGTTGCAATCCCTGTTCGTATGAATACATACACGGTGTCTTCTTTGAATGGGGCGGGAAAAAATGATGGTACTTGCTTACATCTCCACAGTACGAAGATCAGCTGCATAACGCGGCCTAAAGCCAGTGTACGGCTTCTCCGAGTGTGGCTATGTCGTAATTATCCGGTACATATCTGCTTTTCACAATAAGCGATTTCAGTTCGGGATGCCGGATGCGGTCCGATTCGTTATCGCCGATCATGAGCGACAAAGAGAGATCGAGCCCGAAGTCCTTTTGCGCACGATGGATCATCCCGGGATTCGGCTTTCGATCCTGCGACTCTTCAGCATACCCCTTAACCGAACCGTCTTTGTGATACGGACAATAATAGAATGCCGATATGGCGATACCACGGGACCGGAATTGTTCCGTCATCCACTCGTGTAATTCGTTTACCTGCTGTTTGGTAAAATACCCGCGTGCCACACCCGACTGGTTGGTAATCACGATGATTACGTATCCTTTCTCGATCGCCTTTTTACATAAAGGGAACACCGCATCGATAAATACGATATGCTCGGGAAGGTACGGATAGCTGCGATCTTCGTTGATAATTCCGTCGCGGTCGAGAAACAGTGCTTTGCAGGTCATG
>CAZPUS010000006.1:0-114394 GCA_964589825.1 uncultured Fibrobacterota bacterium | reverse complement strand
CGCAGTCACCGATACCGCAGTCACCGATACCGCAGTCACCGATACCGCAGTCACCGATACCACTGTCACCGATACCACTGTCACCGATACCACTGTCACCGATACCGCTGTCACCGATACCGCTGTCACCGACTCAATAAGTAAAAAGTCGAAAACACAGAAAATGGGGCCCGCATACAACAATCAAATCATAATCAATACCGAACCTGAAGGCGCGGTCGTCGAAGTAGACGGTGCGCGTTACGGAACATCTCCGGTTACACTTGAAAATATCGAACCGGGCACACACACGCTAATATTTAAAAAACCGGGCCATTTCGTGAAAAAAGCGAAACTTTCCGTTAAAAAAGAAATGCAAAGAAGCTTCACGGTTTCACTTACCAAGCCTGCGTCACTCAGTCTACATACCGATCCCTCGGGCGCATTAATCTCCGTTAACGGCACACGTTCGGGGCGCAGTCCCTGGGAAAGCACCACGCTCAAACCGGGATCACTGTCAGTACAAATCGTCAAGCAGGGATACGAAACAAAAAATATTGACCTCCAACTCGACGCCGGACAAAAAAAACAACTCGAGATTACATTAACCTCCACTTCTGACGCGACGCCACAGAGTACGACCGCGGCCTCGAAGGATACGGTTTCCGAGATCAATAACCCGCTTAAGAAAAAATCCGTGGTACTTGCCGTCTTTTCGGTATTTACCGCCACAATTCTTTTAATTGAATATCTGGGTCCCTAGCGCATCGTACGGCTACATTTAACGTATCGTTCATTCTATAGGTATACCATTTTCCCACCTTTTCACGGGAGCTGTCAATGAAGTATCATGTGCCATTACTTCTCACTGTCATTCTTTCCTCCATCGGTTGGACTACTGACCCCCTGGTAATGCAAATTGAGCGAAAAGGGAAAGATATTCAGCTTGACGGATTCCTGATCGAGTGGCAGCAGAAAAATGCCCGACAACTGCCCGGAGCATCAATGGAAGGACCCGCAGTTAAATGGGATGCATCGCTCACGCCTTCCGGTATCGCCGGCTACTTCCGGACTCCATTCAGCAATGACAGCTGCGAACAAGTCTACATGGAACTAATATATCCTGATTCCGCCGGATACGACACCCTGGCGCTGCGCTTTGATACTACCGCCACCAACCCGTATTATGTGACACATCGCACCAAAATAGGTTCTACCCGCGCCGTGATCACCGAATGGCTGATTCCCCGCTACGAAGCGTCTCATATCCAAAAATCACTTTATGCAATAGCGGTTAATGCATACACCCTTTGCGGCGACACACTTGTCAAACACGCACTGTTGAAAGAAGCGCTGCCGCAGTCCGAATCAGAACCTCCTGCGGGATCGAACCTTACACTCAGGCTTTTTCTTATCCTTTTGCTCCTCGGCGCGTACCTTTTGCTCCGCAGATACAACCGGAAAAACCAACAGAAACGAAGCAGTAAGATGATTGCGGAAAAAAAGCGATACGATCCCGACCTAAATTGAGCGATTTTATAGTTCCTCCTTATACATAATCGAAGGGTTTTGTATGGAGCTTTATAACCTTATAAGCTTTTTCGGTATTTTTATCCTCATTTTTATTGCGTGGGGTATCTCGCGGCTGTTGTGGCATTCCAAAGGAATTATGTATCATGGGCGTGTTATTGGCTGGGGACTTGCGCTGCAGTTTCTGTTCGCACTCGGTATATTTGTATTCCCTGTCGGTTCGAAGCTGTTTTTATGGATTAACGATATCGCGGTTAATGTGATCGACTGTGCATCCCGCGGTGCGGAATTCGTATTCGGGCCCCTCGCACTCCCCCCGGGAAACGAAGGGGCCATAGGTAACATCCTCGCCTTCCAGGCACTGCCCACCATTATTTTCTTTTCGGCGCTGGTTTCCATTCTTTACTTCTACCGGATTATGCCGTATATCATACGGGGTTTTGCCTGGATTTTTACCCGTCTTATGCGCATATCGGGTGCGGAATCGCTATGTGCTGCGTCCAACATTTTCGTGGGTATCGAATCGGCATTTACTGTCCGCCCCTTTCTAAAAAAAATGACACGTTCGGAGTTGCATACCATACTCGTTGCGGGCATGGCAACGGTCGCCTCGAACGTCCTCGCTCTTTATGTATTTATGCTAAAAGACACGTTCGACGCAATTGCCGGCCATCTTATTTCCGCCTCGTTTATTTCCGCTCCCGCCGCACTGGTTATGTCGAAAGTGATTATGCCCGAGACAGAATCTCCCGAAACACTCGGCACGCAGGTTCAACCTCACTTTCAGAAAGATGATAACGTATTCGATGCGATTATCAACGGTGCGAATTCCGGTGTGCGGGTAATTGTCGGAATCGTTGCACTTCTCATCGCCGTCCTTGGACTTGTTGCACTTGTAAACCTTATACTCGGCGGCATTGGAGGGTGGTTCAATGCGCTTTTTGCCACCGATGTACAGTGGAGCCTGAAAAACATTTTTTCTCTGCTCTTTCGCCCGCTGGTGCTTATTATTGGCATCCCTCCCGCTGATGCGGCGGAAGCTGCCCGTATCATCGGAGAACGCATAGTTGCCACCGAGGTCACCTCCTATAAACATCTGGCTCAGGCAATGTCAGAGGGAGCGTTCGTTCACTCCCGTTCACCCGTTATTATCACCTATGCATTGTGCGGTTTCGCCCATTTTGCTTCCATGGCAATTTTTATCGGGGGGATTTCCTCGCTTGTCCCCGAAAAGAAAAGTTCCCTTTCCACGCTGGGTATCAGAGCACTGATTGCCGCCACCTTTGCATGCCTTCTCACTGCGTGCATCTCCGGAACCTTTTTTAACAAAAGCTCGATCCTTTTCAGTGGTCAGGGGTAAGCGTATACCTGTGTGCCGACTCGGTTACCATAAAACCTTCTTTGCACAACGATGTGAGGATCCGTTGTACACGATCCCTGTCTTCATTTATCGCCTCATGGATCTCTTGCGCCGAAAGCTGTGCACTATCAGTAAAAAGGCGCAGAATCCGCCCTCTGATCTGGCGGTCAGAGCCTTCAAAGCGGCTCTGCGTACGGTAGGAGCTGCTTTTTCTGCTGATATTGCCGACATGTTTCTTTATCCATGCGCCACAGTCCATGAGCGCGGAATACCATTCACGCGGATTGTGCCTGTCGAGGGTTATTTCAACGAGTTCTTCCAGCACCTGATCACTGATTGATACGGCATTGTCAGCAAAGAAAAACCACAGGTATACGGTACGCACATTCGTCTCCAGAAACACGACCGGACGGTTGCGTGCAAACGCAAGAATGGATCGAGCTGTGGCCTTTCCTATACCGGGCAGCCGCTGCAGCTGGTACACATCGTCCGGTATTATCCCGTTGTATTGTGATACAAGTATCCCGGCGCTTCGTTTCAGATACAATGCCCGCCGGTTATACCCCAGTCCCTGCCACATCGACAGCACCTGCTGCAGAGAGGCTTTATCAAGCGCCTCGAAATCCGGATAGCGCTCAACAAATGCGAGATACTTCTCTACGACCCGATCAGTCTGGGTCTGCTGCAGCATGAGCTCCGAGACAAAAACCGTGTAGTCGGTAACATGGCTACGCCAGGGAAAGGTTCGTCCCTTCTTACGGTATAACTCATACACAGCGCTGCGGAAAAGGCGAGCCGACCGTTGCCTCCCTTCTGGGTGCGCGTATTCTTGCCTAATTGCATGCCGTCTTTTCCGGAACCATTCGTATGAACACATTATTCGTATAGTAAAGCCGTTTTCTGTGTGAATACTTCGTTATCGCGTTGTCAAAAAGAAAATATAATCAGGACCCGTACGCATGCCCGAGAAGACGCATGCCTTTCCATTTTATCTGATGTATTGACCTTTTTGCACAGCCCCAAAAGACACGTGTATCGGCCCGGACTCTTATTACCTGGACTTTTATTAATTATGTATATTTTAAGGATACGGCATATAGATAAGATGCTGCATGCCTAAAAAGCCGTATATGTCGGTTACGTGTATCGGAATTGTACAAAAAATCACCTTTACAAAAGACAAAAATATGAACGACTGTATTGAAATATACCTACCTGCATCCGCACCAGATAACCTGACATATGGAACACCTCCACGCACGCCGTATTGCCCTGAACACGGGTTATTCAATGTATTTTTTGAAAAAGAGGTCTGGTATAGCAAAGAATACCGCCAGAAAACGCTCGCACAAATAGAACCAGAGTTGAAAAAGAATACGATACTGATAGGCTTCAGCAAATCCGGACTTGGGGCACTTGCCATCGCAATGGATAACCCTACATTGTTTTATGCCGTTATCATTTTCGATGCACCCCTCATGCATATACAACAGCCCCCGTGGAACACCTCTTCTTTCTTTACTCAACCCACATGGGAAAAGGACCTTCCCCAAAACCGCCTGGAAGATCTCGAAAAAGTAAGCAGACACACAACCATAATGCATATCGGCGGGAGGAATTTTATCGATGATCACGAAAAATTCTATGCGTTCACACAAGAGCATGGTATCCAGACGCATTTTCTGCCTCGCCGATCATTTCCCCACCACTGGGAATCCGGGTGGCTTTCGCAGGCATTCGAATCCATACCACCTCCGACCTCTTCATAATCCACTAAACCGCATTTGACTTGCCGGGTTGAATTTATCTATTTTTCCACACACTTCAGGTTGAGCGTCTTATGTACATGTCCTGGATGATCATCAACAATCATCCGTATGCCGTTTGTACTGCAGACGCGGAAACAGCTGGGTGTAACCTACACGTGTGCATGCGACACCCCATTGTAGAGTCTATGGCATGTCCGCAACGATAACAAACAATTCGCTCAACCGCAATCAACATATTACTGCAGATGATTATTACTTTAGACGGACCCGCAGGAGCCGGAAAAACATCGACAGCTAAAGAAGTGGCCAGACGTCTTGGCATCGTACATCTCGATACGGGTGCAATGTATCGGGCGGTAACCCTGCAGTGTCTTCGAAAAGGAATCCCGGTGCACGACACCGAGCGTATCGCGTTCGAAATAAACCAGATGGAACTTGACTTCAGAGGTGCCGGACACGAAACCACGCTTCATATGAACGGTGAAAATGTCGCGACCGCGATTCGTTCCTACGATGTTACCGCGAATGTATCCGATTACTGCGCCATAGCATCGGTGCGCAAACAGCTTGTAACGCAGCAGCGCGAAATTGCACACAACCGTTCGGTTGTATGCGAGGGACGTGATATGGGAACGGTCGTTTTCCCGGAGGCCAGCCTTAAATTTTTTCTCACCGCGGATGTTACCGAACGCGCACGGCGACGGCAGAAAGAATTTACCGAAAAAGCAGACGTCCCCACTCTTAATCAGCTGATTGCCGAAATAAACGAACGAGACCGGAAAGATTCCACCCGTGCGCTCGCACCGTTGAAAAAAGCGGACGATGCGATTGAGCTGGACACTACCAAACTTACATTCGAGCAGCAGGTAGAGGAGATACTGCGCAACGCAACCAAACTAATTCATTAATTTTTTTCACCCTCAACCCCTATTTGCACAGGCAGAGGAGTATTTTTACACATGACCGACCCCCAGAACCTAACCGATGAACGACACTACGGCGTGGACGCCCAGGGCAACAAAATCGATCTTGCCGATTTTGACGAACACGGATATCGCCCCGGAGAAGTAGAGGAAATCCTCGAGCAGTACGGTCCGCACATGAAGGGCATCGAAAATGAAGAAATCGTTAAAGGCAAAATCATAAAGATCGGTGAGCGAGATGTTATTATCGATGTCGGGTTTAAATCAGAAGGGATAATTCCAAAGGACGAATTTAAAAGCCTCGATAGTTATAAGGAAGGCGACGAAGTCGAGGTCTTTGTCGAAGACAGGGAAAATGAGAGTGGTGAAGCGCTCTTTTCGAAGTCAAAAGCCGATTTTATTAAAGTATGGGACGAAATTCAGGAAGCATATAAAAATCAGACCGAAGTTGACGGCACTATTATTCGCCGCATAAAAGGCGGTATGGTTGTCGATGTATTCGGTGTAGATGCATTTCTGCCCGGGTCCCAAATCGATCTGCGACCGATCTCGGATATGGATAATCTGGTGGGGCAGACTCTCAAGATGCGCATTATAAAGGTCAACAGCCTCCGACGAAACATTGTCGTCTCCCGCCGTGTTATTCTCGAGGACGAACGATTAAAAATGCGTGAGGAAATCCTGCGCGATCTTGAAAAAGGCGACGTCAGAGAAGGAGCCGTCAAGAATATCACCGACTTTGGTGCATTTATCGACCTCGGTGGGGCGGACGGCCTCCTGCATATTACCGACATGTCCTGGGGCCGGGTCAACCATCCTTCCGAAATCGTAGCCCTCGGTGACAACATAAAAGTAAAAGTGATCGATTTTGACGATGATAAAAAACGGATTTCACTCGGTCTCAAACAGTTGTACGAACACCCGTGGAAGGACGTAGAGACCAAGTATGCGGTGGGAACCAGGGTGCGGGGAAAAATCGTCTCCATCACCGATTACGGTGCATTCATCGAACTGGAAAAAGGTATCGAAGGCCTCATACACATTTCCGAAATGTCGTGGACCGAGCATATCAAACATCCTTCTCAGGTTGTGGGACTCGGGGATATCGTTGAAGCGGTTGTACTGACTCTCGATAAAAACAATCAGAAGCTTTCACTCGGTCTGAAACAGCTACAACCCGATCCCTGGAAGGATATCGAAGAAGAATTCCCGATCGGTTCCGTGGTTAAAGGAAAAATAAAGAGCTTCGCTGCGTTCGGTGCATTCGTGGAGCTCAAAGAAGGCGTTGACGGCCTGATACATATCTCGGATATGTCTTGGACCAGAAAGGTGAACCACCCCGGTGAAATTCTCAAACGCAATGAAAATGTCGATGTAAAAGTCCTCGGTATCGACAGGGACAAACGACGGATGTCTCTCGGCATTAAGCAGCTGCAGGAAAATCCATGGCCCGGTCTGGCTGAAGAATTCCCGGTGGGCAAAGAGCTCGAAGCGAGCATCTCCCGTATTCTGGACCGTGGTCTTATCGTTGAAGTAAAACCGGATGTCGAAGGGTTTATTCCGCTGGCGCAGATGGGACGTGAAATCAAAAAACCGTCCGAAGTTTTCACCGTCGGCGAAAAAATCAACGCCGAAGTGATCGAATTCGATGCAGATGATAAGCGTATTCTTCTCAGCGTCAAGGAGTACTACAAAGACAAAGACGAACAGGAATGGAATGCGCATTGCGAAAAATATCCTGTGCGTGACGCAAAGCCGGCCGAAAAAGAAACACCTGCCGATGCCGCATCCGAAAGCGACGCCGATCAGGTCCCCGACGCCGCACAACAGTCTGCCCCGCCGGCCGAAGCGGCGACATCACAGCAGGATGAATCCTCTTCTGACGATGAGGACACGCAGCAGCAGGATGAAAAGGATACTGCGCAGGAATAGTTATTTCGCAATCCCTTAATACCCGATGCTTTATAAGCCTTTCGTGCGCTACGCACGAAAGGCTTTTTTTTGCTACATTCGTTCTAGGATTCGACGTACCTGCAGCGCTTTTCTGCCCTCTTTTTTTACATATTTTTTATAGTACTTTTGCGCTTTTTTCTTGTGTTTGAACTGCCCGTAGTAGATATTGCCGATATAGCGATAGGCTTCCACTCCCGCCTCTTTACCTTTTTTTGCGGCTTTTTTATAGGCATCAATCGCATCGTTGAATTGCGAGGTAATACGGTATTCGTGCCCCAGTGCCATATACAGCTTTGCAGGATTATCAACCCGTGAGATCCCTTTTTTCAGCAGGGTAACGGCCTCTATATGCTCCCCTTTTTTGCTGTAGGCGCGTGCCATGGCGTAATAAAGGTCGCGATCATCGGGAACACGCTCGACAGCCTTTTCATAAATCGAGATAGCCGATTCAAAATCTTTTTTCATCTCATAGGCATTCGCAAGCCCAAGAAGCAGGGAGGAGTTTTGCGGCTGAACCCCCAGCGCCTTCCCAAAAAAATGAATCGCCCGATCATAGTCACCCTTTTTAAGGTTCATCCTTCCGCACCCTGCAAGCGCTTCGACCTTGCCTGTCAACGCCCGCTGCGCGATCATATAGTTTTTATACGCCTTTTTGTACTCCCGACGCTTTTCGGCGACCCGGGCCGCAAGCAGATAATACCACCCGTCCTGCGTTCTCGCATTCTGCAGAAGACGCCGGGCCATAGCGATCTCGTTTATGGAAAGGTGATAATACCCCAGCCAAAACCTGCTTCGATTGCTACCGGTACGAGCAAGAAGCGACTCCAGCATCGAGGCCGCCTCTTGCTCTTCACCCTGTTTTAAAAGACTGACGGCGAGGTTTTCCCGTGCCCCGGCCTCTTCGTTTCTGCGAAGCAGCCTTTCATAGAATGTCGATGCACTGTGATAATCGGCTGCAGCAAAATAGAGATCGGCGATCTTTTCGATACACGTTATACACTCAGGATCGTTTCGCAGCGCCCGCTGATACAACAGCCGTGCACTGTCGGTATGACCGATATGGGAATATATCCGTGCCGCATCCATAAGAACGTCTGTCTCATCCGCATTCGCCTTCAGAATTGCACGAAGCTTCTGTGCGGCGGCCTGCGCATCACCGCGATCGAACAATTTTCGTGCAAGCGCACTTGCATACTCATGGTTTCCGGGCGCAAGCCTGTGCGCATCTTTCAAATGCGAAAACGAAGCCTCCTCGTTACCTGTGTGCGATAGTGCACTGGAGAGCCAATAATGCGCCGCCGCATTATCCGGCTTTTTCTCCACCGCTTTATAATAAAAATCCGCCGCATCTTTGTGCCGTCCCTGCTGCGTATACGCTCTTGCAAGGTGCATATACGTGTTAAAAGAGTGATCTCCTTGCTGCAGTGCATGTTCCAGGTGTGCAATTACCTTTTCATAGTTCTGCTTCTGCATATGAAGACGAGCAAGCCTGATGGATGACTCGGGATCACTTTCCGCCTGCTTTTGGGCTTGCGTCAGATAAGTAATAGCCTCGCTTTGACGATCGGTCTCCATAAGAAGTGTCCCCAGTGTAAGCAAACGGGCATACTCTTTTTCCTTTGATGCAGCAACGAATGCCTTGAGCACCGGAATACGCGCGTTTTTTTTCCCAAGGCGACGATAGCATGAATCCAGAAGAGCAAGAACGCCGGGATCGTTCTCCTTGAACTGCCGGGCCTCTTTCAAGGCTTCAACCGCATCCTCGATTTCTCCTGCATGAAACAAGGCAGAGCCGAGTCTATAATGAAGCTTCCAGTCATACGGAGCACGGGCGACTGCCTTTTGATATGATGATACTGCATTTGAATAATCACCCTCCTTGAAGTATATATCCGCCATTTTCATGAACACGGAATCATCCGCACTTTTTTTTCTGCATGCCTCGAAATACCGTAGTGCCTTTTGCGCCTGACCGTTTTTTTCGAGCAGATCGGCGTATCTGCAGTTGAATGTGGCTTTATCGGGAAACTGCTCCACTGCCTGCCCCAGCAACCGAAGGGATGCGCTGGTATTGCCGCGCTTTTCATGCAGTGCGAACAGCGCGGTATAGTTGCGCATATCATTCGGAAACCGTGTCATATTTCTTCTGTATTGTGCTACGGCACTTTCGTGGTCTGCTGCCTGTTCATACAGTTGTGCACAGCGATACCCATACTTTTGTGCGCTGTCCTGCGGAGCACGCTGCAGATAGTTCCTGTACAACTCACATGCCTGTGCAGCGTTTCCGAGTTTTTCCATAGTCAGCGCACTGTAGCGCAGCGCCTTTGTATTCTCCGGATCCCGCGCACGTACACGGGTTAAAAATGCAGAAGCTCTTTTATGCTTCTGTTGAATAAAAAAAGACTCGGCTACCATCATAAGCTCGGGGACCTCGATGTCGGATGCATAATCGAGCGATCCGAGTATGTCGGTAACCCCCGAATACGTTTTCTCTGAATAGTATATCTTCGCAAGATGTCTGCGTACATTGATATCGTTGTAGCCCTCATCGAGATATCTTTCGTAAATCTGCTGCGCCTCTTTTTTATACCCGTTTTCGAACAGCAGATGCCCCGCATGTGTAAGATGCGATTGATCCTTTCCTTTCTCATACGCATCCACATAACGCTGTGCAGCCTCGCGATATCCCCTCTGTGCCTCATAGAGCTTCGCAAGTGTCAAATATACATCCGATTCGTCCGGTTTTCTTCGTGTGACATACTCCTCGTATCTTGCAACAGCCTCTTCACGGTTTTGTGCACGTTCATACTGCCGGGCAGCACTCCTGAGTAACGAAAGATCGCCCTCATCGCGAGAGTAGAGGGTATCGTACAAACGCGCGGCACGTTCATGCTCCTTTAATTTAATATACGCGACTGCACGGAGCGAATCGGCAGTGTGAAGAGTGCTCTCCGCATAGACCAAAGCTTCTTCAAGATGTTCTATTCCCTCTCTGTAGTCGGACAGTAATACGTGGCTTTTACCAAGCTCTACCAGAGCGGGGACGTGCTGCACATGGGACCGCAGTATACGCGACGCGTACGTGCGTGCCGTTCCCGGCTCGTTATGCCGGTTATGATATCGCGCAATATATATACCCGCCTTCGGCAGGGTATCCCGTTCGTATATTTTTTTGTACAGCGCAAATGCCTCCTCCTCCTTACCCTGCGCCGCCAGTGCTTCGGCTTTCTGAACCTGCAGCTGCGCTTTCGCGAAATCATCGCGCATACCGACATTGGCCATACGCACCGCCTCGTCATAATTACCACTGCGCAAATGTGCGCGTGATGCGGATACGTAAATATGTGCGAATGGATTAGAAAGCGCGGTTACCAGGTTACTGAATTGTGTCGCGGCACGACTCCATTGCTTCAATTCAAGCCATGCCTTTGCGGAATGATATACGGCAAGTTTCATATCACGATCGCTGCGCGCAAGGGACGACAGATCCTGTGCAATTTCTTCTTTAGTCCGGTCACGACGATAATAATATGAAAGCAGCGCATCTCCGAGTTGCACTACCGCGTCGCCGTTTTCGGATACCAGAGACTGACTGAATGAAAGACCGGCATCATTCACACCCATTGCCGTCATCAGCACGGTGGCACAGGAGTCGAGTAGCCGCGCGGTCCGGCCTGTAGTGAAAAGCGCCTCACATGTGGCCACGATGCTTTTATCCTCTGCATCCACGACCTCGGCCATATAGCTGATTTTATCCTCTTCCAGCATTTTTTCAGCGATTTCGTATTTTTGACGAACGAGATAATCGGCTTTTACATCCTTTGCATACATAAAATACCGATCATCAGCAACGATATCGGTTATATCGGAAAGCTCTGTAACCGCTTTAGCAAGCGCTGGATAATCGATTACCCGAACCCCGTCCGCCTGATAAAAACGCATATACATATACTGCTCAGAAAGCGAAAGAAACCATTTGTCCTCGATTGTCCCGTCAATCGAAAGATCACGGGGACGGGTAATTATAACGGTAGGATCCTCTGCATCTTTTGCATGTGCCGTTTTACAGCATAAGACAGAAAAAAAGAATGCAACCAAACCAAAACCTATTGCATGATACTTTGCTGAACAAAAAAATGACACAACTACGCTCCCTTAAATAAATGCGTGATTACTGCGGCTCAGGCAGTTCTATGGTCCCATCGAAAACAGCGCAGGCAGGGCCTGAAAGTAATACCGGCTCCGCACTGTTTCCGCTCCACCCGATAGACAAATCTCCTCCGCGCAAATGCACAGTCACTTCGTGTGCCAGTGAGTCGCGCAGAATTCCCGCAACTACAGCCGCACATGCGCCGGTTCCACACGCCATTGTCTCTCCCACTCCCCGTTCATATACCCTCATGTCGATATCGCACTGCGAATTCACGGTAACGAACTCTACATTCGTTTTGTTCGGAAACAATGGATGAGACTCCAACGCCGGTCCGACCGATTCTATAAGCTCATCATCCAGTTGAGGATAAAACAACACCGCATGCGGATTACCCATGGAAACCGCAGTGAGTGATACACGGGTATCCGCCAGATCGAGTGCTACATCAAGCGCACGGTTCCCGTCAATGCGCACCGGTATGGCAGCAGGATCCAGCTGCGGAGGCCCCATTGTAAGTGACACATAATTGCCGCTGCTGACCTTGGCATGGAGAAGGCCTGCACCCGTAATAATCGAAAATGAATCCGACGTCGACTCTCTACTCTTTTTGAAAAAAAGCACGGCACAACGCAACCCGTTTCCGCACATTTCCGCTTCCGAGCCGTCGGCATTTATAATTCTCATGCGAAAGTCGGCCTCTTTGCATCTTGAACCGTCTTCTTTATCACAGGGTTCCACTGTAATTATTCCATCGGCACCGATTCCTTTTCTTCTGTCACAAAGCCAGGCCGCATTGCTCGACAGCCTGTCAAACAATGTATCCCCGTCCGAGTCAATTACGATAAAATCATTCGAGGTAGCCTGCATTTTGGTAAAATCCATTATATCCCTCCGGTTACAGTACACAAACGAGATGCGAATAATCCTTCCTTATATGCGCAATACACCCACGGTGCCGATCCGTTTTGTCAGCGGAACGCAGCTGTGCTCTCAGGCGTTTTCTACGGTGGCAATAAATAGTGCACTGGTATATCATAAAACCTATCCGGGTCGCTTTTACATATGCAACTATATATCCACACAACCAGATAAAATACTAATATCGATAACCCCATTCAAAAAACGGATACTGACACCCAATTTAGGACAGTGCGATTAAAGTATATTTATATTCATTGGAACGCCAAAGCAGCATGTCCGGTTTACACGGCTGGCGGCCTTACGGCATCTTGGTTTTACGACAGACTCTCTTCTAATTGCGGTAATCGCCTGGACACCAACGCTGCAAGAGCCTCAACCGAATTGCTGCACTGGTAATAAAAACCGGCAAAAGAGCACATCGCCGCACCGCTCACCGCAGTATCATTCTGCCCACAACCGGCAAAACCATGTGGCATATGTGCCGAAACAATAGGCTCGAATCACGCTATATTCGCAACTCACTAAAAAGGAGATGCCTCATGTACACACGTATACTGCTTACCGTTTTTTTATGTTCACTGCCCCTGCACGCCGGACTTGCCATTAAGGACAGTATCGCACTGCGGGCGCTCCTGGACAGCAACGGCAGAAAAAGTATACCCATCGACAGCGTCGCGACCATCAGAAACGACCGCATCGTTGGACTCGATCTTTCATCAAAGGATATCGCCGAAATCTTTATCTCCGATTGCACCCCTCATATCGGTGCGTTCGATTCCCTGAAGACACTCTCTGTCGCAAACAACGAAATTGCCGCCCTCCCCGCAGAGATAGGCAACCTCACCGCGCTTTCTTCTCTTGATGCGGCCTATAACGAGTTATCCCGACTTCCCGCATCAATGGGTAATTTGACGCGCCTGGAAAAACTCGACCTGCGTCATAATGAATTCGATGAATTCCCCGATCAGCTTTTAAAAATGAAAAACCTGTGGTATTTGCATTTACGGGGCAATGAACTCACCACGGTTCCATCCAATATTACGATGCTGAGTTCTCTGCGTGAGCTCTATCTGAAAAACAACAACCTGCAGTCCTTACCGGAATCTATTACCACCATGGAACTGGACTATTTTGAAATTCTTGACAACCGGCTCTGCTCACTCCCTGCGTCAATCGATTCCTGGCTGAAGAAGAAAAAACCTCAGTATAAAGACTGGCAGAATTGTCGATCGGACAACAGTCAGGTAAATCCATCCGCATCAGGGGTGCGGAGACGATAGCTGTGGCCGGGCAAAGGCGGGGGGATGAATCAACACGCATACAGTCGGGATTCCTATCTTCTGGGACTCGATCCCGAGCAGCACGCTGCGGTAACTGCGCCATTTAACCGAAGCATTCTCGTACTTTCGGGCGCCGGATGCGGAAAGACCCGGGTCCTCACCATGCGTGTGCTCCATTCACTTCGCCATTTCTGCAATCCCTCCTCGCTTCTGGCCATAACCTTTACCAGAAATGCGGCAGCTCAGATGCGCCAGCGCCTTGGCAGCATGATCCCCGCCACAAATGCACGAGCATTACATATCGCAACGTTTCATGGCTTGTGCTATCGTATTCTTCATGACAGAACAGGCTCCTGTCGCAACTACCAACGTCTCGGGTATACCGGTTCTCCCCGTTTTCTGCAAAAAAAAGACACGCTGCACGCGCTGGCGGCATGCACGACTGCTGCACAACGCAAAGATCTTCAGGCGGATGTAGCCACCATAGATTCGATGGTGGCATGCGCGCGTTCGAATCCCCGCGGCTTCAGTCAGCGCTATCGCCAGCACGCAGAAATGATAAAGGAAATAATTGACGCATACGACACCTGGAAGCGACAACACAATGTCTGGGACTTTACCGATGTAATCGAAAAAGCGATGCTGCTGCTTTGTGAACATCGGGAATGCAAAACGCATTACACCGGCAAATTCCGCGCAATACTCGTTGACGAATATCAGGATGTAAACCCGATGCAAATTGCGCTGCTGAAAAAAATGCGGGGAGCGCACAGCAGCCTCTTCGTTGTTGGTGACGACGATCAGGCAATTTACGGCTTCCGTGGTGCAGGTAATGACCAGATGCAGCGCTTTTCCCGCCTCTTTCCCGACCCGGTAACGTACAAACTACAAACCAACTATCGAAGCCACCGCCGCATTCTTGCACGTGCGAATCGCATTTTTGCGGACAAACCCGCCGATTACCGGACTATTCTGCGACCACCCGCACACACCGATTCCGAACGTATGACACTACCCGCAGTTGTCCGATGCCGCAGCTTTAACAGCCGCGAACAAATGATGGAATGGATCATCGCGTCAGCAGGTAACATATGTCGCCGCAACAGGATAGCGTTCGATGCGATCGCGATTCTTTTCAGAACCAATGAATCGGTGCGGTATATGTACCGCTGGCTGCAGCATACAAGCGAACGCATGTATGCAACACTGCACTGCATGACCGTCCATGCCAGCAAAGGAATGGAATTTCCGGTCGTTTTTCTCTGCGATCTGGAGGACGGCATTTTTCCGCTTATTGCGCAACGCAGTCCCCGTACCAAGCTATACCGGCTCATGCATAATCTATTTTCGTATAAAAGAGATGAAGATTCGACCGCAGCAGCGGATGCTGCCCGGGAAGACGAAGAGAAACGTCTTTTTTATGTCGGTGTAACCCGTGCACAATTTCAGCTTTATTGCTGCAGTGCATTGAGAAAAAAAAGAGGCATGCGAACACGTTCGTATGCACGCTCCCGGTTTTTACGCTATATCTGAGTGGTACGTATGAAAACCCGAAAAATCGTCGTTAATGACCTGATGCAGCGCGGCTATACCTATTATCTTGTCGCTCCTGCCGGAAAAGATTTCCACCCGGATTTCAAACCCCAGCTCACGCCGAAACAAATGCTGCGGCTGGGAGTATTCGGCGGGAAATATATGACCGACTGCAGGGAGGAATTTCCAGGCGAGTGGTTTACCAATGAGAAACTGTGCCATGAGCGACACGACGCCGATCTCAATTATTTCGGTGTCAATGCCTCAAAACCTCTCAGCTACTGGAGGGAAAAAGGCTGGATCTACCACGAAGATCCCCGCGGATGGTTCCAATGGTACTGTCGATATTACATGGGCAGAAGGATAGAGGACGATGCGAGGCAGATAAAAAGATGGAAACAAATTACCCGCCATGTGGGACAACTGAAAAAGCATTGCGCTGCAGGGGATATGACCTGCCGCAGAAAACAGCGCCAGACGCTGCTGCACTGGGCCTATGACAGTCGGAAAATGTAAAGGCTTCTCAACCGGAGAATTTTTTGTGACCTCGCTGTTTGGGGAATGCCATTCGGGTTTTTGTTTGTATTTCACACGGTTTGAATAATATATTTTCATTATAGAATAAAACAGACTGCATACCACATACCATGCAGTATAAAAAGGTTTCAGTCATTTTTCGCTTCATCTTAACAAAGGAGAATGCAATGCACATATGTCCACGACACTTCTGTATGCTGCTGATACTATCCTGCGGTTTCATACTCTACGCACAAACCGAACAACAGGACCTTAAATGGAAACGGTATCCCAGCACTGTGCCGGTGACTGCCATTACCGTTAATAATACGGATCTGTGGTATTCCACATCGGGCAACCTGCGTCTTGTAAATATAAACCGGGATGAAATCAAGCAGGAAATTGACGACGTTGCAGGGGTACCGGTATCGCAAATAACCTGCATGGCAACCGACAGCAGCGGCAAAATCCTGTTTGGAACGCAAAGCAAGGGAATCATTACCTTTACCGGCTCTGCCTTTTCTCAGTATGCACACAATGAGACTCTATCGGAAAGTCATATTACGGTACTGCATGTTGACAGGAAAAAACGGACATGGATAGGAACCGACATGGGTCTTCATATGGTTAAAAATGGCGATATCGTTAGTTATACCAACGAAGCACACCGTGCAGCCCGCAAAATAAACGACATCGATGACGATACAAAGGGGCGTGTATGGTTCGCCACCGATGACGGCGTCCTCTGTCTTGTCGAGGGCAACTGGGAAATGTATACCGAACAGAGCGGACTAAGCTACAACACCATCCACGCACTCGCCTATGACGATGTGCACGAACAGCTCTGGGTCGCCGCAGGCGAAGCGGATATTAACATGTACAACGACAGTGCATGGAATGTTTACATGGACATCACGCAGGGAATCAACGACATTTTGACGGACAGCCAGGGCCGGATATGGTTTGGCGGCACTCAGGGGCTGATCAAATACAATACCATAGAATGGGTGACCGATCCGGAAAAAATCGGCTTCAGCGTGGCGCAGATTAACGCGATGCAAATCGATCCGGGCGGTAACATGTACTTTGCCTCGGGACGTGGCGTGATATTTCTTCAGAATCCCTATCCCTATTGATGCAGGGATAAACACCTTTGTGCAGTGCTTTGGGGTACTGGGGTACGCAGCGGATAGATCTGTCCGATTATGGCGTTTTCGTGAATGCGTGAACGACGGACCTATCCTCCTTCGAGTATTGAGCCGTATGGATAACGGGTGATTATTCGGAATAATCGTTGCCCCGGATGAAATTGAATAACAGCAATACTTTTTAATGGTGTATCAGGGCATGGCCGGGTATGGCATCAACATACAGACTGTTTTTCCCTTTTGCGATTTCACTACTGCTGCTTTTATGCAGGGATTATACCGACCCGGTCCCGTCGACGCATCCCGGCAGCGTGGCGATCATGTGGTATAATGTACAAAACTGTTTTGATCATGTGCGGGACGGAAATGAATACCCGGAATACCTACCTGACAGCTGCAACTGGACTGCGTCGGTATGTACCCGGAAAATAACAAATATCGCTCGTGCAATTGCTTCGGCCTCTCCCGATATCGTAGTACTGGGAGAGATAGAAAATTCTCGCACATTGCACCATCTTCGTACAGCCCTACATCGCTGTGGCTCAAAAAGGTATCCCTATGCATGCATCAAGCCATACGCACTGACCGCAACCCATCCTGCATGTCTGAGCCGTTATCCAATAGTGCATAGCCGTGCACTCACAATTTCTCTTCCCGGGTCCAGCGAATCAACACGTGAGGTCCTGTGCGTAGATATCGAATTGTTCGGTGACACTCTGCATCTTCTGGGCAACCACTGGCCGTCCAAATACCATCCTCCGCAATATCGTATACGTGCCGCACGTGCAGTGCGTGACCACATCGATTCACTATATGCTGCATCAAAAAAAAAGTGCTACCTACTCATAGCCGGCGATCTCAACACAAATTACGACGAAGCCGAACGCATCCTTTTCGCTTCCACATCGAGAAAAAACACAAAGAGCGGCTACCCAGAACACACTCCCCTTTGCACCACGCTTTCGATCATACGGTCGGATTCCGGTTCACTGCCGGAATACCATACCGCCCGCTCTTTAAAAAAGTGGCCGAGACAAAAAGGTGCGGGCTCTTTTTACTCACCATGGCCCCGGAAATCGCCTCACCAGCGGTGCAGTTATGTCTATCGCAACCGTATTCAGACGCTTGATCACTTTCTTATCTCGCCTGATCTTATGCGAGGCGAACGCCTTTTTTACATTCCCGGATCCTTCAGCATACATACCTGGAACGGACGGCTAATAAAAGATGCAAAACCCTATGCATGGCAACGACGCTACAGCTCAGAAGGTATGCGCCACAGCGGAAAGGGCTATTCAGACCATCTTCCCTTGATTATCGATATCGGGCTGCGCCCGCATACCGGCTCCACATATACACACGCGGATGTCAACAATTGGTTTTATGCCGGAATTGTCGATACCGAAACCCAAGCACCTGTCTGCTCCGGCACATGGAAGTGCGTCCATCCCTCTGCAGTGGTAGTACATGATGAACACGGCTTGTATACCTCCGGCTCCTGCGATGTCCTCATCTATTCCCCGGGCCATAATCGCAACCACTGTGTAAGCACACGCAGTATCACGCTCCCCGGTACACAAATCGACTCAACAGCCGGATTCACTATTTGCTTTCGCATAAAGGGATACGCGAAATCGTACTGGAAAGTAACATATTCCGATAATGACAAGTCTCACTATTTCATACGAAATTCATACACCCGGACCCGATATCCACGCTACCACAAATACCAATATGCCGACTGGCGGGACGTACGTCTTCGCCTTCCCGGCTCTGTCAGTGCCAACATGCTACTTCGATTACAGCTACATGCATATGCCCGCACTTCCTGCAAATTATGGATCAGGGATTTGCACGTTCTTCCCAGCCCTCAGTAGCATCAGGGTGCCTTTGCCCTTATCACCCGTTCAAAGAGTGCGGTATAGGAATCGATCATTTTGCTGAAAGCGAACTCGGTCACGATCCGTTTACGATTATATGCCCCCATCGATGCCCTGAGTTGCGGATTATCCGCGAGTGTAACTATCGCTGCGACAAATTGATCCACATCCTCCGGATCACATAAAAAACCACCCTTTTCATGATGTATAAGCTCAGGCATCGATGAAACGTTAGTAGTAACGACCGCAAGCCCGCAGGCCATGGCTTCCAGCGCTGCCCTGCACAAACCTTCACGCACGGTGGGCAACAAAAGCATATCCACCTCCCGGTAAAGCTGAGGCATTTGATCCACCGGGATACAGCCAAGATCGCTTACGCGTGTTCCTGCTTCTAATCTCTCTTTTCTAAGCCCTCCGGTAACGAGTAATTCGATCCGAGGTGCAAGCCGCTGCGCGATAGGATCCAGAAGGTGAGCCCCTTTTCGGCAAGTCCGGTTTCCGCTGAAAAGAACCCTCACCGTTTTTTCATTGTGTGGGTTGCGAGCAGGTTCAGACGGAAAGAATTTTTGTTCATCGACGGCATTCGGTATGATCTCCACATCATCGCAAAAGCCAAGATCCTCTCGCACCAGTTTTGCTGTTGCACCACTGACCGCAGTCACCGCATCGGCACGTGCTACAGCCCTGCGCGTAAACATCCGCAATGCCGTTGCATAATAGAGGCGCTGTCCCGCACTGCTGTACTCTTTCATATACGAATCGAGCACATAATTTCTGAATGTCGTGACCAGGGGAATATGTCCGGGGGCCAAAAACATGGCTAAATCGGGGGTCGTATGGATGCAATCGGCATGGCGTGCGGCACGAGAAAACATATACGGCAGAAGAAACGGTAAAAATCGCATGCGTGGATGGTATCGCCATACCCGGTAGCCGGGGATGTTTCGCTGCAGTGCGCAATGACTGATATATGCACCGCAGCCCGTCGGCATGGGAGAGATAATTCTCATTCCTTGCTTCCGCTTATGTGAAAGGATCGAGTAATCGCATCCGCCTGCCTGGATCCTATCTGCCCTGTGAGTCTGAAAAACCTTCACCTGCTGCATACAATAGGATACACCGCACAAAAAGTGCGGTGTATCTTTCCTCAGCGATATCTTCCGGTTTGTGGACACATCTGTTAAGAGATCTTACCTTTATTCTTCTATGCTGAACCACCCATCGGAATAGCTTCCTTCTATTGCAGCATTCGTTTCACCGTAGGGATCCCATACTTTTACCCGCATACTGTCCTTAAACGTTAGGTTAGAAAAAAGGATAGTGGTATCCTTTAATGCAATGCCGGCACGGCCCATCACAAGTGTGCTGTCCGAATTCAGCGGGGTTAACTCGCCGGGGGTAAGGTTGGCGGTATCGAGCGTATCGCGGGGCCACTTGAACCACTCAGATGAACTCGCGGTATAATCGGTTGCCTGAAAGGCTCCCGCTTGCAGAAAAGAAATCACGTTTTCATCCGTAGAATCGGAATTGAATATCCAGATAACGTGCATTGTATCGTTTTTGTTGTAGGTCTCGTCGCCGCTTGGTTTCAGTACACGTATTACATTGCCCTTGAGTACCAGTGAATCGGGATTGTACGAAAGCGCAAAATTGACTTGTGAGGTACATTGTGTCACGGATTGCTGCCCGGACTGGTACATGTCATGAGATACCTGCAGAGTATCGAGAATATCTGCCGATTTTTTAACTGTATCACTCCCGGTAAGTTCATAGGTACCATTAGTAGTACTCGTGGCACTATACCCCCCGTCCGCAGTCTGAATCGTTGCTCCTGCGACCGGATTGCCCCATTCATCGGTCACACTCCCCGTTAATTTGTAATGGACGACCTTGGTTTTATCACCATCGTCGCCATTAAAAACACATCCGGTGCATACAACCAGCGCCACCAAAAGCATCCCCGCACCAAATCCCGCGATGCCATGAGCTCGCGACATGCGCATAACCACACTCCTCTGATAAAAATGAGATACACTAATTATAATTTACGTACACACTATTGTTTACACAATTTGCTACACGCTTCATCGCTGTTTTCTCCACGACACACGGTTCATACACGAATTTCAAACCCCTACAAACAGTGCTCTCATCAGCATTCAGCAGTTCAACCGCCCGATTCAATCAGCAATTCGGGACGCATATAGTAAACGAAAAAATATATTCAACCCGTAATATATGCAATTTCTCACATTTTTTTGGACGAACCCGAAACAATACCTCGGTATCTGCAGCAAATCATTCAGCGTTTGCCCGCGTCGTTCTGCAGCCGGGTGCCATCTCTCGGGTGGGATGCATACGCTCGGCAAAAAATTTCGAATACCCGGATGCGCAGCTTAATCCTGTTATCGAACCGGGTGAATTTTATATAATGGTGGGGCCGAACTCACGCGATCTTATGAGCACAACAATTACCGTATAATAGCGCCACTTGTGCGGTATCAGCACAAGGATATCATCGTCGGGGGATTCCGACCCGGTGGTATACGTCAGGAGAGAGTATTTCGCGATAGTGATCCGCCCAAGGCGGCAGCCGGCCTATGCCGCATACCGCATAGCTTCCTTCACCTTGACAGACACAAGCTGTGACACACCTTTTTCCTGCTGTGTTACGCCGTAGAGCAGGTCTGCCGCCTCAATAGTCAGCTTGTTATGGGTAATTATAATGAACTGGGTATTGTCCGCGAATTCATTCACCACCCGCACGAACCGTTCTACATTCGCATCATCCAGCGGTGCATCCAACTCGTCAAGTATACAGTAGGTCGAGGGCTTTGTCATATAGAGTGCAAAAAGCAGCGAGATGGCGGTCAATGCACGCTCGCCACCCGAAAGCAACTGCACCCCGCGCATGCGCTTTCCCGGTGGGCGAGCATTAATCATGATTGCCGCATCGAGGGGGTCTGCCCCTTCCTCAAGATTGAGCTGTACCTCGCCTCCTTCAAACAGACGCGTAAACATATGCGCAAAGTTCTTTTTTGCCTCGTTGAAGGTATACAGAAACTTCTTTCGGGCCTCCTGGTTGAGCGTACGAATCGCCTTCTGCATGTCATCGACCGCACTCTGCAAATCATCCCGCTGTGCGGTGATCTCGTCCAGTTCCTTTTTATTCTCCTCGTATTCCTCGGGCGCCGCCATATTCACCTTGCCTTGCAGCTTTTGAAGACGGGTCTGCAGACGTTCGATCTTCTCTTTGGTTTCATCGGTACTCAATGACAACTGCTCGATTTCTGTATCTTCATCAGCCACGTCTACACTGTATTTTTCAAACATCCGTTCCCTGATACTGCGACAGTGCTCTTGTGCACGTGTACGTTTTGATTGGAATTCACTTAATTGTGATGCATATCCCTGCAGCGACTCATTATGTGTGCCCAGTACTTCACGGATCTCTTCCACCTGCGTATGCAGTTGATTGTATTCCTGCTGACGTCGAGAATACGTTGCATCAAGACTGCGTTTTTGCGCATCGTATTCCTGAAGCGATTTTTTCGCTTCTTCTATCTCTGCAGTAAGCGACTCGATCTTTTGCAGCGCGTTCACTCGTTCCGACTGCAGCTGCTCGCGCTTTTGCGCAATGGATTTTAACTCATTTTCGAGGTTTTTGATATCCTGCGTGTTTTGCTGAATTTTATTCTTTTCTGCATGGTATTTCAGATCAATCGTATGCTTGTGCTCGGAAATGCGCTGGCGCTCTTTTTCCTTTTGTGCGCTCTCTTCCCGCATTCGACCGAGCTCTTTTTCCAGCTCTTCACTTTTGCTGGTGAGTGTATGCAGCGTTTGTTCGCACTCTTCAGATTCCTTTGCAGCCTCCTCGATCTGTTTTTTTATACGGGGGATTTTTTCATCATGCTGTGCGCAGGCATCTGAAAGTGATTCATACTCCGCCCGTGTGCGGTCGAGCTCGTTGTTTTTCGTATGATATTGTTGCCGGAGAGTTTCCATTCGCTGTGATATCTGCATGTGTTGTTTTTTGGCATCATCCCGTGCGCGCATGGCAGTCTGTTTTTGGCTTCGCGTCTCCTCACATTGTTTTTGCTGAATCTCTATGCGTGCAGGAAACTGCGTAAGCTGTTGCTTGCGCGCGAGAATGCCGGTGGCATTGTCCTCATCACTGCTGCATCCCGCAATGACGCTTGCATCGCCCCGACACTGATGTGCCCGGGGTGTAATGAAAAGCTCATGTATACCCGCCGCATCTGCAGCCAGATAGGCACTTTCGAAATCGCTCGCTATGAACATCTCGCTAAAAATGATATCGGCCAGGGGTTCGAACCGTGCGGGTACGTGTATATACTCCCGAAGGCTGGGATGGGTGCCGTGTGGCGCAGTGTGACGACGCTTTTTACGAGATACGGTTTCGAGTGAAATCATCTGCACCATACCACATTGTTCGCGCTCTATGTTCTGCTTTGCAGCAAAGAGGTTTTGATCAGTATCGAACACCACCGTCTGTATCCATGGTCGAATCGCATTATCGACTATGTCGGTAAGTGCCCTGTCCGTAATGGAAACGATATCCGCAATGGTTCCGAGCATTCCGGGCATCTGTGCCTGCATCAGATGCTTTACCCCGGCGTCGAATCCCTCAAAACGCGCATCCATTTTTTCAAGAAAATCCCGTTGTGAACACAATGAGGCGACCTGTGCCTCCTGCTTTTTTTCTTCTTCCAAAAGACGCGCATACTCCTGTTCATGTTTCTCTATATACTGTGAAAGCTCCTCTAATCGCGTACTCAGCTCTTTTCGTGTTGCTTCCAGACGCGTACATTCTTCGCTGTTTTGCGCAATGTGCTCCTCCAGCTCGCTGATCCGGGCTTTTTGTTCATCGAGTTGTTTTGAAATGCGTTCTTTCTCCTGTTGTAACCGACTCACGCGTTCAGCGATGTTTTCCCGCTCGTTTTTTACTCCCGATCGTCGTTCGGTCATAGACAGCTGCTGACGGGAAAGCTCATCCGATTTCCGTTTCGACTCAGCGATTTGTTCTCCCATTACCGCGAGTTTCTCACCCACCCTGACGAGTTCTTCCTCGTGCTGCTGAAGCTGGGACCGTGCCGAGGTGATCCCCTCACCAAAACGACGGATGAGCTCTTTTTTCTCTTTTTCACGCTCATCGAGATCGGTGGTTTCTCTGTCACACCTGGCGATGGTTTCTTTCATATTATCGATGGTATGTTGTGAAAGTGATATCCGCTTATCGATCTCGGTAATACGGGTATTGGTCTCACTCGCCTTTTTGCCCGCCTCCTCGAGTTGCTGTTGTTTCTCGAGCATTACCTGTTTCATCTCTTCTACCCGTGCCTGCTGTTGTGCCACTGCAGCTTTTGTCTTATCGTACTGGGCCTGCAGCTGTTCGACCTGCCGGCCATGTGTCCGTTCTTCATCCTGTTGAGACAAAAAAAAGTGCCGCTGTAGCGCCAGCTCGAGCGCTTTGCATTCATCATACCACTTGCGAAAACGGACCGCCTGATCGACCTGACGCTTGAGGATTGAGACATAACGTTGCTTTTCGACCATTTTATCGCTGATACGATTGAGATCCCTGGTCGTATACTCGAGCTTGCGCAGCGTCTCTTTACGACGCTGCTTGTATTTACCGACTCCAGCAGCCTCCTCGAACAAGGCACGTCTGTCTTCTGCCTTGTCACTCAATATCGCATCTATCATTTTGTTTTCGATGGTAGTATACGCGCTGCTTGCGGTTGCAGTATCGAGAAACAGCGATTGAATGTCCCGCAGCCTGCACGGAACATTGTTGAGCCGATACTCACTCTCTCCGCTGCGATACACCCGCCGGGTTACCGACACGGTGGAATGCTCCGATGCGAGTATCCCTTTTGTATTATGAATTCCTAATGTTACCTCCGCCATATTGAGCGGAGCCCGTTTTTCTGTCCCGGAAAAAATTATGTCCTGCATGGTCGAACTTCGCAGCATCGAGGCTTTCTGCTCTCCAAATACCCAGCGAATCGCATCTATTACGTTACTCTTGCCACAACCGTTGGGACCAACGATTGCGGTAATACCCGAACCGAATTCGAGCTCGGTTTTTTCTGCAAACGATTTAAATCCGAATATTTTCAGATTTTTCAATACCATGTGGTATACTCCAGGTGTGTATACTGACTACAATATGTAGAGCTCTTAAGCTATAAGATACACTATAGTGCACCATAAGGTCAAGTGTATTGTGTTATATTTTTTTAAAAAGGTCTACACGGTTTTTATCTGCATTCGTACGTTTTTTTACAGGAGGTATCCTTTTACTCATTTCAATAAGGCTGTCGCTAACACAAATATAACGAAATACTAACATAAAACCAACATCCACAGGACCACATAAAGCTATTTTTTCTTTTTTGTGTCGTCGGCACACCCCAGTACAAAGACGAGCAGGTCCCCCGCCCGGCCTGGCCGGCATTTTGACATTTGATTCTGCAGGTCATAGGTTTACCTGCCATAACATGGTTATGAAAAAAGAAAAACTGTTCCATAATCTCACCCGAATAAACGAAATCTCTCCTGTACACACGCTGCAGCCCAACGACAGGTTCGTTATTTTCAGCGACCTGCATATCGGGGATCGCAGCAGACTCGATGAATTTGTGCCAAATTCGAAGCTTTTTCTTCATATCCTTTCGAATTATTATCGTCGTCATGATTACAACCTGGTGCTTAATGGTGATATCGAGGAGTTGAAGCGATTTGCGCTGAAAACCATCATTCGCGCCTGGCCGCGACTATACGATGAATTTCGTGATTATTCCTCGCGAAATCGATTATTCAAACTCGTGGGGAATCACGATAACGAGCTAATCAGTATCCGCGATGTCGATTTTACCACAACGCTTCCGGGACTCAAACTCAGCTATCGAAACGATACTGTATTGATTTTTCATGGTCACCAGGCATCCCATCTTTTTACTACTTACAATGAAGTGCTCGGTTTTGCCATGCGGTATATACTCACACCACTGGGGATAAAAAATTTCAGCGTATCACACAGCAGCTCCAAAAAATTCAGAATCGAGCGTCGGGTATACCGTTATTCCAGCGAAAAAAAAATGCTCTCGATCATCGGACATACTCATCGTCCGCTGTTTGAGTCACTTTCAAAGGTAGATTCGACAAAATTCAACATCGAGAATCTATGCAGAGAATACACTAACAGCGATACAACCCGCAGAGCCATAATCGAAAAACGACTCGATATGCATAAAAAGGAGCTGGCTCGTTCAAGAAAACAACGCCCGGCACACGGCTCCACAAGGAGCCTGTACAATTCCGATTTACTTGTCCCGTGCGTATTCAATTCCGGATGTGTAACCGGCAAACGCGGCATCACGGCACTGGAGATCGATTGCGAAAAAATCAGGCTTGTACACTGGTTCGACCGCAGAAAAAGCAACAAGCATCTGCGAATGGTCGATCAGCCGACAGAACGGCTTGGCAATAGTGATTTTTACCGATCGGTCCTCAAGCAAGACTGTTTACAATATATTTTCAATCGTATAAACCTGTTGAGCTGATCCGGAAACACGAAGTGCCGGGACGCTCACTGGATATCAGCTATCCCCTCTCACTACGATTGTATGCGTTCGGACTATACGGAATCGATGCTGCACCACCACTTTAATCGATAGGAGAAACATATGGCGCTTTCCGTTGCAATGGTCTATGGGTCGGTACGAAGTGAACGACAGGGTATCCGCGCCGTCCGGTTTCTTGAACACAGGCTTGCGCAGAGAGGTATTCATACAACCGTAGTGGATCCGCTCGAGTATCGCCTGCCCCTGCTTGACAAAATGTTCAAAGAATACAGCCCCGGCGAAGCTCCTGAGGCGATGCGGGCTATTGGGGACATTTTCGAGACCGCAGACGGTTTCATCATTGTAACCGGTGAATACAATCACAGCGTACCTCCGGCACTTAAAAATATACTTGACCATTTTCAACGGGAATATCTGTTCAAGCCCTCCGCCATTGCCTGCTATTCGGCAGGCAGGTTCGGGGGAATGCGCGCGGCGGTGCACATGAGGTCGCTTGTTGGCGAGCTTGGAATGCCGAGTATTTCATCGATGCTTTCCTTTCCAAAGATTCAGGATACGATCGATACAGACGGCACGCCGCTTGTCGATTCGTTTCAGAAAAGCAGCGCACGGTTTCTGGATGAGTTCATCTGGTATATGGACGCATTAAAGAAAAAGCGGGCCGAAGGAATCCCTTTTTAGTCAGATTTTTTCCCGCGGTTCACCGCTGCTTATTTCAAGGTAACACCTTATTTTTGCTTTTTTTTCAGCGGCACACGGATTGTGCGCCGGGTTTCGAGCTTTTATACAGCCGCTTTCTGCAACAACGATTCTTCGCTGTTGCGGACCAGATCAAAAACAAAGCCTCTTTTTATATCGCCCGGACATCACATATCCATAACCAGCAGCCGTCATTTCATTCTTCAGACACTGTCAGGCTGCCGTTTTCCCGAACCAATCCGTCATGCGCATCATCTCGAATCAAAAAACAACCGCTACTAAATGAACACTGCCTTGTACCTGTTGCATTGAGATAACTGCAGAATATATATTTATTATTTATTGAGAATGAATATCAATCTCACTTATAGCCGCCGACCATTTTTTAAATATGAGCTATTTCCCCGAATCGATTCAGCAACGGTTTAAACTCTATCTGAAAACCAAGGGATACGCGTTTACACCTCAACGACGCAAAGTTCTTCATCAGGTACTTTCGAACGAGTCACATTTCGATCTTGAAAGCCTCATACACCAGATCGATTCCGAAAACCTGAAGGCGAGCAGAGCCACCGTCTACCGCACCATTACGCATCTGGAAAATGCGGGTATCGTACGCAAGGTGCACATGCACCAGGGACGTGCCTACTACGAAATAACCCCCGGCAGACAACGACATGAGCACCTTGTATGCAGAAACTGCGGAAAAGTGATAGAGTTTTCACACCGCTCTTTTGAACGCCAGATCGAGTCTATCGCACAGAATCACGGCTTTCGCGTCAGCGGGCATTCGGTCGAAATCTTCGGCATTTGCAGAGAATGTATCAGGCGTGATATTTCGGATGCCCTCGGCTATTCTGCCCAATCGACAACCAATTCAATGAAACCGACATGAACTTATTGCAAAGTGAATCACCTGCGTATGCATACCATCTCACTCTCACCTAAATTGAACGGTTGTTTTGATAAAAGCTGCTGTGAGCTGTGCTGCTATTTCTCGAAAACCATGGGGCGACCTTGTTGGTTGTCTCATGGGTTTCGAGAATATAAGAGTAGTGCGGATTGCAGCAGCTTTCGCAAATAAAATCACTTAATTTAGGTCTCAATATTTTGAAAGATACCACATATGAATAATGAACCCATAACCCTTGCACAAATGAACGCAGGCCAGACAGGCACGATCATCAAGCTTCAGGGCGGACACGGAATGCTGCACCGCCTTGAATCGATGGGTATCCGTGAAGGAACCCGGATTACAAAAGTGAGCGCCCAGTGGATGAACGGTCCGGTTGTGCTTCGTCGCAACAACACCGAACTCGCCGTTGGATACGGAATGGCAAAAGGAATTTACGTGCATGTCGAACACAGCAGGGGTGTACGCTCATGAAAATCCTTCTTGCGGGAAACCCGAATGTCGGCAAAAGTGTGGTCTTCAATCGTCTGACCGGTGCGAACGTTGTCTCCTCCAACTATCCGGGCACCACCGTGGAGTTGACAAAAGGAAGAGTGGTCGCGGACAATGAGCCCTCGGAGGTTATCGACGTTCCCGGCATTTACTCTCTGCAGCCCGGCTGTAAAGCGGATGAAATCGCGGTCAAAATGCTTGACGAAGGGGATGTCGTCATAGATGTGGTCGATGCGACCAATCTGGAGCGCAATCTCAATCTGACGCTGCAGCTGCTCAAAAAAAACGTTCCTGTTGTTATCGCGCTCAATTTCTGGGACGAAACCAAACACCGCGGTATAGAAATCGATGTGGAAAAACTGGCCAGGTTACTCGACGCACCCTGCATCCCGGTCTGCGCAATAACCGGAGAGGGTATTAAAAAACTTGTAGAAACGCTTCAGAATGCGCGTTCATCCCGGTTCGATTATTCCCCGGAGAACAAATGGTGCAAAATAGGAGAGATCGTCGAACAGGTTCAGCACATTACGCACCGTCACCACACCTTTATGGAAAAACTTGCGGATGCCTCGGTAAAGCCAGTTACCGGGCTGCCCATTGCCGCTGCAGTGCTGCTGCTTACCTTTGCAGTGGTACGAGGTATCGGAGAAAATCTGATCGGGTACGTGTTCGAACCATTTTTTAATCAAATATGGGCGCCTCTTATGATGCACGTATCCGGGGCACTCAGTTCCGAAGGATTCTGGCACGATTTGCTTGTAGGAAAACTCATCGATGGTGAAATAGATTTTAATCAGTCGTTCGGGCTGCTTACGACCGGTCTTTTCGTTCCTCTTGGTGCGGTATTGCCCTATGTATGTGCTTTCTACCTGGCACTTTCCTTTCTGGAAGACTCGGGCTATCTGCCACGACTTGCGGTAATGGTGGATACCGTTATGCATAAAATAGGTATTCACGGACTCGCGATCATACCGATGCTTCTGGGACTGGGGTGCAATGTGCCGGGTGCACTCGCCACACGCACTCTCGAAACACGTCGTGAACGTTTTATAAGCGCGACCCTGCTTTCGGTTGCAGTTCCCTGTATGGCACTGCAGGCAATGATCGTCGGACTGGTAGGGCCGTATGGCATCAAAGGAATGGGAACCGTCTTCGGCTCTCTTTTCATTGTCTGGATAATGCTGGGATTCTTACTCAATAAGACGGTCAAAGGGATATCTCCAGAAATTTTTATAGAGATCCCGCCCTACCGGGTGCCCTATCTTAAAGGCACTGTAAAAAAGACCTGGGTCAGAATACGGTGGTTCATAAAAGAGGCACTTCCGTTCGTACTTGTTGGCGTCGGTGTGGCTAACCTGCTGTATACGCTCGGAATAATCCGCATACTCGGTATTATTGCGACTCCCGTGGTTGACGGCATGCTCGGGCTACCCCGCGATGCAGTGGGTGCACTGGTACTGGGTTTTTTGCGCAAGGACATAGCAGTCGGAATGCTTGCCCCTCTCGGTCTTTCGCTCAAACAACTCGTGATAGCCTCCATTGTTCTTTCAATGTATTTCCCATGCATAGCCACCTTTACCGTACTCTTCAGAGAACTGGGAGTCGTTGACATGCTCAAAGCGACCGCCATAATGATCGTATCCAGCCTTCTGACAGGTTCACTGCTTAACCTGATTCTTCCGGTGCACTTCTGAGTGCGAGCATGTTTCTGCGTCTTATACACCGCACGATTCCGAAAAGTCGATAGTTATAGCCTTCATATCTACAGCTTTCACTGCCTGACTCTGCGTTATTTCGCTTTATTCTTCCGATAATGCTATCGCGCCAAAAACTGTCGACAGGCACACTCTGAAAAATGTATTTTTTACCATTCCCGACGCCTTTTGTATCTTAACGCGACCTCCCGGAGAATGTTATGGATCGTTTATGGCATCTCGCAATCGTATTTTTCCTGCTGCATTCACTCAATGCACATGCCGGCGATACGCTCAATGTTCATTTTTTCGGCTCGGAAACGTGCGGCGAGTGTCAACAGATAATCAACCACATCCTCAATCCGCTCTCTCAGGAATATCCCGCACGCCTTGAGGTCCATTTCCATGAAATTGACTCCAAAGAAGGTTTTCAGCTCCTTATGGAAATGGAGAATACGTATAATGTCCCTGTTTCTTCAGCGCAGGAGCTCTTTCTTCCCGATACGTTTCTCACCGGTGCAGACGACATAATGACCCATGCCGAGCCACTTATCATACGGTATCTCAACAATCCGCAGAAGTGGCGGGATTCCCCGAAATCGCCGGCATCCGCATCGGATACTACAGGCTATCGCAATAAACTGGCAAAAAAATTCAGCGATTTTTCTTTTATAGGCATCGTACTTGCAGGACTGGCGGACGGAGTCAACCCCTGCGCCATTGCGACCATGATCTTTCTCATCTCGTTTCTGGCCACGCAAAAACGCTCCCGAAAAGAAGTCCTGGTCATAGGACTCTGCTTTACCGCTGCAGTGTTTGTCACCTATCTGCTCATTGGTATCGGGGCGTTCAACGCACTCTCTTTTCTCAATAAAAACGCCTGGATTTCGATTACTATAAAATGGGTGGCCGTCATTGTTGCCGGGATTATCGGTATTATATGTTTCAGGGATGCCATTGTATACGCAATTTCCGGAAAAACCTCTCAAATTAAGCTGCAGCTTCCCCGTGCAGTCAAGCTTCGGATACATAGCGTAATAAGCGGACAGCTTTCACGCTCGGGTCTGGTTGTAGGCGCCCTCATTACCGGATTTCTCGTCACCCTTCTCGAAGCGGTCTGTACCGGCCAGGTCTACCTTCCCACTATCGTGCTCATGACCCGGGAAGAAGGATTGCGCGCAAAGGGATGGGCGTATCTCATCCTTTACAACATACTCTTCGTGCTGCCATTGCTTGTCATTATGGTACTGGCTTATTTTGGTTTGACATGGGAAAAACTCGCGAAGAAAACCCAGAAACACATGGTGATGCTCAAAACGTTACTGGGATTTGTGTTGCTGCTGCTTGCCCTGTTCCTCGCCACCGCCATGTAAGGAATGCAGCAGACTCATTTTTGTTTTTTATACCGATCGCAAGGAGATGCGTGTATGGTTACCGCTTTTGTACTGCTCGAAGTAGAACGGACCAGGGTAAACGACGTCGCCGAGGCGTGCGCACAAATGGACGAAGTAAGTGAAGTATACTCGATCACCGGCCGATTCGATCTCGCAGTGCTCATAAGGGTCAAAGACAACGAAACCATGGCCGATGTCGTCACACACAAGATGCTTTCCATAGAAGGAATTACCAAATCCGAAACCATGGTTGCACTTCGCGTCTATTCCCGTCACGATCTCGAACGTATGTTCTCTCTATAACCCCTCTGTTGTAATATGATATGCCACGCATCCAGATGATGCAGATACGCACGATACCACATTCGTTATCCTGAAACAGGACTTGTATGTATGAAACAACGGAAGTTTACCTTTTTCATTATATGTCCGGTCATACTGCTGCTCGTTTCTATCCTCGCAGCCGACGGTATTGTGGATATTGACGGCAACAGCTATGACACTGTTCGTATCGGTCACCAGGTATGGATGAGCGAAAACCTGAACGTAACAAAAAACCCGGACGGTAATCCGGTGGAGAATTTTTGTTATAACGACAATCATAACAATTGTACGCAGGACGGCCGCCTCTACCCGTGGTATGCAGCGATGGACAGCGCGACGAGCCCCTGCGCCCAGGGCATTTGTCCGGATGGATGGCATGTCCCTTCGGATCAGGAATGGAAAGAGCTGGAAATGAGCGCCGGGATGAGTCGCACCCAGGCCGATATGGCAACCACCTGGCGCGGCAGCCCCGCGGGTAGGGCTCTCGCTCCGGGCGGATTCACGGGGTTCGATTTTTGGCCGGCCGGGCGATATCAGACTTCTTCAAACGACTACTGCTGTGACGCCATTGCATATTACTGGACCTCTACCGAATACAGCACCTCACAGGCCTGGCGTCGCTGCCTGGACACCTCATCATCATCCGTGGGTCGGTATCATTCCTTTTCAAAATCCTACGGCTTCTCTTTGCGGTGTGTCAAGGACCTCGATGTCAGCGACATTACCGGACAACTCAAAAAAAATTATTCCCGCATCTCTACGTATCGCGCCGATGCCGAAATCACCGTCGTTACGGGCTGCACCCCCTGCGGTACCAATGTCCTCGCACAAAATACCGGCACGTATTCGTATACGCAAAGTCCGGAGTCGGTACGAGTCGAGGTAAACGGAGAGGCCTATACCGACGATGACTATGTAAGCACCTACAGCGACGTGGCTGAAGGACGCTACATTATACGGGATCCCATCTTTTCCCTTGCGACTATTGACTGGATAGCAGCACAAGACACACAGGCACAGGTCACACAGGGGGATACCCTTGGGATACAATTTAGCAGGAGTTCGATCACCTATACGTTTAAAATTGACAGACGCAACTGGACAATTTGTGAAGTTACGGAAAAATCTTCAGACTATTCCTTTTCGGCACACTATTATTACCGTCTTCGCCATGATTCGATTCCGGTGCTGACAATGATGGCAATAGATAACGATACCACCCTCAAAAACGGAGGATACACGTTCTCGAATATTGAGCTCAATGGTGAGGAGGTCTCAATAAAACGTACGGTATCGCCTCGTGACCGCGGAACCATCGACGCTCGTTTTGACCACGATCGCCTTATCGTATCCCGCAATGCACTCGCCTCTCGTATTACCGCGCTGAGTGTTATCGATGTATCGGGACGCATACGCATGCACACTCGCACCCATACCAATGATCGTCCCATCGTCTGGCGTCATGACGAACATCCCGAACCGGGAGTGTATATCCTGCGTATACATACTGCACACGGAGTACGATCGGTTCCACTCCTTAAACGGAATTAGACCTGCACTGAGCGATTTGATTTGGTGAATATGCTGTTATCTGCACCCCTTTGGCGTTTCCGGAACAAATAGGCCAGCCAGCAAGGGTAACCCATCATTTCCGAAAACGCGACAACAACACGACTCACCGCATTTTTCATTAAAACAATCCTCTGGTCGGGTTAGACTTTTATTGCACGATTTTTTTTGCAGAGGAGCTACACATGAGTTCACGTATTATCGCATATCACATATATACAGGCTTTATACTAATTGCACTGATGGGGAGTACGACCCAAGCGGATGCCACATCGTGGGAACGGGTCCAGCATACCTTTGATCGATGCGCACGGACATTTAACAAAACATCGCAAAGATTTCGTCGGTTTTCGCACGAGCTTTCGCGCAGCAACACATTTGCTCTCAACGAGGCGTCCACGGATTCGCTGGAGCTGAAGAAAAAATGGCGCACACTTTCCCAAAAAAAAGACTATCTAAAAAGCCGGATCGATCGGTTACATAATTCCCGTCAGCGGCTGGAACAAGAAATCGTACAGGGCAAACGCAGCAGCACATCGTGCCCTAACTGTACTCAATCCGATATTCGTCTATTCTGCAGGCAGACAGAAGCGCTGAATAACCAGCTCGAACAGGCCCGGCGTGAACTCAATGCGTATCTTCAGAATCTCGGTCACGCCTGTGAGCTGGATACTATGCTCAGGGCGCTTCAGGATACGGCTCGTATACTCTCCAGACGCAATCCCGAGCGATCCCCGCTCTATTCCTATGCCTTACGTGCGTGTGACAGCGCCCGCGTTCTGCTCAACCGGAATAAAAAAATCGACGCACTGCGATTGATTACCTCGGTACGTGACACCCTGTTTTCTTCCAACTCCACGAGTGAATCATCTGCGCAACGAATCGAGGCACAAATCCTTCGCGCCGAATCCATGCAGGAAAAAACGGGTAATGAAACAACCGGAAAGATACTTGTACTGGCACGTTCGCATTATCGAAAAGGCAAACAACACAAAGCGGCGAACGAACCGGAGAAGGCCCGCAAACAATTCCATATCGCTCGACGCTTTGTCGAAAAAGCCCTGCAAAAGCTCGAGAAAAATGCACACTGAAAAAGTACGATATTCTGCTGCCACCGTTATATGCAAAGCACGCGCTGGGCACAGCAAATGCACTCTTGTGATCCTGCTGCTCATCTGCACCATCACTGCGGGGGTGACCTCAGCACTCGCTGATTCTCAGGGAGATTCAACCGAATTCGTGCGTACCCGTGAAGCACTGCGTGCACGCGACAGCAGTGCCTACCGGGAATATATCGATGCTGCCGAAGAACTCGCCCGTATGGGACTATACACCGACGCGCTCGATATGCTCAATTCGCTCGTGCAAAAAAATCCTCGCTCCCACCAACAGAATCCTGTTGGGCGTAAAACCGGAGCTGAATCGAACCGCTCTTTGCCCTGGTCCTTCTCGGTCGGGTCCAGTTTTCTCGATTATAACGACATACGTACAAGCAACGATCCAAAGGATAACGTCGATACCGATACTCTTCAGAATCGCAGCAGCCTTTACATGCGGGGATCTTTTGAATATTCTCTGCCTTCTTTTGCGCACTCCCTGCTTATACCGCGTTTTTATGCATCGAATTATACCCTTTCCAGCGGCATCGACCTGCAGCAGAAATATGCACAGGGCCGCTGGGATATCTCTGCCGGCATTTCGGCAGAGAAGCGTCTTTTTGGCGCACGAACCAACCTGTCCTCTATTTCACCGGACAAATTCAGAGGTGCCGATGCGGATTCATCCGATAATATCTCTATAAAAATACGCAGTTCACGAACCGGTCCCCACAGTGATGAACCGTTCCGGTATGAATTTCCGGTAACCATAGAACGGATATGCTACCGCACCAATCGACCCGGATATATCTCTCACACCAGCTACACATTTACCCCCCGGAGCGAATACCACAGCAGCGATTATACGCGCGTGCTGCGTGCATCGGTACGTAACAGCTACATCGATTATGATGCGCTTACACGCGACCCGGCAAAGGATACTGCCGATGTGCTTCATATATGCCCTGAACTCGAGACCCGCGCACAGCTGGATGCCACAAGCTTCGGTTTGCTGCTTTTTACGCCATTGTATTTTTACGACGAAAAGGCCTGGTCACCGCATCGCTGGCGCGAAACACACACCGAACTAACCATTCGCCATGATCCCCGGCAACGCCCATGGGGCGGATCGTTCGACTTGCGTTTTCTTTTTGAACAGGAAAAACGCAGCGACAGCCTTGTGTGGGAAATTCGCGGCGGACACGGAAATCCTTTTCATCGCGGGTTTATAACCTATCGCCTAAATGGGATCTCCTGGACGCTTCTTCCGAACGTATTCTTCGATATACGCGATGCTGTACGACTCTCTGCGCAATGCGAATGTAGTATTCGCGAGTACACGAATAAAAATTCTCACGACGGCCACCCTCTTGTAAATGAAAACTATACCCCCACTGCCCGATACATCATTGAATCGGGAACCGAAATCACTCCACGGATACAACTGCGACTACAGCGACAGGAGCTTTCGCTAAATGCATCGGCATATGTTGTGTTTGAACATCTCCAACCTTACGACTATTACGATTATTCCACCAAAAGAATCGTGGGAGCGGATGCAGGTATCGGCGGGCGCCTTAGCGCATCGTGTCGCATTCATGTATCGGCACTTTTCGAATTGCTCAGTGAAGACAATACCGGTTCTAATTACAATATCAGTCTCCATCTGTCCTCATTTTTCAGTCGCGGACATTGATATTTTCTGCGCGCGTTTTTTAGTTTATTGCCATCTGAACTGCACGCGCCACCCCGCCTGTTGGTGCCCAAACGTATTTTTATGCCATTTCACGCGTTGGACCGCAATAATGTACGACAACCATGCGTACATACAGGATAATGCCGATGCAGGCGAGTCATATATTATTGCAGGCATAACTCTTTTTAAACCAATACTCTGTTTAACACTCACCTGGTACTACGACAAAAAATATGAGAGAAAGAAGACGTTATACCCGTTATTCGCTCAATGTAGCCACAACCGTATGGAGCAAAGAGCGCGTCATTCGCGGAGCGACACTGTGCAATATCAGCCTTGGCGGCATTTGTCTCAAACTACCCGCGCATACCAAACTGGAACAAAACGAAATGTTGCGCTGTGCGTTTACCGTAAAAATAGACTCCACCATGATCAGCGTCTCCTGCGAAGGATCAATCGCCTGGAGGCGTGGCGATGCACTTATGTACGTCGGCATTGCATTCAGTAGTCTTGACTCGGACAATCAGCACCGACTTGAACGGATTATCGCCGGTTTCAGGAGCGAATGATGCCCCCATTCCTTTTCCCTGCACCACGCTTTGCACGCATACAGACGCGCCACAGTACTTTGCAGGAACACCGCCTGCTGGTCTGTTCGCAATCGTGGATTACATCACTGTATCCACATCTCCTATCGCTTAAAACCCATCTGGAGTCCGGACTCGGGTACCGTTTCGGTATTACGGCGGCAAAACCTGCTGCAGGCAACTGCTATTTACAACTCTCACATGATCCGCACAATCATTCATCGCAGGGCTATACGCTCGCAGTACGAAGCGCGGGGATTAGCGTTACGGCAGCAGACGCAGCAGGGGCCTTTTATGCCCTTCAGACACTTCGCCAGCTGATTGCATCATCACCTTCTCCTGCCATGCTGCCTCTTTGCACAATCAAGGATGCGCCCGATTTCACACGACGCGGCTTCATGCTCGATATAAGTCGATGTAAGGTCCCCACAATGCAGAATCTTTTTTCTCTGGTTGAGTTGCTCGCACGACTTAAATATAACCAGCTCCAACTATATACCGAACATACCTTCCGGTTTTCTCGTCATTCCACCGTATGGAAAGGGTGCTCTCCGCTTACCCCCGAACAGATACTCCGACTCGATCGACATTGCCAAAAACACTTTATTGAACTGGTCCCTAATTTCAACTCCTTCGGTCATTTCGAACGCTGGCTCAGGCATTCCCGTTATGCGGCGCTTGCGGAGTGCCCCGATGGATTCATCGATCACCGAAACCAGCGATGGAACTTCGGCAGGACACTCTCCCCCGATACCGCGTCTCTCGATTTCCTTGATGAGCTTTATGACGAACTGCTACCCAATTTTTCATCTTCGCTTTTTCATGCAGGATGTGATGAAACCTGGGAACTGGGCAGGGGCAAAAGTGCCGCCAGGGTAAGACAACGAGGACAGGTTGCAGTATATACCGACTATGTACGGGAGCTTTACAAACGGATTTCGTCCCGGAATCGTGGCATGATGATTTGGGCGGATATGTTACTCAAAGAGCCGGACCACCTTGATCGGATTCCTTCTGATCTCACTCTTGCGCAATGGGGGTATGAAGCCAACCATCCGTTTGCTGAAGAATGCAGCCGCATTGCCACATCCGGGCATTCGTTTTACGTCTGCCCCGGAACTTCCTCATGGACCGCAATCAGTGGACGATATGACAACTGTATCCAAAACATCAAACGGGCTGCCGCAGAAGGGCTTCGTACACAAGCCGAAGGCCTGCTGCTTACCGACTGGGGCGATCACGGGCATCACCAGTACCGACCTATAAGCTATCCCGGAATTATTGCTGCAGCAGCAAATGCATGGTGCCATTCAAAAAACCGTTCCCTTGATATCGATACCGCCGTTAACCATACCGTGTTCGATAACCCCAAATCATTTTTGGGACCATTTCTGCACTCTTTTGGTAATCTGTATACTTGCATACGGAAAAAACAGGTCAATTCGACCCACTTCCACCACTTTCTTTTTCTTCCTTTTACCAAGCTTACTCTTTATGTCGATGACATCCCGCTCAATCAAATAGCCGAAGCTCAGAGACAGCGAAAGCAGCTCGAGAAGGATTTTCTACAGTTTTCGGTTTCTTCAAACGAAGAACGCTGTTCGTATTCACAGCTTCGCAATGCGCTCAGCATGTGCGAGTTGGCCCTTCATAGAGCCTGGTGTGCTAAAAAATCGGCCTCTCTGCCGGATGACACACACACAATGCTTCTTCGTATTCGTCAAGCGCATGCACGGTCCTGGCGGCTTCGCAATCGTTCCGGAGGACTGGCCGAAAGCATGGCCTGGTTCAAAAATGTTATATAAGACAAAAGCCTCGCCGTTTCTGTACCGGAATGCAGGTCTCGCACCACGGCACAAAAGCTTTGAGAGCCGCTATGGCTTTGAATCGCATAGATCGTGTTCCGATACATGCTCCTGTGAGCCATGGTCCTTTGGTGTTCTCGAAATTGAAAGGTCGCACGTGCCGGTTATCGCATTATTTGCACGAACGTAAGAGCAGTGCGGATGGAAGCGGCTTTTACGAGCAATGTCGCCCGGGTCAGATTTTATATAAACCGAGTGAAATAATTATGCGCCCGTGGCCCACCGAGTGCAGTGATACGCCCGTCATCCACCCCCATGGTACGCAACGGTTCGATGATATCATACATCAGATCGGGTACATACGAAACAAGCAAACGAGCACTCCCGGACGATTCTATCCTGACCGGTTGGGCATCAAAAGGAATCAGTATCGTTTCACCCTTTGTTGCAGTTGTTTTCTCTTCTTCTGCCCATACTGCACCTTCCCCTTCAATTACCGTCACCACCTGAAACGATCGACGCGAAACTATCGGTACGCATAGAGGGCGGGTAATCCGATATTCTTCCATCGCGAAATAACGACACCCCACACGAAACAGACGGTGCAACCCCTCGGTCTTATCCGGAATTACCACTGGCTCTATTCGGTACCCTTCACGAAAACAGGGATCAACGACCTCCAATGATTCCTTTATATGAAGAGGACGATCCGGAAGATCCCTTCCCCAGTCAAAAAAGCGAAACGTGGTATCCGAGTTCTGTTGTATTTCGTATATCAATACGCCACCCAGTGGTGCATGGATAGTTCCTGCCGGTATATGTATACAGTCTCCGGGCACCACCCGTATCTTTTGACACACCTCGAGTATGGTATTGTCAGTAACACGGCGTGCGATCTCTTCCTTCTCCATATGCCCTGTAAATCCCATTACCAGTTCCGCTTCGGGTTCAGCGTCCACGATATACCAGCATTCGGTTTTTCCGTTGCGCAACGAGGCGTTACCATCCGGCCTGTAGCCATCATCAGGATGAACCTGGAGAGACAACCGATCGTTTGCATCGATAAATTTATATAAGAGCGGTAATGCATCACATGTAATACCGGTTATCCTTTCGCCAAACTCCTCCAATAACGCATGAAGATTCGCATTCTTGAAAGGCCCATCCGAAACAACTGTTTGACTATCTTCCCTGTCCGAAAGCTCCCATGATTCTCCCAGTCTCATATCCCGAGACAAAGAATGCTTGAGTTTCCCCGCAATTCTTCCATTACCCCATACTTTTTCCTTATAAAGAGGAGTACATTTCAGCAGTGGTAACGTGCTCATGATGCATATTTCTTGAAATGATTGTGCTGAACCACGTCGCGACGAAAATCTTTGTAGGTTTTATATAAAAGTCCGTCGAATACGATATCGAATTTAAGCGTGTCGAATATTGAATTGATATATTCGTTATTGGCAATTATGAAAAGAGCGCCCCCTTTTTCCTTTGCCTTGTTCAGGTTGAATACAAGCACACCAATTGCCCCACTGCAGACAAAGGTCACTTCATCGAGTATAAATACGATATTCGATTTCCCGTCATTGAGATACTGTGTAACTTTGCGGTCAAGAGTTCGTGCCGCAGCCCAGTCTATTTTGCCTTTCACAATAAAGACTGTGTGTGAATTTTCTTCCCTGATAGACAATTCCATATTGACTCTCCCGGTATCTATTAACCGATAAACACCTGTCTGGCTGAAATGACGCAATGATTTTAGTGAAAGCTGCAGCCGCATTTTCGCTATTGTGTCTGCTGAAATTATAAAACAGTATTGCGGGGAGAATGACAATTTTTGCAGATAGAGCAGCGGTGCGGGGACAGTGGCTTTCGCACGCAGTTTTACTCGATTCAGCTCCTCATAATCTATGTTTGTATTCCTTTACCGTGTCGTACTATCTCGCCTTTAATCGTATACATTACGTCTTCCGCGATATTCGTGGCATGATCACCGACACGTTCCAGATCACGGCTGATAGAAAGATAATGAAGATAGTATTCCGCGTCCGAAGCATTCTGTTTGATCATTTCAATACAGTCTTTATGCACTTTGGCATTATGCTCGTCCACCATATCATCCATCCTGCACACCCCCTGGGCAATCTGCGCGTCGTATTTAATAAGCGAATCGATACTTTTCATTATCATTGTCCGGACGTTTTCCGCAAATGAAGAAATATCAAACGGCGATTCTTGCTTTTTGCATTTGTTAAGCAGTGCGCCATGATTGGCTATATTGACCGAAAGATCTCCCACACGTTCCAGATCGTTGTTGATTTTGAGCACCGCAATAATAAAACGCATGTCGGTTGCAACCGGTTGATAGAGAGACAATACTTTCAGACACTCTTCTTCGACCTCAGTCTCCCGTTGATCGATTTTTTTATCCCGTTCTTTCACTTTTTTTGCGAGGTCTTCGTCACGGTCGTTAACGACCCGGACCGCCCAGTCGAACTGTTCTTCAACAATAGTCGCAAGAGAAAGCAATTCTTTTTTCAGACGATCCACTTCTTTGTAAAAAAACATCGACATAATAGTATCTCCGGGTTACCGTCCCTGAAGCTTCAGCACGTTGCTCTCCGGGAAGTTATATGCATAAATATACAATTATCCGAATTTGCCGGTAATGTAATCTTCTGTTTTTTCTTTATCCGGGTTTGTAAAGATGTGCTCGGTTGAGCCGAATTCGACAAGTGCCCCTTCGAAAAAGAACGCGGTATAATCGGAGACACGTGATGCCTGCTGCATATTGTGCGTCACAATCACAATCGTGTATTCCCCACGAAGTTCCTTTATAAGATCCTCTATACGGGTAGTGGCCTTTGGATCGAGCGCCGAGGCCGGCTCGTCCATCAACAATATCTGCGGTGAAACCGCAATGGCCCGGGCAATACACAGGCGCTGCTGTTGTCCGCCGGATAGTCCCATCGCGCTGGTATACAAACGATCCTTTACTTCACGCCATAACCCTGCGTTTTTCAATGCCGTTTCGACGATCTCCTCCAGTTGTTCACGCTTGCGGATACCGTGTACACGAGGACCAAACGAGACATTGTCGAATATGGACTTTGGAAACGGTGTGGACTGCTGAAAAATCATCCCGACATTCTTACGCAACTGTACCACATCGGTATCCTTATCGTATATATCCCTGCCGTCGATGGTTACCTTCCCCTCCACACGGGTTCCACTAATGGTATCGTTCATTCTGTTTATCGTCCGAAGCCACGTCGATTTACCACACCCCGAAGGACCGATAAGTGCCGTTACATGCCCCTGTGGTACTTCAATACTTACATCGAACAATGCCTGGCTCTGGCCATAAAAGAAGTTAAGGCTTTGTGTCGCGATTTTTGCTTGAACAGATCCCTGTTTCATACATTCTCCTTATGCGAATTATTCGGTAGCACCACGGTAAACGTACTCCCCTTACCCGGTGTACTGTTCACGAGTATCGTCCCACGGTGTGCGGATACAATGTGCTTGACAATCGACAGTCCCAGTCCGGTACCTCCCATATTTCTGCTTCGTGCTTTATCGACACGATAGAATCGCTCAAAAAGCCTCGGTATGTTCTCCTTCTTTATGCCCTGCCCTTCGTCTTTAACCGAAACTTCTATTGTCTTTTCTGTACGTCGCTTGCATATGTACACCGACGTGCCCGGCTCACTGTATTTAATCGCATTATCGACCAGGTTAATGAGTGCCTGCTCAAAAAGCGATGAATCGAGTTTTGCCCGAAGGTTCTCTTCTCCATTAATAACCATCTTTATATCACGCTTTTTCGCTCTGGGCGAAATAACCTCAAGCGCATTCGCTACGACCGCATCGAGACGGGTGGTTTCCAGTTGAAGCTGTACCTCCAGATTATCCTTTTCAAGACGCGAAATCGCCATAAGATCATCGATAAGCGAATTGAGACGATTGACGTGTTTTTCAATTATATTCAGAAAATGGGTGCGCTCCGCCTCGGTATCCGCAGCGCCTCCCAGCAGCGTCTCAACGAACCCTTTTATTGTGGTAACCGGAGTACGCAGTTCGTGCGACACATTCGCCACAAACTCCTTTCGAATATTCTCCAGCTTTTTAAGATGCGTAATGTCATGCAGTACGAATATTACGCCGCTAGTTTCATCTGCCAGGACATTACCTTGCACTTCTATCGTTTTTTCGGTATTGAAATGCATCGAAAACGTAATCTCGCGCATCATCGACACCTTTTCATTGAGCAGGCGTCTGACGAACTCCTGCAGCTCAGAACTGCGAATGACCTGCTGTACCCACTTGCCGCGCACTTCTTCGATAGACACATCGAGAATATGCGCCGCCGCCTCATTCATCAGTATAATTTTTTCTTCATTATCTACCGCAACGACTCCTTCCACCATGGCAGAAAATATGGCCTTGCGCTCGTTTTTCTGGCGCACCAACGCTTTTATTGACGTATCTATCTGCACCGCCATTTCGTTGAGTGACCGCGATAACTGAGCGGTCTCCTTTACATTGTGGAATTCATACCCCGGGCTAAGGTCTCCCAGGCCAAAACGCTCTATCTTTTGCTCCGCGGTATCGAACGACCGGCTCACCTTTGCGGAGATATACACGAACGCCATCAGGCCAAGCACCATTGCACCCAGAAGCACAAAAAATGAGCGTACATAAAACACCGATGCAACATCGTTGGCTATTACCGGCATAAATGTATGAACCACTGCCGTTACTTTTCCGCGTTCGGTAATCGGCACGGCAATAAAGACAAGCTGTTGCTGTCGCGCAGAACTGTAGCGTATCGCGGTAGCGGTATCGCTGTCGAGTGCCTGCTGTATCTCCGGCATACTAAGCGACGTATATCCGGCCTCGTTCATCGGAATAGATGTCCCCAGGATCACCCCGTCGGGCGAAATAATTTCGCAATCGATGTCTGAAAACCTGTGAAATGAGTGCACGACAGAATCCATATCTGTGGCGGTGTTCGATACTGTCCCGTTTTTTTCGAGGCGTGTAATTACACGCCTTGTATGTTCCTTGAGCTTGGTACGCGTTTTCTGCTGCAATGCGTTATTGATTCCGCCGACCGCAAAAAAAAAGAGCCCGGCACCCATGAGCACCACCACTATAATAAAGGTCAGTAGATAATGCCACCCAATCGATCGCAGCGCCATTGTCAGCTCACCGGTCCTTTAAAACGATATCCGATCCCTCGTACGGTTTCGACAAAATCCCCTGCATTTCCCAGTTTTTTGCGCACCCCTGCAACCATTACATCAACACTTCTGTCAGTCACGGGATAATTCTCTCCGTGCACGTAATCGACGATCTGTCCCCGTGTAAAAACCCACCCTGGCCTGCTGGCAAGAAAGTACAGGGTCTTGAATTCGGAGGAGGTAAAATGAACCGGCTCATCGTCGACCGTAACCTCGTACCTGCCGGGATGAATACAGATATTATTGATTCTGAGTTCTCGCCCCTGTTCTCCACCCTCTTCCTGGATATGAGCCTTTCGTCGCAAAACCGCTTTTATTCGCGCAATAAGCACACGGGGGCTGAACGGCTTTACGATATAATCATCCGCTCCCAGCTCGAGGCCGGTTACAATATCCGCTTCCTCCCCTTTGGCGGTTAAAATAATCAGGCCCACTTCTTCGGTTGCCGGTTGATTGCGAATTCGTTTGCATATTTCGAGTCCGTCTATTCCCGGCAACATAAGATCGACGACAATGCACGATGGTCGCTGCCTCGCCACCCGCTCGAGCAGCTCTTCTCCATTGATAAACCCCTCGACCGGAAAGCCTTCCTTCGTAAGATTATACGTGATCAGCTCGAGAATATCCTCTTCATCCTCTACCGCATAAACAATCTGCTTGGAAGACATTCCACTCTCTCCGTTTATTTTTGGAACCGGTTCCACCGGCGCGCAACCACACGGGATATGATATTTAGTCCCAGAACCAGCACTATGAGTACCAGTGAGGCTCCCCATGCAAGCGAATGCCACGAATCGTAGGGACTTATTGCATACACGTATATTACCTGGGGCAACGATCCCATGGGCTTGGTCATATCCAGATTCATGAACTGGCTGCCAAATGCAGTAAACAGAAGCGGCGCCGTCTCTCCGGCGATCCGTGCAACACTCAAAAGCACACCGGTAATGATTCCGCTCAAACCTGCGGGAATAATAACCTTTATCATGGTCAGATAATACGGCGCACCCAGTGCAAGGGATGCTTCTTTCAAATTTCCCGGTATGAGCGACAGCGTCTCCTCGGTACTGCGTACCACCACCGGCAGCATCATTATGGCAAGCGCCACCGAACCCGAAATCGCACTGAAATGCCCCATCGGCTGTACCACCCAGATATACGCAATGATTCCTATTACAATAGAAGGCACGCCCTGCAACACTTCCATGCAGATTCGCACCACGTCCCCGAATGTGCTTCGTTTTGCTTCAGAGAGATACACTCCCACCGACACGCCGAACGGGAGTGAAAACAGCGTGGCGAAAAACACGATAAATATGCTGCCGACAATTGCGTGGGCGATTCCACCACCTTCTTCACCTACCGGCTTGGGCAGAGTGGTGAAAAAGCTCGGTTTTATCGATGAAATCCCCTCGATAAAGATATGAAACAGGATAAGAAGCAGCGGGATAATAGAAAAAACGGACAAGGCGATCACGCACGATTTGAATGTCGCGTTCGCGATAGAGCGTTTTCTGTTTTTTACCGTGTTCATTCGTGACTCTGCCGATACAATTACTCGTGACCGAGACGGTTTATCGTCACCCGTCCCACAATATTGATTACTGTAGAAATAACGAAAAGCAAAAGGGCAATCTCCATAAGAGAAGAAAGGTATATATCTTCGGTTGCTTCCGTGAATTCGTTTGCAATGATACTCGCCATGGTATTTGCGGGGCTGAAAATGCCGGTGGGCATTCTGTTTCTGTTACCGATAAGCATCGTCACCGCCATGGTCTCTCCTATGGCTCTGCCAAAGGAGAGCAAAATTCCCGCGAAAATACCGGAACGCGCATAGGGAAGCACCACTTTCATTATCACCTCGAACCGGGTAAGCCCCAGTGAATACGCCGCATCCTTGAGCGGTGTCGGTACCATGCTTATTACCTCACGTGCGACCGAGGCGGAATAGGGGATGATCATTATCGCCAGAATAAGCGAGGCAGACAGCACACCCACCCCGTACGGAGGGACTCCCATAGCCATTTCCATGGTACGCACCAGCGGTACGAGAAAAAAGAGCCCCCACAAACCATACACCACCGACGGTATGCCGGCCATCAGCTCCACCATACTGCGCAAAAATGACGAGATGAATCCACCCTTGAAGTATTCTCCCAGGTAGAGGGCAATCGCGATCGAAAAAGGAACCGAGATGGCCAGCGCAAGAAATGATGAAAGAAGGGTCCCGGCAATAAACGCAAGTGCGCCGAATTCACGGTTAACCGGGTTCCATTCGACCGAAGTAATGAATTGAAAACCGAACGTACGGATCGAAAGCCACGATGCCGCAACCAGTGTGATAAATATTGCAACGAGCAACACCACCATGAGGTGGGAGGAGCCCAGCAGCGAAAAGGAAAAAAGTCTGTCACCGATCGCGAACCTGCGTCTGCGATTCTGGCTGTATGTACTGTTCACCGTGGCATTAATCCTGTCAAAAAATTACTGAGGGGCAGACAGCGGCCTATTTCTTCAACAACTCCGTACCGCTATATTCGATTTCTTTAACCAGCGCTTCCGCTTTTGAAACCGCCTCCTGCGGAAGGGGAGCATAATCGAGCGGTTTACAATATTGCTGTCCTTCGTGTATCATCCACCATAAAAGATTCACCAGGCTCTGCGCCTTTTCTTTCGATCTGTTGTTATACGACTGCTCCTTATACACGATAACCCAGGTAAAACCGGAGACCGGATATCCCTGCTCAGCAGCCGTATTGGTGATAGATACCCTCGTATCCGCAGGAATATCCATTGCAGCGGCTTTGCTTATCGATGCGATTTCCGGTGCTATGTAGTTACCGGCCTTGTTTTTGAGCATGGCCTGCGGCATATCGTTCTGAATGGTATAAGCCAATTCGCAGTAGCCGATACTTCCCTTAGTCTGTTTGATAAGGCCCGCGACGCCTTCGTTGCCCTTTGCTCCCAGTCCTGTGGGCCATTTAACCGATTTACCCGTACCGACGTTCTTTTTCCACTCGCTGCTTATTTTGGACATATAATCGGTAAATATGAACGAGGTACCGCTGGCATCCGATCGATGTATAACGAATATGTTCAGATTTGGCAGGGTAACGTCCTTGTTGAGCTGCTGAATCCTTTTGTGATTCCACTTTTTAATTTTGCCCATGAAAATATCCGCGAGCACATCGGGGGAAAGTTTCAGTTTGGGACTTCCCGGCAGTTTATAGGTAACCACTACCGCACCGAGGCACATGGGGATGTGAATGATTTCACCTTTTGCATCCGCAAGCCCTTCATCGGTCATAAATGCATCGGTTGCTCCGAAATCGACGGTCTTATTTTTTAGCTGCCGGATACCGCCGCCTGAACCTATTGACTGGTAGTTGATTTGAATATCATATTTTTTATGATATACATCGAACATTTTCGAATAAAGAGGATAGGGGAATGTGGCCCCGGCCCCGAGCAGTCCTTTTTCCTTTTGTGCAAATACCGCCGTTGCACTCACTGCAACACAACATACCGCTACCATCCACCCTCTTGTTACGGATCTCCCCATAATTCCTCCTTAAAAAAGATTAAAAAAAAACAATGGACGTTTCTCCGGCGACCTGCCGGACTCATTCCATTCTCTGCGCCCCGGACACATGGAGTTATCTGTGGGCTATTTTCATAACTCCAACATGCACAAAGCGATTCCGAATTATGAATTGCCTAAAGTATAGATATAGGATGTTAGCAAAATGTTAGTTTTTTGTTAGAATTGTGTTAGGATTTCATCTGTTGAGCACATATTTGGACAGAAAAAGCCGAATATACATTACTGCACAGCACGTCGCAATAACAATTATCTCATGTAAGAGACGGACATCAGAATCGAGAGATCGATTCTATTTATGGCTGTGGTGAGCAATGCGGTAATGCTATTCTCGAAACGGTACGGGGCTTTGCTGTCGATTGTGTTATGGTTTTTGAAATAACCGCAGGAGTATGGAAAGCAACACATTTTCTCCACAGATCCGCTCCCTCTAAGGGAGGACATGCTATGCAGTCTCCAGAAAATCGCACGCAAACGCAAAAAGGACATACTCCACTGTTTCATGCAAATCCTCCATGTCTCATTTTCGCGATACAGCTACGCAATCTGGCATTGGCCGGTTTCTCGATCGCCCGCTCAAGCGGGAACCATGTTCTGGTGCGCATGTCGTCTTCAGGCCACCGGGGATATTCGTACGTTACCATCATGGGATAAACCCACACCGTACATTCACCACCCCATTTGGTCGTGGTGTAGGTGCCAATATACGCTCCACGCACTTCTCCGGCTACTCCCGCCTCCTCATAGGCTTCCTTTGCCGCCGATTCCGCCGCGGAAAGATCCGCTTCAACAATACCTTTGGGTATTATCCAGTTTTTTTTCTTCTTTGAGGTGATAAGACACACCTGTACTTCATTATGCTCTACACGATATGGAACCACCCCTGACTGTATAAAAATGTCATTCGTCATCGCTCTATTCATTTGTATTCGTCTCGTGTATTTGTCCGGGCTGACGGCGGACATTCCCCATGGTCGTATATAGCTACCATTCACTATATTTTTATTCCCGTACTCATAGCAGCTGAGAAAACCCGCGTACGGGTATATTATTTTTCTACATGAAAAATAAAATGTGGAGCACTCTGAATATTAGAGAGAGGTTTATAATGGGTCAATCGACACCACGATTTTTTGAAAAAGAGCATCTGCAAGACCATGCACACCATGTATCCACTACACTCACCGAACAGGTGGTCCATTGCCTGGAGCTGGTTTCTCTGTTGGTAGCGCATGGATTGTCGTTTCAGTTCAAAGGAGGTAACTCTCTGCTGATCCTGCTTGATACTCCGCTGCGTTTTTCGATCGATGCCGACATCGCTACCGACGAATCACTCGAAACGCTCGAAGCGATTCTTACCCGGATTACCGATAAGGAGCGATTTATACGCTGGGAACGACGTCGACATAAAACAAAACCATGGATTCCCCTGTCAAGCTACTATATATATTACCACTCTCATTTTGTCACGGGGGAGGATACATATATCATGCTCGATGTACAACTCACACGAAGTCCATACCGAACCAGACATATGCCGGTGCGGTGCGCTTCATTATATAAAAGTGATGTAATGGTGGAAGTACCCACCCCTGCTAGCCTTGCTGGGGACAAACTTCTGACACTCGGTCCCGCCACCTACGGCATTCCGGTGGGAAAAGGAAAAGAGGCACAACGGATCAAACATGCATTCGATGTATCCACGCTGCTGGAATTTTCCCCCTCGCTTAAAGAAATCCGGCGCTCATTCAACGCGTGCATGCAACATGAAGCAACACTGCAACAGGACACATATCCCCACCGGGAGGTACTCGAGGATACGATCGCCTTCTGCCATGCTCCCTCGGCCCATGCATCCAAGCCGACGTCTGACCGGTCTCTGCCCGAATACGAAAAAGAAGCGGCGACAGGATTCGATCCGTTTTCCTCCCATCTTATACAAAACGCATATTCATGGGAGGATTTTCAATACGATACCGCACGCGCCGCTCTGTGCATCGCGGCGGTAATGAATGATTCGGTGACGGACGAAGCGTTTAAGGCAGCATGCATGTCCCCGTATTCCTGCGATGCAGCCGCATCTCGGATATTCCCCTCCCATCATCCTCAAAAAGACTCGACTGCACGCTTCTGGGACATTACCGTCTCATGGATGCAGGACAGCCCAGTCTGCTGAGCACCCGAATCATTCATTCTGCATTCGGGATATAAACAACACGTGATCTCCACTATATCCCCCTTCCGCAAATTCCGAATGCACAAGCGACCGTGTCATACCCTGGTGTATCTCCTCTACCAGATATTTATAATTCGGTGCGGGCGGGTTTTTCCATTTCGCGGCCCAGGTAGTGAAAGAAAGGCTCGCTTCTGCGTTATCGAGGATAAAGAGCGGGCACTGTTCGAGCATTTCGTCAACCCCGGATTCGTCGTTCCAGTTCTGACGGTAGGTTCCTCCCAGCAGCTCTGTTTTTCCGTTATCGGTTGTAGCAATTTTGGTCGCACAATCTTCTGTTTTATGACCAAGAATCCACAGGCGGGATCCGTGGTTGAGGATGTTGACACTGTTTACGCCACCTTCTTCGGTGTTCACATCACGCAGCCACGCAGAGACGTCGCGGAAAATAAACGATCCGGATACCACACTCTCGACAAACACCTCACCGTCTTCAGAGCCGTTGTGACTTTCATACCCCCCCGCTCCGTGACGAAACACAACCGTACGCCTGCAGCGATGCCCGAGGGTATAGCTTGCACTGCTTCCGTAGTTTTTATATATCCGCTCAAAAACAATTGCTGATTCGGCCATGGAATCGATCGAAAAGGCGGGGACTCCACCGGTATTCAACGACATTGAGGGATAGCCGATATTCATTATTCGCACCACCTCGCCTCCCACGTGAATCTGTTCCGATATCGTCCCGCCCTGCAGAAAAATCGTCTGCGCACCTTTGCGCACAGCTTCCTGCAATGCGGACGTTATATCCGATCCGTACGGCATCACCGCCATTTTTTCGGGATCCTGCGGATATTGATACTCCGGACTCTCCTTTATCGGCAGATTCAGACCTTTATAATCGGTCGACTCCGGTTTCCAGTTGTATGTCAAAGAATGAGACCCCCAGGCTTCGACATTCGCGTGCACAACACTCCCCTTGACCGTTGAAGAACTGATGCTCGTATCATAGCCCCGTGTAACGAGATTTCGCACGTAGAGACGCCCCGCGTTTCGTATGGCAGATGTACCGCTATCTTCTGTGACTATAGAAGAATTTATAAGCACGGCATCACCTTCGGTTGTATACTCTCCGGATGCGTGAAGCCCCACCCCACAATTGTTCATATGTATTTCATTGGCACTCAGCCCGTAACGGCCGTCTCTTGTTGAATCGGTCGCACAGATGCCGCTGCAATAAATTCCCGCGTCACAGTTGGAAATATCGACATGTTCCAGCGTGACCCGGTTTTGTGCATACCCAACGTAGATCCCCTTTCTGAATCCATCAACTTCAATATAGCGGGCGCTTCCGGGCCCAAACCAATAGTCGTCGAACGCGATACCGATATATCCTTTTTGCGATTCAGGTTCGCTGACACGTACTGCCACGTCCTTCACACATCCCGTATTATTCGTATGGAAATTCAGCCCAATCGCGCCGGGATTCCCCGATCCGATCTCGAATGTACAATGGTATATGTACTGAAAAAAATTCTGTTCTGCGTGCATCCCTTGCCCGCGGGTATGAAAAAAGACTTTCGGGTTCTCCGGATCCTGAAAGCCTTCGCTGTTGGGTGCCAGTTTGATTATGGTTTCACTTCTTTTCTCACCCATAACAAGCACACGTTTCATACCGTCTCCATAGCGAATCTGTTTATGCACCAAATATTCTCCCGCAGGTATATAGAGTTGTTTATGCCCGTCTTCGATCCATTTCATAAACGCTTCGGTATCATCGTGTTTCCCATCCCCAACCGCACCGTAATCGGTCTTCAGGTTTTTCATCACTTCCTGATTCCGGGGTAATATGAAATGAGGCTCAAAGCCATGAATCGCTTCAAAATTGGTCCGGGCGCGAGCTCCTGTGCATCCCGATAAGGTTGTCACCGAAACAACCGCTGCCATACACAGTAACAGATACTTCATGAGCATTTCCTTTCTGGTAGAAAAATAACTGCCCTTTTTGGGTATGGGCAGGTTGAAAGACAAAAGGTACGGTTACTCATTCAATGCAATCTGCACATTGTATCATTGGATGGTTAAATTTAGTTGCTCTGTTCAGGTTCTGATAAATTTTTTATTATTTCCCGCAATTACCACGGTAAACTCTCCCTTCATTTTCATCTCTTTGCTCTGTTGAGTCAGATCTGATAACCATCCGCGATGTACCCGTTGAAATTTTTTGGTAAGTTCCGCACACACCGCTGCTTTCCTGTCTCCAAGCGCCTCGAGGGCATCTTCCAGTAATGCACTACAACGATGCGGCGATTCAAACAGAATCATGGTATGTTCGCTTTCACGCTCTTTTGCCAGCGCATTTTTCCGTGCACCTGTTTTTCGGGGAAGAAACCCCCGAAACGTATAGCTCGATGTCGGCAGCCCGGACAATACCAGTGCGGTATGCACCGCTCCCGGACCCGGTACGACATCGACCCCGATATCGTTATCCAGTGCGCTGCGCAACACTCTGTATCCCGGATCACTCACGCCTGGATATCCTGCATTGGAACACAAGCCTACATCCAGACCCTGCTGCAGCAGTTTCAGTATCCCGGGCGCCGCATCACGTTCGTTGTGCTCATGATACGAAATAATTCTGGACGGATAGGCAATTTCATGGCGAGTAAGCAATCGCTTCGTTTTTCTCGTATCCTCACAGGCAAGCACATCGACCTCTCCAAGGATACGCAGTGCTCTCAACGTAATATCTTCCATACATCCGATCGGAGTGGCAATTATATACAATTGAGCCATTGTCGTCTTTCTTTAACCTATAACGCGGGTGTTTCGATGAACGCTGCGATGAGCCGTGCAGCCATTATGTGCTCGAAAATTATTGGGCAATCTTGTAGGTTGTCTCATGGTTTTAGAAAATAGAAAAGCAGTGCGGATGGCAGTAGAGATCACACACAAAATCGTTCAATTCAGGTTTAATTTATAGACGCCGAATATCTTTCAGCTCTATACGCACGGCCGCCTTACCCAGTCCTTCAACCGAGAGGATCACATACGCGTTGTCAGGCACTTTCGCAACCACTCCCTTCACACCCCGCATGGGTCCTCCCGTTACCACCACCGGCTCTCCGCGAATATACTCTCCAACAGGAGAAATCGGCACATCGTTAATGCGTCCGTGATAGATGTGTTGAAGCTGTTCAACGAACTTACGTTGATTTTCGATTGATATCACTCGGGCGATCCTCCCGTTTTCGTATACTGCCGAACGTGTGTCCATATCATCGATGCAAATAGATATATAGCCGGGAAACAACGGCAGAACCGACTTGCGCGGTTTGTTGTTATCACGTCGCCGTGTCACCTTTGTGTACATTGGAAGAAAGTAACCTATATCACGTTCCAGAAGATCGGATGCCGCCGCTTTTTCCTGGCGCGGTTTCACCTTTGCCACCACCCAGGTTCCGCACGAACAATCGATCTTCTCGTCCGGAAAACGTTCCGGGGGATTTTCACTTACTCTTTTCATTAAACGACACTCCGTAAGTCTCTCGATATCGATCGATACGTCGCTTGATCTCATCATCTATTACCACGCTACCGTCGACCGCCCTGTTGTACAGATGAGACACTATTTCGTCGATGGTAACCAGCGCGACACATCTTATGCCGAATTCCCGTGCCAGGGCCTGAAGCGCACTTTCGCCGTGCGCAGTTTTTTCCTGCCGGTCAACCGAAACGACCAGGCCGGCAATACGAGCCTGCGAATGTGCCCGAATAAGGGGAATCACCTCACGAATCGAGGTTCCTGCAGTGATTACATCCTCGACAATAATAACCGAATCGTCATTACCCGGCGTTTTCCCGATGATCGTCCCCCCTTCACCGTGGTCTTTAGCCTCTTTTCTATTGAATGCAAAACTACAATCGGTACCATATCCGGAATACAATGCACAGCAGGTACTTACCACCAGGGGAATACCCTTGTAGGCCGGTCCGAACAGCAGTGTCGCCGTATCTACGAAATGCGCTCGTATCGCCCCGGCATAATATTCGCCCAGTTTTGATATCTGCTCTGCACTGCGGTAATTTCCGGTGTTGATGAAAAACGGCGTACTGCGCCCGCTTTTGGTAACGAATTCTCCGAATTGCAGCACTCCCGCACGTACCATAAACTCGATGAATGTCGTTTTCTCAGCATGCATTATGTCTCCCTTTCGTTAGACTCCCCGTTACAGGAGAGAGCATGTACAGGCCGGGTGCCGGTGCAGCCGGACACCCGAATGCATCCACTCATGTCCACAAAAAATACATCAGGGGAGTATTTTTTCGGCCTACGCTGATCGACAATTTTGATTAAAGCTGCGGTGAGCCATACGGATAATGTGTCCACGGAAATGATAAGGCTGGCTTGTTAACCGACGCACTGACTCCCGGAAAGAGATAATAGCACGGATAGCAACAGATTGTGCACACAAAATCGCTCGGTTTTGGGTCAGGTTGATTCGCTGACGCACAGCTACACCGAACGCATTGCAGCTGCTGGCGAATAAAATCCGAACGTGTCGCGTTCGGATGAGTGTTACAGTCCCGACTCGAGAAGACGCATGATATATCCGGTAATCAGGGGTACAATCACATTATCGTTTATTTCAAACCGCGGCCCGATCTTCATCGGTACGAGCTCGAGTAACGTCACCGCAAGCGGGGCCACAACAATCATCGCCAGTGGCATACTTCCGTTCCATGCCTGAAGCAGACCCGGCACATTCGGAAAAAGCGCACCCATACAGATAAAGCTTAGTACAAAACAGGCCAGCGATCCCTCCAGCGACTTTGCCCCGATTTTTATCCTGCCGACACTCTGGCCGACCAGCGCCGCAACCGCATCACCCCAAATAAACATAAGCAACACCATAAACGAGATATGGGGCTGATGTCTGAAGGCGATGCTGCACAGCAGTGCCGCCGCGTTGATCCATGTAGAGCCCGTAAGCTCGTGTGCTTCACTCTCACGCAGCATCGAACCGAACCAGGCATTGAATCGTCCGGATACGACATTACTGTGCATCCGCAGAAACTCAAATATAAGATGCAGCCCCAGTGTACCCGCAAGAATCACTGTGGGATAGGCCCATGGCGGCATAATTGCACTCCAGCGCGGATAAAGTGCTATCAGCTGTGGAAGATAAAAAATCCCCGCCGCGAGAATAAGACCGGAAAAAAAATGTAAAATTTTCCGCTGCACCTCTTCTTTTCGTAATGCCATATCGACTCCTCAAAGCCACCCTATGTGGATGAAAAAATAAAAACATATCTTCCCCCGCTGCACCATCTCCGGGAAAAAAACCGCATCCACCCATGCAACACGCACCATTCAGCCGTTCCCCATGCACATAATCGCCCTTTTGTAAAAAACATTCGTAATAAAATATATAAATCCGTTACCGGATATTTTGTTAATCAATAACTGATACAAGCCAAATATGTGTTCATTACTCACAGAGCTGTGCAATACAGATACGAAACCGGGTGCGGAAATTATTTTGTATTCCATACACAACGTGAATGGATCGCAATACCAGCGAGAGCCATTACGAGGTGCGCGATATCCCCCTCTCAGCACCGAAGGAGAGGCTGCCACGTATATACACACACTCTGTGTGCACGGTTCATGGGGGAATCGCTGTTGTGCAATCCTGCACAACCTGACTTCAAAGGATCTTTTTATGAAACCCATAGTACTGGGCATGCTGATATGCGATTATTATTACCGCGATACCCATAGCGGTAAAAGCATTATCAGCGGGACCTTCAGTTCTATAAACGTAGTTTCTTTTCCTTCCAAACACGGAAATTGTGCCGTCTATATCGCACTCACCGATGTGGCAAAAAGTGCTACCCTGCAGCTTGTATTCAAAAAGGAAGACAGCGACTTTTCGATGGAAATGCCGGAATGGGAGGTGCAATGCCCTGAAAACAGAAGAGCGGTTGTCGAAATAGGCGGAAATATTAACGGACTGCCCCTTCCTGAAGAAGGATTCTATGAATTCGTGGTATACTGGGATAAAGAAGAGCTTTTTTCCAGAAGGCTCAGAGCGTTAAAAGTCGATAAAAACGACGAGCTTCCCGATAATCCTGAAGCTGCGAACAACTGAGGTATCTAAAACCGCGCCCCTCGCGCGTGAAAGGAATTGTACAATGGATTGGCCGGTCATACTCATTAGAATCACCGGGGTACTGCTTTTTCTTTTTACTGCGCGCTCTATTTATCAGCACATAAAGAGGAAATCTACCAAAACCGGTACAACCCCACAGGAAGAGCAACAATCAAAAACAGAAATCTTTCTCAATCATTTCATTCTTTATGTATTTCTCGCTTTTTTACTCACCTTTTCTATCGGCATGATCGTCAATAACTGAGTTGTTCCAAATCCAGCCGTATCCTTTTCCTGCCTGGATACCCGTATAACCATCTAAGGAACAGGGAGGGGATACGAATAGCTGAAATCACCTTTTGCCCGAATACCCCCGAATACCACTGACGTACTACATCAGTTCATATACTTGCGCACCTTCTGCGTACAACCTGCCCTGCTCGATTCTCAAGGTCGCATCGGTGTGCTCTATCGTTGCTATGGCCCGTTGCATATCCGAAGGCAGGGGCGCTGAAAAGACCGACCACTGCTGCGTAACCGGGTGAAAAAAACCGAGCGAATAGGCGTGTAGTGCAAGGCGGGGGCATACGGTAAGGATTTTTCGTGCATGCGCACGCACCTTTTCGGGAAGCTGTCCTATACGGCTTCCTCCGCCGCCGTACATTTTATCGGCTGCCACCGGAAATCCCTCATGCGCGCAGTGAACCCGTATCTGGTGCGTTCTCCCGGTATGGATACGACATAACAGCAAGGTGACCCCCTCGTTGCCGGCAATCTTTTTATACGAAGTCACCGCATCTCTGCCGTCCGCACACACACAGCGCCTGGTGGGATGCTCGCTCATCCGGCCGATCGGATGAGTGATCTCTCCCTCTTCTGTATCGGGCGTGCCGAGACATACCGCCACATATACTTTTTTTACCGATCTGAGCTTGAAATTGTGCTTAAGGGCGCGGTGCACCTCGTTCGATTTGGCCGCCACCAGAATGCCGGAGGTATTTCGATCGAGTCTGTGCACTATGCCCGGACGATCCGCACCGCTGAGATCGGAAAGGGTGTCGCCACAGTACCATAACAGCCCGTTGGCAAGGGTTTCGTGTCGCTCTCCGGCATGCGGATGAACCGCAAGGCCGGCGGGCTTGCTCAGCACGAGCACATACTCATCCTCGTACAGAATATCGAGCGGCATCTCTCTTGGTTCGATCGATTCGTCACATGCATCGGCAAGTGCTGCCGCATCTACGTATATTTCATCACCAGGGCATACGATGGTATTCTTGCGCACAGGTTCGCCGTTACGCGTAATGATACCGTTGCCAATACAGGACTGGATAAACGAACGGGAATATTGTCCGGGCAACAGCGTATGACAGCACACATCCATGCGTATGCGCTCATATGTATCGGGAACTGTATACTTCTCGGCGTGTTCCATAATTCATTAGCGGGGAATTATATCGTTATGGGTAGTCACCACACATATACCGCTATTTGTACTGCCTCAACCATGGGGCAATCTTGCGGGTTGTCTCATGATTTTCGAGAATATAACAGTAGTGCGGATGGCGGCAGATTGCGCGAAAAAACCGCTCAATTTATGTTGCCGTGACTCAGCCATGGCTATCATTCGGAGGAATCTCTTCAGAACCATCATCCGAATGGCTGGCGCGATGATCCCGGATACGCAATGAAGAGAGAAGAATCATCACGATACCCATCGTCACGTAGATATCCGCAAAATTGAATACCGGCCAGTAAATCCGCTCCGATATTCCGATCTTTATAAAATCGACTACCCCTCTGGCCGGATGCAGCACCCTGTCGGAAAGATTTCCAAGAGCCCCTGGTACAATAGCGATTACTCCCCAGCGAAGCATCCGATCGTGTACAGTACTTTTGTAATAAATATAACACAGAATTCCAAGTGCAATGAGAGACATTACCGTAAAAAAGACATTTACCGGAAACCAGGGCAGAAGATTGCGCGGATCGAGACCGAACAACGCTCCCTTGTTATATACCAGCATAAGCTGAAAATATTCACCCACCACATTGACCCCCCGTCCAAACTCCAGCATTCGCATTGCCGCCGTCTTGGTAATCACGTCGAGTGACAGTCCCGTCACTGCAACCACCAGAAGCGTTATCCATTTACGTGTGTGCATTTTTAACTATTTTTCCGAAATTGGTTATGTATACATTGCAGGTACGTTCTCGCACCTGAGACTTATCCGGGACTCATCCGGGACTATGGAAAAATACATTTATTCGCGCAACACTATTACTCTCCAGGAAGCGTTATGACGCTGACACGCGCTCAGTACGATTTTCTTTGCGGCTCAATTGCCGGTTTTGACTCTCGTACGTGGCGTATCGAACCGATTGCTGAAACCGGATCGTCCCGGCATTTTCTCAGGGTGGTTCCACCACAGCAGGCAAACCCTTCGTATGTGTTGATTCTCTGGTCTGTCGGGGATCCCGATTGGGACCTTTTTTTCGAGATTGAGCACCTTACACAAATCCACGCCCCGCAACTAACACCGGGTATAGTGGCCTGCGACAGCTCACTCGGATGCATACTGCAACCCGACTGCGGCCGCACCACGCTTATGGACCGGGTATATGCATGCCAAAACGACACAGATGCACTCCTGCAGATGTATCATTCGGTGTTGCATTCATTGCAGCGGTTTCATGCGTTGCCATGTCACACAAGCGCCCGGGTGCAAAGCCGGTGCATGGATACCGGGCACTTTCTCTGGGAAAGCGAGTACTTCGCCACCCATCTGGTACGTGAAAAGTGCAACGCACCGCAGCTTCTCGATGCACAATGGGAATCGCTGCGACGGACTCTTGCCCGGGAAGCGTCCGGCATCTCTCATGTCTGCATGCACCGTGACTGTCAATCACAAAATATCCTGGTGAATGCGGACGATATCACATTCGTCGACTTTCAGGGAGCCCGCCCGGGGCCTGCCGCCTATGACATCGCCTCTTTGCTCTATGATCCCTATGTAGCCTCTTACCTCAACCCCGTGCGTTCTACGCTTATCGACTACGCGATACACCATTTTGCACAGTTGAGCCACGAAACGCTGCACATCTGTGCACTGCAACGGCTCATGCAGGCACTTGGTGCCTATGCGAACCTTTCTTTGAATACACAAAAAACAGGATATTGTCGCTACATACGCCCGGCCCTGCAGCTACTGAAAACCTGCAGCGCTCAACGTGGAGATATGACCCGTCTGCGCCGGATATGCGATACGTGCCTGAACAGCCTGCCTCCCGGCACATAGGTTTACCGTGTGATCTGCCTTACGCCTCAGTACCGATCTATTATCCGCTCATACACCGACTTGGGACGAAGTCCCGGTATCTGTTCCACCTTTTCCTGCTCATAAAAAAAGACCACGTTCGGTATGGCCCTCACTCTGTAGTCTCGTGCTACATCCTTGTGTTTCTGCACATCGAGCTGATAAAGTCGCACGCCTTCTTTTTTTTCCTGTGCAATGGTTGCGAGTTTGGGTGCGAGCAGTTTACACGGCTTACACCAGTCCGCATACATGTCGACCATGAGCACTTTGTCGTCACTCGAGTCGCGTATGAGCGCTTCCAGATGTGCGGAAGATGTCACCGATGGCATCCCATCGTGCGACGATGTTTTCGTGTCGGCGCTGCGTTGCTGTTGGGCTGCATCCGACCGGCTTGTATGCGCCTTGTTCGACTCTTTCTTTTGTGTGCATGTCACCCAGAACAGTGACGCACATATCACTAATATCACTGTGAGGATTCGCACTAATGCGTGGTGATTTTTCTGCATGTATTCAGTCTCCATTTTCGAGTGGTATAATTCAGCCCTGAATTGAGCGGCTATAAAAATATCAATTTAGGTACTATATCTTTCGCAGCAAATACGATTCACTGCGCGGCTGCATAGCGTATTGTATAATTTCGGACAACTCGACTTCACTTTTCACCTTATCGTAGAGTGAGACAAGGCTGTCATGAGATATACCGATCGAGTCCAGATACGACTCGTTCAAATCTCCCATATGGCCTTCAAAAGAGCCGACATTCCAGTTACACAGCATATATTCGGCGCAGTAAACTATCGCGGCATCCTTCATATAGTTCTGGGATATGGATGCGGGATCATGGTGTCCGCGCACCATATTTACCACCAGGGAGTCGATACCCCATAACTCCAGAAGCACACCACCGATCATTGGGTGAGAATGATGCTGCAACTGCGTTTTCTCCGCGGTAAGATACGATACATCCTCCATTCGCATCGAATAGGTGAGCTCATGAAACACCTTCGGAAAAAACTGATCGAGTATAAGAATACCGAGATCGTGCATGAGCCCTCCGAGAAAAAAGCTTTGCTGCTTTTCCTCGTTCGCCGTCCGATCGCAGCGGCTTCCGATAAGCCGGCACAGATAGGCACACGAAAGACTGTGCCGCCAGAATTGGGTATAATCGAGATTGGACTGCGCGTGAGAGAGCTTTGAAATGAGCCCCACCGCGGTGATAATGGACTCGACCTCTGAAAAGCCCAGACGTACGATGGCCCGCTGCACCGAGGAGACGCGTTTCCCTCCGGGATTGTAGTACGCGGAGTTTGCCGCTCTCATCAGTATCGCAGATATGGCGACATCCTGCTCGATAATACGGGCCGCGGTACGCGCCTCTCCGTCCGGTGAGTTAAATATCGCATGAACCTTACTCACTACTTCGGGTAATGCGGGAAGCGCCTTTATCTCTCTGAGTCGTGAAAGTATATTCATGTGCGTATAAAAATACGTTCGGCAGAGACCAAAATTGCATATTGCTCAGTTATCCGATTCAGGCTGCTGCAGCAGGGGCAGCGGCACATATCCCATAGGCTGCGAATACGCGCGCACACCCGGATATTCACGACATCCCGGATACTGCGGCTGCGCCGTCCGTTTATACAACATCGAATCTTGCAGCAGGCGAAAGAGTGAATCCTGCGCTATGGTATAGACCGGCAATGCTACATCCGGGGCTATCCCGCGGCGGTGAAAGACACGCAATGAATCGACTATATCACCAACACGTGAGAAACGAAACGCAGTGATTTTTGCGGCACTGCCGTCACGAAAAGTAAATACGGCCTGCCCTATCCCTTTACCGTAGGTTGTATCTCCCAGCAGTGTCACACTGCTGTCCGCTCTTCCATCCATAACACCCGCAGCAAAAATTTCGGCAGCACTCGCGCTGATGCAGTCTACCAGAATGTCCACATCCACGTCCTCCCATATATCACCATCCCTTCTGGTATAAAGCGTTTCACGTACGGTAACGCCTTTGCGCAATTCAGGGTCGTATTCCCTGCGTACCATATACATATATGGTGATCGTGCACCTAAAAAAAGCTCCAGACAGGAATCCGCCACGTCTATTCTGCCTCCGGTATTATTGCGCAAGTCGATAATCATTCTTTGATATTTTTGCGGGTTATAATTTTTAAGGGCGGTAAAAACAACCGGATAATTAAAGGTGTTTATATCAAAATAAACGGTAGCCGAATCAAGCACTGTATCTGAAATAACCGTATCCATCTCATATTGATTGTAGCTACTTGCGCCAGCCGTTGCGAAATCTCCCTGCGCATCAAATACGGTATAAGGCTTTCCGTAAAGCGTATCATGGATACGTATGGCGAGTGACTCCGGACTCGAAGCTACATAAGGCCCCTCAGGCACCCGGTCGCGGTATATCGAGTACACATCCAGATACTGATATATTCTGTTTTGCTGCACCAGATCATCCTTGCGGGTTTTGCGTTCCGGCTCTGTGGGTAAAAGACATGCGACCCACACAAGGCCGGCTAAAGCCACCGCCGTCGTGATTCGCTGACAAAACCGAGATCCGCATGGAATACATCTATTCAACAGTGAGGTAAGAATTGGCATAACGCCTGCTACTCCGCATCTGGTAATGCTTCCGGTACCGAACCGTTTTTTGCATCAGGTGTTGAGGTGCGTGCCGCACGAATAGCCGCAATTCGAGCCGCGTAATCCTCTGATTTATAGACATAGCTTCCCGCAACCAGTACATTGGCACCCTGTGCCACGCACGCGGGCGCCGTCTCATGGGTTATCCCGCCATCGACCTGAATATCGACCCGGGTATCCAGCCTCGTCGCTTCCTTGCGAACCTCAGAAATTTTCGGTAACACATCGGGGATGAATTTCTGTCCCCCGAAGCCTGCGTAGACTGTCATTATCAGCACCTGGTCTATCGATTCCAGGTACGGAAGAAAGAGGGAGACCGGCTTGTCCGGATTGACACATACTCCCGCGCGTACTCCCCTGGCATGAATTTTCTCGATGGTTTTCTTGAGATCTGGACACACATCCGCATGTACGGTGAGCACTTGCGCACCCGCGTCACAGAATGCATCGATATATTTATCGGGCTCGGATATCATCAGATGTACGTCCAGCGGGGTATCGGTCGCCGCATGCACCGCCTCAACCACCATGGGACCGAATGTTATATTGGGGACAAAATGGCCGTCCATCACATCACAGTGAATACGATCCGCGCCTGCGCGTGCGACCTGCTGTACTTCCTGCTGCAGTATACGGAAATCGGCCGAAAGTATCGACGGTGCTATCTCGATCTGGCGTGGTGCTGACGTCATCGATGCTGCTCCTGTTCAGCGGGGAATCGTTATGTTGTCATTCTCACCAAAAATACTTTCAGCACCGCTATGATGATACTATTGTACCGTCACAATTGTTATATTGTACCTGAATTAAACGGTTGTGTTGTTGAAAGCTGCGGTGAGCCGTGCTGTTATCGCCTTCTCAAAAATTGTGTGTCAACCATTTTGGCCGGCTTATGATTTTCGCGGACACAGCAAAAGTGCAGATGGCAGCAGGTTTCGCACACAAAACCTCTCATTTCAGGTGTACGTGAAACAACACAATCGTGGAACAAATACCCGTCACATTGCTTTATCTCTGCGCGCATGCACGACATTTTTTCCGAACCAACCCCAGACACCAATCTCCCCACCGACCATCCCTGGGTGCCGTTTAACACGGAAGCGGATCTTTCCCCGCATGGGTTTCTGGTCGGAACCTCGGGCTATTATTTCGACGACTGGATCGGCGTGTTCAATCCGCCCGACAAGGCACAGGCACAACAAAAATTCCCCGGGATCTCCCCACAGGCTGCGATGGACCGTTTTCTCTTTTACCAGCAATATTTCAGATTTGTAGAGCTTAACACCACGTTCTATCGGGAGCCGGACCGGCACATGTTCCACGATCTTGCCCTGCGATGTAAGCCCGGTACCCGCATGGCGGTAAAAGTACATCGCAACCTTTCTCACAACAAATCGGCGGAAATTGATTCCGCCCGGGCGCTTATGCGCACGCATGCGGATGCGGTAAGCCCGCTAGTGGAAAAGAACCTTTTCTTCACTTTTCTGCTTCAGCTTGACGACCGCGTATTCTACACTACAGAAAAGCTCGAATATCTGCGTGCGGTGGGTGAGGAAGCGATATCTCACGCAAGAGATATTCACATCGAATTCCGCCATCGAAGCTGGCATACTCACGCGGTACTGCAGGCACTCAAAGATACAGGTATCGGCATTTGCAATACCGAAATACCACCCTTTTCGCACGTCTTTCCTCTCAAATCATATGTCACCAGTGATAAGGGCTATATCCGCTACAGCGGACTGAATAAAGCGCACTGGTATCCGAAAAAACGTCCCGGCTCTTCACGCGAGCGTATCGCGCAGCGCAACGCACGCTATAATTATAACTATACCCCGGAACAAATCGGGACTCGTGTTACTGCGCAAAAACACCTGCGGAAAAAAGTACCGCGCGTGGCGATTGCCTACAACAACCATTACCAGGCAAATGCAGTACGAAATGCGCTCGAAAACCTGCGACAGCTGAAGCGGGATATGTAGGGTTATAGGAGGCGGTGGTACGTTGTTAGCAAATACCATTACAGTTGACGGTGGTACTTTTTTACCTTTTAGTGCTCGAGTTAGGTCTCAGTAACTTGACCACGCCGTCTCACGTTATTTGAACGGTAGGATGTACTCTCCGGTTGTGAAAGTATTTTAATGTATTGATGCTACAAAAAAACATCCTGTCACAACACGGACGCCTTTTTTTATGGGAATTTTTTCCCCTGCATTTTTGGGAAAATATTTTCCGGTGCTAACAAAAAAGTAACTCTGTCATCGTCACAAGAATGAATGTCTCGTCCTTGGTTTCTTCTTGACATGATGCACGGCCCCGGCAACCGTTATTCATGCTTGTCGTGGCATGATCGAAAATGGTTCCATTTGCTAATAACGTACCACCGTCCCCTTAACGTCCCCCTCGATTCCCATGATTCAGAAATAAACCCGCACAGAGGCAAAATAGAGATCGGGCGAGAGACCGAACTCCGAGCGCACACGAGGGTAAAGATCTTCCAGCGCAGGGCTCGGGTCGGAAAGCGGATTCGATACCACAGTGTCGATATCGACCGGCTCCGGGGAATGACCCGTATTCAGATATAGCCCTGCATCGATGTAGATATCGCCCGCGATATTGTACTCGATACGCGGCGAAACGCTCAGCGAAGCGTCACACAGATTGAGCACACCGAGAATGTTGAGCCGCATAAGCGGTGTCAGCTGGTAGTTTCCCCCTGCACTCAAATAGTGCACGCCCAGAAGATAGACTCCCATATCCCTGTAGGCGGGATTGACGCTGCGGAGGTTGCCGAACGCCTCGGCAACCGCGCCACTGTCTGCAAGTGCAGCGGTCGATAGAGACAAGCGAGTGAGCACGTCGTCAAGATTCTCATAGCCGTAGTAATTGTAAAGATAGTCGTCCGGAGTGCACGAGCCCGCCCCATTGTAGTGATATTCACCAAAAAAATATACCTCAATGGGAAAATGGTAATCAATTCCACACGAAAGCCGCAGGTAATCGTTTGCCGCATCCCGCACAGAGGAGGCGCCCAGGTGTGTCATCGTATAGGCGGCTTCTGCATAGATACCGGCACCGCCCAGAGAACGGGCGATATCGATTCCTGCAAGCGCATGTGTTTTCGCCAGCATAGCCAGCATACTGAAATCGGTCTGCCCCGCATAAAACCTGGTCCTGAGAAATGCCGCACTGGAATCCGGCGCTGCACCGGGTCCGCTTATATAGCCCAGATCGATTTCGTTCATGGTACCCAGCGGAATACGCACTCTGGCCGCATCGACCCCCGCAGCCTCTTCTTTGTCAAGCGCATCGAAGCTGTAGGGCATAATGACATTGGTGGGATTGTGCACCCGCGCACTTCCCCACGATATCGCCTGCCTGCCGAGTATGATATCACCCCAGCTCGGCCGCAGCGTTATACTCAGCCGATCCAGATTCTGTGACAGATAAATATTGTGCCTGTTCTCCTGTTCCGGGTAAATCCGGGATGGCAAATCCGCGATTCGATAGGCATTTGCATTCTGTGGTGATAACAGCAACGCGGAAAATGACGGATCGATCCGTACCCCAACCCGATAGGCCGCCTCCATCGAAAGCGCATACGACATAATAAGCTTCACGCCGGTGCGCACATAATTGTGCTGAGAGCCATACAGCGCCTGCGCCGCAGTGGCACCACCGGAGCCGATCGAGGCGGACAATCCCGAGTCACAGTGATATGCCTGTGTGTAATTTTTATAATACCCCCCAAGCCGGACATCCTGTGCATACGCCCCCGTTATTACTGTGCACACCGCCAGCACCACTACCCACGTTATGTTCTTTTTTTTAATCTTCATATGCTACGGCGCCTTTTGGTCTTTTAGATACCCCAATAGTCAAACTTAAATTGAGCGGTTGCGGCACACTCTCCGGCAATCGTCATCCATCCCCTGCGGTTTCGTCCTTCTCTATGCGGCCATCGGTAAGCACGACTAGACGTCGTGCACGCTCCATTATATGCTCGTCGTGTGTGGAAAAAATAAATGTCATCCCGGTAGCCCGGTTAAGCTCATGCATCATGTCAAGCAGATGCGCGCCGGTTTTAGAGTCGAGATTCGCGGTAGGCTCGTCAGCCAGAATCATGCTGGGCTGTGATACCATGGCCCGGGCCACGGCGACGCGCTGCTGCTGTCCGCCCGAAAGCTTGGTGGCAAGACGTGATTCATAGCCCTCAAGTCCGATTTGTGACAGCATCTGTGCGATACGCGCTTTGCGCTCCTTTTTTGGCACACCCTGCAACAGCATGATATATTCGATGTTCTCCTCAACGGTCAGCACCGGGATAAGGTTGTATGCCTGAAAAATAAAGCCGATATGGTCCCGCCTGAAATCGGACAGCTCACTGCCGCGCATGGCCGATATCTCTTTACCGTTAAGCAGTACCGTACCGCTGGTAGGAGTATCAAGTCCCGATATGACATTGAGAAACGTGGTCTTACCCGATCCCGAAGGGCCCACGATCGCGGTAAATTCTCCCTTAGTCACGGTAAGGTCCACACCATTAACCGCATAGACTTTGTTTTCATTCTCTTCGTATATACGATATACATCGCGTGTTTCGATTACCGGTTCGGATGTCACCGCAAACCTCCTTAAGCTTAGAGTAGACGACGAAGCGTATCCGCAGGCTGCAGCCTCGCCGCATACAGTGCCGGATACATACCTACAAGTGTGGTAAAAAAGACAACGAATATCGGATAGAGCCAGAGCTGATATGGCCTGAAGACCGGATAAATCGAGTGCTGAATCGTGACCCCCGATATTTCTATCCCCTGGTAATTGATCCCTGTGTACGACGTGATAACGAGCACGACTATGCCGAGTACCACTCCGATTATGCAGCTTATACACGCAAGGCTTGTCGCCTCGAAAACCACCATCCGCCACAGGCCACCAGCCCTTGTCCCCACCGCCTTGAGCACCCCGAATTCAAACATCCGCTCATACAGCGACATAAAAAGCGTGTTGACGATACCGAACGACACGATACCAAAGAGAATCACTCCCATAATCACCAGACCGAAGGACGACATGTCAAGCACAGCTCTGAGCTGCGGCATAAGCTGAGGCCAGCTCTCCGCCAGATTTTTGCTGCCGCTGTACTCGCGCCAGAGCGCGTGTGTGGTATCGCGTGCGATCTGCGGGTTGCTGAGCCGGAGTGCGAGTTCGTGGGGCGCGCCGACACTGAGCATTTTTTGTGCGGTTCGTATATGAATACAGGCCATACGCCGGTCAAATTCCTTTGAGCCGAACGCAAATACCCCCTGGACTCGAAATAGCCGCTGTGAGAGGTCGCCGCTTCCCGCCTGCGCCACCGAAACGACGATCCTGTCACCGACCTCCACCTCGAGTATACCGGCCAGCCGTGTCCCCAGCAGTATGCCGAGGGTATCCCGGGGCGAAAGATAGGACCCGCTGCGTATATTATCATCAAGGTGGGAAAGCGGACGCTCCGCTTCGGGCTCGATCCCCCAGAGCATGACATAGCTGGTGGTCACCGACGATTTGAGAATCCCGGAGGAAAGAGTGCGCGCGCTCGAATGCGCAATACGTGCATCCGATTCGACCCGCTCCCTGACGCGGGAGTATCCGGAAATCGTCTTCTCTGCGTCGCCGTGTTCACCAAAGCCCCGTGCATGTATCTGCCCGTGGCCGATAAACGAGGAGGTAACCGTCGATATCATATTCTTTCTGGTGCCAAGTAGTATTGCATCCATGAAAATGAGACTCGCCAGACCGATACCGATCGCGATTGCCGCGATCACACTGCGGCGGGTATTTCTGAACATATTTCGCCACGCAAGCTTAATAAAAATCATCGTACCGGAGCTCCTTTCGGAGTCTTACTAACAGCAGTCAGGGATACACTTTTCATATCGATCTCTTCTCAGAGCGTGTGTCAGTGCGTGTGCATAATCACCGCCGGCTCGGTGCGCACCGCCTTGAGTGCCGGAAAGACGCTGACCAGTGTTGCGGAGGCAATCACCACTATCGCGGGGATATAAAACGTGCGTGCGTTGACCGTGGTATGCAGCGCGGTAAACATCACGCCCCCGTAGCTGAAGGGATGCGGAAGGGGAATGCCGGTTATTGAAAGCAGGTAATTGGTAATGGCTCCCATCGCCGCACCACCCGCGATGCTGCACAGTGCCAGCACGTTCATTTCACAAATAATGAGCCAGAATATGGCATGGGGCCTGGTCCCCAGCGCTTTGAGGAGTCCGTACTCGCGTTTGCGCTCCAGCACGACCATCAGGACGGTGTTGAGCACGCCGACTGCAACGACAAGTATAATGATAAAAAGCATTATCCACATCCCGTTCTTGTCCGCTTTCATAGCACGGTAAAATGTGTAAGCAATTTCCTGCCACGGTTTTGCATGCAGCGGTGTTGCACCCAGCATGCGGTTCAGCTCCCGGCTCAGACTGCGGGAATGGCCGCTGCGTTTTGCCACTACCGCTATTTCATGCGCATTTCCCGGGAGGGCGAACAGTCGTTGCGCATCCCTGAGATGCATGTAACATGCGGTCCGGTCGTCTATTTCATCACCTGTTTCGACCGTGCCTACGATTCGGTATATATCGTTGGCGATCGAGCCGTCCGCGGCCTGTGATACTACTACGAGACTGTCTCCGGGACCGGCCTCGAGCCGGCTCATCAGTCCCCTGCCGCACAAAAGCTCGTGTGCCGCGGTATCGGAAAGCATCCGGCCTTTGTTCACCTTTTTTTCGAACTGCAGTGCCCGGGATTCCATTTGCGGATTGATACCGATAATGTTCCCCGCCCCGCTTTGTTCCTTTACGGACACGAGTCCTGCGGCATACAGCCGCGGCGAAACCGCCTCCACGGCCGGATGGGCGGCGATGGAATCGCATACCGCCATATAGGAATCGATGGTTTTATACAACGAGGGCTCTTCGAGATACCCCTTTTTGTGCACCTGCACATGTCCGATACGGGTACGGGTAAACATATCGATAATATCGCCGTAGGTGCCGTCCGCAAATCCGAGACTCACCGACGCCAGCCAGTAGCCCCCGAACATGGCGAGTGCGGTAAACACCGATCGCCGCTTTTGGCGGAATATATTTCTGAAGGCGATTTTGAGTATCATAAAAACAAACAGTGTTTAACGGGTTCGTACCGGTGCACGAAGCCGGCGTAATGAGAAAAAACCCTGTTGAATATCGGCGTTGAATTCTATATCGATATAACGCAGCACCGTTTTATGCCCTTTCTCCGTCTTTGGAATTACCGTGATCCGGGAAGGGATCGTCCGGGATCCAAACGTCTGGACCTTGTCGAACTTCCATACCCGCACCAAAGTAGCGTCTTCGTCGTAATAATTGAGCGAAACCGGCAGATAATTCTCTTTTTGTACCGCAACCACGACCTTACCCCATACGATAGGTCGTCCGGGTTTGGGCACGCATTGTATATAGTGAAGCGAATCCGCACCATCTTCGGGATGAATCAATGAAAAGGTATAATCCTCATAAAAAGTATACTCTTTTACCAGGTCGTCGTTGGTGAGATCGCTGCCCATCCACGAACTCATCATCATCGAAGGCGGAATCTTTATCACCTTTCCGGTGTTGGGAAGATAGTTCCACATCTCTGTACCTAGTTTGAGGGTGCCGACACCGCGTTCCTTTTTTGGTTCGAGAATCTTGACAAGTACTTTCTCCATCCCCCGTGTCCACTCTCTCATACGCAGCGTCCGCTCCCAGTGCGGCGTGACAATCTCCATCTCCACAAGGGCTTTGCTCGACGTACTTTTGTAGAGCTTGTCTATTTTGCGCACCATCTTCTCGACCACTGCGGAGGATTCGTCCGGCGATGCGCCCGGGACAGAAGAGCCGAGTAACACCAGTCCCGCACAAAAAAGCACGATTCTGCCTGCAACGTGTGAAACGATAACTCTGCACATGATAGCTCCCGCCTTAAAAGATATGGATTCTAAAAACCTGTACTAACAAAATATACATAACGACATTACCCGGCTGTAGCTGTATGTTCCGGGTCCGATCAGCGTTTTGCCCCGGCTTTTTCACCGTGTGTCAGCGAGCGTAACCCCATGCGGTGAGTGTTGCATTATTCAATTACAACAATTATCTTATTATTGTAATAATATGCATATACGTACCCCAAAAAAGGAGCTCCTCTTATGAAAAACGGATTCGTAGTAACACTGGGATCCTCTTTGCTGATCGCGTTTGTGCCGGTATACGGAGAAAACGTTCTCTTCCCCTCTGATGCTGGTGTCGTCAATGTGTGCGAGCCTCCCTACGAAGCGGACAGCTCCGGCGAGTCAGACGCGACCGATGCGATCCAGCAGGCACTGATCGATCACGCCAGCTCCAACGCCATCATCTATATGCCCAACGGCACCTATCTCGTTTCGGACACACTTACATGGCTATCACCGTGGAAAAGAACCATCCTGCAGGGTCAGAGCCAAGAAGCAACAATAATCAAACTCCAGGACAACGCGACAGGATATGACGATCCCGATAATCCACGCCCTGTGATTTACACCGGAGGGCGGCCTGCACAACGCTTCAGAAACGCAATCCGCAACCTCACGGTCGATGTGGGTGCGTCAAATCCCGGTGCAATCGGGATACAATTCAATGCGAGCAATCAGGGCTGTATACGAAAGGTCACCATTAGCGCTGAATCCGGCTCCGGACATATCGGGCTGGATATGAGCTATACACAGGAGATAGGCCCCCTGCTTGTCAAGAACCTTACCGTGGATGGTTTTATGACCGGCATAAAAACCGGTTTCCTTATGAACAGCATGACCTTTGAGCATATCACCCTGAAAAACCAGACCACACATGGCATCTACAACGACCGCAACCTGCTCTCTATCCGCAAACTTCATAGTACGAACAGCGTCCCTGCGGTGGTCAATGCAGATACGTCCGGGCATGTGATACTAATCGACTCCCGCTGCGACGCAGAGTCGGAAACCTCCGACACTGCCGCCATCGTAAATCACGGAGTGCTTTATGCACGAAACTGCAAAATCACCGGCTACGCAGATGCGATCCATAATTTTACCGGAACCGAAACCGGTATAAGTACAGACACGATCACCGAATTCGTCTCCCATGCGCGCTGTTCTCTTTTTGAATCGAATGCAACCGACTTTAAGGTGCACATCCGGGAAACACCCGAGCCAGTATGGGATGATACGAGTCAATGGGTCAGCCCTACACACTACGGTGCCGACGCCTCAGGTAACAGTGACGCAAGCAGCGCATTCGAGCAGGCCATAACTTCGGGAAAAACTACCCTCTACCTTCCCAATGGAAAATACAGAATCGACTCCGAGGTCGAAATATCAGGCAACATCCGCCGGATAATAGGATGCGAAGCGAATCTGCAGGGCGACGGGACTCTTAAAATTACGGACGGGGAGTATGACACTCTGTGGATAGAGCGTCTTGACGGCAGCTACCACGACACAAAAATCCTTCATGCAAGCTCGCGAACCCTTGTAATGAAAGATATGATCGACGTCGAGTACGACGCAGAAAATGCAGGTGATCTTTATATGGAAGATGTATGCAGCGGCCCGCATATTTTTATCAATCAGAATGTCTGGGCGCGACAGCTCAACAATGAAACCGACACCACAAAAATTACAAATAATGGCGGTTCGGTCTGGATTCTTGGGCTGAAAACCGAAAAAAACGGCACCGTTCTCAGAAACGTCAACAATGCGACGACCGAAATACTGGGAGGAGAGCTGTACCCTTCTTCCGAGGTGCCTCCCGAGCCGGCCTTTATCAACGAGAATTCACAGATCCGCATCAGTATTTCAGAAACCCTCTATAAGGGCCATTATCTCGATATAATAAAGGATATTCAGGGTGATTCCATCCGCACAATGGCTACCACGCAACTGCACCGGCGTGCTGCAGTAAGTGAGTCACCGGATACCGCCGCACGCCATGGTGCCTTCATGCTCCCCCTCTATATCGGAGGCGTAGCATCCAGTGGGGCGCATCCTTTTACCAAGGGTCCGCACCAGAACCGTGCATTGCGAGTGCCATTCAGACACACAACCGCCGGCGGGGGACTACGGGGAATCACATTGCAGACAGTGGAGGCAATCTACGATCCAAGCGGCCGGGTGCTGCATCGCGAAGAGCTCGATTCCCGCAACACAAGTCATACGCTTCCACACGGAATTTGGATCATTCGTCCCTGCTCCGAACGGAAATAACCCTGCCGGGTTGCACTCGTTATTCATACATGAACACTTTTTCGGCTACAGCCCGGCAGCTGTAATATCACCGCTGTCGCATTGAGAGGGTGTCCATTGCCCACCTTATGGAATGCATTTGTACAATATTTGCATAATTCCATCGTATTTTAAAAAACGATGTTTTTCGCGTGTGGTACAGAGGGGTAAATACAATTTTTCCCTTGCATTTTCGAAATTATGGTGCTAAAATTTGACTGGAGGTGCACGCATATATTAGTTTCTTATCTAATTAAGCGTTTAAACAGAAATTTTTCCGTTATATAAGGTGGTATGTAATGCTGACCCCTACCAATGAATTCCTCTATTTTCGGGATATAAATAAAATAAAGCTTCTTTCACGCAGGCAGGAGCAAAAACTTCTGCATGAAGTAAAAAACGATAATAAGTCAGCAATAGACAAGCTTGTAAGCGCCAATCTGCGTTTCGTGGTGTCGATTGCCAATAAATATCGAGGTCGTGGACTGACCTATCTTGAACTTATTAACGAGGGCAATATGGGCCTCATTAAAGCTGCAAAACACTACAATGCGAAGATGCATGTCAAATTCATCTCCTACGCGGTGTGGTGGATTCGTCAGGCAATACAAAAAGCGCTGATCGATCAGCGAGGCACAATCCGTATCCCACCGAATAAAGTCTCGCTTATCCACGATTTTAAACGGGAACTCTCCAAAAACAATGGTAATTATCATAAAACTCTTCAGATGGAAGAGTTTCACGGCAAAGAGTGGCAGATCGTCGAAGCAATGGATAAGATGTACACGTACTCGCTGGAAGCACCTCTGAGCAACGACAGCGAGAACGAATCAGAGAGCAAAACGCTCGAAGATGTGCTCGGGCAGGAGGAAAAACAAAGTTCGGTCTTTTTCCACAAAGAGCTGCTGCATACGATCGAGGAAGCGCTCAATCTGCTGCCTGACAAAGATCAGAAAATCGTATGCATGTATTTCGGGATTAAGTTTCCCCGCCACTTTACGCTCGAAGAAATCGGGGGGGCACTCGATATCAGCCGCGAGCGGGTCCGACACATTCGGGACCGCGCACTACGCAAGATATTCAGGAACCAAACCGCACGGAAAAAACTCGCCGCATTTCTTTAAGCACACAATTCGCTTTTCATATTTTTTCGTGCGGGCTTCAGGGCGATTTGGGACCTCGAAACCAAATCCCGGCCCATGCCGGAAAGACGGTAACGAGCTGGGTTGCATGTAAGGTATAACGAATACCGCATTCTTACTTATCCGAAAGCCCGTATTCTCCAAGCACCTCGCGCCAGTCGGCGCGTTCGGTCACCTCGAGTATCTCGTTGGATATATGTTCCGTGCGCTGCGCATCCACCTGCTCGGAAAAACCGAACGCATACAACTGATGGTTGAAGGTAATCGGTAGAATTTCGAATCGCCGGGTACTGTCCTCTCTGATTACGTATTGCAGCAAAGGCTCGTCATAGGCCACCGCACGGACTTCATTGTGTGCAAGCGCCTCGATGCAGGACTGCAGATCCTTATACGAAATTACCCTTCTGAAAAAATTCCTCTGCAGAAACCGTTCGGTTGCGGATTCACCGACAGTGGCGACCTTTTTCTCCTTGAAATCGTCTATGCGCTCCTGATTCCAGGCGAGTGATTGTACCGTCAGAGATGATGCAATACCTGCGGTGAATCCCGAAATAAGAATAATCGCGGTAAACATCCATATGAGGGCCACAATCCGTCCACCGATACTGCGTGGAGATTTGTCACCATAGCCTACCGTCGTCATGGTTACGGCAGACCACCAGATACCGCTTCCTATTCCCTTTAACCCTCCCCCGAACTCTCCGGGGTTGGCTCTGCGCTCGAATATCCATGCCAGGATACCAAAGGTCGAAATAACCACGAATAATGCAGCGAGTACGCGCAGAAAATTGAGTGAAAAAAACGAAGTAACATACTGCAGCGCTTTCTGCACCGGCGTTACCGCACGCACCAGCACTGAAGAGCTGGAAATGTAGTAGGGCGCGGAAAAATCGATCCGTCTGCTGCGACGGGCCGTAATACTGAGCGGATTCAGACTCATGTCAAGCTCTCCCGATGCAAGACCGGAAAGAAGGGAATCGAGCGGACGTTTTTGTGTGACGTAGACCTCTCCCGTCTCTTGACATACCCGCTCCCACAGCCAGACGTTTATCCCCGAAAGCCCCTCCTCGTGCTCCATCACGAACGGCGGCGACTCGTAATAGCCCACAACGAGCGTATCGTACGTCGCTGCCATTGCTGTCGGAATACAGAATATCGCACATAATGCACCTGCAATAGCTGCATATTTTCTTCTCATTTCAACCGCCTTTTAAACAATGAAACGACCAATTAATTGCGACCCGATACACCTGCGCTTGTGTCATATACGAAAAATAGTATTCGTGGCCCAACCGCCGAAGGATAGTGAAGACGTACAAAACGTATTTTTACTCACGAGCTGAATTGAGCGGTTTTTTTGATGAACGCTGCGGGGGACCGTACTGCTATTGTGTTCTCAAAAACCATGGGGCAACCTTAGTTGGCTGTCTCATGATTTCCGGGAATATTAGAGTTATGCGGATTGCAGCAGATTCCGCACAAAACCGCTCATTTGCGGTCACGAACAACGCCGATTTCTTCACCTACCCTGAACTGCGCGTTTTTGTGGGAAATCGCCCGGCTCGGGTATAACATAAGGAGATGCTATGGGAGGGTCATTCGATATCGACCACGACCGTTTTGTACGCAAAAACAGAGACCTTGCATCCGCTTATAGCAAGGATGACAAAGAGAGAATGAGCAGGCGTACTGCACAGACAGGCGAGACTGCCCATAAACCTTCATGCTTCAACTGCAAAAAACGGACAAAATGCCCGGAATTCAGACGTAACCGGGAAGGCTCCTCTTCAGGCGCGGTCTCGTTCGGCGGTGGCAACGATGCGGTAATCTGCGATCAGTACGAAGCTGAAAAAACGCAGGAAAAACCAAAGGGAATGTCCGATAAAAAGGTTAAATCCCTGCTCAAGAACATGAAGAAAAAGTTTTAGCCTGCAGCACGTGTATCCGGCCTTACGCATTTCTGCCACGTCACCCTTCCCCGCACTACTTTCATAAAGAGAGGGCCTGCTTCATTGGGAGGGAGTTCACGGCGTATACCTTCCCCACCTCGGTGCAGTGTTGCAGCTCTGTACTTTAATAGCGCACCGCCTGTTTCCCTTTGTTTCGCTTCCGCTATTCGTTTTATATCCACATAAAATAGTTAGCCCGCCTGATTACCTATCCGAACCTGTCCCGGTTCGCCGCACCTGCAATGACCACAATCGTGATCATTGCGTTACAGATCACGTTCTCTTTTTCCGATATCACGACGCATCTGTTTGCCGTCAAAATCAACAGTATCCGCTGCATTATACGCATTGTCGATCGCTTCACCGAGTGAAGGGGCCCACGCGCTTACCGAGACGACCCTCCCCCCGTTGGTCAGGTAATTCCCGTCATCGTCGAGGGCGGTCCCTGCATGATAGATATCGACGTTTCGCTTGTGGTATTCTGCACCATCGAGCACCCTGATCTTTTTACCTTTTTCATACGCACCGGGATATCCCTGAGATGCCAGCACCACCGACGCACAGCATTGCGGTGCAATATCGAACGTCACCGAACTGATATCACCCTGTGCACATTCGGTAAATGCGGAAAACCAGTCGGTATGCACCAGCGGCAATACCGCCTGTGTTTCGGGATCACCAAAACGGCAATTGTACTCCAGGACCTTTGGTCCATCCTCGGTCAGTATCGCGCCGATATAGAGTATACCGCGGTAATCGATTCTCTCTTTTCTCAATCCCTCCAGCGTTGGTTGTACAAGCAACGATTCTATCTGAGCAGCACACGTATCGTCCACCAGTTTTGTAGGAGCGTACGCACCCATACCACCGGTGTTGGGTCCTTTATCACCATCATACGCAGCTTTATGGTCACGAGAAAACGGAAACAGCCGATAACGGGTTCCGTCGGTCAGCAGCAGTATCGATACTTCGATTCCGGTAAGTACATCCTCCACCACTACTGTATTGCCCGCATCACCAAAGGCTCGTTTATCGAAAATGGTATCGAGGGCGTCATTCGCCTCTTCGAGACAGCTGCATACAAAAACCCCTTTGCCGGCTGCCAGGCCACTCGCCTTGACCACCACACGCCCCTGTTTTTTCTCAATAAATTCACGCGCCTCATCTTTTGTACAAAAAGCGCAGTAATCCGCAGTAGGAATACTGTGTCGAACCATAAACCGCTTTGCCCATTCCTTGTCTCCCTCGATACGCGCCGCGCGTGCCGCAGGGCCGAATGCGCAGAGCCCTTTCTCCGAAAAAATGTCCACAATGCCGTCCGCCAGGGGTTGCTCCGGTCCGATCACCGTACAGTCTATTTCATTTTCACACGCCCAGTCCGCAAGCTCATGCCACGAGGAAAAATGTTCCCGGATACGCATACAGCCATCGTGCATCATCCCGGGATTACCGGGATAGGCATAGATACACAACGGGCGTTCGGTACGAAGCATCGCCTTGTGCAGCGCATGCTCTCGTCCGCCTCCGCCCACTATCAACACCGAATTCATGAAATCCACACACACATCTCCTTTTTCTCGTTAATCCTTTGTTGTTAATTGTATTACCCACCATATGCCGACACATCCCCACGCCCGCCTCCCTGTTGTTTTTTCTGCCTCCTGATGGGAACCGTTATGATATAGACGAATATATCATTCGTCCTTATATTACTGGAGGCCTCCGGAAGGCATTATCCATGGTAAAAAATATATTTTTACCTAAATTGAGCGTTTGTTTTGATGAAAGCTGCTGTGAGGTGTGCTGCTATTGTATTCTCGAAAATTATGGGGCAACCTTGTTGGTTGTATCATGATTCTCGAGAATATAAGAGAGTAGTACAAATTGCAGCAGATTGCGCACACAAAATCACTCAATTTAGTTTTTATTCTTTGTATTATAAAACCGTACCTGCAAAATACGTATTAGCGCAGAATCATTGCAATAAGAAAAGTATCGTGCGAGCCCTGCAAACGCATGATTTCAGTACATGCATGCAGATTTTAATAATGCATGCCGTTGCATCGAAATAAAAGAAACAACTCACTAATAATGTCGGCCATCCTACGAGTGCCACACATATTCTTTTATGGAGGACAGAATACAGACAACCGGAATAAAGGCCCGAGAGCGCGTTCTGATTGCCGCACTCGACACCTCTGAAAACGATGCCGAAATTCTCGACGCAGATCTCAAAGAAATGAAAATGCTGTGCAGAACTGCAGGTGCATACGTAGTAGATACCATTGTACAGAAGCGGGATACACCGCACCCGGCACATTTTTTCGGCAAAGGAAAGGTCGATGAGCTGCGACAGATGATGCGCAACAAAGATGTCCAGACCCTGGTGGTTGACGGCGCGCTTTCTGCCGGGCAGATTCACTATCTCGAAAAAAAGTTCAACGCCAAAATAATCGACCGCAGCCAGTTGATTCTCGACATCTTTGCCCTCCATGCGCAAACCAGGGAAGCCAAAATACAGGTCGAGCTGGCCCAGCTTCGCACGCTCTATCCGCGGCTTACCCATGCATGGTCGCATCTTTCGCGTCAAAACGGCGGTATCGGCACACGCGGGCCCGGAGAAAAGCAGCTGGAAGTAGACCGGCGCCTGGTACAGCGCAAAATCACCGATCTGAGGAAAAAACTCGCCAAGATCGAACAGGCCAGAAAGGTTCAGCAGAAAAGACGCTCCCGCGTGTTCAAAGTTTCACTCGTGGGATATACCAATGTCGGAAAATCGTCGCTGCTCAATGCCCTTTCCGGCGCGAAAATCCATACAAAAGATGAGCTTTTTGCCACACTCGACACGTCGACCAAACGAACCTGGATTCCTCATCTGGGCACGGTTATTATTTCCGATACCGTAGGATTTATCAGAAAGCTTCCCGCCTCTCTGGTCGCATCTTTTCGCAGCACACTCGAGGTGGCTCGTGACGCCGATCTCATTATTGTCGTCCTCGACGCCTCGTGTCCGTGGAACGATCAGCAGCACACCACGGTTCGCAATATTCTGCAGGAGCTGAAGGCGGATACCGTCCAGACCATGACCGTTGTCAATAAAATCGATATGGTCTCTTCTGCGGTGGAGAAAAAACAACTCAAAATTTCGTATCAGGACGCGATCTTTGTTTCGGCATTCAGTCAGGACGATATGCAGCGGCTCAAGGAGATGATCGCCGAGGCATGCACCCACCATCACCGAAACAGGGAAGTCGAACGCATTATCCATACAAAATCAAAACTGATCCAGCAGGAATCCCGCTCCAATTATGGCTTCCAGTCATAACAGCGCACTCTCTGCAGCCGATATTGCCGCATTACAGAATCTGCACCTCAGGGCACGCATTATCGTCGAAGGAATACTCCGGGGAATACATAAAAGCCCTTACCACGGCTTTTCCTCTGAGTTCAGTGAATACCGCCAGTACATGACCGGAGAATCGGTCAGGTCGATTGACTGGAAAAAATACGCAAAAAGCGACCGGGCACTCACCAGACGCTATGAGGACGAAACAAACCTCTCTGCGCACATCCTTCTCGATAAAAGCAATTCCATGCAATTCTCTTCCTCCGGGCATATCTCCAAATACGAGTATGCACGAACGCTGAGTGCTGCCATTTCCTATCTGTTGATTCAACAAAGAGATGCCGCTGGGCTGTGGCTTTTTGACGAATCTCCCCGCATGCATCTGCCGCCCAAATCTACCCGGGTTCATCTCACGCGTGTTCTGGCCCATCTGTGGGAAAGCTCTCCCGGGGGAACCACCCACTGCGGCAGCATCCTCGACACCATTGCCCCGACGCTTACCAGACGCGGCATGTGCATCCTCATCAGCGACCTTCTCGATGATACCGATGCACTTATCCGGGGAATCCGACACCTTCATTTTTCCCGACAGGATATCATTATCCTGCAGATTCTCGATCCAATGGAGCACGAAACCATTTTCACAGATACCGCAAATCTCAAAGACCTCGAAACCGGTGCGACGCTGCGCATAGATGCAGAGATCGCTCAGCGGCTTTTTTCGGACTCTCTGGACCGGCATCGGGAGCGACTTGCACAGATATGCGGGACTCTTGGTGTTACGCTCTCCACCGTCGTGACCACCCAGCCGTTTCAACAGGCGCTCACCGATGTGCTGCGCACCCGAACGAGGCTCTATTAATGCCCTTTTCTTTTTTGTCACCATGGTTCCTTGCAGGGCTTGTGGCAATGGCTGTGCCGCTGCTGCTGCATTTTTTTTCACGGCGTACCGTCCGAACGCGCACGTTTTCCACGCTTCGGTTTTTCACTCAAACACAGCTTAAAACGCTCAGGGCACACCGTTTTCGGATACATTTTCTTGTCGTTGTGCGTATGCTGCTTATCTGCTGCATCATCTTCCTTTTCGCCCGGCCGTATATCCCCCCTGAAAAATCATCTCATTCGTCAATCTTCGATCCGGCTACCACGATCTATTGCTGGATCGATCCCACCATCAGCATGAGCACCCGTACACCGAACGGTTCTTTGACGCAACATGCGATGGCTTATATCGATACACTTGCTCACATGACTGGACCCCACAGCCAACTACATTTGTTCTCTCATAAGAACGCGGCTTTCGTTCCGTTTACAAATGCAAAAGATCTTCCACGCCCACCGCGACATGCACCTTCCAATCTTGGAGCGTGTATAGACGCGTATTCCCTTCTGCCCCGCACAAAAAATCAACACCGCGCGCTTTTTCTTTTCAGCGATTTTCACCAGGGATTCGTCGATGATCTCTCTGATATTGGTGCCGATCTCGATGAAAAAGGGATCTCCGGTGAAATATGGTGTGTCAATCTTGCCCCTGATTCATCCGATCCTCTGGATAACTTCTCAATTGGCCATATCCGGACCGTACCCGGCTCCCCGATGCGTATTTGTGCGACGCTGTGGAGGTCTCTCACCGATGACAGCACCACGGTTGCGGTTTCACTGCAGATGGACGGTACCGAGTTCGGCACGCATCACGCACGTTTCGCTCCCGGCGTCGATTCCACGCAGCTATCCATTATTCTGCGCGCCGACAACCCTGCCGATAATCGAAAAAAGATGGGAGTACTGCAGCTCGAACGTCATGATGACCTTACACATGACAACACCGGTTATTTCGTGATGCCCCGGCGTCAGCAAAAACGAATTTGCATTATAGGAAATCCAAAAAAGACCTATCCACTTCGTGCAGCTTTGCAGGCACTTTATCCCGGTTCCTCCCGACGGACTATCACACATGTATCTCCCGGTCAACTGCATGCTGAGGATATCGATTCTGCAGACATACTGTTTTTGTATGGTCTCGACAAATTACCACCGCGGTTTTGGCAGATACCATTTGAAACTCACAAAAAAATCTGTCTTTATTCTCCTGCGCTGGATAATGCCAGGGCCGGAACGAATGTCGGCCTTTTTCGTCGCTTTGGAGTAGAGTCTCATATCATGAGCGTTTCGACAACCATAGACATTCCCCACGCCCACACGTCTTTGTGGAAAGATTTTTCACCCACGGCGCCTTCCGATGTACATATCGAGCGTGCACTGTCGTCACTTCCCGGCAATGCACTGATCAGAACTCGCGATGGCGGCGTTTTTTTCTCGGTGTACGAAGGAAGGTACATCTGGGGATTTTTCTCCGCTTCCATGGGGTTGACCAACACAAACAACCTCTATCAACGCGGAATATACCTTCCTTTGCTTGACAGATGCATCAGTACACTAATGACGCGCATTGCCGGTAGTTCTCCGAACTGGACCGCAGGGCAATCCAGACGAAATCCGTTTTTCGGATCTACCCGCAGTGCCGCCGTTTTCGATTCAGCCGGTCAACTCGTCGCCACCTGGAATACACAGACACACGTGGAGCTTTCTTCTCCCGGACACTATAACGTCGTACCCGACAGCGGTAAGGCTTACTATCTTGGCGCGACACCCAATCTTCGTGAGTCTCCCCGAATCTACCTTCCGGGAGACAAACTCCCCCTGTGTTCCAATACTCACAGTATCGAAAACCCCGATTCTTTTTTCTCGAATGTACACCAGCCCGTATCGATGAAGGCTCTGCCGCGTATTTTAACGGCAGCGCTTTTTCTGCTTCTTCTTGCCGAAGTCCTGCTCAGCCATTCGGTTCGACTTCGCAGCCAGAGCCGTCGCAGGTAATTTAGCCATACTCAAAGCGATTTTGTGAGCGAATTCTGTTAACCTACGCACTGCGCGTCCGTGTCCGAAAAAATGGAGCCTCCAACAAGGACGACCAGCCATTTTCGAAAACACAATACCATTGCGGCTCACAGGATCGCTCATCAATACAATCGTCATGTAGCTCGTAGATCGTTTCGCTTATTCCGAAACAAAATGCATAAGACAGGCCACCGCACTCTCCATACACTCTTTCAGCGTCTGTACCCGCTTCTGCAGACGCTCCCACGATACAGTCGACGCGGCATGTTCCAGTCGTCGGGCGCAATCTGCACTCTCATTCGCACCGATCGTGGCGGATGCGCTTTTTACAGAATGAGCGATTCCGGAAAGTTTGTACCGATCTGCAGATGCAACTGCTTCATAAAGACGCTGCACCTGCCGGGGAACATCATCGATATATTCTTGCGCAACTTCCGTGAATAGTTCCCTGTCTTCTCCAAGGGCTTCGTATGCCTCTCTGATCGTTTCCCTGTTTTCTTTACACATATGATATAGCTGTGTTAAAAATATATACTACCTAAATTGAGCGGTTGTTTTGATGAAAGCTGCGGTGAGCCGTGCTGCTATTGTGTTCTCGAAAACCCCGGGGCATCCTTGTTGGTTGTCTCATGATTTTTAAGAATATAAAAGTAATGCGGATTACAGCAGATTTCACGCACAAAACCGCTCAATTTAGGTACTATTGTGTCGCGGGAAATTCATTGGCGGAGGCCTGGGGCACAATCCAGTGCTGCAGCACTTCGATCAGTTCCTTTTTGCGAAACGGCTTTGCTATATAGTCATCCATCCCCGCTGCAAGGCATCGCTCCCGATCACCCTTTATTGCATTGGCTGTCAATGCAATCACCGGAATGTGTCTGTGCGTTCCCGCTTCTCTTTCACGTATTGCATGGCACACCTCGAAGCCGTTTTTATTCGGCATCTGGCAGTCGAGAAATACACATGCAAAATCCTGTTGGTCGAACGCTTTTATCGCTTCAGCGCCGTCTTCCACAATCGTCGTTTCATAGCCATGCTTCTGCAGAATTTTTTCCACCACTTTCTGATTCACGACATTGTCTTCAGCTACAAGAATACGCACCCCTTTTCTTCCGGTTTCGTGCACGGACGAATGCAGGGGCGCATTATACGCATCCGCGTGCATCGTTTTTTCCCCTGCAAATGCCATCTCCTGCATATTGAGACTCTCGACGAGTTTTTTCTGGGAGACCGGGCGTATCAACGTATAATCCGCACAGTGCACCACCTGCTTCTCTTCATTCCGGGGTGCAGCGCTGGATACCGCGATTATACGCGGCCGTCTGGCCGTATCCGTATATTCACGAACACAGGTATACATCTTTTTGACTTCATCCGCACAATTGTCACTGCACACAAAAAGTATGTCATAGCCCGTGCGTACCGCCGCGGCATCCCGCATGTTCGAAACCGCGGCAGTCACATCTTTTTCTGCATCGACCTGCGCTCCAAGCTTTTGAAGATAATACACGAGTGACTCACGGCTTGCGTCATGTGAATCGAGCACAAGTACACGCAAGGGCGCAACACGCACGCGCCACCGTGAAATACTCGAATGCGATGCGTCGGTAACCGGACTGAATTCTGCATTGAAGCTGAACGTAGTACCCACTCCCGGTGTGCTCGCTACCTCGATACGCCCGTTCATCATCGTGACGAGTCGCTGTGATATGGCAAGCCCAAGTCCTGTGCCGCCGTAACGACGCGTCGAGGAAGGATCGACCTGGGAAAACGCATTGAACAAACGCTGCCGGTCCTGTCCCGATATACCGATCCCGGTATCACGTATACTGAATCGCAACTGTAGCCCTTCATCCGTATGCCCGGCATGCTCCACCTCGAGCGACACTTCTCCCTCTTCGGTAAATTTTATCGCATTACCTACCAGATTGAGTAATACCTGTTTCAGCCGTACGCCGTCTCCTTTTACCTTTTGAGGCACCTCTTCGTGTATACACGTAGAGAGCGCAAGCTCCTTCTGATGCGCCTGATACGCAAGCATCTCCATACTCGACTCAACCAGTGTGCACAATTCTATCTCGGTGTGCTCCAGCTCCATGCGTCCGGCTTCTATTTTGGAGATGTCCAGGATATTGTTTATAAGTCCGAGCAACGACTCCCCTGAATGATGTATACTGTCGAGGTATTCTCTCTGCAGCGGGGTAAGCTGCGTATCTCCGAGAAGCTCGCTCATTCCCAATACACCGTTAAGCGGTGTTCGTATCTCGTGTGACATATTTGCCAGAAAGGTGCTTTTAAGCGCATTGGCATGTTCCGCATTGCGCTTTGCCTCATGAAGCTTTGTGTTGAGCGAGGCTCGCATCGCGACCTCTTTTTCGAGGCGAGATATGGTGAGACTTTGCATATATTCATATAGCAATACAATCGCAAAAGACACCCCATAGGCACCCGCATACTGGCCCAGTGTCGTCATATCAAAATCGGCAGGCTTAAAAAAATCGAACACTGGAGAAAAACTGAGCGAAAAGAGCAAGACCGCATATAACGCGCCCGCAACCGTACCCCATCGAAGTCCGAGTACGAAAAAAACGACCACCGGATAGACCAGGCTCCACCCGATGCCGGCATAATACGCCCCGGTCACGGTAATATAGAGAAAAAACAACCCCGTTGCCACGGCTGCCATCGATGAGGCGACAATCACCTTTTTGCTGGCATAAAGCAGCCCCGCATTCAGCAGCATAAATACCGCGAAAGCCTCGTCCACCACCATAAGATGATAATTGCCCCGGTAAAACGAGACTATCGCGAATGCGGTACACATTATGACCGCCAGCACAGTCGTAAGAATTACTACGTAATACCGAAATCGGTTACGCGTCACCAGCCCTTCGATTCCGTTCTCGATTCTTTTGTTCATTTCTTCATGATTCTCCCTGCCGGAAACGATCGCAATTCGATACTCCTGCCTGACCTCTGCCGCACTTTTCAGCCACTGTAAAGAATATTCTTCTAAATACACGATAGACCTTGCCCTGTTGTCCACTGCGAAAAAGCAGCGCCGGTACATAACGCCGGTTAAATAACGATAGCTTCATACTACGAAAAAATAGTATTCTCCCCCAAACGTTTCGGGATTATTTCGGACCCCTTACCCGACACATGAGCACTGCCGCATTAAAGTGCCATTGAAATAAACTCCCCACCAACCTCTATCTGATCTTTTGTCTCGGCAATGATCGCATCCATCGCGTCTTCCGAAATACCCAGATCCTCCCATACCGCAACATCACAATTCTGCGGTTGTCGCTCCCCGGGCTCGAATGCACCAAGCGCGGAACAGGCAAAGTCTGTCACGTGAAGCAACTGGGTTGGTGCACGTTGATCGACCGGGGCATGCTGAGGATGATGGTGATTGCCGGCCGCTTCTATTATATTTTCATCCAGTCCCCATCTGCGCAGCAGATACGCACTAATCTCGCCATGATCCATCCCGAGAATCTCTTTTTCGACCACATGCAGATATTCATGCTGCGTGCGGGCCTGTCGATTTATATCTTGGTAGAGCTCGGTGAACCAGGTGTCGAGAATCACCGAGCCGATATCGTGAAATAAACCGGCAATATACAACCGTGAGGTATCAAAGGTAACGTTCTGCGCATGCATGGCAACCTTAGCGGACCCCTTTGCAACACACAAACTGTGCAGCCAGAATCCTTTCATATCTATTGATGGAGGGGTAGTTTTCTGGAACCTCTGTATGGCGGCAATCGCGAGACATATACGAATCAACTCCGGTATTCCCAGCCGCACCACCGCCTGTCGCAGTGTTCCAAAGCGTGCATATCTGCCGGCATACTGAGCCGAGTTGGCAACCTGGAACACCTTTGCGCTCAGACCGATATCCTTTTCGATAATCGAAATTATTTCGTCGATATCTATCTCTTCCGCCTTTTCACTTACCACCTTCTGCGATATCTGCATTACATTGGTATCCAGCGAGGGCAATTGCTGCAGGGAATCGAGTCGAGCGCGTATATCGATGTCTGGGTCGTGTTTTATCTGCATATGCAGCATCACTTTTTCTCCTCAACCGCCTTGTCCCCGTTCATACGCAGGGTACATGCGTTTCACATCTATTTTTTTCGAGTCACAGCACCATATCAAACGCTGTACTACTGCACCGCGTAAGAGGACATGCCTTCATATAGTAGCATTATATGATTCCGGTACGGATTTGTCAATTATTGTATTGTAAAAAAACCCGAATTGAGCGGTCGTTTTGATGAAAGCTGCCCCATTTAGGGAAAAGGTAGTGCCAAAATACCGGAGAACGAAATTACCCGTTACCTGTTGGATTTGCGTATAAGTACCGCAACACACTGTTGACGATAGACCGGTTTCAGCCGCATCGAAGGGCACACATTTTCAAGCGTAATGTGGTTTTCCGATGATCTTTCTCTGTACCGTCTTCTTCCCGGTCGAGCGATTACCGATTCTGCTGAAGCCTTTCTCATCTGCACGTGCGGTTATCCTGTCGACGGGCATGCTATCCGTGTTCAGCCCGTGGGTATTACTCTCTTTTGTGCGGAGCTCTTTGTACCGAACCTGCGTAACATTCGCGCACAATGGATTTTCAGCGTACATGGTTTACCCCGAACCAAAAAAGGTCACTACAGCGTTACTGCAATGACCTTCTTGACAACCTGATCAAACAAAGGTGTTATTTCTTTATCGCTTTTTCAAATCCTGCGCCGGGTTTGAATTTCACGACTTTTTTCGCCCCTATGCGGATTTTTTCGCCTGTCTGGGGGTTTCTTCCCGAACGCGCTTTTCTCTGCATAGTTGTGAAACTACCGAAGCCGACGAGCTGGACACCTTCCTTCTTCGTCTTCTTCTTAATTGTGTTGAGCATCGAGTTCACCATTCTCTCGACGCCTGCTTTGGACATCTTCGTGTCCTTGGCAACTGCTTCGACCAGTTCAGCCTTATTCATCTCTCCTCCTATGTTATAGGTGGGTATGAATAGAAATAATTGATTAAAGGGTGTATCCTGTGTTGTCGATGAAAGTATACAGATACAGATATCGCGTTATGTTAAATTATACATATTAACACCCGATAAATGCAAGTCCTGATTTGGTCTTGCATCAATTTGGGCATTCGCATTTTGTATATTGGCTACATACAGGCTTAATGAACAACTGTGAGGAAAACCCGACAACGAACCTTTTCAGCACAATGTTGTGCAAAGGGATTGCTCGTTCGCCTCGCTATTGACAGGGATTTGCGGAATATGCAGCGATCGGAACTAACCCGGTTTCTTAACCAGTACCTCTCCATCTCCGAGGTCGATGACTACAGTGTAAACGGAATACAGTTCGAAGGAGCTGATACCGTAGAAAAAGTGGTATGCGCAGTCGATGCGGGAGCGGAAACTTTCACCCGTGCGGCCCGCGAGGGGGCGCAGTACATCGTGGTACATCACGGTCTCTTCTGGAAAGGTCTCTCCCCCGCTGTCCGCGGTATCATGCGTGCACGCCTGGATATTCTTTACAAATACAATATGTCACTCTACGCGTGCCATCTTCCGCTTGACCGGCATCCCGGCATTGGTAACAACGCACAATTACTCTCCTGTATCGGAGCGGAGAAATCAGCCCCTTTTTTATTTCATAAAGGAAACGCCATATCGTTTATCGGCTCGGTAACGACACCGTACGATATTGCATCCCTTCGTGCCAGACTGGAGAAGCAACTGCACACTTGCACAACCACACTCGAATTCGGCCCTCCCGAAATACGCACTATTGCGGTGGCCAGCGGCGGACCGGGCATATCAGGTTTTTTCGATGCACTCGAACACGAAGTGGATGCATACATTACCGGCGAGCCGGCAGAAATATATCATCATGCAAAGGACGCCGGCATGCACGTGATTTTTGCCGGTCATCACGCCACAGAAAGACCGGGCATACAGAGACTCGCAGAGATAATTCAGCAAAAGACGGGCATTGACACTTGTTTCATCGACATTCCCACCGGATTATAAACCGTACATGCACAACTGTGTGGTTTCGATATATCTTGTAGCTGAACAGCGCGATTTAGGTCATAGTTAATACAATTCTAATACGATTCTAACATAAAAACAAACTTGTTGTATGAGTAATTAATTATTTTGTAATAGTAGTCAGTTTAAAGGAGTTTTATTTGTAATGAGTAATGAGTTTGAGTTGCGCTACGGGTGCAACCCGCATCAGAAGCACGCACGAATCCACATGAAGCAGGGCAGACCTCTGCCGATAGAAGTATTGAACGGGTCACCAGGTTACATCAATTTCCTCGATGCACTAAATGCATGGCAGTTGGTAAAAGAACTTAAACAGACGCTGAACGCATGTGCCGCAGCCTCTTTTAAGCACGTAAGTCCCGCAGGAGCGGCAATAGGACTCGAACTTAGTGATGCGCTCAAAGAGGCATATTTTGTAAAAGATATGGAATTATCCGGGCTTGCCGCTGCATATGCGCGTGCACGCGGTGCCGACCGCATGTCTTCGTTCGGTGATTTTGTCGCGCTTAGTGACAGGGTCGATGTGCCGACCGCTCAGCTTATTAAACGTGAAGTATCCGATGGCGTTATCGCCCCGGATTACGAGCCCGAGGCTCTTTCCATTTTGCGGGAAAAGAAAAAAGGCAAATACAATATTATTCGTATCGACAATGACTATGAAGCCCCCGCACTGGAAACCCGCGAGGTATTCGGCATAACCTTCGAACAAAGCCGCAACGATGCGGTTATCGATGCATCTCTGCTTGACAACAGGGTTACCGGTAATACCGATATGACCGAATCCGCTGTGCGGGATGCGATTATCGCGCTTACGGCGCTAAAATATACCCAGTCAAACTCGGTTTGTTTTGCCGTCGATGGACAGGTAATCGGTACCGGTGCGGGACAGCAGTCACGCATCCACTGTACTCGAATTGCTGGGCAAAAAGCGGACAAATGGTATATGCGCCAGCATCCGCGGGCACGTCAGCTCGATATGCGGGAAAATCTGTCACGTGCTGAAAAAAACAATGCCATCGATCTTTTCCTCGAGCCCCGGCTTTCCCCGGCAGAGCAAAAATACTGGGAATCCCTTTTCAACACCGTTCCACAAAAATTGTCGGAGGAAACGCAACGCGAATGGATCAATTCATTTTCCGGGACCGTGCTTGGTTCTGATGCGTTTTTCCCCTTTCGCGACAGTATAGACAGAGCCGCAATGAGCGCCGTTACTTACGTGGCACAGCCCGGTAAATCCACCCGCGACGAAGCGATTATCGAGGCATGCGATGAATATGGCATGGTAATGGCATTCACAGGTATTCGCTTATTCCACCATTAATGCTCGGGTACATGCAACAAACCACACACGCACGAAAGTTTCTATATGTCTACGATATTTGAACAGATTATTCAGGGAGAAATTAATGCAGACATCGTCTATGAAGATAAGGACGTGGTTGCATTCAGGGATATCAATCCAAAAGCTCCGCTGCATATTCTTATCGTACCGCGCAAAACAATCCCGACCGTAAACGACATTTCCGAAGACGATCAGTATCTTGCCGGCCATATGATAAAGGTTGCGGGGGATATTGCCAAAGAGCACGGTGTCGCAGATGATGGATACCGTCTGATAATGAACTGTAACAACTATGGTGGCCAGGAGGTGTATCATATACATCTTCATTTGCTCGCAGGAGCTCCACTCGGTCCTATGGTACAGCAATAGTGTAGGTACGATGGAAATGATTTTTTTTAGTATGAAAGGAGGGCGTATAAGTAGAACAGTAGCATAACCGGGTAATTGTTGTATGGTAACATGTGTGTTGTGTCATTTGCCATGAATACCATGCTGTAGCGCAATGTGCTCACCCTCCTGCGACTAATGGCTGCACAATGTGAGTGCTGCAAACGGTGCTATATAAAATGCAATTGCCTAGTAACCGTATTTAGCCGGTGTAGTATCAGAAAACAAGACACGCAAACAAAATTTTGACTACCAATAGTTATCAAGGAGTATTTACCATGAGTGATCGTGAACAGGGAAAAGTTAAATGGTTTAATGACAAAAAAGGATTCGGTTTTATCGAACGTCAGCAGGGTGAAGATGTCTTCGTTCACTTCAGCGCGATTCAGTCCGACGGCTTCAGAAGCCTCAAGGAAGGACAGGACGTGGAATTTGCCGTAGCTTCCGGTCCCAAGGGGCTCAAAGCCGAAGACGTCATTATTATGTCGTAATCAGGCCTTTCTCGAATTGACTCTGAGCCCGTGGAGACTACCCTGTCTTCCACGGGTTTTTTTATATCCGCTGCTCATTGCACGGCGCATCCATATAACAGACGATGATGCGATTCCATATTCCCCCGGGCATGCATCAACATCGCCACTATGTAAAAAAACTCAGCATCATACAACCAAAGATGGTTGAAATAACGGGAGGCCCGGTGTTTTACAGAAAAAAACGACAGCCCATACCCGACACAGGCTCAATTTAATCAAACACCACTGTTTTGTTGTTATATGCAAGGATTTTATGCTGAAGATGCAGCCGCAATGCGTAGGCAAGCACCGACTTCTCAAGATCCTGCCCTTTAAGCTTCATGTCCTCGACACTGTCGCTGTGACTTACCCGTTCGGTATTCTGCTCGATAATGGGCCCCTGATCGAGATCCTCGGTCGCATAATGAGCGGTTGCCCCTATCAATTTGACGCCGCGGGAAAATGCCTGATCATACGGCTTTTTACCCACAAACGCAGGCAAAAAGGAGTGATGAATGTTAATGATACGATTCGGATACTCTGCAATAAACTCGCCGGAGACGATACGCATATAGCGTGCAAGCACTACGGTATCGACATCGTTCTCTTTGAGCAGCGCGAGCTGGCGTTGTTCCTGCTCACGGATATTTTCTTTTGAAACCGGAATGTGATGAAAGGGGATATTGAAATGGCGGGCCAGATCAGCCGCTGTGTCATGATTACTTATTATAAGCGGTATTTCACATGTAAGTTCCCCTGCCCAGTAACGGGTACATAAATCGGAAAGACAGTGCAGCTGCCTGGAACAAAAGAGCGCAATGCGGGGAACACGGTCTGAAAAAAAGAGCGAAAAATGCATCCCGTATTTGGCCGCGACCGAAGAAAATGCCGCTCCTATTTCATCCCGTGCGAGCGAAAAGCCGCTAAGATCCCACTCGATACGCATAAAGAATGTCTCGGTCTCAAAATCGATATGCTGATCTGCATGTAGAATATTACCGTTATAGCTGGTGACAAACCCGGTAATCGAAGTGGTGAGGCCCTTTTTATCAGGAGAAGATATAAGCAGTATCGCAGTATTCATTCAGCCAATTCCTTTCTCTTGGGATAGTAATAGCGGCTGCAGCGCTATTCTCAACAATATTCGGCAGCTGATATTAAGCTCATGTACCGGTATGGCCAAAACCACCATCGCCCCTGGTTGTTTCGCCAAGCTGTGCTACTTCCGCAAGCGACACGCTCCCCGCAACCGACGCCACTATGGCCTGGGCAATACGAGCGCCTCTTTCTACTGTAAACGGTTCGTTTCCAAGATTGACAAGCAGTATTTTGACCTCGCCCCGGTAATCTGAATCGATAGTTCCGGGTGCATTGAGCACTGTTACTCCGTGATGGAGGGCCAGACCGCTGCGTGGCCGTATCTGCACTTCGTACCCATGCGGAATCGCCATGCAAAAGCCTGTCGGTACAAGCGTCCGATCTCCGGGCTGCAGTATAAGCTCCTCTTCCACCGCTGCCATAAGATCGAATCCACTTGCAGCCTCGCTCATCCGTCGCGGCAATGGAAGCTGTCTGGCATGAGAAAGCCGCTGTATTTCTACGGCGACTTTCTCGTATGTGGCCGCATTGTGCACAAACTCAGCCTTTCTTTTCTTCCAGAGCTTTTTTGCTCAGTTTTATTTTGCCGTGTGAATCGACACCGATCACTTTTACCTGCACCTTATCACCGGTAGAGAGTATGTCTGTGACCTTATCGACACGTCGGTGTTCAAGCTCCGAGATATGCAGCAGTCCTTCTTTTCCGGGCTTGATTTCGACAAACGCCCCGAAATCCTTGATATTTTTTACCGTACCGGTATACACCTCACCGACTTCAGGTTCCACCACAATATCTTTTATCCGGGCCATCGCTTTGTCGTTGCTTTCTCTGTCGGTAGAATACACATTGACAAGACCGCTGTCTTCGATGCATACCGTTACACCGCAGGTTTCCTGAATTTCCTTTACGGTTTTACCACTGGGACCGATCAGCTCACGGATTTTTTCGGGTTTGATCTTGATTGAGGTTATGTGTGGTGCGTATTGACTTATCTTTTCGCGAGGCTGCCGAATCGACTCGTTCATGATATCGAGAATGCTCATACGGGCGCCATGTGCTTTCTGTAATGCTTCCCGCATAATATCGGTGGTAATACCGGCTATCTTGATATCCATCTGAATGGCGGTAATACCGTCTTTGCTTCCCGCGACCTTGAAATCCATATCACCGAGATGATCTTCGGTTCCGAGGATATCGGTAAGTATCGCGGTACGATCCCCCTCCTTTATCAGTCCCATGGCCACACCGGCCACACCGGTCTTTACCGGCACACCCGCTGTCATGAGTGCCAGTGATGCACCGCATACCGACGCCATGGAAGAGGATCCGTTCGATTCGAGTACGTCCGAGACAATTCGAATGGTATAGGGAAACGCTTCTTCTTTGGGAAGCACCGGCGTAAGTGAGCGCTCTGCAAGATGTCCGTGACCGATCTCTCGTCTGCTGACCCCGGTAAGCCGTTTGGTCTCCCCGACGCTGAACGGCGGGAAGTTGTAATGCAGCATATAGGTTTTGCTGAATTCGGCCTGGAGATCGTCAATACGCTGCTCATCGAGTTTGGTGCCGAGTGTGGCGGATACAAGGGCCTGTGTTTCACCACGGGTGAAAAGGGCCGAGCCATGTGCTCGGGGCAATAAATCGAGTTCGATTGAAATATCACGTACCGTATCACAGTCCCTGCCACCGATTCGTGTTCCTGTAGAAAGAATGGTTTCACGCAGATGTCGTTTCTCTATATCGTGAAACGCTTCGGCAATCGTCTTTTCCTGTTCAGGAAACTGCTCCGCCATATCCTGCTGCAACCCGCAGAGTATTTCATCGAGCATGCCGTCGCGCTGTTGTTTATCGCCAACCAGATTCACTTCCTTGATTTTTTCCTCTGCACGGGTGGATACTTCTTGGTAGATGTCTTCCGGAATACCGGGGGAGGTAAAACTCACTTTCTCTTTTCCACACTCGGCAATAAGCTCCTTCTGCATCTCTACGAGTCGTTTGATTTCCGTATGCGCTGTTTCGATTCCCTCGAGCAAAACATCTTCGCTTATTTCTGACGCACCACCTTCCACCATTAGTATCGATTTCTCACTTCCGGCAACAATCATGTCGAGAGATCCGTTTTCGGTCTCGTCGAGCGTAGGAAATATCTTAATATTTCCGTCCACAATACCCACACGGACACCGGCAATAGGTTCCTTAAACGGCATGTCCGATAGACATAATGCGCATGAAGATGCGGTTATACCCAGTACGTCCGCATCGAATGCTTCGTCTGCGGATATTACAGAGTTTATAATCTGCACCTCTTTTTTATACCCGTCGGGAAAAAGCGGTCGTATAGGACGATCGATCAGACGTGCGCTCAAGACCTCTTTACTCGAGGGTTTTCCTTCACGTTTAAAAAAACCACCCGGTATTTTTCCCACCGCATATGTCTTTGCGATAAATTCGACCGAAAGCGGAAAAAACGGCATGTTTTCCGCCTCTTCTTTTCTGCCACATGCGGTTGCAAGTACCATCGTGTCTCCCAGACGCATGGTTGCCGATCCATTGGCCTGTCTTGCAAAACGTCCGGTCTCTAATGCCAGCGGGTGTCCGTTTATCTCTGATGATACTGTTTTATATGCCATAGCCACTGCTCACTCTTTTCTGAAAAAATTTGTTGAAAAATATAACTTGACTTTTAATACTACACCTCCGGTGTGTTGACTACTTACGGATTCCAAGTGCTTTACATACACGTCTATAGCGTTCGATATCTCGTGCCTTGAGATAATCGAGAAGCCCTCTGCGCTTTCCGATCATTTTCCGCAACCCGTGTCGTGTATGATTGTCTTTTTTGTGTGTTTTCAGATGCTCGGTAAGGCCTTTGATACGTTCGGTAAGAATGGCGATCTGCACATCCGTATTTCCGGTATCTTTCTCACTGGTCCCCATCTGACGAACCAAATCCTGTTTCTTCTCCATGGTAATCGACATACTTTTTTTCCTCCTTAAAGAAAGTAACTATTTGTGATACATCTTTGCGAATTTGCGTTTTCAATTCCTCTTCGCTTTCAAACGCCTGTTCGCCTCTGACAAAATCCCGTACCCATATATAAACCCATTCGTTATCCCCAATTTCCGGTACTGTTGTATCGGCTTGAAGGCCATAAAACTCAACATGCGCATGACGACCCTCAAATGTAGGGCAATCACCAATATAGAGCGCTCCCGCGGTTTTCGTGTCACCAGCGTCGAGCCCGGCTGCGTACACCCCTGCAGGGGGAACGGCTTTTGGCGGATCGGGACGTCTGAAATTCACCGTCGGATACCCCATTTGTGAGGCTTTCCCGATACCACGTTCCCGTTGTACCCGAATCAGGTATGGATGCCCCATCTTTTCCGCCATTTCACGGACTTTTCCCTGAGCCAACAGCTCCCGCATGGACGATGATGATATTGTGACGGTCCCCTCCGTTTTAAGAGGAACCGTTTTCACAAAAAAATCATCCTCTGCTTTATACCGGCTCAGGTATTCTTTGTCCCCTGTACGGTTTTTACCAAACTGATGATTTTCTCCCACCACCAGACCGCAGGCATGTAAACGGGTACGGAGTATATCCCGAATAAAATCGCCGGCGCTCATCTTTGCGATCTGCGGAGTAAAGCGTAAGGTACAGAGATAATCGATTCCGCTGTTCTGTACAAAATACTCTTTTTCCTCCTGCGTGGTCAACAATGAGGGTCTTTTTGACGGTGCAACTACCTGACTCGGATGCGGATCGAAGCTCAGCAGTACACTCACCGCACCAGCCTCAGACGCCAACCGGCGTGTAGTTGCCACTATACGGGCATGCCCGCGATGGTAGCCATCGAAATTGCCCACTGTCACCACACTTTTTTTAAAATATGCAGCAGCTTCCTGTATATCAATTTTTTTCATATGCAGCAGATTACGCACTCCCGGGTGAAAATACTCTGACAGGATGCAGCAGCCCCGTATGGTGTTTCTTAAGTACCGCGATCAATGCTCCCCGGTTGTCAAAGCCGAATATCGGCGATGTATACTCGTCACGCTGGCGTGTATCGAGGGCAATATCCATTCCCTGTCGAATTTTTTTTATCTGTATGCTCGAGAGATCGATACGTGCGACATTTTCGAACACCCGTGAATACGGGTAGGGTGTAAGTGATTTCTTTTTTATATCTACCAGCGTAAAAGCCTCACGGAGGTCGAACAATCCGGTGTAAATGCGTCGCATGGAGGTTGTAAAGGCACAGCTGTCAACCTGATAGGCAATATCACGAGCCAGCGCCCGGATATACGTACCGGATCCACAACGGCATACAATTACCGCACGGCCTTGCCGGGGATCGAATTCGAGTATTGAAAGCGCATCGATGGTAACAGGACGTGTCTGCAGCTGCATTTCCTCTTTTTTTCTTGCATGCCTATACGCGCGCACACCATCGACTTTGACTGCGGAAAAGTCGGGGGGGCGCTGGTTATAAGTGCCGGTAAACCGCGTACATGCGTGCGTAAGTTCATCTGCACCGGGGATGCGCCCGTTATTGATGGTGACACTGCCCTCTGCATCCAGGGTATCGGTTTCGATACCAAATTGTACCGTACAGGTATAGAGTTTTGGCTCGATACTGAGGTAAGGAATCAGTTTTGTCGCACTACCCAGTGCCACAACAAGCACTCCGGTTGCCATGGGATCCAGGGTTCCGCAGTGGCCAACCCGTTTGATCCGGTAGTGTTTTCTGATAAGGGAGACCACTTTAAAGGAGGATATCCCTTTGGGTTTATCTATACAAACGAATCCATCCACCCTTTATAAACAACTCCCGATAAGGTGAAACATTTTTTCTCTTGCGATAAAAAACGGCTCTCTTATTGTGCACCCTGCCGCGCTTGCGTGTCCTCCTCCTCCGGCAATTTTTTGTGCAACCATGCCGACATCGACATGTCCTCGTGAGCGCAGGCTGAAATGGGTTTCGTTATCATGATATTTTATAAACATCCCGATCTCCACACCCTGTGCCATTACCGTATAATCGGCAATCCCCTCGGTGTCGCATGGTGAGGCTCCGATCTCGTCGACAATTCGTATCGGCAACTCGATTGTGCATACCCTGCCTCCAAAATGGAACCGCAGTGTCGACCATATTCGTGACCATAACTGCAGTCCCTGACGTGTATGGGAATCGAAAAGCCGCTGGTATATCTGTGTACCATGGACTCCGCATTCGATCAGATCAGCACATATCCTGAATACATCGGCGGAGGTATTTGAAAAACGAAACCCCCCTGTATCGGTTACAATTGCAGTATACAATGCTTCTGCAACCGAGGGTGGCAGTGTAACACCCATCTCAGTGAAGAAAGAGTACAGCAATTCGCCGGTCGCGGCACAGCCGGTATTTACGATATTGATATCGCCAAAACGCTTGTTGTCCTGATGATGGTCAATATTTACCACGCTGTCTACTCTGGGAAGTTCATCCGCCGCATACCCCAGACGTGTCATACTTGAGCAATCGAGAATTATATATACCTCGTACTCTTTCCGGGGGATTTCACCTCTGGAAATCTTGTCCGAATTCTTCAGAAAAGAAAACTTCTCCGGAAAGATGTCTTTGTTCCATATTTCCACATCTTTGCCCAGCGCCTTTAAATACCAGTACACCGCCAGCTGTGAACCGACACTGTCACCGTCCATCGAAATATGAGAAGAAATCAGAAAACTGCTATATCGTTGACAAATAGAGGCAAATTCATTCCAGATCATCGTGTAGCGCATCCAAAAGAGAGTCTATTCTGGTTGTTTTATCAATGGCTGAATCGAGCTTGAACAGAAGCTGGGGCATATATTTGCTGCGTAAACCCGTAGACACCTGATGCTGCACAAATGCAGCCGCCTTGTTGAGTACATCGAGTGCATCCTGTCTGTATGCCTCATCTCCAAAAATGCTAAGGTATACTGTTGCATGACGTGTGTCGTCGCTCAATACGATGTCGGTGACCGAAACGAGTTCCGGAACCCGCGGATCCCGAATCCGTTCCTTGATGACCATCGTGATTCTCTGGCGAAGATCTTCCCGTAGTCTGGATTTATGATACCCCATTGTGTATAACTCTGCTGTGTACTCCGCTACGACATATCAGGCGGACAGTGTACGGGCGACTTCAATCTCTTTATAGGTCTCGATACGGTCATTTGGCTGTATGTCTTTGACTTTTTCCAGTCCGATTCCGCACTCCAGGCCCGCCTTGACTTCGTTAGTATCGTCCTTGTGCCGTTTGAGAGATTCAATTTTGGTTTCCGCTATTTCCACATCGTTTCTAACCAAACGTGCCTTGTCACCCCTGCGCACCGTACCGGAGGTGACCATGCAGCCGGCGATTTTTCCGACTTTCGAAATTTTGAATACCTCCCGGACCTGTATGGATGCCATTTTTTCTTCCCTGATTTCGGGACTGAGCATGCCTTCCATCGCTTTGCGCAAATCCTCAATCGCATCGTAAATCACCCGATAGGTACGGATTTCAACATTTTCCCGTTTTGCGGTTTCCTTGATTTTTGTGTTCGGACTGATATGATAGCCGATAATAAGCGCTTCAGAGGCAGATGCAAGCATGATATCAGATTCCTTGATAGCGCCGACGCTCTTGTGAATGACGTTTATCTTTACTTCGTCCGTACTCAGCTTTGCGAGAGATTCGGCAAGTGCTTCTACCGAACCATCCACATCACCCTTGATCACGACGTTAAGATTTTCGGTCTGACCTTTTTGTATCTGATCGTATAATGTATCAAGAGACGCGGTACTGTGTTTTCTCCACTCCTTCTCTCTCTGCGCCGCCTGTCGTTTCGCACTTATTTCTCTCGCCTTTTTCTCATCATCCATTACCCGAAAAGTATCACCCGCCTGAGGTATGCCGGAGAGGCCGAGAATTAGTGCGGGTTGAGATGGCTTGACGGCATCGATTGCATGACCGCGCTCATCGAAAAGACCGCGAATGCGGCCGTAATGTTCTCCCACGACGAGGGCATTGCCCTTGTGAAGGGTCCCCTGTCGTACCAGAACCGTAGCCACCGCCCCCTTGCCTTTGTCAAGTTCCGATTCAATAACTACGCCGCGCGCTGTGCCTTCGGGAGAGGCCTTGAGCTCCATGAGTTCAGTCTCCAACGCGAGCGTTTCGAGCAGCGAATCAACATTTTTGCCGGTCTTTGCCGACATCTCAACAGACGAGACCTGGCCCCCGTAGCTTTCAACCACTACATCGTGCTGTGCAAGTTCGCCTTTGACTCTTTCTACATCTGCAGTCTCGAGATCGACTTTATTAATCGCCACCACTATGGGTACGCTTGCGGCCTTGGCATGGTCGATAGCCTCTTTTGTCTGTGGCATCACACCCGAGTCGGCCGCAACGATCAGTACAATCACGTCGGTAATCTGCGATCCGCGTGCACGCATGGCGGTAAACGCCTCGTGACCCGGTGTGTCGAGAAAAGTCACGGGACCACTTTTTGTCTGCACCTCGTAGGCCGCTATATGCTGGGTAATATTACCCACTTCTCCTGCAATCACGTTTGTTTTCCGAATGTAATCGAGCAGTGATGTTTTCCCGTGGTCAACATGGCCCATAATGGTTACCACAGGGGCTCGCGGCATTAATTCGCCCTGCTGTGCCTTTTCAGCATCTTCGTCTTCATCGATGGGAGCATATTCCTCCCGCAACTTTGCGTTATAGCCATATTCACCTGCAAGCAGCTCGATCGTTTCAAAATCGAGGCGTTGATTGATGGTCACGAACAGTCCGAGTTCGAGACATTTTGCGATAATTTCGGAGGATGGTTTTCCTATCATACCCGCAAACTCTGAGGCTGTAACGAACTCGCTCACCAGCAGTTCGTTTTGCGGCTCACTTGCTTCTTCTTCTTTTTTTCCACTCTTTTTGTACCTTTTGCGGGACGTTCCGGCCTGGATTTTGGCCATAGTCTTTTTTACATTCGACTCGACATCCTTCTGACTTACCTCCGGCGCACCTTTTCCTTTTTTCCCTTTGCGCTTTTTCCCCCGAGCCTCTTTTCCCTCTTTTTTTGTGGGTTGCGATGTTTTTTCTGCTGCCGGTGTGGAACGCGTAGCTTCTTTTTTGACTTCTTCATCTGCCGGTTTGGTGTGCGAGACACGCTCCTCCGTGCTTTTTTCACGGGGTTTTCGTCGTGATGTTTCTTTTTTTAGTGCATCGGAGAGCGACCCTGATTTTTGTTGGACACCCGTGTTCGATTTTGGTCGTGCACTTTCCCTGGTCTCACCTTTGGACGTGGATTTTTCTTCAGCTTTTTTGGCCCGACCGAGAATACCTCCCTGGGATTTTTCGATAATCTTCTGCTTGCGTGTATATTTTTTCTTTATTGCAGCACGCTCGTCATCGAACTTTTTCTTGATTTCATCCCGCATACTTTCATCAACAGTGCTCATGTGACTTTTCACGTTGATGCCCATACTGCGCAGCATCTGCAGCATCGATGCCGATGAAACCTTGAATTCTTTTGCCAGATTATGGACTTTTTCTTTGGCCATATGCTATCACCTTCATTAAAATAGAGACATTTACGTGTGCATCAGCAGATACCTGCGCAGACGAAATCGTCAGGATGCCTTTTCTTCGCTGTCATTCTCCTCATTCGCCGCATCTACCGGCTCAGCCGTCTCTTGCGCTTCACTCTCCTCGTGCTGCTGCGCGGATGCAGAATCCGCCTCTTCATCATCCTGCGGAGTCATCTCATTATCGAGATTGCTGTTTCCCTCTTGCTCACTCTCTTCTTCCAGTTCGTCCTCCTGCTCCTTCTGAAGCTCTTCCGGTTTCGGCTGCAGGACTTTCTCCCACTCCTCCTCACTCATTTTGCTGTGCTCCTCATCACCGAACACATCGATTTCCCTTTCGATGAGACGGGATGCGAGTTTTATATTCTGTCCCTCCTTGCCTATGCACTGAGCGAGGTCTTCCTGCTGAACAATCACTACAACCCGCATCTTTCCTACTTCATGCACACGTTTTATTTCCGCCGGAGCAAAAACTCTGCGCACCAGCATTGATATTTCCGGTGTCCAGTTGATAATATCGATACGTTCGTTTGAAAGCTCACGCACGATGCTCTGCACACGATTGCCGCGCATCCCTACACACGCACCTACCGGATCGACCCGATCATCGCTGGTGGTTACCGCAATTTTAGAACGTCTTCCCGGATCGCGCACCACCTTGACAATCGAAATGGTCTTGTCGAATATCTCCGGTACTTCGAGTTCGAACAGCTTCGCCAGAAACTCGGATGATACCCGGGAGAGTATCACCTGCGCATCGCTCGTATTTCTCCGCACTTCGACAATACAGCCACGTATGGTCTCCCCCTGACGGTGACGCTCCTTGCGTATCTGTTCTCTGTAAGGCAATACGGCTTCGGTCCTGCCTATATTAACGAGGAGATTGCCTCTGTCGATTTTCTGAATCTTTCCGGTTACCAGCTCCCCTATCCGTCCGCTGTAATCTTCGTATACCTTTTCCCGTTCCGCATCGTGCACCTTCTGGTTCACGACCTGTTTGGCGTTCTGTATCGCGATACGGCCGAACTGAGCAATATCAAGCTCCTCCACGAGCTCGTCTCCCACTTCAAGACTCGCGTCTATCTGTCTGGCCTCGGTGATTTCTATCTCCTCCTCCGGGTTCTCGACCTCTTCCACGACGGTACGCAGCGTGTACACCTCGATAGTTCCATTCTGATTATCGATATCGACCTCTACACGAACGGGTCTTCCGAGATATTTCTGGGCCGCAGTTTTAAGCCCCTCCTCGAGCGACTCGAGGATCACGTCCATCTTGATCTCTTTCTCTTTGGTCAGAATAGTCAGTGCTTTGACTATCTGTTCACCTTTTCGCTGTTGCTCTTCAGCTTTTTTCTTTGTCATTGCTGCGCGTTCCTTTTTCCTGTCTTATGTAAAACTCACTTCTATATGTGCATCTCGTATCCAATCGAGCGGGATCGATTCTTCTTCCCCGTGCTCTCTGCGCACTGTTACCACCGTCTCATCGCAGTGTTCGATAATCCCCCTGAGTGTCCGGGAACCCGCAGGTTTTTCCTGCGCCGCTTCAGAATATACTACTTTTACGTGCCGGCCTCTGTTGCGCAGAAAATCCCGCTGCCGCTTCAACGGCCTGTCAATACCCGGAGAGGAGACCTCCAACGTATGCGGCTGTTGCATCGTCCCGTTGACATGCATCAGCATCTCTATCTCCCTGGCAGCCTCTTCACACTCCTGCACCGTTACCCCGCCTTCGGGCCGATCCGCAAGAACCGACATTTTCAGTTCAGCTCCGGTATACGACGTTTTCACTTCAAACAGCTCAAGCCCCAGTCGCTGCAGCGCCTGGTTTATCACCTCATGCAGCCGGTCTGTCCGGTCTCTCTCCTCCATCACGTCTCACACCGTTGTTCATATTCTGTGCCATTATCCATGGCAGCACAAAAAATACAGTCGCCTTTTTCGATATAAAAAAAGGGCTTTCGCCCTTTCATTCTACCGGCAAGCGATGTAAGGAAAATTCGTTAAAATATAATATGTTGCACCAGGGTTTCACAACTGCATCATCAATATTCCGAATGCCACAGGTTTGGCTGCGTTATAATGAATACCCGCATCGCACAAATACATCCCATCATTCATACAGATTGTACGTTTGTAACACTCGTGCGAATAACGGTATTCCCGACGCTACCGGGCATCTCTGGTGGAGGGAAGATAGTGCTGCCGAATCCAGGTAAGCGCCTCCTCTTTAGACCCGATGCGCTCCTCCAGCTGCAGTTCGTATACCTGATCAAGTATCTCTCCGAATTCAGGCCCCGGACGAAACCCAAGGGTCAACAGGTCTCTGCCGCGAACCAGCGGCTCCGGACGCATTGCCTCAATTCCTATCTCATCACGCTTTTTAAGAAGGTAGTCGATATTGTCGCAATTACCGTGGCTTGACAAACAGTCGGCTCTGTGCAGCTCCAGCTCGTCATCGATGGTCGGACGCGCAAGGAATTTTTTCAGATTCGAAAGGCGCATACGCTGCACCTCGATAAAATGCATGTGGTTATCGATGCATATGTATACCTTTTCGATAAGATTGCGGGGGGCACGAAGCCTGGAAAGCACACGGCTCGCTTTACGTGCACCGACACGAGCATGATTGTTGAATCGAATACGATCGGCATACGTGAACGTATCTACCTTTCCCACATCGTGCAATAGCGTTGCCCAGGCACACACCTGTGAAGGATTTCGAAGCAAAGAAAGAGCTTTTACCGTATGCATAAACACATCCCCTTCGGGATGAAACTGCGCCGGTTGCTGCACACCCACGTTCTCCGCCAGCTCCGGGATAATATGCTCGAGCAACCCCGAGTCTTTTAAAAGCAGGACCGCGCGGTCGGCGCCCGGACTCTGCACCATTTTATCGAGTTCCGCAAAAATCCGCTCCGCTGCTACATGCGTAATATGCGCGGCACTTTCACGGATGGCCTCCCACGTCGCGGATTCGATCTCGAAATTGAGCACCGCCGCAAATCTCACGGCTCTAAGCAGTCGCAGATAATCCTCATCGAACCGCCGCCGGGGATTGCCGATCGCCCTGACAACACCTTTTCGAAGATCTTCTCTTCCGTGGACATAGTCAAATACCTGCGATGAAATCGGGTCATAAAAAAGCCCGTTTATGGTAAAGTCCCGCCTTCTGGCGTCTTCACGTGCATTTGTAAACTCCACCGAGTCGGGATGACGTCCGTCCGAATATGCCGAATCGGAGCGAAAAGCAGCCACCTCGAATGCAAAGCCCTGCCGAACCACCAGCATTACTCCGAAATGTGCTCCAACCGCCTTTACATTAGAAAAAATCTGAAGAATATCGTCGGGGCGTGCGTCGGTTGCAATATCTATATCACCCCTGCGTGTGGAGTGCAGCAGCATATCACGCACATATCCACCCGCGTACAGTCCTCTGAAACCGTGAGACGCCAAAGTCTGCACGATATCAAAGGCAGCGCGTTCACGTTGTTTTTGTGTTCCTGCTGCGGCTGTGTAGTTGGATTCCATTCTTTCCCTACGCTTATGCTCGTCCGTGTCTGACGAAATAACGCATACAGTATTCGCGTTTTTCTAAAGATATACAGCTGCACTATGGTCTCTGCCTGCATCTCGTTTCCCGCGTATTGAGCCATATTTTGCAAAAGGCATGTATACGCGTTCTTTAAGAGACATCGGGGATTACCCCCCGGCCCGCACCGACTGTATCGTATCTCAGCAAAAATATTATATTTGAAGAGTAAAGTCGTAATTTTCTTATATTCGAATCTCCGATACTTATGTAACAACTTCGGATGTGATACCCGGATTCCGGGTTTTAGTGCGAACAGTTTACGTTTTTTCTCTTGGATAACGTATTTTGGTTCGATGCATCCGAAACAGTATGGATCGCTCGGAGTTTCGATTCGCTCACACAATTATTTATGAAAGGAGATGGTATGAAAAAATACCTTCTACTCGTGCTGGCATTGGCCACTTCCACATTAATCGTATCCTGCGGTCCTTCTTACAAGGCTCAGGCGGACAAGGCATTCAAGCAGGCTGAAAAAGCATCCGGGTACCAGAAACGGATTCTTGAAAAGAAAGCCTATATTTTTTATCTCAAAGCCATAAATGCCCGTGAGGACGCCGGCAAGCCGGTTTCAACCGAACTGATCGATAAATTCATTAAGACCACCATTATTCGCAGCAACATGATACTCACCGAAGCGAGTGCAAACGTTGAGGCAATCGACCTTTTTATTAATGATGTCGATAGTGTCATGTCTGATAAAGCAAGTCCCGAAATACGCAACCAATATGCGCAGCTGCTCAGCAGACTCGCCGATTCGGCAATGACAAACGGTCAGGTGACCCGATATGTGTCGCTTATGGACAAAGCAATCGATATCGCTGATAATACCACTAAATTTAAAGAGAAAAAAGAAGAGCAGGTTGGTTCCTACGTTGACAAAAGTCTCAAAATTGCAAAAAAGGTCGCTACTGCAGCGGAGAGCACCGAGGTCTCTTCCGGAACTCTCGTGCGCGGAGAATTCTATGCGAAAAAAGCGCTTTTATTCGACTCCTCCAGTGATACAGCCAAACAGCTGCTGCACCTTTTCCGGAAAAAGAACCAGGGATCGTACTCCGCCTATGAACGTGTAATCGATTCTTATTCCGACACTGCGCTCTTTGATGCGATTAACGAATACGACATATTCCTTGCGGTCCCCACCATACACCGCAAAGGCGGCCTGCTTAAAATGAACGTGAGTGTGTTCAACTATTCGTACAATCCAATCCGGCTGTGGGCCAAGAATTTCTACATCGTCGACACCGAAGGCAATAAATATACCGCCCTCGAAAGCTCAAAGTTCGACCAGGAGATTCTTGATCAGGATCACGAAACAAAAGAGGTGGTCCTTGTGTTCAAAAACCCCTCAAACAAAGCTAAAAAACTCTGCTATAAACACAAAGATCACTATACCGAAAAATATCTGCGATAGATTAGTGCATCATACATTTGCCGCATTCATGAAGGGACGCCACCCGGCGTCCCTTTTTTTTGACCTGAATTGAGCGGTTGTTTTGATGAAAGCTGTGGTGAGCCGTACTGCTATTATGGTCTCGAAAAGTATGGGGCAATCGTTGGGCGCCTCATGATTTTCGTGAATTTAAATGTAGTACGGATGGCAACAGATTTCACAAAAAATCGCCCGGTTTAGGTTTGATCATCAAAAAGCTTTTTTTACGGGAATGCCGTCACAAAAGGAACTAAAACCCACAAAACGTACTTCGGGTTCCAGTCTCACACCCGAGTACTGCTCTACCGTGGTACGAACCTCGTGTATAAGAGCCACCACATCCGCGGCAGTGGCGGAGCCGGTATTCACTATGAATCCGGCGTGCAGGGACGACACCTGTGCTCCGCCCCTGCGACGCCCTTTCATTCCGGCCGCTTCTATTAACCGCCCCGCAAAGTCATCGGACGGTCGTTTGAACACACTGCCGCACGAGGGATCCTCCACGGGTTGTGTGCGACGGCGTTTTTGCAGTATCGATTGCCGCTGTTCATACAGTATTTCTTTATCCCCTATGTCAAGCGATAGAGTGCAGCCGATCACGACCCTGCCTTGCAGTTTCGGTACGTTTCGATAACCGAAAGAAATCGCAGATGCATCAAGGAGCTTCGTACTTGCCGTCAAGGGATCGTATGTCGTTATCGTTTTTATTCTGTCTCCTAACGTTCCCTGATCGGTGCCTGCATTCATGCAACATGCCCCGCCAACACTTCCGGGAATTCCAGAAAGTGCCACCATTCCGCTAAGTGCATTCTCTTCGCAGTATCGAACCAGTCGTGGAAGCGATACCCCGGATTGGGCTTTTATACATGTGCCATCGAGCCGCTCAATATTATCCAAATACCTGACAGGACTTATTACCACCCCGTCAAAACCCTCGTCACTTACCAGTACATTTGCACCGTGACCCAGTACAATCCACGATATGCCCGCCCTGCAACAGGTCTCTATAAGCCCGATCATTGCCTCTATGGTTTTCGGATATATGAACCGGCGTGCCGCACCCCCGATACGGTACCAGGTATGCTTTGCCATAGGTTCGTGTTGCCTCAACTCGATTTCATGCTCGTGCTCATTACAGAAATCATCGACCTTTTTCCATTCTGCCATTTTTATACCTTATTTACATTTTGAATTTATCGAATCCATTCCGGCCCGGTTTTTCTCGGATATGTAAAACGATACCGGTTTGTGCGCCGGAAGACGCACCGGAATCCGCATAGAAGATCCGTGACCATTGATCCGTTTTCCCTCAAATTATAACAGTATGTTGATTACATTTGTTCGCACTCGTGAATCGGCGTCTATGTATTTTTTAATACGATGGTCATCTTCGCCATTCACCCGTACCGTTCTATGTGGAAAACACGTCATATGCAAACACCTGGTCCAACACCGCTCACTGTTTTTTTAACGACAGTGCTGCTTTGCCCTGTTACGTGGCAGTGCAATTCAGTAGATTCTCCTCCGGTATATGTTGCGCCGGTTACGTTCACGGGCATCGTAAACGACTCTCTTCATTCAATGCCGGGAAATATCTCCGAGCAAAACCACTGCTATGTACAAAACGATACCATTTTCATCCGATGCTGCACAAAAAACTACCGGCCTGCACGCGGGGATACTGCAACCGGCAAACACTTTCTTCTCCATATTCTTCCGAGGGGACGCGACACACTGTTGCATCTTACCGAAACCGAATGCATACTCCATTTTTTCTCTGCAGACCGTCCTTTTTTTACATCAATAATAAATCCGGCCGATTCAACGAGTACAAGTGCAACCCTTCAGATTACGCCCGCTGAACTAGGCAGAAGACGTGGCGCTCGCATCGATCTCACCGATTTCAGCGCTCGGGACGGCAGCAGATTTGAAATCAGGGATGGACGCATCCGTGGCACCATTCAGTATTGATATACTATAACCTGAATTGAGCGGTTGTTTTGATGAAAACGGTGGTGAACCGTACTGCTATTGTGTTCTCCAAAATTAGGGGTAACCTTGTTGGGTGGCTCACGATTTTCGAGAATATACATGTAGTGCGGACGACTACAGCTTTCGCACACAAACTCGCACAATTCTGGTATGATTCGGGCACCGGTTCTATTACTCCACTGCGCCGGCTTCAGAGTAAATCGTCGTTCCCCTGGACATTTGAAACGCCACTACCGAAGCAAGCCCGGCTGCAAAGCTGTACTCGAGGCCGAATATTTCGATTCCCATTATCGCACTCGCTATTGGTATGTTCATACTTCCTGCAAGCATCCCGGAAAAGCCGGCACACACAAACGCATAATAGGTCGCGGAACCCGTTTCGACTCCTGTTACCACGGCGAGCGCAACACCGAGAAGCATGCCTGCGATGGCGGCCGGCCCGGTAAACCCCGCACTCATACCGCTTCCTACGACAATACAGTTGGTCACCAGTTTAAGCAGCAGCATAACGAGCAGCGATAACGCAAGCGGCATGGTCCATCCGTTGCCCACCACAAAAACCTCGAACTCGCCCGAAATCAATGCAGGAATAAATTTTCTGCTGGTGCCGAAAAGAGCCGGGTTAACGAGATATCCAAGGCAAAATGCCGCACCCATCCCGAGGACCACCTTTGCAAGCACATTCCCTTCACGGCGTTTAAAAAGCAGGCTCGAAACCATATACATTTTTTCGTACAACGCACCGAGAGCGCCGCTGAGTACGGCACAAAGTATCAACCACCCGGTTTTGTGAATGTCAAGAAACTCATTTGGTACATTAAAGGTATAAAAACTTTTCCATGAGAGCGCTTTGCATATAAAAACAGCGGTGCAACTCGACATTATCGCCGGGAACAGATCCTTATATCCCATTTTGTTTTTACGTATAAGCTCCACAGCAAATATCCCCGCCCCGATGGGAGAATGAAATATCGTACCTACCGCCGCCGCCATACCGCATATCGAAGCGGTACGGATGTCCTCCTCCCTGAAAAAAACCTTCCACAACATCAACCGCCGGACAATACCTGCAACCAGGCCCGATGCAGTACGTCCCATCGGCCCAACTACTCCGCCACTTCCAAATGCGCCCAGGGTAAAAAGAGAAGCCCAGTATTTAAAAAAAGTATCTACCAACGGGAACCGTCCCCCATCCTCACGAATACCGCGGATATACGAGGGGACACCTTCACCTGCGGCCCGCGGCGCAATACGATATATAACAGCCGCAACCACAATCGCCGCTGCAACAGACCATCCTATTGAATACCAGCCTGTTACGGTAACGATATCTGTCGTCATGGTCAGTAAATAAAAAAAAGAATGAACAACAAGAGAACCGGATATGCCTGCAACAAGGGCGATACATAACCATTTTAAAAGAAAAAGGTAGCTTTTCAGTGTTTCATTGCTTGAGTTGAGATCGAACAGTATCATTGTAAATGCTCACTGGCCTTTAAAATCTCTGCTTTTATACGACGGAACTTTCTGAATCCTGAACCGAACGATTCCGTGTGCGCGTTCACGAAAATCACGCATCACCCCTTTTTTATCCAAGATTTCCGACAACCGGTTTCGTAAAAAAATAACACACCTGCTATTCCCCGTTCTCCTCTTCAGCTTTTTCTTCCTCTTCGAGGTTTTTCCTGTACTGCTGGACCGCATCCCGATGAGCTTCATCACCCTGTGTGCCACAGCATCGGCGGTCGAGATCTTTTACCACCGCGTGTCGTCCGTATACGATCATCGTGTCGCCGTTTTTTACCTGGGTCTGTCCGAATGGAGCGCCGATAAAACGTCCGCTTTTTCTCTCAATACCAAGTACCACCACACCTTCCTTGCGCAGATCAACTTCCGCCAGGGTGCGATTGGCAATCCAGTCCCCTTCTTTTACCGCCAGCTCCACCACCTGATAATCTCCCCTGAGATGCAACAGGCTTGCATAGTCGCGCACATCGATATCGGTCCATAGACGAATAGCCCGGGAGATCAAAAAGGCTAATGCACGGTTTACGTACGAGCTTTTTGACAGCAGCCATATGAACGACACTCCTGCAATCAAAACAAGAATACGAATGGACCAGTTGTAGGCGGTCTCCTGCGTATTAATAAAGGTCAGAATAAGCGAAGAAATTGCGGAGACGATTCCGGCGTTACCCAGCAGCATCAGCACCATTATTATTCGTCTTCTGACGGGATGATTGACTATGTTTTCCGCTTCCGCGGTCGTATATCCCACACCCGTAAATGCGGATCTGGCCTGAAAACGTGCCGCTTCCTGTGAAAGTCCGGTATGCACAAGCATCGCAGCTGCAATACGCGTAATAACCAGCGACATCACCAGAATGACCAGAAGCATGAACAATGCGCCCATAGGACAGTATTCTCCTTATGCCAAGTTATCGTAAACAGCTTGAATCACACCAAAGTGTATCAATTTTTTCCTGACGTATCGCATGCAGCGTGTCCGACCGCACCGTGACTGACAGTATCGTCCTGTCCTCCGACTGTGCTGAAGAGAGGTCGAAAAACGTCGATTCGGTAAAGACCGTGCAGCGAATGACCGAATCGAGTTCGCAGACACATATACACGAACTTCCGCTACTTTCCGCATGCATCTCTTCATAACATTTTGTCACGTAGACAGAACCAGTCACCGTACTGTCAATTCTTACCATTGCCGCACTCGGAGCCGCGGAGTCGTGAGGGACACACGAGATAATGAACCACATTACAACTGCCGTCAACACCGGAATTGCCGCAGGGTAAAAACCCAATGCAGCGTACATATAAAAAGCTCCTTTCATTCTCCGGTTCTTTGGTATAGTCTGGCTACAAAATAGTTTTTTCCGAAACACCTTCCTTGCGCACGATACCGGCATACCTTATATTTAATTGTATAATACATTTCCCCCCTCTTAACAAAATGTGCATGTATTGTCTGATGCATTGCACAGGCAAAAACCGCATGGTAGTGTCGATAAATCCACTTTACAAAAAAAGGATGACAGCGTGGCGGCTATTCTTCTGATAGAAGACGACGAAACTATGAACGAAATGCTTTCTGAGGTACTCGAGTCCCGGGGGTATCACGTCACACGAACTTATAACGGCAATGAAGCGCTTAAGTTACTGAATACCGAATCGTTCGATCTGATACTCACCGACATGCTCATGCCCGATAAGGAAGGAGTCGAGACCATTATGGAGATAAAAAACCTCTCTGCCTCTACACCGGTAATCGCGATGTCGGGCGGTGGTAAACTGGGACCGGATACCTATCTTGAGATGGCAAGGAAACTGGGTGCAGACTATGCGCTTCAAAAACCATTCGAGAAAAATGTGCTGCTTGATAAAATTGCTGAACTCTGCGTCTGACTATTTCAATTGCCGGATGATTAAGGGCATATATTGACCCAAATTGATTTTATTAGGCATCCGGGTTATTCATTATTTTTTTATTCTCGAACAAATCTTTATGCTTTAAAACCGCTCTAATCGAATTATCCATACATTCAGGCCACGGACAATACGAATGTTGCTTCATCATCAGTTTATAAAAACAGCCAAACGGTATGCCTCAAAAACCGCTGTTATCGATAAAAGTACCGATACCCGACTCAGCTTTCGCAAAACGCTTATTGCTTCGCTTATACTCAGCAAAAAGCTGCATAAATCAAAGAGCAGAACCGTAGGTATTATGGTGCCTACCAGCGCGGGGTGTTTTATCTCCATACTCGGGACCCTTATGGCGGGGAAAATACCGGTGATGATTAACTACAGCACGCATGCCCAGCGAAACTGTGAATATGCACGACATATGTGCGGTTTTACTACCATACTTACCTCAAAGAAATTACTTGAGAAGATTGGATGCAAGAGGCTTTCACAGATGCAGTTCCTGGAAGATGTATTAACACAAACAGGAACCGGAGAGAAAGTCGGTGCGGCATTGATTGCATCTCTTCCATTTGCTCTTCTCACACAATTCGTGAGTCGTGGACCGGAAACGGCGACCGCAGCACTTCTCTTTACAAGTGGCAGCGAAAAAGAACCACGAGCGGTGATGCTTAGCCATCGCAATATTACTGCGAATCTCCGGGATATCAGAACTGTATTTGCGCTTACCCACGAAAACCGTGTAATGTGTGTACTTCCCCTGTTTCATGTATTCGGTTATACCGTCAATTTCTGGCTTCCGCTCACCACGGGCATGACAGCGGTTACATATGCAAATCCGGTTGATTATAAAACTATTCCTTCAATCGTACGAACGGAAAAAACGGACGTGATGGCAGCGACACCGACGTTTTTTGCCGGATACCTGAGATTTGCCAAAAAAGGCGATTTTGAGCGCTTGAAAATTCCGGTTGCCGGTGCGGATAAGGTCCCGCACAAGGTGCGTGAAGAATATGCCACAATTCATGGGGTGACACTTTACGAAGGCTACGGCACCACAGAGACGTCTCCGGTGGTATCAACGAACACACCAAAGGCGAACCGTCCCGGAAGCATCGGTAAACCACTCCCGAATGTCGAAGTCAAAATCGTTGATATTGCCTCTTCGCAAAAACTCTCGCCCGGAAACGAAGGAAAAATCCTGGTCAGAGGTGAAAACGTCATGGAAGGCTATTACGAAAATATAGAGGAAACCTCGGTACGTATTTCAGACGGATGGTACGATACTGGTGACATGGGGATGTTAGACACCGACGGGTATCTGTGGCATCGCGGCAGGCTGCGTCGATTCGTAAAAATCGGCGGAGAGATGGTTTCCTTACCTAAAGTGGAATCGGAAATTGACAAACTGGTTGAGGATGATACCGAAATATGTGTGGTCGGCATTGCAGACGAAATAAAAGGCGTGAAGCTTGTCTGTGTCTCTACACATGAACTCGACCAGAGAGAAATGATAAAAAAATTGAGGCACTCCTTACCGCCCATTGCACTGCCGAAGATATTCATCAAATTCGATGAGTTGCCAAAAATGGGCAGCGGCAAGGTAGATTTCCGCAGTATAGAAAAACGTGCAGAGGTACGGCTGCACAACGGCTAAGCACGGCATGCGCCTTTGTCTATAAGCTGCAGCATGAATCACACCCGCTGCTTTCGTACTGCAGTACCGTGTTATTTACATCGCGCTGCGACATCATCTCCACGGATACTTATTTAACCTTAAACGCGAATATATTGACCTCTGGCGCTCCCCATGTAGAAAGGGGAACGAGACAAATAGCTTTTGAATGAGTCTGCTATGGCACTTTCACCAGTCGTTGATAATTATTCTCCTCCTGGTGGATTGTAGACCATGTACCGTCGTTATTTCGAGCCTGCAGACGGAAGGCTCTCGTCATGGTCTCGGGAACACTCCAGTGCTTCTGATGATGATGCCAGCGACAGGTCATATTGTTTCGCTTGCGATTCAGGTCGCTGTCGAATACTATTCAGGCCTCATTCAGGGAAGTTTCCGAATCGAACGTATAGGTTATACTACTTTGCGGTTTGCCACACCAGTTGTGAGACTCTCCGTTAACAGGCCGGTCAATACCTGTACGCAGATTCTCGGCATCTTCACCATCAGCATCCAGCTTCGCGTCACGCGAAAGGGGAGCGACCCGCACAAAAAAGGTTGGCTACATTTCTTGAATAGAGACTCGCCAACGGTATACCGTAGGGAGATGGCACCTTATGAAACGTCGTGCCTCCCTCCTTGTTGTAAAAGCCCTCCGGGAAATGAGGATCAATCGGCCATCAGCCGTAGGCGACCAGATCCTCGAGGATATCCGTTTCTCTGCGGTTTTCGCCCCGGGCACCGCTAATCTGCATACGGATTTCACCGGAGGCATTTCCGCCCAGCACCGGTCTGTCCTGTATAAGCGCCACACGAACACCATGACATGCAGCCGCAATCGCGGCTATAACTCCCGCCATACCGCCCCCGACCACACAAAAATCGAAAGATTGCGTTTCACATCGCAATTGTCTCTCCTTTTGATTGTATCTTATTTCTTTAAAAAAACGGGCCCGGAACATATCACACGCATTTATGTGTAGCACAGCCCCTACACATACTTCACACACAAATGCCTGCAAAAAGAATAAATGCAAATCTAAATTGAACGCCTGTTTTGATGAAAAGCTACGCTGAGCCATGCTGCTATCGTGTTCTCGAAAACCATGGAGCAACCTTGTTGGTTGTCTCATAATTTTCGAGAATAATTAGTAGTACGGATTGCAACAGATTTCGCGAATAAAATCGCTCAGTTAAAGTGTTACTTAAATATACAACGCAAGCCAGAAAAAACACACCACGCTGCATAAAAAAGGTGCCGTATTCACCTTTTTTTAGTGAATACAGCACGAATACACGCCATATTATCATGACAGCTGCGTACTTCGATAGCCTTATCGGGCAGACATACCCAGTGTTCGCTGCGTGAGGACGCTCCCGTCAGGCCGGCTTATACGTACCACACAGACTCCTGCAGTAACGCGATTACCGATATCTATCGACGCATCAGGCTGCACATTTGCACGTCCCGAAAGCCGGCGTCCACGGATGTCACCTACCCAGACGTCCACAGGACACAAATATGTATTCCGTATATGTATCCCGGCGCCAGTGACTCGCACCATCGAGCCGTGACGCACCCCGGCTCTCTTCATGGGTTCGTTTACATACACCGCACTGTCAAGACCCGCGATTGCATATGTGCTGTCATCGAGATCGTCACGAAGCTCCGCAACCACATCCTCACGCGGTGATTTAACCCAGAAGTGACCAAACATAGGATCATACTTTGTCGTATCGTATGTGGTAAATCCCGACGGACAATCACTATGCTCTACCGGCGCATAATTCGTCAAATTCAATGAAATGCTATCCTGCCAGTTGACAAGCGCAATATTCGATGAGCCACAGTCATTAAATCGACTCCACCACCCCATGACAAGACATATCCATTTATCTGAATTAGCGGAAAACGAGTTTCCCGCATCGTCCGCATGGCCGCCCAGGCACCCATAACCTGTTCTCAAAACAAACTCATCTGGTAGTTTATTATGAGAAACATCCCATTCATATTCGGCATTCACACACCAGATGTTCCAGTCTGACAGCCACAAACCACACGCTGATTCTTTTTCCCCGCTGGCAAGAAGTGTATTGATCGGATGGGTGGTATGCCCACTGTTTTGATTGCTCCCTTCATACGTGCCGGAGGGTGATATCGTATTGCCACAACCACCTACATCGTAGAGTGACTGTGACAGATCTCCATCGCTGGTGGTCAAATCGATCAGCGCATTTCCCCCGGTGGTATTAAGTACCACTTTCTCCGCCCATGCATCCATTTTCAATTCACTGATCTTACAGGTACCACCATCACAGTAATTGCTGAACTCCACCACCATCTCATTACGGGTTGTATCATGTACGTTTACTTTCCACAATTGTGCATCCCCGTCGCAATCATTTGCAGCTTCACATCGTCCGTAATAGACCCAGTCACCCTGTGGCCATTGACATTTGGCTCTTGCGTATGGCCCGTCCCAGGTCGCGAGTACTTTCACCGGTCCACTTCCTTCCCGCGAAACCGGTGTCACCACACACTGCATTTTATCGTCCCGCATACGCATATACGCCACATGCGTCCCCTTCGTATTGAGAACCGGAGCGCGCACCCGAAACGAATCGAGTATATGCGTATGCG
>CAZPUS010000005.1:0-115857 GCA_964589825.1 uncultured Fibrobacterota bacterium | reverse complement strand
TATTCACTACAACATATCATCGTGTAATGCCAAAATGTGTCAGAAATGAAAAGCACTGTTGCCGTCAGGTTATAAATATACAATATGTCCTGCCCTGCTCTTTGACATAATGAAACGTTCGGTGGCTGTTATGAAGAGTTCCGGGAGATTGAAGTGATGATGATCGACGGATGGAAGTCGTATGATGCGTTTCGCCGGTATGTGCATGCAGATGAAATCATGCTGCAGAAGCGAATGGGAAAATGGGAAGAAGACGATTCCTGGAAGCACGCGCTGAAACCCGCGTCCTGTACGGAATATAAGCACACATGTACGCTTCGCATGTACGCTTAAAAAAAAGGACTTACGTGAAATTCGTAAGTCCTTGATTTTACTGGTACACCATCAAGGATTCGAACCTTGGACCCGCTGATTAAGAGTCAGCTGCTCTACCAACTGAGCTAATGGTGCATTACATGTATTTATAGAAAATAGTTAATTGAACACCCTGATGCAAACTTCGCTGCAGCGGATTTGCATGCAAACAGGTTAGCCGTTTTACATAAGGTGCTACCTGAAAATTGCCTTCTAACTATCTAATATTTGAATTTGTTGTGATAATAATATATATTATAACTATCAACGGAGTGCTGGTTGCATATCGTCTAATGTAACAGGCGGAAAATGCCGATACATATAATACGAACAGGGGGATGCGGATATGGATAACTGCCAGCAAATCGAAGAGATTAAAAAGTACCAGGATCACCTTCACAGGATCACCGGCAAGAGACTTCCCATCAACCTCGTGGCACGCATCTGGATACGCAAATACGCAGACCTGTGGCGTAAACGCCATCCTGCCTGCGCGCAACTGCAGAGACAATACAGATAACTTACAGCATCACGCACGGCCATCCTGCTACTCCCTCACGGGCTCATGCGCTTCGGCGGTGATCACCACGAACGCCTGTATTCCCTCTCCCCTCCCAAACGCGGTCAAGCCTTCCCCCGATGTCGCACTAATACCGACATTATGTATGGCAAGCTCGCACGTATCCGCAACCGAAGCCTTTATCGCCTCCACATGCGGCTCCAGACGCGGCGTCGCCATCTCGAGCGAAATCGATATATGCGTCAGGGTATATCCTTTGAGTGTGGCGAGTGCGCGCGCGACGTATTCACGACTGTCGGTAATCCCCCGGCTGCAGAGCTCGTCGGTCACTTTTCCCAGAACGGTTACGCCGCTTACTCCGGATATCGCATTTGTCAATGCGTGCATGATCACGTCCGCGTCACTGTTGCCTTTACATCCCCGGTGTCCGTGAATCTCCACACCACCAAGAATCAGTTTTTTCTTACTCCCTGACGGCTCGAATGCGTGAGAATCCTGTCCGATTGCGGTTTTTATCATTTGTCACACTCCCCTGGTTGTGCGTAAATCGGATCCGTTTATAATCCGGTATGAATACCGTAGTCTTCCCATACGGCTTTTTTCCGCCGTCGCAGTCCGGCCATTGCGTCGGGCAGGGATTCGAGTATGTCCCCGGCGGTTATTCCGTCCTCTCCTTTCCGGCCTGCCGCGATATCACCCGCAGCTCCGTGGATGTACACGGCGGCACATGCCGCATCCACCGCGGTCATACCCATACCGATCATTGCCGCAACCGTTCCGCTGAGCACGTCACCCGCCCCGGCGGTCGCCATACCCGCATTACCGCTGAGATTGACCGTTATCTCTCCGCCGGGATCGGCTATGAGAGAATGAGGCCCCTTGAGCACGATAACCGCGTGCAGTTTATGTGCCCATTTACGCAGCAGAGCATAAGGATCGCGCAGGATCGTATCCACAGACTCACCTGTAATGCGTGCCATCTCGCCCGCGTGCGGCGTTAAAATCGTGGGTGCGCTTCTTGTGGCGATCAATTCTGGTGATTCCGCTATCGCAGTGAGCCCATCCCCGTCCAGAATGAGCGGCACCTCTATGCGCGGCACAATGGCACGTACCAGCGCCTGAGGCTGCGCATCGAGCGAAAGCCCCGGACCGAGCACCACCGTCTCCATGCGCCGGCACGCCTGCACAAGCGACTCTTCGTTATGGGAGGCGACGGCCCCTTCTGGAGTCTGCTGCTGCACAAAAAAAACAAGCTCGGGTGCGCGTGCAGCGGCAACATCGGTCACCCGGGGGGTGGATGCAAGAATGCTGTAGCCGCCGCCTGCCTTCAATACCGCTGAGGCACTCAATATTGGTGCGCCGTAATACGCGGCCGCACCCGCAATACACAATGTCCGCCCCATCGACGACTTGTGCGCGGCTGCATCGCGCTCAGGCAGCTCGATAATGTCGGGTATCCTGATCATCAGCGACGCGTCGTTATAAAGTGAAGGTGGAAAGCTGATGCGGGATACCTCGATGGTGCCGCACGCATCGAATGCGGGATAGCGAAGCATCCCTGCCTTGAGCGCTCCGAAAGTCACGGTAGAATGCGCCTGTACATGAATTCCCATCGATTGACCGCTATCACCGTGAATCCCCGACGGAATATCGAGGCTCAAAACCGGCGCGGAACATTGATTGATCGCCTCTATCGCATCTCTGAAGCGCCCCTCGACCGCCCGTGATATCCCGGTGCCGAATATCGCGTCCACGACACATGCGCAGCCGTCAAGCTCTGCCAGTTCAAGGGGACGATTGTCCGTCACCCGCACCCGGGGTATTCCCAGAGCCTCTGCCGCATCATGGTTGTTCTTTGCCGCGCCTGTATATTTGGCAGGATCCGCCAGATAACAGATCGTCACCTCCGCCCCGGCGGAGAAAAGTTTTCTCGCCACCACCAGTCCGTCCCCGCCGTTGTTGCCCAGTCCGCAAACCACCGAATATCGTTTCCCCTCTGCCGGTCCGAATTGTCTCACCAGCAGCGAAAACGCGGCAAGTCCTGCATTCTCCATAAGCACGGACTGGGAAATACCATACTGCTGCATGGCCCGCCGGTCGCACTCTCTCATTTGCTCTACCGTACATACACGCATAACGATATCACCTCGATTCTCTCTGCAATCTCATACAACTATCACCGCACGACGCGTCTACACCATCCGCGAGGGTTCAACGAGCTCGTCGAAGCGCTGCGCCGATATCTCACCGAGTGAAAGCGCCGCCTCCCTGAGCGTCAGGTTATGCGCATAGGCGTGGTGGGCGATGCGGGCGGCCCGGTCGTAGCCGATTTCACCCGTGAGGGCGGTCACCAGCATCAGACTCCTGCGCACATTCTCATCGATGCGCTCCCGCACCGGCTCCAGGCCTGCAAGACATCTGTCGGTAAAGGACATCAGCGCATCGGAGAGCAGTTGTACGGACTGCAGTACATTGTATACAATACACGGTTTATAGACATTGAGCTCGAAATTGCCGCCAGATCCGGCAATCGTTACTACAGTATCGTTTCCCATAACCTGCGTGCATACCATAAGGGTGGCTTCGCACTGGGTCGGATTCACCTTGCCGGGCATGATCGAGCTTCCCGGCTCGTTGGACGGAATACGCATCTCCCCGAGTCCCGACCTGGGTCCGGAAGAGAGCCACACGATATCGGTGGCGATCTTTCTGAGTGCCCCGGCACAAGCGGTACAGGCGCCACTGCAGCGCACCATTTCGTCATGCGCCGCCATTGCGGCAAACCGGTTGTCGATACAGTGAAACGGCATACCGGTTTCGGCTGCGATCGCCGTGACCGCCGCATCCGCAAATCCGGGGGCTGCATTGAGCCCGGTTCCGACCGCGGTACCGCCCACAGGCAACGCATACAGCTCTTTTTGTACACACTCCAGCGACTGCATTGCACTCTCAAGCTGGGCCAGGTACCCGGAAAACTGCTGCCCCAGCGATACCGGAACCGCATCCTGCAAATGGGTCCTGCCGCATTTTATCACCTCGTTGAAAGCCTCTTTCTTCTGCCCCAGCACATCGATGCAATGCTGCAGCGAGGGTATGAGTCTGCGTGCGATGGCCCGTGCAACCCCAATCCGCATTGCAGTGGGAAACGTGTCGTTGGTGGACTGTCCCCTGTTGACATGATCGTTGGGATGCACCAGCGCTCTCTCCCCTTTTGTGCCGCCCAGTAGCTCTGCCGCACGGTTGGCGATTACCTCGTTGACGTTCATGTTAAACTGTGTCCCGCTGCCGCTTTGCCATATTACAAGAGGAAAATGCGCATCCAGTGCGCCCTCCATTACCTCCCGTGCCGCACGCTGCACCGCATCCGCGGTGGTATCCGCCAGCACCCCGCATTCGCAGTTGGCCCGGGCGGCTGCATATTTAACCAGTGCCATGGCATGTATCATCTCTGCAGGAAACCGCTGCGAACCGATTCCGAAATTCTGCACCGCACGCTGCGTCTGAGCACCCCAGTAGCGCGAGGCCTCTATCTCCACCCTACCCATGGAGTCCTTTTCATACCGTACATTCATCATACACTCACATTTCTACACCTGCGGTAAATAAAAAGCCTGGTATAGTAACCACACGATCACACGCCGCGCCTTTGATACGCAGCCACAGCCCGAACCGGACGGGTACGTATAATAACGTACCCTCTCACTTCAGGCCTGAAGTATCCAATTCGTTTTCACCTGCGCTGAGCTATTTTATTTGCGCAGTTCAGGTTTAAAAAAAATACATTTCGCAGCTTGCCGGTCTCTCTGTATACCGCTTTCCCCCTGTGATTTGTATACGTGCCCCGTATGTATGCGCCGTATTTTGTATGGTATAAGGCCCGCAGCTGTGCCGCCCGTACAAGCATCCCGTGTCATGGCCTCTCAGAACAACAAGCGCTGCAGTTGCGCCACATTACGAGGCTGCGCATCGGGGCGTGTTCGATAGCGATTATACATTTTCTCTGCCTCTTTGAGACGGCCGGCATGATACAGTGAGAACGAAAGCCCGTGCATGAGCGCGGTGGAATCGCTGCAGCTGCGAAGCCCCCTGCGGTAGGTCGAAACCGCCTTTTCGAAGCGCTCGCTTCGCAGGTATAATGCGCCCAGGTTAACATACCCTTTTGCAGCGCCGGGCCGCATGCGGGTTACCTGCTCCAGCATTTGTATCGCCTCATCGATATCGCCCTGCGCTGCGCAGGTGATGGCGCAGTTGCCGTACAAAGGAGCATACTCCTCGAATAACGTCATCGATGAGCGATACATACGCTTCGCTGCGCGCAGCTTTCCTTTTTGGCGAAGAATATTTGCCACATTAAACATAAAAATTGCCCCCGCCTTTTGCGCGGTCAGGTTGTGCATCGTATACCACGGATGGGCGTCGAGCCGGTACTTTGCCCGGTAGGCCGAATCGGTATAGTGCCACCCCGCCCTGTTGGGCTCTATGTTGAGCGTAACGCTGTCATCGTCATAGCGTACAAAAAAATGCCCCGGCATTACCACCCCGTACATCGGAACCTGCAGACGTTGCGCAAGCAACAGAAAGAGCAATGCAGTACCCATGCAGGAGCCACGAGCATTCAGCACGACCTCATGAGGCAGGACGGTGCGTATATCGTCGCGACACGTATCGAATTGTATTTCCCAGGTATCGTAGATCAGCGTTTTGAATGCCGCGACCGTCCCGCGGGGCCCCTGCAGACTGTCGCGCATCGCGCGAATCCTCGCCGCGCCGTAGCCGAGTATCGAATCGAGAATCCCGCAGGGCCTGATCGCGGTGTCTCCCGTGACAGCGCGGTAAATGCGGCAGGTGGCACGCACCTTATACATAAGCGAAAAATCTGCGCTGTCATTGGCAATCAACGCCTCATAACCGGGTGCGGAATTGCCGGTATTCCCGGTACGTCCGTGCGACTGCGAGTCTTCATGCCCGCCGCATCCCACACCTGTGAGTAACGCGGCAATGAGCGCGACAGCACCACAACGCACTATGTGTGCCGGCATACGCACGTATCGGCGGGTTGTGTGATTGCTACCTGATAACGAAGTACTGTGCACGATGGGCTACCTCCTGCCCGCAGCTGTCCGGCCCCCGCCCGAAAAAAAGTGCGCAGCCGAAACGGCTTTATGCCGCCCCTGCCGCGCACCTGTGGTACTATTTTTTAACTTTGAGCGGCTTCCACCCCATGGCATAATCGTAGAGATCACGTGCCACCATTACATAGACGACCAAACGTTTGTACTTGAGATCGTCCTTTCGGGCACGCAGCATTTTGTTGCGCACCAGCGGACCGCCTCCCCAGCTGGTAATATTCTCCACAGGCATCCCTGTTTTTTGTGCCAGGTGTGAGGCGATACCCGCACTTTTGCAGTCCACAAGCTCATAGACACCGGTAAAGGAATCACCGATCACCATGATAGGTGCACTCTTTTTGCCGCGTGAGTTGTATGCCTCGCCTTCGGGTGTATAGACCCGTTTTGCCTTGAGGGTCGCCTTCCCGTAATCCGCCTTTTTCTCTTCCGGAATCCGGTCCACGATATCGCCCCTGCGGGTAAACGTCGTCTCCCGCACCGTGTACTCTTTTTTGAGCTCGTCAAGTTCGTCGAACCAGGCATACTGCGTGATTCGATCGGCCACCGCATCGGTCATGAGTTCACAACCGCGCCATGTCCAGTGTGTGTCCTGATGCTGGTACAGGTGTTCGTCGTACTGATCGTCCTTTGTCTTTGCATCCATAAATCCGGGAAGCAGGTCGATCACCTCCACACCCTCGTTCTGCACGTCGCGTAAAAACTTGCGACCATAGGGATTGACGATCGTGGTTTTGTCTTCGGGCATTTCGCAGGGAAGATGTTCATAATACATCTCCGCCTTTGTCGGTATCACGACAAAAAGCATGTTGACGTCATGGTCAGCGAGATATTTTTTGAACTTGACAAGATGCGGAATCGGGTTTTTATCCTTTGGCTGATCGCTTATATCACCGCCGGTGGTATATTCGAGCGATTTGCCGAAAAAGAGCCAGTCACCTTTGCCTTCGAATCCCAGCTGGCCTTCGGGGAGCGTTTCAACAATCGCTTTCTGCGCCTTTTTTATATCGGTGAGCTCCGAAGCCCATTTGTCGTATGATCCTCCGTGGGCCTCCAGCTCCTTTTTCCAGCGCCCATTGTTGCGCGTCACATTATCGGATACCGAGGTATCCATCTTCTTATCTGCGGCCGCTTCTCTCTCAGGCTCTTCGCTCTTGGCTTCACCGCCACCTTTCTCCTGTCCCAGATCGGGCACCTTGAATACATTGTATATCTTTTTGCCGTGCGGGACCCCGCGCATAACCGCGGTAGGATTTTCCACACGCAGGTCACCGAGCTTTTTGCGGATTTTGCGCTTAACTTTACGGTTGGGCCATTTTTTCATGTCCCCGCTCTCGATCACATCGGTATTGTAGGTGGGATACCAGTACGATGCGAGTTCCATGAGCCAGTCGTCGATCTGCTGCTGTGTCATTCGCTTGGTGGTGTAGTCTCCCCGGATCCACGCGATCGCTTTTTTATATTCCGCCGGATCCATGTCGTCCACTACAAGTTTGCCGAAGACCTCATCGAAGCCGTCTTTGTCAGGATCCTGCACACCGGTAAAAAAGTCCGCCCAGTCACTGAATTCGACTTCAACCCATACCTCGGTTCCTTGGTCGGTATCGTGCAGCCATGCGTTGGTGATTTTCTGATACGAACGGCCAAGACTCTCGTCGGCCCACTTTTCTCCGTTTATCTTTGCGGAAGCCTTTGCAAATCCCGGATCGCCGATCACGTTCCAGAAATATTCGTTATAGAGGCGCTCCCATGCAAGCGGCTGCTCCTTTTCCTGTGCTGTCAGCGGTGTCTGCCCAATTGAGGTTGCCACAGAGGCAAGCGCACCGTCAAAAGTAAGTGCATCGAGTCCGACCTTTTCTTCGGGCGCATCGAATTTTGGCGTTTTGGGATTGTATCTGATCGGGTTGTCGATAAATGCGGCACAGTCGAAGTTGGCTCTGGTGGGATTGTCGATCTCTCTCACCATTGCACGCGATTTTGTCCGGTCAAAGCCGGGTACGAGTTCCCGGTATGCCGACGCATCTGCGCCGCCTGCCATAAGCGCAGCCATACATACCGCGGTCGCTGCTGCTGAACGAATGTGACGTAATTTCATAGGTGCTCTTTCCGTGTTTAGAGTGAAAAACAGGCTGATTTAGACTATCAGAACCGGTCTGCAGACCGTTTTACAGATCGATATCTTTCCATCCTTTTGCGCCGTAGCGCAGATCGCGTTCCACAAACTCCCAGATACAGAGCTTTTTGCCGTCAAGAAGTTTCTTTTTGCGCGCCAGGGTTTCGCGCACCAGTGTGGAGGCACCGCCATCGTTTACGATCGATGCGACCGGGGAGCCTATCTCCGCGGCAAAATGGGCAATCCATCCCGCGGCACGCGGCTCGTCGGTCTGGTATATACGCGAGAAGCTGTCACCCAGAATAAGGATGTCGGAATCGAAATACTCGTCGCGATACGGGCTGATGCGTTTGACCGTCGCGGCATTTCCAAGCTCATGTACCAGTGACGGAGGAAGCTTGCTGATAACGCTCAGCGGAAGCTGAAGCGATCCGTCATCCGATTGCAGCCCCATTTCGGACGAATCGGCCCGGGTGCGTATCACCTTGTAGACCTTTTTACAGGTCACGTCCTCTACGGGAAAATGCATCTGAAGATTACGTACGGTAAAAGAGGGCAGATCGGTCATGACACCGACATCACCCACGCGCTCCACCGGCACATCCGCGCTCACGTATTCTGTCGTTCCGGAGCTGAACCATGGATACTCCCTGACACGGCCGGCAACGGTTTGCGCAACGAACGCGGCTGTTTTCGGCTTCCAGTGCGTATCCCTTTCAAGATAGATCGTCTCGCCCTGCGCCTCCATCTCTTTTCTGAATTCAGCCATGGGACCGTACAGATCGACCACCGCAATTCCGTTTTCGCGAAGCTGGCCGATCGTCTTTTTGGTATGCGCAAAATTGCATACATCCGAAGTGTCGTAGGCGGAATGAAGCTTATCGGGATATACCGACGGCTTACCCGGTACGATCACGACCAGCAGTTCCACCCCGTGTTCATTGAGCTCATTTTCGAATTGAGCGATCGCGTTGATCGGATTGTCGGTGATGGGCTTGTTGTTGGGATCGACCTTGATCGAGCGCTGATCGCGTATGTAGGGCTTTACCAGGTAGTCGACACCCGGTTTGTAAAAGAGCCATTTATCCTTTCCGAGCACCGCCTTTTCACCCACGTCGTGCAGCAGCCAGTACCGGTAGAACTGCATGTAGGGCCTGACGGTGTTAGCCGCCACCGACGTCTCTTCCATTTCATTTTCGTAGGCACGCAGGTAGCGTTTGCTGAACACGGTATACTGGAAAAAATGACGCGCCATCATTGCGGGGTACTCGGGCAAAGAGGGCCTGCCATACATCTTTGCAAGTTCATCGACCCGCTGTGACACGGTTTGGTACTGTGCACGCACGGTGTCGAGACTCTTCTGATTCCACATATGCTGATGCAGCGTGTTCATCTTTTGATAAAGATCGCTGAGGCGCTGGATATTTTTTGAATTGGTATCCGCATCGATGTGGCGATTCACATCGATCTGCGCCTTTTTGATATCCTTAACCGTAAAGAGGGCTTCCTCAGCGCTCATCTCGAGTTCTCCATAATTTACGGCTTGTATACCGGTATCCTCCATATGCCGGGCAATCGAATCGATTCCCTGATCGAGTGAATCGAGCTGACCCTGCAGTTTTTCAAAATGCTGTGCCGTGGTTTTGGCCCGGGTAACCGGACGCGCAAAGGTGTCGACAAACACGTCAAAAAACTGAATGCTTTCATCTTTTGAGAGCTCGACACTCGCCTGAAGAATACCTACGGAATAGATAAGTACCAGAAAAATACCCACGAAAATCGCGGCACTTTTCTTTCCGGCTACCTTAGGGAGATGCTCGTGTTTCTCCTGGCCGGTATCTTTCACGTTTTCGGGTTTGATATAATCGGACGCCATAACTTCTTTTCCTTTTTAGAATTGAAAGTACAGAAACGGATTGAACGCCTGGGTAAACATTTCTATTATCGATACTGCGAAAAGAACAATGATAATCGCGTATTTAGCCGGCGAAAGCTTTTTCACCCAGTCATGCGCCTGGACCGTTTGCCAGGTAACCAGCGAACAGACCGCAATAAAGAAAAGCGATTTCAGGCTGAATACCTGTGACGCAAGTATGGGTGCCGATGCCGCCGCGGCACGCAGTCCGAGCATGCTCTTCCAGTAGAGCAGGGCCTGATGCATGGTGGGTGCACGGAACGGAACCCATATCAGTACCACGATGATATTGGTCAGCACGATACGCGGAATGCGCGGCAGAAACGAATACACCGACCGCCTGCCGTTTATCCGTTCGAATATCATGAGAACCGCATGCAGCATACCCCAAGAAATAAAGGTCCACTGCGCGCCGTGCCATACCGCGGTACACAACATGGTGATAAGAAGGTTGCGATAGGTAAGTATCTTGTTGACCCGGTTTCCGCCGAGGCTGATATAGACGTAATCCCTGAACCAGGTTGAAAGCGATATGTGCCATCTGCGCCAGAAATCACTGATCGAGTCGGCATGATACGGTGCATAGAAGTTACGGATATACTCGAAACCGAGCATCCGGCCGATACCGACCGCCATATCCGAATACCCGCAGAAATCAAAATAGATCTGAAAATGATATCCCAGCGCCCCGGCCCATGCGGTCAGAAATCCCGGCGCATTCGATCCGAAGACCGCATCCGCGATCGCCCCTGCGTTGTTTGCCAGTATGGTTTTTTTGGCGAATCCAGTTACGAATATCGCGGTCCCGCTGGCAAACTTGGGCAATGTGTGCGTACGATGCGACAGCTGCTGAGCCACGGTATTGTACCGGATGATCGGTCCCGCGATAAGCTGCGGGAAAAGCGCCACAAAGCATGAAAAAGTACGCATGTCCTTTACCGGCGGAGCGTCACCGCGCCACACGTCGATGGTATAACTCATTGTCTGGAAGGTATAGAACGAAATACCTATGGGGAGAGCTACCTGAAGAATATGGAAAAAATTGGGACCGCCACCAAAAAAGTCAACAATGTGGTTTATCGTCTCCATGGTGAACATGTAATACTTGAAATAGCCCAGCAGACCCAGGTTGGTCGCCATTGACATGATAAGTCCCAGATTGCGCTGTTTCTGCGAGGCGCCCGGCCGGGAAATAATCTTTCCCGCCGCATAGTCGACGAATGTGGATATCCACATAAGCACTACGAACCAGGGGACGAACCATCCGTAAAATACGTAACTGGCAATGGTTACAAAAAGATTGATCCAGCTCAGATCGACCTTTTTCCACACCATTGCATAATATAACAGAAGAAAGATGGTGAGGAAGTAGAATACAAATATATGCGATGAAAAAACCATATGTCGTTATCCTTGTCGTAACAGAATCGTGTAGTGAGTTATCAGTGCACGTTTACTTAGACGCAACCTCCGCCTTGAGTGCATAGTATTTGTCTTTTTTCACATCGAAATACTCGTCTTCCATCGCTTCTTTCCATACTTTTGAAATCGGCGTTACCAGTGTCAGCACGTGCTTGTTACCCTCTTCAAATTTTTCGACATTTCCGTCTACATACTCATCCATCTTGTCCGAAATCTGCGAGCGGGGAATAAGGGGATTGTAATGTCCCACAAGAATTTCACGTTCTTTGTATGTGCCCTCCATCACCTTAAGCACACGATATTTCATCACATACACGTAGTTGTAGAGATCGTTGGGAGGGAAGGTTCCGGGTATTTCGACCAGTCGTGCTTTGATAACGAGTGTATCGTTGCCCGCGCTCTCTTTTTTCTGCGCGCCTGAGGACGCCTTTTCGGTCTCCGCTTTTCCCATCTTCTTTGCTGCATCGTTTTTTGCCGCCTTGTCCTTTTCACAGGATCCCTGATCGCCTGCAAATGTCGACGTTGCCATTACACCGAGTACCAGCGCCCCTGCCAAAAAGGTATACAACCGTTTCATGAGTTCCCTCCTTGAATAGAATATGTATAGTTTATAAAATCATACATGGTTTTCATTTTTTATCCCTCTGGAAAATACTTTTTTGCGAGAAAAACAGTGCGGCAGCATCTCACTCACCGGTCTGGGTGCAAATGCCGTCTCCTGCGCAGCAGCCGCTGGATCGATGTCCGCATCCTGGGTCATACCCGCAATCACCTGCCAGGTAAGCGGGGGGGTTTTCATACACATATGCATCAGCCCGGCGGCGACCAGAGCCAGCCAGACAGGAATATGAACAAATGGTTTATTCTCTCTGCCCATCGAGATAAGGCAGAGCCGGGCAAAATCCTTTATGGAGATAACCTCGCTCCCGCTGAAATTATAGACTTTTGCACAGGCGCGTTCGTTATGGTGCAGCGAGGCGAGTCCGTTGCCGAGATCGACCGCATAGACCGGTCGCTTCCGCGCATCGCCGGAGCCGATAAACGGGAGTATCGGAAAGCGTTTCAGATAGCGCACGAACATGCCGAATTCTCCCCCCTGCTGCTCATCGTACACCAGCGTGGGACGTACGATCGTCCAGTTCATTCCCGCATGCTTCACGATATCTTCACACCGGCGCTTGGAACGCGAGTAGGCAGTTGTACAGGGATAGACCACCGAGGCTGAGCTGACGTAGACAAAATGGGGCACGTGATGGGCGCGCGCTTCGTTGCACACATTGCGCGTACCTTCTACATTGATACGCTCGAAATCGCTGTGTCCGGAAGCAACTATCACTGCCGCAAGATGGTAGACGGTATCCACGCCCCTGCATAAACCCGTAATCGACTTGCTCTCCGCAATATCACCGTGCCATACCTCCACACGGTCGTCGTTTTCATACACCTTTTCTCCGGGCAGCACCAGCATACGTATACGAACACCCCCGGCGAGCAACTGCGCCACGAGATTGCGTCCGATAACCCCGCTTCCGCCGGTTATGCATACCATCGGTCGGTCCTGTCTGTGGGTATGATCATTTTATCCGCTCTTTTGTGCTCGTGCATAGACTCCGCGCATATACCTGCACATCACCGCCAGCACACGAAACCCATACGTAATGGGGTTGAGGTGGGACACTTCATTGGCATACCGCGTGGGGATGGGTAGCTCTTCGATCCGCATTCCGGCGGCACGCGCAGTGGCAATGACCTCGAGGTCGAAATCAAAACTGAAGCTGAGCGAGTCGAATGGTATTTCTGTAAGCGCTTTTCGACTATAGGCAAGATAGCCGCTGTGATAATCGCTCATCTTCAGTCCGAAAACCATATTTTCCAGTGCCGTCAGTGTCCGGTTGGCCACGTATTTGTAAAGGGGCATCCCACCACTGCGAGCGGTCCCGGATGCAATACGGGAACCCTGTACCAGATCGCAGCCTTCAAACACCCGGTCTATAAACCGTGACATGTACTCCGGCGGATACTGCCCGTCGGCATGTAGACAAATACAGACATCGGGATCACTCTCGCGGCAACGGGTTAGTCCGCGTTTTACCGCCTCACCGTAACCTCTGTTCTCTTCGAAGCCGTCAATCCGGATCGCCTTATAGTGCTGCTGCAGCCGTTTGGCGACCGCGGTGGTTTTGTCGCTGGAGCCGTCGTCGATCACCCATATTGCACATAGTTTCGCCCAGCATTCGGCCGGAATTCTCGCGATCACTCCCGCAAGATGCATTGCGGCATTATAGGCGGGTATGCATACACATACCTTCATGTCATACCGCCGCACTTTTTTTCCCCTGTACACAGAATTCCGCATACTGGCGTATATAGGCCGCCATGGTATAATAGAGCGTATCGTACAGCGAAGTCCGGGGTTCCCACTGCAGCCGGGTGCGGGCTTTCGAAATATCGGGACGACGCTGGTCGGAGTCTTCGTATCCTTCTCCATAGAAGCGCCCGGCATCTATCCACTCTTTAGTAAACGTATACCCGGCATATTCCGGCCGAAGCCGGCTATAGAGTTCGATCATCATATCGGCGAGCTCTTCGATACTCGCCTCGTTATCCGGATGACCGATATTGAAAATCTCTCCCATAGCCTGCTGCGGCCGCTGCAGTATACACATCACCGCATCGATCGCATCGTCGATATAGGTAAACACACGGCGGTTTTTCCCTCCGTCGACAAGCTGCAGGGGCTTTTGAAACAGCAGCGCTTCCATAAAACAGGCAAGGACCCGCGGAATACCCTCGCCGTCGATACCGGGGATATAATCCATGCGCGGACCAAGGAAATTAAACGGCCGTACCACGGTATAGGGTAACCCACTCTCTTTTCCCATGGCATAGATCGTGCGTTCGAGAAGCTGTTTTGCGCAGGCATAACTCCAGCGCTGCGCCTGCACGTTGCCGTAGATACACGGCGAGTGCTCCTCGTGCAAAAGACCCTCGTCATGCTCCCGCTGCGGCTCGCTTCCTGCAGCCACACCGAGCGCTGCAGGCGTTTTCCCGTAGACCTCGCTGGTGGAAAAATGCACCAGCCAGGTATTCGTGCGCTCGCACAGTTTCACGATCTCGTAGGGCTGCAGAAAATTCGCATCGATAACCTCACGTGCCACCGTATTGTACAGGGACGGATTGCAGAGTGCGATAAGAGATACCACCGCGTCGCTTTTTTCAATAAAGGGACGAACGCGATCGGTGCAGGAGGCGTCCATACACTCGAAATGGAGCCGCTCATGCCCAAGAAGATGCGCAATCCTGGCATCGCTTCGGTCTATGCCGTAGACATACCACGAGGTATGCTGCAGCAACCGCTCCAGCAGATGCGAGCCGATAAAGCCACCGCAGCCGAGTATACAAATGGTATGTGAGGAATTCGGATGCATGATTATTTTGATTCAACAATAGTAAACTGTTCCGATTTCGCTGACACAGTTTGATCATAATCGGTAATTTTTACAATCGCGGGAAATTCGGTCACGTATGAGGCATCGTCCGGAATGGTCAGCTCATAGCTCTGGCGGCAGTTACCATTAAAATCGGCACTATCCTGAAACGGGAAGGTCAGTCCGCTGTTGGGTGAGAGGAAAATACGAAGCTGCTCGAATGTCCAGTCCTCGGGATAGCGCCAGGTTACGGTAATATTTTCTCCAAGTGCCACTGTATCGTTTTCAGTGGGAGTGTCGACCGTCAATTCATTCGGACGCTCGCATTCAGGGCCGTTGCCGCCGTCACAACCCCACATACCCGCCAGCGCCAACCCGGCCGCCATTGTGCATACCGCTAAAATACTACGTTTCATTTTATTCTCCTTTTTCCGGTTTATGTATACAAATGTAAGGATCAACTTATTTAAAAAACGCGACTTTCATTCCCGCCGCGATCGTCAGCTGCTGAGGAAAATCCTGCAGATCGGGCGTATTCCACAATTTCCACAGTTGCACGTCTTCGTCTTTTTCAGGCGCATTGGCTTTATCATGCAGCGGGCACGACGCACCGAGAAAAACCGGAAAATCACCGTTTTTGAATTCGATGCCATAGCTGAAAGTGAGGCTCCACGCCTGGTGATCGGGATCGTACCTGGGCTGATATCGTGTATTAACACCGTTATAATCTTCGCTGTGGATCTTGGCGACATCGAGCGGGAAACTGAAACTGAGCCCTCCAGACTGCATGAAATTTTCATGGCTGCGGTCGGCAAAATAGACGCTCGCGCTCACGCTCGGTGGTGTATAATCGCCAAGATCGTTTTCTCCATACGGTTTGAATCGATAGTAAAAATGCTCTTTGGCCTCGACATCGTCACTGCTGTCCTGGTAGTGCGTATAGTCGGCAAAATACTCGTCCATAAATTCGTTTTCACCGGACACAGGCTTCATATTGAATCCGTGACTGAACGAGGCGTCGAGCATCCACATCCCGTCATCGGTATCGATGGTTCTGCTCAGGCTAAGGCTCACATTGTAAATTCCGCCGCCTTTCTGCATTCCCTTGGGCAGAATCTTCGTGGTCTTATCGTCACCTCTTTTAATATCGTACTGTCCTGTGGGCATTGTGAGGGAAAAGGCAAACGAATAGAGCCCGGTCATCCCCAGCGCCTGTGACACATCGAGTGTCAGATCGCCGGTACCGCCGCTACGATGGTACTTTTCGGGCACCAGGGTAGTCGGCTGTACCGAACCGTGTTTTGAGACATATGGCAGTGTCAGACCCACGGTGGTGCTGTAGCGCGGCTTGAAGCTGAAGCGATTCTCCAGCGTGTGATTCTGAAAGTTCTGTCCGTTGTCGATCTTTATCATGGTCTTGAGCTGCATATCCTTGAGCCCCCCGTGTACCCCTTCGCCTATCCATTTAATTCCGCCACCGCCGCCGCCCGATCCGCCGGCACCGCATCCTCCCACACTGCGCCAGGGCATTGCAGGAAGTGCAACCCCGGCAGACACATCCGCAACGCGGGCTGCGGTATCGGTGCGTGTATTTTTTTCAAAAAAGCCGGTTTCCCCGACAAACCCTGCAATAAAGAGGCCCACTGCAGCTGCAATCAACGCCGCTGCACCCGCTTTCTCGATTGTGCGTGTTGCATTTTTGTGTATTGGCATAACCACTTTTCCTTTAAATAACTGTGTAAAGTATTCGATGTTTTTTATATTCAGATTCCTTGATTTTCACAGGCCTGTTACAGCGCTTCGGCGATATAGGCAAAACGATACCCGGTACACACAAGCTCGTCGAGGTTCACTCCACCTGCAAAGGGAAGTCCGATCAACGTTGACGTTGCACCGGTGGCAAAAAACTCCGACTGCAGCAAGTTACCCTGTGCGGGTATTGCGGGACCGATTCCTTTGGCTACCGTGCTGCCGTTTTTATAAAAATCCTTCACTTTCCAGTGAATATCGTAGGGTCCTTTTTTCTCTGCCCCGAATATATAGACAAGACTATAGGTACTGTTGAGGGTGTCGTAATACCAGTGAGGGTCCGCGGTAACCGAATCGGGACGGTCGGCAAGAATCGCCCTTCCATCCGCTGCCAGGGGCCGTACATACGCTCTGCAGTCTTTTCCGTCTGTAAGGTTGTAGGCGATCCATTCCCCGTCGGGTGAAATAAGCGGGCTGTCGAAGTAATACCCTTCCAGGGGAGATGTTTCATTGCATGAAGTTACCGTGGCTTGTGCGGAATAATCGATAAAGTGCATTTTCTCCTGTTTCGACCATACGATCTTTACATCCTTTGTGCCGAAAAATGCGCGCACTTTTGCGGTATCCTCGAGCCAGCCGGTCGCCCCGTACTCATCAGACACCGAATTCGTCTCGTCAATCTGCGCGGTCGCATCCTCATCATAGGCGACCTGAGGAGGTGTCTTCATCCAGACATGCGGGGTTTCGTTGCCCACGAACTGGTTGTTGGCAAAGCGCAGAATCTTTTTGTCCGCCATACGGACAATATAGCCGTCCCATTTGTCGCCAACGTCCTGTACCAGAATCGCGAGGTAGCCGGTCGCGGAGTCTGCGCGCCAGCCGGTACCGGACTTCAGCGGGTGCATCCCCCATTCCGGATCCTGAATCTGGGGGTTGTTCAGATTAACCGGCGGATCGGAAAGCGATTTTTTAAAGACATCCGCAAGAAGAAACCACTCGACGCCGTTATCTTTATTCGATACGATCACCCGGTCATGTTCGTACCCGGCCTCGAACCCCGGCTTGTCCACATCAATATCACCCAGGTTGAGCCAGGCCATACAATGGGAAAACCTGCCTTCAAGTCCCGCCGAAGGATTGCATATCTGAATGCCGCCGTTTATGCCCCAGTACTTATTGTAAATACCGCTTTGTATCTCCTGCTCTGCTTTTTCCGGATCCGGCCCCGGATCCAATGGATATTCACAGGCACCCAGCAGCAATGCCATCCCTACTCCGATTCCCGTCACCACTCTTCCCAGCGTACGAAATGTGTACATAATCACTCCTTGTGGTATAAAACAGATTTTTTCGATTTGCGATTGGTTTGTTTTTTTTTACAATTTAAACCGTTAAATAATGTGGTATTTTTTGTGCGCAGCAATATTCTGTACTTTCATAAAAAACCACTGTATATAATATTGTATTTGATGGGGATTGTACGAAAGAAAAAATCTATCCGTAAATACGTAGAAAATCACCAGTATGCGGTAAATATAATTTTTTGTTCGGTTTTTTGCCAATTTCTTACTGATTTTATTTTAAACTCGCATGAATGTGCGCTTTTGTGCCAACCGAAATCGAATGAGAGAGATTTGCGGCAGCCTCTGCCTTTATTACGCGTATGATGCGCAAACAATGTATTTTTTGTCACTTTCGCATTCACGTTATTTAATCATGTAAAAGATTCGTTTTCACGAACCACTTTATACGAGAGGGAGGTCTGGCGATGACACTGCAAACCGATCCATTACGCGCCGTTATCTTCGATCTTGACGGGGTGCTCGTCGACACATCGGTATTTCACGCAAAGGCGTGGGAAGAACTGGTGCGAAGCGCGGGCTACGAACCGGTCGACAACCTTATCGACAAGGTACGCGGCATACCGCGCCTGGAGTCACTCAAGGTCGCGCTTGGGGAAAATGCACAACACTTCAGCGAAGAAGAACTTATCGAACTCGCGAACAAAAAGAACGAAGCGTATAAAAATGCAATTCAGAGTTTGACAAAAGAGGACCTCTACGAAGGCGCATCGGCACTCTTTGACGATCTCAAGAACGCCGGGATTAAAATGGCGATCGGCTCTGCTAGTAAAAACACCAGACCGGTACTCGAACTTCTCGGAATTTCAGACCGCTTCGATGCGATCTCCGACGGTTTTTCCCACACACACGGCAAGCCCCACCCGCAGGTATTCTGTAAAGCGGCTGAAATGATGGGACTCAAGCCTCACGAATGCATCGTGGTCGAAGATGCCCAGGCGGGAATTACCGCCGCACTGCACGGCGGATTCGTGGCAGTCGGACTCGGCGGATTCGAGGCGCTCAAGCATGCGCATCTGCATATAGAATCGCTCACACAGATCGACGCGCAAAGCCTGACACAGACACATCGGGAATTTACCTCCCAGCTTTGGTGGCTGCGCGATTCAGCGGAAGAAGAAGAGAGTGAGCTTCATTTTGGTAACAGCAGAATGGTCATTGCCGGCTCGGGCGCGCATATGCCATCCACGGCCGTGAGCCATGAAAATGCCCGGACGCATACACCGGGACAAACCACGATATATGTCGATCGGTTTCTCGATACCGTATCCGAGCCGGAAAAATCTCAATATGCCCTTTTATGTGAGGAACGGATTCATGCACGCACACAGGACGAACACGTGCGTGCCTGCCCCGATTTCCTCGCTCTCTCGCTGATAGTGAAGGGGAAAACACTCGAGCTGGGAGAAAAATCGGTACGTGATTTTTCACGTCGTATCGACACGCGCTCGGGACTCTTCTGTGCACGCTGGCATCTGGTCACTCCCGACAACAACGAACTGGTGCTCGTGCAACGAAGCATTGTGTCACATGATGTCCCGTATCTGGTTGCAACAGAGTATGCACTCGACGGCACGGGAGAGGATACTGCCGTAACGCTTTGTGCGGGCATCACCCCGCATTCGGAACAGCCCGGATATACGGTCACCGCAACACAGGCCATCGATAACGATGCGGTTATACTTACCGCCGCCACAAAGAATGATGCCCGGCCCATCCAGTGCGGATGCCTCGTACGTTCGCAGGATCAGCAGAACATCACTTCTGAAAAAAGTGGCACCAATGCATGGATCTGCGTTACCGTACCCGTAAAAAAAGATAAGACAACTCGAGTGGAACGCCTCTGTGACTTGGACTTCGATACGAAAGACAACACTATTCGGGATAAACTCGCACGTATACGCCAGCGCTCATACACCGAAATAATGGTCGAGTCGACCTGGGCCCGTGCACAGACGTGGAATGGACATCGTCAGCCCGTGAAAGAACGCGACATTGATACTATGCGTGACATCTATCGCACACTCGACTAAAACGGTACAATTCATACCCGCACCTTCCCTTCCGGGGGATCGCCGTATGTTCGCGCGCGCTCCAGAAGCGGCGCTACCTGCGCCGAAAGGAATTCCTCCGTTTGCATTGGCGCCGCACCGATAAACGCCTTTACTTCGAGCAGTTCGTGAATCTGTTCGGCACTCATATTAAAATCACTGTCTGCGGCAATTTTATCTATAAGCGTGTTCTCTGCGCCGTGAAGCTTGACATCGTCGGAAGCCTGCTGTGAGTAGATACGGATCTTTTCGTGTAGCTGCTGACGATCTCCGCCGCGCCGGACCGCTTCCATCAGGATGTTTTCGGTCGCCATAAAGGGCAGATTGTGCATGATCCGCCGTTCGATCATTTTCGGATAGACCCGCAGCCCCGAAGCGATATCCTGACAGATTATGCAGATGGCATCGGTGGCACAACACATCTGGGCAATAGAAATGCGCTTATTCGCGGAATCGTCGAGTGTACGCTCGAACCACTGCTCCGCCGCGGTCTGTGCCGGAGACTGGGCGCTTGTAATGACATACCTGGCAAGCGCGGTCATGCGCTCGGAACGCATGGGGTTTCGCTTGTATGCCATTGCAGAAGAGCCGATCTGCGATGAGCCGAAAGGCTCCTCTACCTCCTTGAGATGCTGCAGAAGGCGGATGTCGTTTGCCAGCTTGTGCATGCTCTGTGCAATAAGGCTGAGAATCGCAGCCAGTTGCGCATCGATCTTGCGGGTATAGGTCTGCCCGCATACGGGCAGCACATCATCGAATCCCATCTGCCGGGCAACCATATGATCGAGTTTTTTCACTTTTTCGTAATCACCGTCAAAAAGCTTGAGAAAGCTCGCCTGCGTTCCGGTAGTTCCCTTAACACCACGAAACTTGAGCGACTCGTGAAACTCGATTAGTTGCTCGTAGTCACACATGAGATCATAGAGCCACAGTGCAGCGCGTTTGCCCACCGTGGTCAGCTGCGCCGGCTGAAAATGCGTGAAACCGAGAGTAGGAAGGTGCGCATGCGTCCGTGCGAAGTGCGAAAGCGTCTCGATGCATTGTGCAAGCCGTTGCAGCACCAGCTTCGAGGCGTCGCGTATCTGGATCAGATCAGTGTTATCCCCCACGAATGCGCTTGTGGCCCCGAGGTGTATAATACCACGAGCCCTGGGACATTTATCTCCGAACTCCTTTACGTGTGCCATGACATCATGCCGGGTTTCACGCTCGTATGCAGCGGCAACTTCGAAATCGATATCATCGGTATGATGCTCCATCTCTTCGATCTGTTCGGCAGTGATGGGTATCCCCAGCTCTCTTTGCGCCTGTGCAAGCGCAACCCACAGCTTCCGCCATGTAGAGAACTTGAACTTGTCTGAAAAAATCGAGCTCATATGCGTACTGGTATACCGCTGAATCAGCGGGTTGCTGTAGGAGCTGCGGGTCGCGTCGGGTTGTGGAGTCATAGATGTTATCCTTTTGATTTATATTTTGGTTCGGATGTCATACGGGCAAAAAAACACTTCCGCCGGAAAAACGCGGCGCGATTGTGTGGGCGAAAGATGCGACGAGTCGTACGTTTATTGCGTTCCCGAAGATGATGGAGCAACACTTACGGCGACCTCATTATTTGCGGGAATGCACTTGCAGTGCGAATGGCGACGGATTTCGCACACAAAATCGCTCGGTTCGGGTTTACGCGAAATTAAAATAATACTTGCTATTGTATTGTGATAATTTTATATTGGATAAAAGACACGTTTTTTTTATAATATAAGGAGTGTTGTATGAATCGCAAGTATATATCCACATTGCTGTGCCTGACTGCTCTATTCGGTCTGTGTACCCTGGTGCAGGCACGTACAATCGACGAACTCATGCAGGAAGGACGTAACCTTCTCAACAACGGGGCATATCAGCAGGCAGCGGTACGGCTCAAAAAAGTTGTGTCGCGTATGCCCGGTAACTTCGAGGCCCGGTTCAACCTCGGTCTCGCCTATCTGAGCATGGGGAATTCATCCGACGCGTTACATCAGTTCGAACAGGCGGCGGGTATACGCCCCCGTAATGCGGAGGTATGGAGCAATCTCGGTGTAGCGTATAAACAAGTCGGCTACACACAGAAGGCGATCAATGCCTTTTCGAGAGCGATCCGGCTCAATCCGGAAAAAATGACCGCGCGTATCAACATGGCGGCAGTCTACGAAGAGCAGGGACGAATCAGTCAGGCAATTCGCCAGCTCAAGGATATCCTGCAAATCGATCCGGGAAACATTACGGTGCTTATGGATCTGGCCGAACTCATGCAGCAGCAGGACAGGCCCAAATACGCGAAGCAGTATCTCGAACAGGCGCTCAACTACGATGCACAAAATGCAGTTGCATACTACAAACTCGGTAATATCTACTGGGAACACTACGAAGAGCTGGAAAAAGCGGCGGCGCAATACCGCCGGGCGATCGATATCCGTCCCGATGAGGCGGAGTTTTATTACCGTCTCGGAATGGTACTCGAAAACATGGAAAAGACCGACGAGGCGCTCGATGTGTATACCAATGCCATTTCGTATGTCGATGATGCGCTCAAGCGTGAACGGATCCAGAATCGCATCGATATCATCAACAAGGGTGAGAGCGCCGCTGAAAACAAAGCGGTATTCGAACCGGCCGGTCTGCCCGATGAAATCGCCACACTTACACGTGAAGACACAGTTAAAAAAAAGGAAGCGGACACTATGGATGTGAGTGATCTGCCTACCGGTATGTCGGACGATATGGAGATGAGTGCAGAAGACAGCGCTTCGATGTCCGATTTCGATCTCAACACGATCATGGAAGACTCCAAACAAAAATAGCACCGCATCCCTTAGTATCAACGGTGTCACGACTGCTCTTTACCTACCGCCAGTACCTGAAAAAACGATTCGGAAAACCGGTCGCCAAAATCCCGGTCAATGCAGGCCTTTCATGTCCCAATCGTGACGGTACCATCAGCTCCCGGGGCTGTATATTTTGCGATAACAGCGCCTTCAGCCCGGTTGCACAGCGCAGCGAACCTGCGCACATACAACTGCAGCTAGCCATACAAAAGAAAAATGATCCTGCGGGCATCTACATCGCCTATCTGCAGCCCTTTACCAACACGTATGCCAATGTGTCACGGCTGCGCGATATTTACGAATCCCTGATTTCACACCCCCGGGTTGTCGGCCTTGCCATAGGAACCCGTCCCGACTGTATTTCTGCCGACGTCGCCGCGTGTCTGCATGATATTGCACAACGAACCTGGCTCAGCGTGGAACTGGGACTGCAAAGTGCTCATGACCATACACTCGCACGTATCAACCGTGGACATACACGCCGCGATTTTATAAAAGCGGCTTCGCTGCTGCACAGGTACAATATTGAGACGGTTGCGCATGTTATCCTCGGACTCCCCGGAGAAGATATACACCACACAAACGAAACGGCGGATTTCTGTGCCCGCCCCGAAATAGCTGGAGTGAAGCTGCACCAGTGCATGATAATACGTAACACCCGACTTCACGAGCAGTACCTTCGCAATGAAATAACGACACTCAGCTTGGACCGATACGCACAAATGGTCTCGGATTTCCTCGCCCGGCTCAGGCCGACTCAGCACATTCATCGTCTGATGGCGGATGCATCATTCTCTGCCGGCCTTGTTGCACCCGAGTGGTCTGCGCGCAAAACCCAGTCGCTTGCGTATATACGCTCTTTCATGCAATCACAGGGCATTACGCAGGGTTGCAGGTTTACATCCGCGACTTCGAAAGAATGAATGTTCCTTCATTGGCGATACACCTGCATCCCGACGAATCGTTTTTTACCTGAATTGAGCGGTTGTCTTGATAAACGCTGCATATCGCATCGCGCTTACTTCGTTGCAGGGATAAAAACACCACAGAACTGCTACCTAAACTGAGCGCTTTTTTCGCGTAATCTGCTGCAATCCCCACTGCGCCTGCGTCCCCGGAAATCATGAGCCGACCAACATGATCGCCCCATAATTTTCGAATTCACAATAGCAGCACCACTCACCGCAGCTTTCATCAAAACTATTTTCGGTTTAGGTGCTTTTTTTTATATTTACCTACTGCGTTTATTGCATATCTCTGCCTGCGGCCGGACAATTGTACACGATGCGTCCGCAGACCATGCCATCTTTCAAAAGGAGTCACCATACCATGATAAAACACGCCGTCCTGATTGCCTTGGTCGCACTAACATCATTTTTCTTTTGCAGCAAGCCGGCGGATGATCTCACCTTTATGGTCGGTGGCGCACCCAATGAAATCGCCTACTGGGAAAAAATCACCAGGCGTTTTGAAGAAAAAACCGGCATCACGGTCTCCCTGATACGCACCACGAGTCAGACTGACCAAAAAAAACAGTCGATTCTTATTGCCCTTCGAAGCAAAAAAAGCGACCCCGATATAATGCTTATGGACGTCGCATGGATCGGTCAGATGGCGTTTTCGAACTGGCTCGAAAGCCTTGACAAATTTGATATTGACGTGTCACCCTTCTACCCCCGTGTGATCGATATCGCGGACCGTTATAACGACAGCATTATCGGTTTGCCGGTTTACATCGATGCAGGTCTGCTTTATTACCGCACGGATCTGCTGAAGCGCTACGGATTCGACAATCCGCCCCAAAGATGGTCCGGGCTGGTTCACATGGCCGATACGATTCAGAAAGAGCAGCGTACGCACGATCCCAACTTCTGGGGTTGGCTCTGGCAGGGCGCACAGTATGAAGGTCTGGTGTGTAACGCACTCGAGGTCTTTGCTTCAGCTGGAGGCGGATTTCTTGATTCGGAGAACCGTCCCGTTCTCGATTCCGAAGCGAATATCAAGGCGTTACAATTCATGCATAACTGCATTCATACGTGGCGTATTTCTCCCCCCAACACCTATACCGATATGAAGGAAGAAGACGTGCGGCTCATGTTTCAGAAGGGCAACGCCCTTTTTGCGCGCAACTGGCCGTATGCCTGGGCTCTGCACAACAGCGACGAATCACCGGTTAAAGGCAATGTCGGTATCGCCCCGCTGCCGCATTTTGAGGGGGAAGAGAGCGCCGCGACGCTGGGGGGATGGCATATATGTGTCTCAAAATTTTCTGATCGAACCGAGGACGCAGTTGCATTTGTTAAATATATTACCTCCGCCCCGGTTCAGAAGGACCTCGCTATTCATTTAGGATGGAACCCGGGAAGAAAGGATCTTTATAACGACCCGCAGCTGCTTGAGCACAACCGGGCTCTCGGCAAGCTTCGCCATGTGTTTTCGAATGCGATCGCACGTCCCCCGGTTCCGTATTATCCCAGGATTTCTCACATGCTGCAAAAACACCTCAACGCCGCCTGCGCGGGAGAAACAACACCGCCACGCGCTCTCAGGCGTGCACAAAAAGAGGTCTATGCCATTATCGATGAATACGAACAGAGCCGATAGGGATGCTTTTTTTCCTGCGACAGTGCTATTCGTCCCGGAAATACCATATTAACGCACAACAGCGCCGGCATACAACAGCCTGCACACCACAATGAAACAGAGATCAGATACTCCGCTGCAATACTACAACAGGGCCGATATACAAACCGGATGGGCATTTCTTCTTCCGGTAGTAGTGATTGCCGTAGGCTTTATCTTAATTCCGGTCATAGGATCGCTCTATACGAGCCTTTTCAAAGACGTCTCATATCTGCCGAGATCGTTTGTCGGACTTCGAAATTACATGACATTGCTGCAGCAGCCCGGATTCTGGCATGTAGTACGTTTCACGCTTCTGTTCACTTTGGTTGCCGTCGCGCTCGAAGCGTTTTTCGGAATGGTTTTTGCACTCATCCTCAATGAACGTTTTCCTCTCAGGGGGATTCTTCGGGCGGTAATCCTTATACCCTGGGCAATACCAACTATCGTTTCCGGAAAGATCTGGTCGCTTATTTTCAATTATACCTATGGCATTCTCAATGTCGCACTTGTTTATCTCGGCATTGCGGATGATAAAATAAACTGGCTCGGCTCCCCCGAAGCGGCCTTCTGGTCACTGATAATCGCGGAGGTCTGGAAGACGACACCGTTCGTGGTCATCATACTTCTGGCGGGACTTCAGGCGATCCCCGAAGAGCTTTTCCGTCAGGCCCGTGTCGACGGTGCCGGTCTCTGGGGACGATTTTACCGCATTATTTTCCCTCAACTGTTGCCGGTATTTATAATCGCGCTTATTTTCAGAACGATCGACTCGCTGCGTGTTTTCGACCTGATCTACGTGCTTACCGGAGGTGGCCCCGGGAGTGCAACCAAAAGCCTGTCGATACTGGGATTTGAATATTTCAGCAACGATCGGTTCGGTATAGGTTCCGCGGTTTCGATTCTGACGTTTATCATCGCATTTTCAGCGACACTTGTATATTTATATGCAGGTAAATTCAACAGGCGGTTACAGGAGTAACACCACTGTATGAACGAACTTCTTATTAAAAGGATTCTCATAGTTTCTGGCTCACTGATACTTCTCGTGTTTGCCCTGGCTCCTTTCGTATGGATGCTGTGGGTCTCCTTCACCTCCGACCCGACATTTCTTATCTCCGGTTCTACCCGATACTCGCTTGACAATTACGTTCAGGTGCTCACCGATGAGACGTTGCATTTTGTGGACTACTGCAAAAACAGCCTTGTCATCTCCTTTGTAACCGCGATATGCGTGTCGGTTGCCTCGGCCCTTGCCGGGTATGCAGTTTCACGGCTTCGGTTCCCCGGCAGGATGATTATTCCCATAGGGGTGCTTGCCCTTTCCATGTTTCCACAAATCAGTATCGTGGGCTATCTCTACCGTTTTTTCTCTTCCATTGGTATTATCAACACCTATGCGGCGTTAATTCTTCCCTACTGTGCATTTACCGTACCCCTCGCATTATGGATAACCATGAGTTATTTCTCACAAATACCCAAGGAACTCGACAAAGCGGCACGTATCGACGGCGCGGGGCGGCTCAAGACACTTTTCAGGATCGTACTTCCGCTCTCTCTTCCGGGAATTTTTTCTTCCTTTTTGCTGGTGTTTATTGCTGCATTCAATGAATTCCTTTTCGCAATAATGCTCACCATCGAATATCATGCACAACCCCTCACCGTGGGTATCGCACTGTTCGAAGGACTCCACGGTGAGATACCCTGGGGGACACTTATGGCAGCGTCGGCTATTGCATCGGTGCCGCTCGCGATGCTCGCACTGGTTTTTCAACGCTATATCGTTCAGGGCCTAACGAACGGATCGGTGAAAGGATAACATGTCACAGAAAACCTCCGTCACTTTTGACCACTGTGCCAAATCCTTTTTTACCCTGCGGGGTAAAATCACGGTGTTCAGGGACGTCTCGTTTACCATCGAACCCGGAGAGTTTTTCGTGCTGTTGGGCCCCAGCGGATGCGGCAAAAGCACTATGCTCAATCTTACCGCAGGACTCGAAAAACCGACCCGGGGACGAATCCTGTTCAACGAGGACCCGGTTGCCGATTCTCAGCAACGCGTATTCAAGACGCCTTTTAAACGGGACGTCGCAATGGTGTTTCAAAATTACGCCTTGTACCCACACATGAACATTGGTCAGAATATCGCTTTTCCTCTTACCAATCGAAAGCCGAAACCTTCCGGAAAGGAAATCCATACAAGAGTCACAGAGACCGCCCGACTGCTGGAAATCGAATCGCTACTGGACAGAAAACCCGGAGAGCTTTCCGGCGGCCAGCGTCAGCGTGTGGCCATTGGCCGCGCCATTGTCAGGCAGCCCCGGGTATTTCTTATGGATGAGCCGCTCTCCAATCTCGATGCCCAGCTTCGCATGAGCATGCGGGCACAGCTCAAGGAGCTTCAGCGTACGCTCGGAATAACCACCATTTATGTGACGCACGACCAGCTCGAGGCCATGACGCTTGGTGACCGTATCGCGGTATTACATAAAGGTAAAATACAGCAAATCGATACCTCAGAGAACGTTTATCACAATCCGGTAAACGAATTCGTTGCCCGGTTTATCGGCTCACCCCCGATGAACATGCTGACCGGACAGCTTACTATTAATGAAGACACCGCCTGTATCCGGATCGGACGGCAATCGGTAACTTTGCCGCCAGCATATGCTTCGAAAATCGAATCTCCTGAAAAAGAAAAATGCACAATCGGTATTCGTCCCGAACACATAGAGTTCTCTTCCGAATCCGAAGAAGAAAATGTAATTCGCACCTCGGTAAACGTCATCGAGAATCTCGGATCCGAGTATCTCAGTTATGTAACACTTGAGGGACAAACCCTCATTGTAAAGACGAACGACCCGCCCCCTTCCGGTTCATCGATTTTTATCCGGCTTCCCAATTCGCATATTACGGTCTTCGATTCCAGCGGACACAACCTCAGCACAGAGCGCTGATAATCAGGATTTGCTTTTCATGTGGATGACCGATGGCAGGGTGACGACAGAGATGCCTAAACATCTGTTCTTCGGACAATTGCTACAATTGCTGCCACAACTTTCATTTATTCAGCCGGCCTCTCATTCCGATTTACAACGTGTACATGTGTGGCCATTACTTGCCTTTCGGCAATATATAGAACCGTTATAGTACGTCTGGAAATATCATCAAGTTATCATTGTACCGTGGTGTCACATAACTCCCATAAATTATTTTATATATAATGTTTTTACACCGGAAGTCTTTTCTCTTTATTCACCCCAACCGACTTTACTGTAAAGGTTTTTCTCCGGGAACATTTCGATAAGCCAATGAACTATTTCATATAAGGAGCTTTTATGTTATATCGTATCTTGTGCATCCTTTTCCTCATCTCTGCAGTATTCTTCATATTCCCGCCCTCCTGCCTCGCGTTAACAATCGATATCTGGCACGGCAGCGAACAGAAGGTAGGGCATCTCGGACCGGCCCAACCTGATTTCAATGTCATGGGCCATGTAAGCCCCTATCACGACATTGCGTCACTTTCTTACAGCGTCAACGGCGATTCCGAAGTCGCTCTTTCGTACGAAGCTTACCGCCGTCTTGCAGAAGACGGCGATTTTAACGCAGACATCGCCATAGAAAGCCTGCAAGATGGATCGAATACGGTGACGATTACCGCGATCGATAAAAACGATAATGTAAAAACAAAATCAATGACTATTACCAAATTATCCGGGAATCAGACATTCCCCATGAAAATAGACTGGTCAAAGGTTGATAACCCCCAGAATGTGGGACAGTATGTAGATGGTAAATGGGCATTGACAAATGAAGGGCTGTTAAATGAACGAACGGGTTATGACAGAATCTTTCTGATCGGAAATACAAACTGGGAAGATTATGATATTACCGCAAAGGTAATAATTCATTCTGTAGATCAAAGCACTTCAAGCAAAAGCGGGCCCAACGGGCTCGGTATCCTTATGCGGTTTGCCGGACACGCTGTCGGAGGCTTTAAAGACTGGCCCGATGATCAACCGAAATGGGGGTATTTGCCATTCGGGTGTATTGGGTGGCTGCGATGGAAAGACGGATGGTCGGCAGATCCGGAAATTTGTCATTACCATGGTGCCGGAAATTCACAAAGTTGTTACGGATCATTTGATTTACAACTGGACACATGGCTAAAAATGCGCCTTCGTGCTGAAACTCTTCCGGACGAGGGTAGTAAGGGAGTGACGAAATATAGCTTTAAAATCTGGAAGGATGCAGAAAGCGAACCATCAAACTGGAACTGGGAAAAAACTCAAAAAAGCGAATATGCCCTCCGCAGTGGAGGCCCCGCACTTCTGTCACATCATGTAGATGCGACATTCGGGGATGTTACTATCACCGATCTCAACGGGTCACCAGTCCGCGCGCACTCCATTAATATGGGCACAACGAAAAGATCATCCTCCCGATCTGTGATACATAAGCAGTTTTCTCCGGAGCATGGAATCTTTTTAAAAGGACCTGGGAAGAGAACGTTTGACATCCACGGACGTTTATTTCCGATACATACGCAACGATAGTATCGGCTATCCTTGTATCAAGACGATCTGTTTCACACGGGTAGTACCTTCGTAGAATGACGGTTTTTTCTCATCATCAATAATTTGGTTGGATGAAAATATTTGCATTAGCTTCATACCGAAGGTATATCCTTTTTGTCCCGGGGATCTCTAAATTAAGGCCTAAATTGAGCGGTTGTTTTGATGAAAGCTGCTATATGAAAAAAGTCATCTGTAGCTTCATTTTGCTGACAACACATTTTGGTACATAATACTATACCTATTACAGATTCATGCGTTTTCGGCAAGGAACCTATTATTTTTCTGGCATGATAACCGACTCGATTACACGCAGGGAGCTGCTGTGCTCACTTTGTGCATCCGCGGGTATAAGTGCGCTGCCCGTTTCAGGCTTTTGCGCAGAGCCCCCGCTTCATAAAGCTATGTTCGAAATTGCACGAGAGGGTAACACCGTACAGTGCGGATTATGCCCTCACGGCTGCATACTCGCACCCGGCCAAATAAGCACCTGCAGGGTACGAACCAATAAAGACGGGGTACTCTCTACCTATGGCTATGCCAACCCGTGTGCCATCCATGTGGACCCTGTAGAAAAAAAACCGCTTTATCACGTGCTGCCGGGCAGCCGTGTCTATTCGCTGGCCATTGCAGGATGCAATTTCCGCTGTAAAAATTGTCAGAACTGGTCCATAAGCCAGAAAAGTCCGCGTCAAACCCGCAACACGAATCTCAGCCCGCAGCAGGCGGTTGAGCACGCGCTGCGTCAACGATGCGATGCGATCGCCTACACCTATTCGGAGCCGACCGTATGGTATGAATACATGTACGATACCGCACGACTCGCTCATCAAAAAGGCCTTCGAAACATCCTCGTTACCTGCGGTTTTATAAACCGAAAACCGCTCGAACAACTCTCCCCCTTTATCGATGCGGCTAATATCGACCTTAAAAGCTTCGACCCTGCGGTCTACCAAAAGCTCAATGCCGGAAAACGGGATCCCATACTTGAAACGATAGCGCACGCCGCTGAGATGGGAATCTGGGTCGAAATTACCAACCTCGTAATTCCGGGATGGACCGATGATCTTTCAACCATCTCGCGCATGTGCGAATGGCTGCATACCAGTATCGGGGCGCACACCCCTCTTCATTTTTCACGATTTTACCCTTCCTACAAGCTTCGCAATCTTGCTCCCACACCTGCGGATGTACTGCACAAAGCCAGACAACAGGCACAGCAAAAGGGCCTGCACTATGTCTATCTCGGAAATGTCCCGGGAGCCGACAGCAATACACGCTGTCCCGGCTGCGGTCGCATTGTTATTGCACGACGCGGTTATCGCATAGAACACACAAAAATCAAAGACGGCAGATGTTCATTCTGCGGACATACAATAGAAGGACTCTGGGAATCGAAAGGCTAATACAATGGCTGCGCGCCTGCGGTTGTATATTTCAAGGATTATAGCAGGAGTATGTGTTATGGGTTTGTTTCATTGCAATGGAACCGAAGCAGAAGATATCCGTAAACCCGCAGTAGCGGGTCAATTTTATTCCTCGAATCCAAAAGAGGTCCGTGAGTTTATCTCTTCCGCATTTGAAAAGGCGAAAGAGGCGCCATGCAGTCCCACACTGCTTTTGAGTCCGCATGCCGGTTATCCTTTCTCCGGAGAGCTCGCGGCACTCGGATATGCCGCTCTCGAGCCGGGAATCAGGCGTGTATTCATTCTCGGGCCTGCACATCACTATCCGGTTGACGGCATTTCCATCCCTGACGTCGATGCGTATCATACGCCACTGGGTAACGTCTCACTCGACAAAGATGTTATTTCGCAACTGCGCAACGATCCGCTCGTCTCTTCCTCACCGAACGCACATGCGCAGGAGCACAGTATCGAGGTACAGCTTCCGTTTCTGCAAATGCGCCTCGACGAGTTCACTTTTATTCCTATGCTCATGCGTGATGCACCGGCCGAAAAGGTCGCCCGGCTCATTAAACCGTATATCGACGAGCGTACCGTTGTCGTGGCCTCATCCGACCTGTCTCATTTTCACAGTTATGAAGAGGCAAATCGAATAGACTCGCAGAGCATCGAAGCGATCCTTTCCGGTAATACCGATGCCTCGATAGAGGCGTGTGGCGAAACCGGAATAAAAGTGCTTATCCATCTTGCCGGGCAACTCAATCTTCAGCCCATAATGCGTGCGGCATTAAACTCTCACGATGCGGCACCCGAATACGCCCCCAAAGACAGGGTCGTAGGCTATACCAGCATCATCTACTGTCCTGAACAACGGGGTGCGAACACCGCTTCGGCCGTTGCCCATTCTGATAATTTTTCTTCCGAGGAGGTAAACGGCTCGGCACACACACCCGATGAACCGATGTCGTTTTCAGACAGCGCAAAGCAGTATATGCTGCGACTCGCGCGTCAAAGTATCGCCGCATCGCTCAGAGACGAATCACCTCCTTCATGCGACGATGCACCGCAGGAGCTCAAAAAAGCGCGGGGGTGCTTTGTGACACTTACTTCACAGGGTGCTTTGAGAGGATGTATCGGAAATATACAACCGGTCAAGCCGATCTTCCAGGCAATAAAAGAGAACGCGCAGCACGCCGCCTTTAATGACCACCGGTTTTCTCCTGTAACCAAAGCGGAGCTGGATGGTATTTCCATCGAGATTTCAGTGCTCACGAAACCCGAACCGATAGAGTACCGCGATGCGAAAGACCTGCTTGACAAAATAGTCAAAGGCAAAGACGGCATCATCCTTTCCCGCGGAATGCATCGATCGACCTACCTTCCTCAGGTATGGGAACAACTCAACGATAAAAAAGAATTCCTCCGCAATCTCTCTCACAAGGCAGGCCTGCCCCGTGACGCGTGGAAAACCGCAGACATCCAACGCTACCGCGTCATCCATTTCAGCGAGTCGGGGAAATAGACTGCGGTATATGCTCGCCGGCGGCATCGGCGCCGCCGGTATTCAATGCATATTTATCAGAGAGTTCCTCGGCATTTTCCACGGAAATGAGCTCGTTATCGGGCTCATACTCGGGTTATGGCTTTTATGCAGTGGCATTGGCAGTCGCAGTGCACGTGCGCACCACAAAAAAAGCATCGAATTCATTGTACTACTGCTTGTGGTATCAGCACTCTACGGCTGTATAAGTATACGCGGGGTACGGCTTTTGAGCGGTCCGGGCGAGATGCTTTCCCCTCTTACGATTACCGCGTTTATCGTACTTACCCAGAGCCCTTTTGCGTTTTTCTCCGGGTATCTTTTTGGCACGATCTCCCTGTCCACGCCGCGGCGTGGGGTATACGGGATAGAAAATGCAGGAAATATGGCTGGATCCCTGATCGTCTTTGGTGGAGTTCTTTCCTTTATTCCCAATGCATTGCTGCTTGTCGTGTGTCTGCTTCCCTATATTTTTACAATTAGCACACGCAGGCTTTTCCTGGGTATCAGCCTTGTTGCGTGTGCGCTGTTTCTTTTTATCGATCCCCAAAGCCGGAACTGGAAATATCAGTCAGAACCCGACGTCGTACGGTACGGACATCAGGGTGAAATTGCATTCATTATTTCCGGTACCGATACCTCCCTGCTGGTAAACAATCACCTCTATCGATCGAATATCGTACTCCCCTCGATCGAGCAGTCGGTACATATTCCACTCTCATTTCTGCCACATGCCAAACGGGTGCTGCTGGTGCACGATCGACACCATCGCCGTGAGCTTACAAAGTATCCCGGGCTCGAGATCGATTGCATCGAGTCCGAACCGCTGCTGGCCGATTCGGGTATGGTGACCGGTACAGTCTCCCGCTACTGCTGCGAAAAAAAGTACGACTGTATCCTGCTGGCAACGGATATCCCCTACAATGCCGGGTCGAATCGCTATTTTACCCGCTCGTTCTATACCCGATGCAAAAAGATGATGTCCGACTCCTCACTTTTAAGTGTCACCCTGTCGTTCAATACGAATTATATGAGCGCCAGCTCCCGACAGCTTTTTACCACGGTCTATACAACCCTTGACACCATGTTTTCCGATCTTTTCGTCTATCCCGGAAACGGCTATACATTTACCGCATCGACTTTTGCGCTGAAAGAGAGTATTTCCATATCGGTACCGACCAGATACCTCGAACATTATATCCTTTCCGCGGTTACACCGCAACGGATAAGAGAGGTAAATGCCATTTCCGACACCTCTGCCATCAATACGGTACAAAAACCGATTGCCCTTACCCTCTCTGCGCAACGATGGCTGGAGCACTTCCCGCTATCCGCATTCTTTCTTGCATTACTTGGCGCGTTTTTTGTCGCGGCCGCATTCCTGCTGCTGCCTAAAAACCGCACCTCGCTTTCTATTTCGACCAGCGGGTTTACCACCGGCGCATTTTCGGTCGCGCTCATGCTGCTGTACCAGTCGTATTACGGCAATCTCTACTCGTACATCTCGCTTCTGATGCTGGCACTTACCCTGGGCTTTGTTATCGGAAGTCGATTACGAATGCGTACGCATGGCGATATCTTTATTGCCCTGTACAGCGCCGCTGCCCTTCTTTTTCTTCTCAGCCTCTCTTTTCCTCCGGTATGGCTCTTTTTTATTCTTCATACAGGCATTGGAATACTCAGCGCGGCCCAATTCGTCTCCCTTGAAGGTTCAAACACCCATCACTGTTATGCAGCGGATCTCTTTGGCGGCATTTTCGGCATGTCGCTTACGAGCGTGGTGTTCATCCCACTTCTGGGAACCGCATATTTTGCCCTGTGTCTTGCAATCCTGAAAGGGCTTGTATGGGCCGGCTTTGTTGCCCGTACCTTTGTCTCAGCTAAGATATCTTCTTGAGCGTAAACCGCTCGATTGTTCTCGGGGACACAACGGCTGTAAGAACGACAGCATATTTGAAACACACAAAAGCCCGGGGTTCAGATTCAGAATATGGGGACAAAAAAAACTGATCGGTATTACCTTATCTGTCAAGACACCGTGTAACGAACGCCTTCCTTTGCTTCTGTTCTGCTTTGATTTCTCCCAAAAGCGCATCATCTTCGATACCACCGTATATCCGCTCGTAATCGGCAAACACTGCATTGCCGCGCACGTAATCTCGCTGTTTTGAAGCGCGCGCCGCCTGGTAGATCTGCTGATCGAGGTCAACGAGAAACTCCATACGGACATCCACACTGCGCGTGCGCAACTGGTCGATGCGAGCCACAAGCGTGGTCGTACTATACTCTTGCCTCAGCTGATCGAACGCTTTTGCAGCCTCCTGCATACTGCATTTGTCCTTATCTTCATGCTGCAGCATTTGCACCCACTGACGCAAAAGCACATAGTCTACGACTCTGCGGTAGGCATTCCGGGCAGGCTCGATATGCGAATGCTGAACACTGTTTTTCCCGGCCCCGTCGATATTCCGGTCATCGTACACACGGTTCTCTATGTTATGCCTGTCAAGGAATCGGTCAAGCGAATCTGCCGCTGCATTCATATCCTGCAGCACACGTACGGTAAAAAGCGGGGAATGCATCGACTGCTGTGTATCCATTAGTCGTTTTTTCAATTTGTATTCATTGCGAAGCACTCCGTATACATTGTGCTGCAGTACCCAGGCGGGGCTCAGCTGATTATACGCGGGCGGTATGTCGTCATCGTTGAAACGGGGCATCGAGATGAGAGAAAACGGAAACGTCATTTTCTGCGGCAGCGTGGTCACGCCGGTTGCAATGATCGACCAGTGCGCGGATGAAAAATCGGCAGGGTATTTTATGTTTACGCCAAGGCCGAAAAAGAGACCGTCACCTGCACGAAGTTCCTGATCGGCAACACGCCCGGTATGGTTCGATCCGACATTGGCGCCATAGCCGACATTTCCTTTTCCTCCCGGCCACAACACCGAGATACACAACGCCTGGTGATGAAATCCAACTGCAGGCCCCAGAAGCGACGCGGTCACTTCGCCTTCTTCCACATGCGTCGGTCCCGCTACAATGCTTTCCATGATTTTGCCGTGACGTGACGCACCTGCACCGGCACACAGTAGCGAACGGCTTACATGTGCCATGGATGATACTTCGCAGCCGGCCTGCAGACAGGATCGCTCTACAAATGCTCCGTCGGCAACCAGTACCGGTCGATCTTCACTTCCTTTGGCACTCGATTCACTCACACTCTGCACATCCCGTATGGTAACATGCTTACCAATACAGCAATTATGCACACGGGATGTGCGTACAATAGTGCTGCAGGAGTCTATCACTCCGAAATCGGTTGCCGGTATCCCATTCTCTTCTCCCGTACCCCCGCACGAATCACGATATATGCACTGCAGCACATCGTCAAAGGACATATCCATATCTATACCGCAGCTTCTCTGCCCTGTTTCCGGGCCCACGTGTACTGTCAATCCGTTTGCGGCCTGGGTGGAGGTGCCGCACACGAGGGCGCCGACATCGTACACACACGCACCGGGATAAACAATATAGCGCCATGCATGTCTGCAGAATGCCACCAGTGCGTTATCACCGACTTCACATTCTCCAATCACCGAATGATATATGCCGGCTGAAAGTACGGGCACCTCGGCGGAATCGACCAATTCGTCGAATCGCCCCAGTATGCACCACGAGGTAAACCGGTTGGCATAAATATTGTCCGGTAAAAAACCGTCGGTTACCCGTATCAATTCCCAATCATACGCCATATTACCCTGACGCTGCAGTGTATCGATCTCATCACCCCGCAAGGGTCGTGTCTTCTCTTTACGCAGCATGCTGCGGCATCCGTTGTCTGGATTTCGCATGCATACGTATGTCGATATAAAGCACCGATCCTGCGTGTGAGGGGAGTCTTTTGAATGCATACCTGATCTTTCTGGTTTGTACTAAAATACCTCTACACGGTTGCGGCCGCTTCGTTTAGCCACATAGAGGGCTTTATCCGCCTTCTTCACGATATCCTCCGGACGAGTCGCATGAACACGGTATCCTGCGAGACCAAAACTCATGGTAACCGACACCGGCTGTGACTGGGTGGTATGAAATACCTGTTGTGCAATATGCGTACGAATACGATCGGTTATTTCCCGCGCTTCATCGACATTTGTATTTCCGAGAATTATGCCGAACTCCTCTCCGCCATACCGGGCAGGAATATCGACATCTTTTCTCGACTCTTTTTCAAGTATACCGGCAATCGATTTGAGTACCTCGTCACCGAACTGATGACCATAGGTGTCGTTAATGCTTTTGAAATGGTCGATGTCGCAAATAACGAGTGAAAGATCGGTCTTGTAGCGATCGGCCCTTTTCAACTCCCTGCGAAGCACCCGCTGAAAACTGCGGTGATTATTCAGCCCGGTCAGCCCGTCATGCGTCGCGAGCCGATGCGCCTGGTCGATTACCTTGATTTTCTCTATCGCGACTCCTGCGGATGTTGCCAGTCTGGACAGAAGTCCTTTGCTCGACTGGCTGAATGCATCGGGCAGAGTTGACTCCAACAGTATCGCACCGGTACATTGGCCGATACCGAACGGTACAATGAGAAATGACCGAAGCTCACGACACCGTGGTTCGTCATCAAAATAGCGTGTTTCATATCGATCATCCGAAAAATTTCGCGACAGGGTAATATTTTTTCCATACACCAGTCCAACGAGCGAATGGTTTTCAACAGGACACGATACGTCCTTCAAACGATCCGCACCCGGGCCCTGCGCCCGTACAATGGTTGCGCTCTTTTTATCTTCGTCCCGCAGGCTTATTGTAATACGATCGCACTGTACCGCATACGGGACAATCGAATACATTTTGTCTACAACCGCTTCGACCGTGCTCTCACTGAAAAAGTCCTTTTCGGTAACGCTCATTGCACGAAGCCTGGAATAGCGCAGCCGCTGGTCGGTGCTTTTATGCGCGTAATACAAGGCACGAGTCAACACATACGCCACATGGTCGAGGTATTCAACATCCGCTTTAGTAAAGTGCATGTCCTCCGTACTATCTATCACGATAGTACCCCAGTCGGTTTCGTTGACCGACAGCGGACTTGCAATAAGTGAGCGAATTCCGGCGTCTCTGGAATAGTAATGCAGTGTAATACTGTCCGAGACGATATCCTTGAGATTCAGCTTCTTGAGACCTTCCTTCAAAAAACTGCCGATGACCCCCTTTCCCGGATAAATGACCGCATTCGGATCGACATGCTCGCTTTTGGACCGATACCTTCTCAGACTGTAGCCACCGTCTCCCGCCGGAAAAAACATCCCCACTGTATTGCCGTCTATTCGCTGCGCAATAAGCTCGATGGCATTATCCAGGATGTAATCGATAATCTCGTCCGTCTCCTGCCACTGCCGCTTTGCATAATCGGAGGTAAGAACCTTGACCGTTACCTCATCGGTAAGCTCGAGGGTCTCATCGAATTCTTCTATCACCCCTTTTTTGAACGAATCACCCGAGTGCCCACACTCGTTGGACGTGTCCGGGGTACGCGGTTTTGCCACGGCATACAGTAGCCCTCCTGCGATACACATCACAGCCGAGACCAAAAATACCGGAAGATGAAAGGAACCCTGCAACAGAAGCGACAACAAGGCACCAAAGCCAATCGCGGCACATATCAGTGCACTATTACGCAGTGTTATCGACATGCATACCTCATCATTCTCCGAGCACCTTATCGACAGTAGCTTTCACATCATCGCGAGAAAACGGCTTTCCGATCACATCCGTAAACCCGCTGCTGATCAATTCGGTAATGGAATACTTCTGGACCGATGATATTATGGCGACGACAGGAATCAGTGCGGTCGAGTCATCCTCTTTCAGCAGCTCGATTACCTTTTTCGCATCCGCTTCAGGCAACATGGTAAAGGTTATAAGCAGATCGACCCGCTCACCCTGTTCCCGGATACGCCGCAATGCACTGTAAATATCGAGAAAGGTCTCGATATCGTAATCCCGAAAAAGAAACAGCTCGAACAAATCGAGATCATCGTGATTGTTATCCACGATAAATATTTTTAAAGGGTGATCGGCTGATGCGTTTTTCTCGTTATCTGTCGGTTGTTGCATAAAGCCATATCCCAATTACAAAAAATATTACATTACCTATCCACGCGCCGAGAATCGGTGAGATGTAGCCGTTTTTGCCGAATTCGAGCACAAATCGTGCACCCATCCAGTAAAAAAAACTCACGAAAATGCCGATGCCGAACAGCACGGCTCCGCCCCTTCTCCCGATACGTGCCGCAATCGAAACGCCAAGTAATATCACGATAAAATTCATGAACGGGAATGCCATTTTGAAGTGCAGCTCCGCAAGATACTCCTGAATCTCTTCTCCTCGTCGTTTTGCACGCTGGATATACTCATGCAGCTCCCAGTAGCTGCGCTCAAGCGGTGACGATATGGTAGTCGCCATTTTTCGTGCGGATACATCGAGTGCAACATCTTTCAAAGTATCGAACTGCGCGAAAGAATCGGATTGAGGCCTTACATAGCGCACTACACCATTATAAAGATACCAGCTGCTGTCCCGCCAGGACGCTTTTTCCGCCTGCACGAATTTTCGCATGCGGTTCGATTTGGTAAAATACTGCCCCCACACCTTGCGGCCGCTGTTGCGGGATCCACGGAGTCTTTCAAAGAAGTAAACCGTACTGTCATTAGCAAAATAATAAAAATCCCTCCGGTTATGACGCCCCGCCATCCGTTCGCCGTGCCCCTTGAGCCTGGATTTGAGCACCTCCCGTTTCATGTTTGCCTGGGGAAGAAGTGCTTCACGGGTAAGAAACGTTCCTCCAGTGAAAAGCAGCCCCACAAGCAGCAACGGACTGAACGCACGAACGACGCTGATTCCCGATGCGCGCATTGCATCGATCTCACGTCTTCCGACAAGTTTACCCACTACGGCCATCGACGCGAGAAGATTGATAACCGGAAATATCATGGGAAGAATCCACGGCATGTAGTAGAGATAGTACCTGGCGATATCCCCGGTACCCGCCTCGCTGAACAACCCCGAATTCGATACGTAATCGACGGTGACAAATACGACTATAATCGCCACGGTTATCCCGATAACATACCCAAGAAATAATCGTATGATGTAAAGCGGAAGGATGCCGGAAATTCTGCGAAACAACAGCAAAAATAAAAAGCATCCCTTTACGGGAAGCGATGCAATAAATATCATGGCGCGAATAACCGGATTCCGATGCAGACGCGCAGCCCATGAACGAAGCGTCTCCAGGAGCGGAGCAAAGGAAATACTCATGCGGCGTCGGCCCAGTCGTGACACAAGAACCAATGCACACGCGCCGATCAGGATGTTACCACTCCACATTGCAAGAAACGGGGAAATAACCAGCTCGTCCGCCAGTTTCTCCCCCTGTATCAACAGAGCCCAGTAGATAATAAAAAAAAGTATGCTGTAGCTCGCTCCTACCGCGATACCGCCCCTTCGCGCCATTATCCCCAGGGGAGATCCTATCAGCACAAATACGATACAGGCAAACGGTATTGAAAACTTCTTATGCACCTCGACCATATATTTGGCACTGTTTTTCTCATACCTGGTAATGGTACGGGCATACCGTTGCACCTTTTTTTGCATGTGTGTCAGCCGCGTTTCCATCTGCTGCGCGGTGACGATACCGGCACGCCACTGCATAAATGTAGAATCGGAGCGGTGGATAGCCGTATCCGGACTAAAAGGCGTAACACGGTAAAGCGAATCCCATCGCGTCACGCTGCGCTGAAGAGAATCGAGAAATGCATTGTACTGGCTTACCGTATGCCGTTTTTTTTCGGTGTAGCGTTTTACATCCCTCAGCATTGCTTCGGAGCTTTTTTCCCTGTCGCTTCGATGACTGCGGTCGCGCCGCTGCAGTTTTGTATCCTTGTTTTTTATCACCAGGATCTGCTCGTTGAACGAACTGACGATATACTCCCCGGGCTCTTTACCGCCGAGCTGATGCGATGCGCCGTGAAAGAGGGTGAGCCTGAGGAACCTGCCGTTATGTGTCTGAATGATTTCTCCCGAATCGGCGACTGTTGTGGTATACCGTCCTCCCTTTTGCTGAGAGAAAACCTTGATCCCGTAGAGCCGCCCGGTTTTGCTTTTTACCCGCTCGACATACAGTCCATAATCGCTGAACTCATCGATAAGTACCTTGGGCTCGATAAATGCAGCCGGGTGCTTTCGTGAAATATCGGACATCAGGCTTGCGGTTCTGTGGTTCGCGTCGGGCAGAATAAGATTGTTAAAAAAAATCAGCAACACACACAGCACACTCGAAGCGGAAAGCGGAGCAATCAACAGCTTGTAAAGAGGAATCCCCGAAGCCCGTATCGCCGCCATCTCGTTGTCCGCAGACATACTGCCAAACGCCATAAGTGTGGCGGTAAGCGTGGCCATAGGTACTGCCAGTGCAACCATCCATCCGAGATTGACCAGAAAAATCTCGAGCACCACGCCCGGTTCGAGCCCCTTGCTGATTATTTTATCCAGTATTCGTACCGCATAATTGACAATCGAAATAAAGAGAATAATCGCGATAGAATAGATAAACGGGGGGAAATGTTTTTTAAGGACGTATCGATATAATATCATGGTTCACGAAGTCGGTATTACAAAATAATAAGCCGTCAGGGATTACCGTTTTATCATAAGAAAAATAGTTTGTCGCAGGGTTGAGCACCCCGGTATATACGCCACCACAATATAGCGCCTCAAGGCCCATGCTTCACTGGTCGATATAATTAACACGCAGTAATGAAAAGAAGATCGGCATCACTTCTGTTTTTCCACACAAAGCAGGGATAACGCCATTCTTCTTTATCCGCAGCGACGCACAGTATATATTATATTTATGTTTGAATTGAGCGGTTGTTTCGATAAAAGCTGCGATGAGCCGTGCTGCTACTGTGTTCTCAACAATTATGGGGCAACCTTGTTGGTTGCCTCATGATTTTAGAGACTATTTAGAATAGTGCGGATTGCAACAGATGCCGCAACTAAAATTATCAATTCAGGTTACGATAACATTCATTTTTTCTTTTACGGAAAGTGGTCTGTATGAAATTATGTTCAGCTCTCGCGCTTGCATCGGTCGTGTTCGCCGGATGTGCCGGTCCTGCCTCTAAGATGAATTCCACCCAGGACCCCCTGCTTCCGCAGGTAGATGTAGTACAGGTCAAGGAGAATTCGAACAAGGCGCTTCGCATAGCGCAGGAAGCCAAACTCAAAACGGACAATCTTAACAGCAAACTCGCCGAAATCGATCACCGGCTTAATCATATAAACGAAAAGGCCTCACGGGTATCGATCGCCAAAATCGAGGAGCTCGAGGTACAGCTTTCGCTCATAGTGGAAGCGATTAAGGATCTGCAGGCACAGGTAACTACACTCAAGCAAATGCCCCGAAGTGCTCCGCAGAAAAAAACGCAACAAACGCCAAAGGCCCCTCCTTCTTTTTCCCCTACCTCAGCTTACAGCATTCTTAATCCCTCTGATGCCTACTTTCTTTACAACCAGGGGCTGACGACCTTTGACAAAGGTGACTACAAAAAATCTCGCCATATCTTCTCAGAGGTTATCTCGAAATATCCGGAAAGCATGTATTCGCATAAATCCCGTTACTGGATTGGTGAGTGTTATTACGCACAGGGTGAGTATGCGCAGGCTATCGCGTCATTCAAAAAAGTAAAGGACGTTTCAAATTTCGAAAAAAAAGACGACGCCCACTTCCAGATCGCGCGTGCACTCTACCAGATGGGGCATACAAACGAAGCCAAAAACAAATTCAAGAATTTCCTTACCCGCTTTCCTAACTCTCCTTACGTCACCCAGGTCGAAAATTACCTCTCCAGACTAAAGTGATATGCCCCTGGAGCCAGCTTTCAGGAACAGGTGCCCCACCTCCCGGGGCCATTCTATTATCCGCAGCCGCAGGTGGCTATCTTTCAGGCGGGGTTGTCCGGTATAGTACACGCACATAAACTATTTTTCTAAGCCTGAGACGACAACCTCAATGGTTGTCACCCAGTATGCACGATTACATCGTGCGTTTTAAAGAGGCGCCCTTACGTACCATAACAGGGTAGTTTTTGTCAGCGCCGGTATCCGGTAATACTTTTTATTTAAGGATCACCTGATGTTTTTTCAAAGGAAACACTACGCTATAGTTCTGAGCATCTGTATTGCAGCATGTACGGCCGGAGCAAAAAAGAAACCGGTCGATTGCAGCGAACGGTTCCAAAGCGCTCGTGGCAACTACGAAAAGCAACGGTATTCAAAGGCCCAGGAGATTCTTTCCAATATAAAATTCAACTGCAGCGGCCACCAGGCAACCGATTCGATTATCTATTACCTGGCCCGCTCTCTGTATGAACTCGACCGTCCACTCGAGGCTCAAACCGAATTTCAGCATCTTCGTCGCGATTACCCCCGCTCTCCCTTTTACGATAAGGCCGGACTCTATATCGGACTCTCCAGCTTTAACGCGTCATTGGCATATAATCGCGACCAGTCAGAAACCCGGGATGCGATACGTCATTTACAGGACTTTATAAACAGCGATCCACCTCAGCCTCTCAGAGACAGCGCAAAAGTCTACCTTCACAAATGCCGGAAAAAACTCGCAAAAAAAGAGTACAAAACAGCCGAGCTTTACGAAAAACTGAATAAATACGAAGCCGCGGTTATCTATTATCGATCGGTAATAGACAAATTCCCGGAATCGGAGTATGCACCCCAGGCAAAGCTCCATGCAGCCCAAAACCTGATCCGTCTGCACCGCACCCGGGAAGCCCGCCGTCTCATCGCGTCATTGCTAAATGACGACACGGCAGACGATGCCATAGTAAAAAAAGCCCGGCAGCTCAAACAGCAGCTGCCATCCACCGATTCATAAGCACTCTATGGACAGTTACAACGTAGGTCTTTTCGGCGGCAGTTTCGACCCCATTCATTACGGGCATCTCAGCACCGCAAAAATGGCGTGCGACTATCTGCAGCTCTCACAACTGTATTTTATACCGGCACGCGTCCCTCCCCATAAAAAGCATTCGATTACCGCATCTGCACACCAGCGCCACACAATGCTCAAAAAAGCGATCCACGAATTCCCCAAGGCACGGATTCTTACCGACGAACTTGACCGGGAAGGACCTTCGTATACAATCGATACGTTGTATCGTTTCCGAAACCGACATCCTCATGCGAAGATACACTACATCATCGGCTCCGATAACCTCAGAGAGATCCCGACCTGGCACCGTTTTCGCGATATTATCACTATGGTATCGTTGTGTGTCACCAAGCGCCCCGGCTACGGTATGACCCCGCCTGCGGCAATTGCTGATGTCCCGATTACCGCCCTGCCCTCTCCGCAGTGGGCACTCAGCTCTTCTTTACTCAGAAAATACTTCTCCAGCGGCATTCCCTGCACGTACCTGCTGCCGGAAGGCGTCATCGAGTACATTGTCGACAACAACGTGTACTGAGCAGTGCTGCAACCGAGGTGCCCCGGTTGCACTGCAGGAATAAATATGATATAATGTGAAATAATGCTGCGTACATACATGTGCTTTTTTTGCATTACCACATTTGCGCCCATTATCCCCGGTGGGAACATAGATACTGCTTTGACACAGGGACTCTTATACCACGGCTTACGGAAGTAAATAACCGCAAGGGATAAACGCCGGTTCCATGTACCGGTCCGTATTCGCCGAAGCAGTATGTAATGATCGATTCCAAAAACCCATACTTGATACGTAATCGGTTCCATGCACGATTTCACCTCCGGAAAACCGGCCGACAAACGCCCCAGTAAAGCACTCGGGGTCCATTTCAAGTGCTGCAATGTGTACAGATACATATATAAAACCAGAGACGGCAGCGCGTATGCCGGTATGTGCCCCAAATGCGGCAAACGCGTTCGTTTTCCCATCGGGGAAGACGGGGTCGATTCGCGCCTTTTCGAAGCATGGTAACCGCCTTCCACGCCCTCCGCTACTGCATTTTTGCTCTATTGCTTCGGGCATAATTTTTGTCACGCCCAGCCTGCTCACATACGGAAACGCAGCCCCACACACATCCCGAATCCACTCATGGGCCGTTCGTAATGCCCGGCATTTTCCGCGTTTTTCTTTACCTTCGACCAGCTCCAGCTACATCCCGCACGTGCCGACACCGTCTCTCCGAGATCGTATACCCCTTCGAGACCCACCCGTACAAAAGGACCAAAATAAAACCCGCTCGAGGTATCGGCTTTAACAAGCTTTTCCTTATCCCTGTCGTATTCCCTGTGGCTGTAGTACATGGTGTTGAGACCGACATCTATCTTGAGCACCGGGTGCACGATCAGCTGCGGCTGCGGATCGATACCGAGTGTCGCGTAGACAGGAACCATATAGCGCCCGGTTTTCGAGGTATCGATTTTCGTAACCGGCGTGGTGGAAACATCCTCACTGTCACTCACCTCGGTCTTCCATAAAAAATTGAGCCCGCCACCCACGGTTATTATCTGATCGAATTCCGCACCCGACTCCAGACCCGCGTTCCATGCAACACCCTTCAGGTCTTCGGGCCACTGTGGACCAATCTGCACATGCGTATACCTGCTGTAGGCCTCGAGGGCCGAAAACATACCGCAGCACACTACTGCCATAACCATATACAACCCTATCCTTTGCATATTACTTCTCCTTGTTGTTGTTACGTATTTACGGTTCATTATCACTACACTCGATAAAATACAACCCTCGTTGTTCTCTTTGCACCTGAATCGATCGATTATTTCGATAGACTCTTCACCGGACCGTTATGCGGTTGTGTTTTTGATAAATTCCGGCTGCGCTCACCTCTGCAGCTCCCGATTTTCGAAAACACCGCAGTGGTGAAGGATGCAACCGATGTCGCATACCATATCACGCGGTGTGAATTTCAATTGAATGGCTCTCTTACCGATTCGAATAAAATACCATCGTACGCGCGCTTTATGATAGAGTCCCGCGCAGGTAGTATATTTGGAATTATGCGACCAGTTTCACTACTTAACGCTGCAGCGCGGGGTTTTTTCCCATTTTTGATATCGTTTTTTCTGTTTGTGGGTTCATCCGCATGGGCGGAACCGCCGCAGTCAGATTCGACGGTTGATTCCTCCGTTGTCAAGTCGGATACAACGGTCACGATTTCCGATTCGCTCATACAGAACTCGGTCGATAATCTACTCGACAGTCTGACCGAACCGACTGTCCCGACGGATAAGGATACGTTTGATACTACTATCCGGGATAGTGCTATCGACGATTCCACTGCCGCAGTATCCGATTCGCATATGACAAAAGAATCGCTCACAAAAACAACCGCAGATTCTGCGGCCCGTGAGGATTCTGCACATGCAGCGACCTTTACCGACACATTCTATGCAGCGGACACCCAGCGAGATACCACCAAAAACCTCAGCTTTATTGTACGCGTGGGACGATTCCTCCATCTGCACACGGTATTTTCATGGCTTAGAACGCATATCATTCATATTGCCATCCTGCTCATTTGTGCAGGGCTTATTTGGGCAACCATCGCGTTCTTTCATGACACGAGGGATAAGCAGCGATTTCTTACCCGAATGCGCCTTTCGATAATGGACAAGGAAGTACAGAAAGCCTGTAAATATATCGAAAAACTTTATTACCTGCCTCATCTTACGCCAAAAATCGTTTGCCAGGACCTCGTCACCGGCGAAGCGTTTCTACAGAGTCTTTTCCAAAAAGAACTCGGTATGTCTATAGAAGAGTTCATCAACCATGTCAGAATTAATCGGGCAAAACATCACCTTTACATCCATCCCAAAACCATGGCTGCCGAGATCGCTGCAAAGGTAGGCTTTGAGGATACAGACGAGTTCGAACGGGTATTCGCCCTGTATACCGATAATACCACGTTTTATGAATTCAGGGATTCGCTGGCAGATACTACTCACTCAAGCTGACCGCAAAGTTTATATGAACAATGCGGTAAGCCCTACGATGATTGCATTCCCGGAAATAATGGGTCGACGTTGTTCACAGGTTCTTTTTTTGCGGATGCAAACGCGAGGGGATGGCTCCAAATTTCGCGAACAAAGCCGATCAATTTAGGTAACAGCCATACGAATCAATATCAATGGCATCCTGTTTCTTTTCAATTCGCCGGCAATGTCATTACCCGTATTTTCGGCAAAAAAAAATAATGTAAAAAACGTGCTCCTTTCCTCCGATGCCCCGGGTCATATGGAAAGAATGGGCCGCTATATATGTTTGTAGAGCCCGGCTCCCGAACGTGAAATCGGGACCTTCTGGAGCTCTCCGTATTTTATATCGTACAAAGACGCATATATGTTCTCGTTCTGTATGTCGAGCATACCAAAGGATGAATCCCGGTTTTTATCCCTCTTGCCCTTCAGGTGGCCGGGATTCATGAACAATACGCCGTCTTCGATCCGAATCGTAGCATCGTGCGTATGTCCATACAGCACGATATCGGAACTCAGCACATCCTCCTGTGACACATCCTGATCGAGGCTGTGTACCAAAAGCACATTAAGGCCCATCACGGTGTGTCGTACGACAGGCTCCAGGCTTCCGCTGCGATAGCCGGGATGATATATCCCGGGAACCTGATATATCTCTACTCCTTTATCCGATATACTGGACGTATCGTCGTAATCATCACCAAGATGATACAATACGGCAATAGAATGCGTCTGTACGAGCCAGTCGACAACCTGCTGCAGCAGTCTTCTGTTTCTGTGAGTATCACTCACCACACCTATTTTCATCACTACCTCCGTTCGTATCGCGTTAATTGCCCCCGTCTATCCGCCTACTCAGCATACTACCGATGAAAGTTTTTTCTTCAGCGCATCGTATTCATTCAAATATGCAAGTGCTTTTTGCGCCACGTTCTCGCCGGTATATCCGAGTTTTTCATCGAGTACGGTATACGGGGCCGAAAAACCGAAGCTCTCCATACCGATTGCTTTACCCATCGGGCCTGTCAGCGGCTCGAGGGCAGTAGCAAGTCCCGCGGTAAACCCGAGCACGGGGACGCCGAAGGGAATGACCGAATTCTTATACTGCTCATCCTGATCCATAAAAACCGCATCCGAAATTGCAGAGACCACCCACGCGTTCAGGGATTTCTGCGCTGCGAGTATCTTTGCACCCGCAATACAGGTTGAAACTTCCGAGCCATTGGCAACCAGGATAATATCGGGCGCATCACCTTCCCGATAGGCGATATATCCGCCTTTTTGCGCCTGCAGGGCATCTGTGTATCTACTGGAGCCCGACTGTGCGGGGACGTCTTCTATACCCTGTCGTGAAAGCAGCAGCGCGGTGGGTGTATGAGTATTCTCCATTGCCATTTTCCACGCAACGGTCGTCTCGTGCGCATCGGCGGGACGAAGCACCATCATGCTGCGTGTACCCGAATGATTGTTCATTTTTTCGAGCAGGCGAATCTGTGCTTCCTGTTCAACCGGCTGGTGAGTGGGGCCGTCTTCACCCACGCGAAATGCATCGTGCGTCCACACGTATTTGACCGGAAGCTCCATGAGCGCGGCAAGCCTGACGACCGGCTTCATGTAGTCGGAGAACACAAAAAAGGTACCACACACAGGAATAACGCCGCCGTGTGCGGCAATTCCATTCATTATGCCGCCCATAGTCAATTCCGAGACTCCGCACTGGAGAAACTGGCCCGAAAAATCACCCCGTGTAAACGCCCTGGTATTTTTGAGAAACGAATTAGTGTTGTCACTGTCGGATAGATCGGCGGACGCAACAATCATGTTATCGATGTTGTTAGCGAACTCGGCTAGGACCGCTCCGGAAGCCTTACGCGTCGCTGCACCCGATTTCTGCTCTACCGAACTGAAATCGAATTTCGCCGCAGTACCGTCCATAAACGATTTCAGCTTCTTCGACAGCTCGGGATTCTCCTCTTCCCACTTCTGTCGTTTCTGGGCGCATTCCTTTACATATGCACGTTTTTGCTCTTTCACCTTCTCGATATATTCCGCAACTTCGGGAAAAATGACGAACGGGTTTTCAGGATCCGCACCGAGTCTCTGCACGGTCTGCTGAAAACACGCCCCTGCTTTTGATACCGGTTTGCCGTGAATTTCGGAGGACGGCTCCATCTGGTTGCCTGTCTCATCACAAACCCCCTTGCCAAGAATCGTCTTTGCGATTATTATCGAGGGCCGCTGCGTCTGCTCATTTGCACGCTTGAGTGCACCTCGTATCTGGTCAAAATCGTGTCCGTCAATCTGCTCCACATGCCACCCCCACGCTTCATACTTCTTTGCCGTATCTTCGCTCGTAACCTCCGCAGTGGGCGTGGATAGCTGGATATCGTTTGCATCGTAAAAAAGTATGAGATTGCCTACACCATAGTGCCCCGCGAGTCTTCCGACACCCTGCGATATCTCTTCCTGTATGCCACCGTCGGATATGAACGCATATGTCTTATGACTCATCCATTCACCGAATCGTGCCGCCATAAAACGCTCCGCGATTGCAGAGCCCAGCGCCATGCTGTGGCCCTGGCCAAGAGGACCCGATGTGTTTTCGACACCCCGTGTAACGTCCCGTTCGGGATGCCCCGGCGTAGGACTTCCCCACTGGCGAAACTGAGCAATATCATCGAGTGAGTATGCGCCGAAAAATGAAAGCGTCGAATACAGCATCGGCGACATGTGACCCGGATCGAGAAAAAAACGGTCACGATGCTCCCATGCCATGTTGTCGGGATTAAAATTCAGAAATTCGGTAAAAAGCACCGCCATAAAATCGGCACCGCCCATTGCACCGCCGGGATGCCCCGACTTCGCTTTTTCTGTCATGCCTACAGTGAGCAGGCGGATATTGTCACCGACTTTTGTCAGAATCTCGTTACTCATAATAGATACTCCTTGATCTTTGGATAATAGTACTGCCGTTTTTGAATTAACTATTTTTTACAAATTACATAAAATACATTAGTGGAGCCCCTGATTCAAAAAAGCCATGAGTATACAGCATCTGCAAACCACCCTTAATCTATACGATAATCAAGGCCTTACATCACTTATACAGTCCCGGGGTATTATCGATATTACCGTAAAAATCGCCCCCAGACTCAAAAAAAGCTGGCGTATAACCTTTCCCCGCCCGCCGCATCCTGCACAGCTTACCATTCCCGCATTTCTCGACCGCGCCCCAATGGATATCAAACACAGCCTGATAGAGTGGGCACAGCTGCAGATATCACGTTCACGCAATCGAAGACTATCTTCAAATGCACAACGCAAAAAGCAGGAGATAGAAGCCCGTATATGGCACTATATGGAAAAAAAAGGCCATGCCTCTGCGCAGCGAAGTATCAGCACCACCCGTATCCCGTTTGTAACTGCCGGTACACGATACGATCTGCGTGAGGTGTTCGATGAATTAAACAACACCTATTTTGGCAACAGACTCACTTCACTGATACGCTGGGGTCGCTACGGCTCACGCACCTCGTATCACACGTCAATGAGAAACGATAATAATGACGCGGTCAATGTCATCACGATCGCGGGTGTCTACGATCATCCATCTGTTCCTGATTTCGCCATATACGGAATAGTACACCACGAAATGTGCCACATTGCCTGTCCGCCCTATACAAAAAACGGCACGCGACGCATTCACACCCCGGAATTCAGACGTGTGGAAAAAAAGTATTTTTGCCATGAGAAATGGTATCGCTGGGAGCAGACGCACCTGCCCGGGGTGATACGAAAAATGAAAAAACAAATAAGAAAAAAAAGGCGCCGGCGTTAAGTCAATGAAACAGATCAATCCACCCAAGGGAACGCGCGATTTTTATCCCGGAGAAGAAACGCTTTACATTCGCGAGCACATCTTTTCGCGATGGCATGACGTATGCCACAACTATGCGTTCGAACTTTACGACGCACCGATGTTCGAACATCTCGAGCTCTACACCCAGAAAAGCGGCGAAGAGATCGAAAAACAGCTTTATTCGTTCCAGGATAAAAGCCGACGCAATATATCGCTTCGTCCCGAGATGACTCCCTCGCTTGCACGAATGGTGGCCGCACGGGCGAATTCACTCAAATACCCGCTGCGGTGGTATTCGATTCCGCGTCTTTTCAGATACGAACGAATGCAGAAAGGACGGCTTCGGGAATTTTTTCAGCTCAATATGGATATACTTGGTGTCGCGGGTGTAAGTGCCGATGCGGAGCTTATCTGCGCCACCATCGATATGATGCGTGCACTCGGATTCGAAGGAACCGATTTTGCGGTTCACATTTCAAGCAGAACACTGCTGGAGCAGCTGTTTATTGGTGAAGGAATCAGCCCTGATGCAGTCCCGGCGATATTTGCGCTTCTTGACAAAAAGAGTAAAATGGAGCAGAATCAGTACGAAGAAAAACTGCGTGAGCTCGTACCGCAGCATAAATGCCGAAGCCGTATCGGTGAGATATTTTCTGCACAGTCGCTTGACGATATTGGCGTGCTCAATCCCGATCTCGAAGAGCTCGAAAATCTCCGCACTCTTTTTTCACTTATCGAACGCTACGGTCTTGGTAACTACATCAGATTCGACATCGGTATTGTACGGGGACTGGCCTACTATACCGGTATCGTGTTCGAGCTTTTCGATACCATGAAATCGTTTCGCGCCATAGCCGGCGGAGGACGCTACGATCACCTGGTACAGACCTACGGCGGACCGCCCACCCCCGCAACCGGTTTTGCAGCCGGCGATGTAGTACTCGCCCATCTTATGCAACACAAAAAAATGCCGGTGCCCTCCCCATCCCGATGCACGGTCTACATTGCCGCAGACAAATCGCTGCTGCCGCATGAGCCGCTGACTATCACCCGGCGCCTCCGTGATGAGGCGGTTTCGTGCGAATACAGTCTCAAGCCGGTCGGCATCGCCAAACAGATGAAACAGGCACATGCAACAGGCGCACGCCTGTGTATAATAATGAAAGAGTCACTCCACGCCGAAGGTGACGCAATCCTCAAGGATATGACCTCGGGTGAAGAACACCGGCTCGACTATGCAAAGCTTCTCGATCTTGTGGTCCAGAGAAGCAGGGCTGCGGGGACCTGATGATGCCCGATACGAACAGATTCGTGGAACATACGTAACTATTTGCATAGATTACGCCCAAACACTGAAACAACCATATCCGCACACGGCGGATATATACTGCGTTAACCATTTTCGAAAGGATCTTGTATGGGAAAAGGTGATATCCGTACCAGAAAAGGTAAGATAATCGCGGGAAGCTACGGGAAAAGCCGTCCGAAAAAGAAAAAAACGTCGGACGCTGCTTCTAAGCAGAAGTAAGGCGTGTACGGACGATCCCTGTCAGCTCTTCGGCATAGGAGGAAAGCGAGGGATCACGAGCACCCATAAGCAAAAGCGTATCCGCCTCTCTGAAGATACGTTGCACACAACGGCTGCATTCGTCACGGGAGGAGACGCTGCATATGTCGAACGGTGCATCCTCCAGTGCGCCCGCTATGTCAGCTGAGTGGATACGCTTTGGGGCCGTACCGCCCGCATAATAGACCGGAAGGAGTATCACGACATCGTCTGTACGCACATATCTGCGCAGGCAGTCAATCAACTCGTCACGAAAAAATTCCAGAGGTTTAAATCCGTGCGGCTGAAAGAGCGCAATCACCCGTTTCGATATTTTCTGTGCCGCCTGCAGCGCAGCGGCGATTTTGGCGGGATTATGCGCATAGTCGTCAATAACCGTGCCACGGCTCGACGCATACCGTATCTCGAAACGCCGTTTTACCCCCTGCATCCGCGAAGCGGCGGAAAGCACCTGTGAACGTGCAATCCCGAGCCGCTCGCACACTGCGGCGGCGGCAGAAAAGTTGTAGACATTATGCCTCCCGGGCATTGCAAGACGGCAGGGATCACCGTTAAACGTAAATTCGCATGCCAGGGAGCGGCATCCCACATCGCCGATACGGTACGTAACGGTCTCTCCTGTGCCGAATGCCGCATCGGCATTTATCTCATCGAGCCCCGGATCGTCCCTGTTGACTATACACGCAGACGAATTTCGCTGCAGTGCATGAAACATACGCCGGACTTCATCGACCGATTTATGATCTTTTGATAGATTCAGAATAACACTCAGATATGGCTCGTAATTGACGAGCGACCCATCGCTTTCATCCGCTTCGGCGATGAGTATATCCGATTCTCCTTTCCACGCATTACCGTAGACTCCCCGTTCAATAAGCGCTTTTGTACGTGCACCGGCAATAAACGACGGATCGAGCCCTGCTTGCATAAGTATCTCCAGTATCATTGCACTCACACTCGATTTACCGCTTGTACCCGCAACCGCAATCATTCTGGTTTGATGTGCGATGGCCCCGAGAAGACGCGAGCGGTGAAAAAGCGGTATGCGCAGCTCATTTGCCTTCTGCACATCCGGAATCGACTCCTCGATCGCGGTTGATACTATACACGCATCGTGTGAGCTGTCGGGTACCGTTGCATCCTGGGGGTATATTCGACATCCCGCACCAGAAAGACATGAGTGTATTTGCTCGGTGGCGGCATTGCCCATACCGCGGTCGGAGCCCGTCACCTCACATCCGCTTTGACACAAAAACTGCGCCAGCGCGCTCATCCCACTTCCGTAAATACCGATAAAATGAACCTTTTTACATTCCACCCCGTCAATCGATAATAACAATACACCCCTCCTCCACCATATCGAATAATTCAATTACTTCGTTGTTTTTCATGGTAATGCATCCGTGAGAATTCGGCGTACCGATCTTCTCTTCGTTATTGGTGCCGTGAATATAAATATACCTGCTGAGGGAATCGATCCCCTCACCCCGGTTAAGGCCCGGCTCACAGCCCTGCAGCCACAGTATCCTGGTGAGCACCTGTCGGCGTTCCGAATTCTGGTGACGATCATATGTGCAGTCGATACCGGTATCGCACCTGCTCTCGAAAATCCGTCCCGGCGGCACGCCCGCTCCGATCTTGCGGTATATGCGATGAATTCCCGGTGGTGTCCGCAACGATCCGTCCTGCGATCCAATTCCGTTTCGGGAGGTCGAAACCGCAAATTCCCGAACGGATTCACTATTACGCACCACGTAAAGCATCTGTGTGGCAACCTTGACATAAAGAAACTCGCCAGGCTCACTGCCGCATGCCTTTTGTAGCCGCCGCCGCCATCCGGGGGATAATGAAAAGCAGTTTTCAGTGTACATGCAAGTATGCATCGTGGGTTTGCAAAAATTAATTTTTATGGAATCGCACTGAACCGGCTGCAATGCATTCACAAAACAGGGAATAACGCCGGCTGTGCTCTGGCAGTATATCAGTAAAAATAATGCCGTGCCGGTATTGCGACCGTTTTTGCGTATTCAGGCACGGATGGAACTAATGATACGTGCCCCGCAGTGCGGTTTTTTTTAGGTGTGTCCCGCACCGACATCCGCATCGGAAATGACGTGTCGTATCTATCAAAATTCACAGAAAGGCCTGCCCCATGGGTGCACCACAAAACGATACAACCCACAATGCAAAGCGTTTTCCGTATGAAGAATCGTGGCGTGTATTCCGCATTATGGCAGAATTTATCGAGTCGTTCGAAAAACTATATCGCTATGGACCGTGTGTGACCATCTTCGGCTCCGCCCGTGAGCGCGATAACCACCGTTACTATGCACTCACTGAACAAACCGCACGCAACGCGGTGCAGAATGGGTTCAACGTAATCACCGGCGGCGGACCGGGACTTATGGAAGCGGCGAACAAAGGTGCACACGAAGCGGGTGGGGTATCCATCGGCCTTAACATCCAGCTGCCACACGAGCAGGAACCCAATCCCTACATTACCCAACGACTCGACTTTCGCTATTTTTTCATCCGCAAAGTCATGTTTTTAAAATATACCGCAGCGGTGATCGTGATGCCGGGCGGCTTTGGCACGCTCGACGAGCTTTTCGAGACACTCACACTCATCCAGACACACAAAACCGAAAATCTGCCGCTCGTGCTTATGGGAAGCGAGTACTGGAAAGGGCTGGTCGAGTGGATCCGCACCACGATGCTGGCGCACGACTATATCGCGGACGACGATATGTCGCTCATCAATCAGATAGATGACCCCGTCGAAGCGATTCGTATGATCGACGCTTTTTACAAGAAACGTACCGATCCGGAAAATTTCTCGTAACCGGCCGCATCACGGCATTCACCTATGACTTGCTTTTAAAAACCGGCAAATAGTATCTTTGAATACTTTCTTATCTTCAGTATCGAAAATACCCTATGGATCATTTCTCGGACAAAATCGCCCAGGACTGGAATATTTCGACTTCATGTGCAGCACATCTGTGTACTGCGTATACAGATGGTGATTCTGTACTCTACCTGTCCGAATACCATCCTGATGTCAACACCGAACTCGACTATGCAGGTACCTACAGCGTGTATGCGTTCCTCGATCGCATGGCGGCTCTGGGGCCCAAACGAAAACGCCTCAAAAACGCGCTGAAAAAATCACAGCTTCTCACCGCTGAGGTGGAACGCGCAATCGACGAGGTAACCAATTCTTGTGAACTCGACGACATGATTGCGCAGTTTCGCGTTAACCCGCGCAGCAAAGCGCAAAAAGCACGCGACAAAGGCCTGGGAGATCTCGCGGACAAACTGCTCAATCAGGAGCTCGAACAGGAACCCGAGGAGGACGCCGCCGCCCTGGTGGATTCGTCAAATTCCGCCCTTGCGTCTGCAGATATGATCCTGGAAGGAGTTCGTGACATCATTGTCGATGCCATCGCGCGCAACGAGACGGTGCGTACCCTTGCCAGGGAATTCACTCTCGATGACGGCTACATCGAAGTGCAACCCAAAAAGAAATATGAAAGCGAGTTCAAATCGTATATAGAGAATCAGGTGAGACTCGACGAAATTCCCACCCATGAGCTTCTTAACCTGCTCAGTAAAGAGGGCGAAGGAGCGATCAAACTAAAAATTTCGGTTAATCTCTTCAGCATCGTGGAATTGCTGAAGGAACACCTTATAGAGGATCCCGAAAGCTATGGCACCCACATCATGATCGAAGCCATAGAAGAATGCTGGAATAAGAATCTTCACTCCCTTGTAGAAAAGCAGATCAAGGAAATTCTTAAAATTGATCATGAAAAGGATCTGCTCGAGGAAATCGCCAAGGAACTTGAAGAAATAGCCGGACAGCATGACTCCACACAGCGTATTGTCGCGATTTTTCAGCAGGACAATAACGCGATCGCGTTGACCGCACTTGACAGACAGGGTAATTTTCTTGGAGCTTCTACCATCAATCGTACCGATAAAAACAGCTCGCTTAAATCGCGTCTTTCCCAGTTTTACAACCGCCATCGTCCTTCGACATTTCTTATAACCGCAAGCGGAGAGACGCTCAAAGAGATCACGTCGATTGCAGAACAGATCAGTGCCCAGGATGTCGAAATCACCGAAACAAAGGTTTCACGTCAGTCACTGTCAAAAATCGCCGAATCGAATTGGATGAATACCAGGTATGGTGATCTCGAAACACCTATGAGAAAGGCATTCGCCTCAGGGATAACCCATTGCAGACCTATTCCTGTAATGCAACAGATCGGTATTGAATTTTTTCCGCTTCATCCGCTGCAGAATATGGTGGCTTCGGATCATATTTACGGGCTTGTGGACAACAAGGCAAGAGCACTAATACTCAAAGACGGTCTCGATACCCGCAAATGCAGTGTACAGTCATTACTATGGCTTCCATGCATCCAGGAAGAGGCCGCTGAAAAAATCCATGCCGCGATTACCGATCACGGTCTCTCGTCAAAAGCGGAGATGGCATCGCTTGAGGGGATATCGCATGTTATGTACCGCAATATTGCCGGCTGGCTGCTGTTTCCGGATTCGGACAATCCTCTTGATTATACGCGCGTCCATCCCGACAACTTCTCATGGGTAGAAGAGATATGTGCACAGATGGACATTACCACGACCGCGCTTATCAACACTCCAGAGGCGCTCAGTTCCTACGAGGCCTCCAACTACCTCGAGGAGAGTTACGTTCAGAATGCACTGATACCACACCTTCGGACCGGAAAAAACTTTCTGCTCAAAGATGCTGCACGCCGCAGCAGACGCAAGACGCTCTCAGAGCTGAGTGAAGGAACGGTCGTGACCGGCGTGGTTACCAATATCACCAAATTCGGTGTGTTTGTCGATATTAATGCCGAATACGACGGACTCATTCACATATCCCAGCTTGCCGATCAATACGTAGAGGTCCCTGAACAGGTCGTATCGGTACGTGATATCATCAATGTCCGAATCGTCAAGATACAGCCGGAAAAAAAGCGTATATCCCTCTCCATGAAGGATATGGGTAATCTTGCACCAAAGGTGAAAGCGTCAAAAGGGCAACTCGACACACTGGCACAACACTTCAAAACACGTTGATTCTCAACTGTCGGACATTTTAGCTATCACCGGTTCCATGAGCCGTGGCATGTAGTAATGCTGTTGAAAACGGGCACGATTGCGCTGCGCGACACGCTGGCGGTGTAAGGGGTTTTCGAGCCAGTAGAGAGCCTGCCGGGGAATTGATTCGTACCCCACACTTGCCAATCCCACATCATCATAGGGATTGAAATCCGCCTCTTCGGAAAGCACGAAACAACCGTTATTGAGAAGGTAGGATATTCGCACCGCTTCGAAAAGCTTCGTTTCGTAGTGATGGATATTCAGTACTATTCTTGCCCGGGCAATATACTCATCCCGCTTTTTGCCATATACCCCGAAAAGCGTTTCAAGTCTGTACGCGTCATAACCCGCCAGCTGCTGCAGAATTTTTTTTCGTCGCTGTCCAAGTGTCCCGTAAAATAACAGATCAATATCCTTATCATTTTCATCCCGCACCGGTATCTGACACAAATTTTCATGATACCCTGGCGGCAGATAATGTGCCTGAATGCCCCGTTTATTCAGATAATCGATATTGTCATGAGAAAAATCCCACACCGCGGAGGCAGTGCGCAGTACCGCTTCGGTGTTTGGCTGCAGAGACGCCGCATTTTTACCAAGTTGCTCCAGCTGATAGGCTATATAGTTATACGAACGAAGATAGTCACCCGACCGGAGCAGATGATAACCGAGCACGACATTTATACCCGAGGGACTCATATCGTTGACCGCGATATCACACGAGTGGCCCAGTGATACGAACGAACTTTTAATACAATAGGCAAGCTCAAGAAAACAGGAGGCATGTGAATAGCCTGGTGGTACGATAATGACGACACGATAGTTCATATTCTGAAATCTTTTTTAATCTGAAACAAGAGACCGGTTTAATGCAGACAGCGCCAAAACGTTCTGCGGCTTCTCTTCTTCAGCCGCCCGTCGGCCTGTTTTTTTTTCGTATGGTGTTTAACCGCCATCACAGTGATACTGATTTCACCCGATTTGGTATACAATATCGCCTCGATCATATAAGTATCCGGCGGGCCGCGGTATCCGACAAAACGATGATTCGGGCTGCTCAGCCTCTTCCCGTAGTTGGACACAGGTGCGCCTGTGTATGTTCTCGCAGTGCGGGTAACTGCATACGTCATTTCTCCGGAAAAGGCTGAAAATATACATTTAAAATTTGCGCTTTGCGTATAAATTTACTATTTTTACACCCCATAAATGTGACGGTCCCGTCGTCCAGTGGTTAGGACTCAGGATTTTCATTCCTGCAACAGGGGTTCGATCCCCCTCGGGACTGCCATTTTTTCTGCACGGTACAATCTCTTACTGCACATTTTCATCTGTATAACCGAATACAGTACGGCTCTTTTGTGCGAAACAATCGCACGGACCATTTTTGATCGCGAGCTGCAGCAAAAACAAAAATCCCGGCCTTTGGGCTGCTTTGCACCACAAAAAACCGGGATACGATTCCATATTTTTCTCCGCTGCCTGCTTATGCCTTCCAGGGTGGATTTTCGGGCAGATGCTTTTCGAATTCGTCGATCAGCTGCTGCTCATATGCGCCGGCGTATCCTCCATTGAAAAATGTATCCATCGCTTCGTCGTAGAAGCGTTTCCATGACGCCTCCTCCGCACCCGGATTGATAGGATAAAAAAGCACCCCGTTCTTCTTTGCCGCCTTCATATCTCCCGGGGCGTCACCTATCATGAGAATCTTGTCGTCATCGTATTTGCCTTTGGCCGCAAACTCGAGATGCTCGCTCTTTTTGCCGTGTTCCTGTCCTGCAATAAGGTTTACGTAAGCGTCGATTCCGTTCTCCTTCCATTCTCTGGAAAGCGCCTCGACCGGTGTGGAGGAGACCACGACCGCGTCCGCATTTTGGCTGAGCTTCTGCAGCGACTCCCGTACCAGTGGAAACGGCGGAATACCATGCACCATGTCCGCCACCGAAGCATTGATCGCCTTTGACCAGGTAAGCGCGTTATCGATCACCTGATCCTTTGCCGATGCCGCGTATTTCTCCAGCGCGGGATTTCCCAGTTTGCTCTCTTTTTCGGTCCATTCGATCAGGGAATCCACTTCGGGAATATGTGCACCGCGATCCTGGACCTCGCCGCGTTCGCGTAAAAGATCGAGTACCCGAATCAGGGCGAGGAACCGGTTGCACCCCCGTGTTTTTGAATAGAGATTGACGAATTCCCATGCCTCACGGGCATATTTCGATACTACCTGCAGATTCCAGTGTTTAATTGTATTGGGGCAGAAACACTCCTTGTGTTTTATCTCCATGGTATCGAATGCACATCCGTCCGAGTCGATACCAATGAAAAAATCGTTTTGCGCAGTCAGATCCTTAAGCTGCTGATGGGGGTCGGTAGACATAGTCCACTACTCCTTTTCTATATAAATGGTTAAAATATCGGCACTGCAATTAAGTGTTACTTGTAGGCATCCGGGGTGTAGAAGGCACATTTTTTCTCTGCAAATATCGGTTTGAAACGGGCAAAGCGCTGTCGACCATTTACCATGGGCACACTCACCCAGTCTTCACCTATCAGAGGACGGGCATAGCGTATGAATTCATCGGTTACGTCGATGCGGTTTTCGGCGATCCAGGATGCGGGAAAGGTTCTCTCGGACAGCGCTACTTTCTCCAGGGGGACCTTGTCGTAGTTGACATTGTAGATCATCCCGGGCTGGCGCAGAATTGTCGCCATCCATCCGTTACCTTCGTTGAGGGCGATATCGACCGCTTTCTGGCCCACTTTGTACGCTTCGTCAAGGTCAATGGTCGATGCATATACCATGGTATCGCGCTGATCGGTTCCCATTACCTGGCCGCGCGCCGAGCCGCGGGCCTTTATCCCCTTTTCGTTGAGATAGTTGACCACGTGCTGAAACACACTCACTTTGCTCGATCCAAACGACGTATGACCGAAGGAATCCTTTACTTCTCCGACATCGCCGACATCGAACCCTTCGCTTATGACGAGCACGCACCGTTTGTCCCTTGCGAGCTGATCGTTGACATTGTCACACAACTGCTCCAGGGTAACGTCCGACTCTTTCATGTAAATCTGCAACGGCATTTGCCGGTTTTCATCCGCCAGACGGGCTGCCGCCGGTATAAAACCTATCTTTCTTCCCATTGCCTGCACCACGAGTACCGGATCGGCCGGAGACGAGCCCATATTTTCCTCGTTTGCATTCTGAACGATATGCGACCAGTATCGTGCCACACTCCCGTAACCGGGGGTATGATCAATAAGCGAGAACTCGCTGTCTCCCACGTCGTTGTCGATCGTTTTGGGTACACCCGTGGCGACGAGATCGAGCCCCTTTTCTTTTGCGAGCTCACTCACACGAAATGCAGTATGCTGTGAATCATTGCCGCCGATATAAAAGAAATAGCCGACATCGTGCTTTTTGAACACCTCTATCACACGGTCGAAATCCTCGGCATGTTTGTCCTTCAACTTATACCTGCAGGTACCTATACTTCCGGCAGCCGGGGTCGTACGAAGCAGCGCAATTTCTTCTTCCTCCTGTGCCGAAAGATCGATAAGCTCCTCATACAGCACTCCTTCTATTCCGTGCCAGCCCCCGTAAATCGTCCCGAAAGTCTGCGGAAAGCGCTTGCAGGTCTCGATAATACCCCGCAGTGAATTGTTGATAACCGGTGATGGTCCGCCCGACTGGGCAACAACGACATTTTTTCCCATGATGCGACTCCTTTAGTTAAATATGCAAATACCGACCCGAATACCCCGAGACGCCCCACAAAACGACCGATGCAGCCTAATGCTGCCCGTCTCAAGATATACCGGACTCGGTTTTTTATTCTGCAACAGAGATTACCGGGCGGGGTTACGACACGCGCAGCTGTACACCGAGATTTATTCAAAATTCGTGTAAAAAATAATATTGCGGCATGCCCGACGTATACGCGCCGGAATTCCATGTGGTAAAAACAACAGAGGACACATTACCTTTTTGGGGAGTTACGGGTTTCATACGGGAGAAGAGGCAAGAGTAACAGAAAAACGGTATACCGGCATTACCAGGACTACCGTTGCGCTGAAAAAACTGCCATCACGTGTAATGCAGCAACGATACATGCAGGATAGTTATCACATATTTCTTAATGATCCTTTCCAGGTATAACTACTTCGGCGTAACGGACGATCGGTAAAAAAATTATTTTTATACTCTGCATTTTGCAAAAAGAGCACAACACAAGTGCTCTTATGCGTACCCCCGCTCGCTGCAGTTACAGACAACCACAACGCACACACAATGCGTACGGCAATACCACAATGTTTTGCATGGGTGCTGTATGCAAAGACGGCACCGGCTCACCGGCTGCTGATGACCGTGTTTTATCCACATCGAAAAAAAAGGAACTCTCGCACATATGAGCACATTACTATTTGAGACAGGATCGACACATGCCGTACTGACTGCCGAGGATCTTCGCAGCGGATTGTACCAGGCACTCGATGCACTGGGAGAACGCAACCGGGTGTGTGTGGTCCCGCCCGACTCCACCAGAGCGCACTCACGCGCAGGAGAACTCACGCGTTTCGCCCATGACTATTACGGTGACCGTCTTACTGACATCCTTCCCGCACTCGGAACGCATAAGGAGATGGGTGAGGAGGAAATTGCACATATGTTCGGTAATCTGCCGCGTCAGCGAATCCGCTACCACGACTGGCGCCACGGCGTTACCACTCTCGGTGAGGTGCCAGCCGACTTCGTACGGCAGGCCTCCCACGGATGCGTCGACTTTTCATGGCCGGCTCAGATCGATTCCATGCTTGTGGACAACGACTATGATCTCATCCTTTCCATAGGACAGGTAGTGCCGCATGAAGTAATCGGCATGGCCAATTATAACAAAAACATCTTTGTTGGTACCGGGGGCAGCGAGGGAATCAACAAAAGCCACTACCTTGGTGCAGCCTATGGTATGGAACGCATAATGGGTCGTGCCGACAACCCGGTACGACGCGTGCTCAATTATGCGGAAAACCGTTATGCGTCGCATTTGCCCATCGTTTATGTACACACCGTACTCTCTCCTGACGAGGAAAACACACTTACCACCCGTGGGCTCTATATCGGCACAGACATCGAATGCTTTGAGCGGGCAGCAACCCTGAGCGCAGAAGTAAATATCGAAAAACTCACACAGCCGCTTCAGAAAGCGGTTGTCTACCTCGACCCGTCCGAATACAAGAGTACCTGGCTTGGTAATAAAAGCATCTATCGTACCCGAATGGCACTTGCGGATAAGGGAGAACTAATTATCCTCGCCCCCGGACTCACCCAATTCGGTGAAGATGAAGAGATCGACCGTCTCATCCGCAAATACGGCTATCGCGGTACCCCTTTTGTACAGAAAGCGGTAAAAGATAATCCTGAACTGCAAAACAATCTGAGCGCAGCCGCACATCTTATCCATGGATCGAGCGAAGACCGCTTCTCGATAACCTACTGTACCCGTCACATCAGCCGGAAAGAAATCGAGTCGGTCAATTATGCCTGGCAGCCGGTCGATACCATGATGGAAAAGTACAATCCTGAAACACTTACCCAGGGCTACAATACTATGCCGGACGGAGAAGAGATATACTTTATATCGAACCCCGGCCTCGGACTCTGGACAGATGCGAATAAATTTATATAGCCTGATGCGGGAGATTATGAGTATGGATTCCGCTGTGGACCGTAATATTGTGTTGTTCTCGATTATGAAAAGCCGATCGCTCCGGTTGGCTTATGGTTTTTGTAACCACCGAAATGATACGAACTACAGTGGGTTCAGCACATGCAATAGCCCGGTAAAGGCATAGCTATTTACTCATGTTGAAAGGAGTATATTATGGAACCGAAAGGTGACATCGCAGTAGTCGGACTCGCAGTAATGGGGCAGAACCTTATTCTTAACATGAATGACAAAGGGTATACGGTCGTGGCCTACAACCGTACTACTTCCAAGGTCGATGATTTTCTTAAGGATGAAGCTAAGGGAACAAAGATAATCGGCGCCCGGTCTGTCGAAGAGATGGTAAAAAACCTCAAACGTCCCCGTAAAATCATGCTTATGGTAAAAGCGGGACCTGCGGTTGACAAAACGATCGAATCCATTCTTCCTCATCTGGAAAAGGGCGATCTGATAATTGACGGAGGGAACTCACGGTATGTGGATACAATCCGCCGTACACAGTATCTCGAAGACAAAGGTCTTTTGTATATCGGCACCGGCGTTTCGGGCGGAGAAGAAGGCGCACGACACGGCCCGTCAATTATGCCGGGAGGCAGCCCTGAGGCTTGGCCGCTTGTCAAGGATCTTTTCCAGGCGATCGCCGCAAAAACCGACGACGGCTCCCCCTGCTGTGAGTGGGTAGGCGAGAATGGCGCAGGACACTATGTAAAGATGGTACACAACGGCATCGAATACGGCGACATGCAACTTATCTGCGAGGCTTATTCTCTCATGAAAAACGCACTCGACATGAGCCATGACGAGATGCACGAGGTCTTTGCAGAATGGGATAAAGGAGAACTCGACAGCTACCTCATCTCGATTACTACCGACATAATGAAAACAAAAGACGAAGACGGTTCCCCGCTGGTCGAAAAAATCCTCGACACCGCCGGCCAGAAAGGCACCGGAAAGTGGACGGTAATCAGTGCAAGCGAAATGGGTGTCCCCGTCACACTTATCGGTGAAGCGGTTTTTTCACGCTGTCTCTCCGCACGCAAAAACGAACGCGTCGAAGCATCCGGGCAGATTAGCGGTGAGGTAAGTGAATTCAGTGGAGACAAGGCGGAATTCATCGAAGACATCCGTCGTGCGCTTCTTGCATCAAAAATCGTATCATACGCCCAGGGCTATATGCTCATGCAGCAGGCTGCTCAGGAATACGGATGGAATCTCAACTACGGCGGTATCGCCCTCATGTGGCGAGGCGGCTGCATTATCCGCAGCGTCTTTCTTGGAAAGATCAAAGAAGCCTTCGACAAAAATGCCGATCTGAAAAATCTTATTATGGACGATTATTTCAGAAACGTGCTTATTAACTGTCAGAAATCCTGGCGTAAAGTCGTTGCCCGTTCCGTTGAGATGGGTGTACCCACACCGGCATTCGCTACTGCACTCGCCTTTTTCGACGGCTACCGAAGCGAACGCCTTCCCGCAAATCTGTTGCAGGCGCAGCGCGATTACTTTGGTGCACACACCTACGAACGAATCGATAAGCCCCGCGGTGAATTCTTTCATACCAACTGGACCGGCAGAGGTGGAGACGTTGCCGCAAGCACCTATACTGCATAACGAGTCTGGAATTCAATTCTCGCGGCATACAGCCAGTGTATACCCGGTGATCAACGGTCACCGGGTTTTTTTATTTCTGCACGTTCCCGATATCCGAATAACGAAAGACGTGTGATACCCCTGAGCCCAACAGTGCACGGAAAACCGCGCACACCGTAATTCCCACTTCGCACATGTGTCCGATATAACGACAACAGTCGAACATCTTTCCCTGCCGGATACAAGGGCCCTGGATATCCGTCATCCCAAAAGCCCTGTATAGTATGTTAAAAACCGGATACCCCCCTTTTTTTTACAATTTGCATACCATCGGCACGCCCGTTGCCGACACTATGGCTGCTGACCTATTTGTACCTGTATACGACTCTCCCGCGCGACAGATCGTACGGAGAAAGCTCGACCTGGACTTTGTCTCCGGGCAGAATCCTGATATAGTGCTTGCGCATCTTTCCTGATATGTGCGCCAGCACTTCATGTCCGTTTTCGAGTTTTACTTTGAACATCGCATTCGGCAATGTCTCGTCAACCGTCGCTTCTACTGTAATCGCTTCCTGCTTCGCCATAGGCTCTTCCTTTTGTCATACGTCACATCACGGAGGATGCACGAACTATTTTTTGAGCGGATTGCATTTTTACATATGCATCAAATATACTAAACCGTAGTGAACTTTGCAACTATGAAACAGCATATGGTTGTACATTCGGTCTCCTCACATAGATTTGTAAAAGGACTATATGGGCTTTTTATATTTTCACCTAAACTAAACCTCGTTCTACCTTTTTCTGCGGCTCCATCCCTGTATAACGAATGAAACTATTCGATCCCACACGCCATTACCACTGGTACCTGTTCGTGCTGCTTTTCGGCTGTTTCTCAAGTGCCATACTTGGTGACAGCACTGCCGAAGCATTGCTGCTGGCAAATCTCGGTGCGGATTTCGTCCCCTATCTTTTCGTGGCTAACGCATTTGCACTTTTTTTCTGTTCCGCCTTTATCCTTTCGATTATTGACCGGACCAACAGGGGCGTATTTTTTGTACGATTTCTGTTGATACATGCGGCAATCCTTTGCTGTATCCGCATTTCAATATTCAGCAACTGGGAATGGCTTTTTCTGCCGCTGTTTTCATACGCTTACGTCAGCAAAACGTTACTCTTTCTCTCATTCTGGACGTTGACAAACGATCTTATCGACTCCCGCAAGGCGGAGACCCTTTTTCCGTTTATTGCAGGGGGCGGAACGCTGGGCGCTATCGTAATTGCGTATTGTATCCCCCTGTTTGTCAACTTCATTCGCGCTGAAAACCTCATTCTTCTGTGGGCCGGCATTTCTTTTGTCCTTATTCTTATCTTTAAGCCCCTGCATACACGATGGTCGTTTTTCTTTCAACCCAAAGACAGTGCATATGCCCGATCCGCACCCACTAATCCGTTCAGAAGCATCACCGTTTTTATCCAGGACATGAAACAGATCAATCGTGAAAAGGTACTTCTGAGTATCTCGGTTGTCTATTTTACGCTCTTTTTTATTATAATGAGCCAGCACTTTACATTCTACACTCACCTTAAAGCGCACTTCAGCAACGCCCCCGATCAGGCACGTACGCTCGCGTCCTTTCTCGGTATTTTTAACGGCACAAGCATGCTTATCACCTTTTTGATGCAGAACTCTCTCAGTAAGGTCATCCTGCGCAGACTGGGTTCCACCCGCACCATGTATATACTTCCGCTTGTGCTCTTTTTCGTCTTTGGCACTCTCGCGGTGCTCGGTTTCCGGCATGAGTACGCGGGAGCTGCAATTACCGCCAATGTAATTTTCTGGGGAGTCGTCTTCGGGGTAGGGATACGTATCTGCTTTTTCGATGCATTTTTTTCACCCGATTTTCAGATATTTTTTTCCAGCCTCTCTCACAGCATCCGGGGCAAGGGGAAACTCTTTGTCGAAGGGATGATAAAGCCGCTTGCTATTTTTACGTCCGCGTTATGGCTGGTATTCGTTATCGACCGTATTGCATTTCCCTTTCAGATGAGCATACTGGCGATTCTGTGTATTGTACTTATCTATCTGAGCGTACTGCTCAAGCGCTCATACACACAGCAACTCACCCGGCATCTGGAGGGCTTTCACGGCATTACCCCGCTGGAGACCACCGATATAGAAAAATCACCGCATCGTACAAAGCTTTTTCAATCCATAAAATCGATACTGCACAACGAAGATCCGGCAGTCACCAGATATGCGATCGCATTTCTTGCACAGAGCAGATCGAAACGCTCCATTCAACTACTGCTTGATCATATTCACACCGCGGATAACATTACCCGTGCCCGGGTAATATCGGCACTCGGGGAACAATACAATGCTTCTTTCAGACATTTATTCATACAAAAACTCAATGATTCATATTACCGCGTAGTGGCAAACTGCATAGAATCACTTGTAAAGCTGGATGACACTTCTGCAGCAGATTATATACGTTTTCTGCTTAAACATCCCAGCGGCCGGGTAAGAGCCAATGCAATTATTTATCTGTGGCGTGTGGACACAGAACCTTCCGCACGGGATCGTTTGCGATCGGTACTCACCACAATGCTTTATTCTTTACACGATGCGTATAGAGCGAGTGCACTGTATGCGCTCGGGGAAATTACCATGCCGGTCAAAATCGATACGTTACGACGGTTTTATAATAATGCCGACATTTTTTCCAACCGCAAAATCTGGACCCAGTTCATTCATGCGCTTTCCAAAATTTGTAACGATGAGAGTCTCTCTTTTCTGGTATCGATTGCCGGCAAGGTACATATAAAACGCAAACACGATATCGCACATGCAATAGCACGAATGATGCGCCGCGGATATCCGCAGGACAAGATTCTTTCTTCACTCAACGAGTGCCAGTACACCCAGTGCTCGATACTCCTTATAGCTCTAAACCGAAACAATACTACCTTGTCGCGTGAAGATCAAAAAGAACAACTCAAGCAAATCGCCGATAAAGAAATCGAAGATATCCATAATGATATCCAGGCGGTAAAATCGCTTCGTGCGCAATATCCCCATTCCGAGGCGATTCGGTTTTTTACCCAGGTGATAAAAGAGGAGTGTATAGATGAAAAAACTATTTTGCTTCTAAATATCGCCTCACTGCTTGACGAAACAAAACAGATCAGAAAAATAACCCACCGGCTGCAGAATCCCGATCGCCACACACATGCCAGAGCACTCGAAGTGCTTGACAACACCGGCTATGCCAGGATAAATCGCGAGATAATCCGAATTCTCGAAGGTGACTCCCACAGTCCTTCCTCAAAAACATCCAAAGTAAAATCGGTTCTTTCTTCCATTCCGAACTCGGCCGTTGCTGCAATGCAGAAAAGAAAGCAGCGCCACGAATCTCTGCAGCGGATCCTTTCGCGCTACAAAGAGATACCCAATGCGTGGGTACGTAGAAGTACCGAATATGTCGAACACTCACTGCGTAAATAACTATTTTTTGAATCACTATATTTTGCCTACGATATGACGAACAAATCCAGTATCGGTTTTCCCTGCAAAACCTGCTCATTATGAACCAACAATCCGCTCATCAATCTGATGCCTTTTCCATCTTTGAAAAAGTCATTTTCCTGAAAAAAACCCAGCTTTTTTCATCCATTCAGACACAGGCGATAGGCGCGATTGCGGAAATTGCCGATGAGTTCACCTATCATAAGGGAGAACACATCGTGGAGGAAAAAGATGTGGGCGATTCCGCTTACTTTATTCGTAAGGGCCGCGTCGCAATACGAAAAAAGTATCGGGGCGAAAAAATGATCGATCTCGCACGGCTTTCTGAAGGAGACTGTTTCGGTGAGATGGCGGTATTCGATTCAGAAGAGCGATCGGCCGCTGCCATAGCCGAAACCGACTGCAAGGTTATTCGGATAAAAGGTGACGATCTTATCGATGTTATCCTCGATTACCCGTATATCAGCATAGAACTTCTCAAAATTTTCATCAAACGCCTGCGTGCCGCTAACGCAACCATAACCGATCTTACACACGGGGCACAATAACAGGGCTGCAGATACATACAGCATCTACCGAAGTACTATACGGTGCATAATACGGTGATGTGCGGTCTTCATCCGTACACAGTATATGCCCCCCGCCGGCTTTTCGGATAATATCCGGGTATCGGGGGAGGTTCCTGTGTAGTGCGCAATGATTCTTCCTTTAATTGAAACCACATCCACCGTATAAGGCATCTTCGTATTTACGCGTATACGTAGTGTACGGTTAGGACCCGTACTCGTATGCAACATCGGTTCCCTGCCTCTGTGTAACCGGCTGCGTACATACGGGCCACGCGCCCCGATAGGTTGTTCACCGTATTTGTAAAGCTCCAGCAAATTGAGCGCCCCGCCTTCTCCATTGGATGACTGAATAACGAAAATATGGTCTCCGGTTACCGTAAACGTCGGTGAAGCGCCGGTACGGATAAAAGACGCCTCTTTACAAGCGGGTACGAGCTTATCATCCCAGGCGGCTACCGCGTATTCTCCGGGAGCCGTCGTTATGCCCTCGATCAGGGTTAGAGTGTCACTCGAGGCGGTATCGCATACCTGCAGGGTCGTGCTGTTTATTTTTTTTGCATCGCCACATACCGCCACAAACCGGTATCGCCCTGCAGCCAGATCTATTCTGAATATCGCCTGCGCTCCCTGAGCAGGAGTTATATGCTGATCATATATTTCGCAACCAATCCGCCCTCTGTTAACACACAACGATTCGTGCAGTGCGGGCTCGGTATAGCCATACCCCCTTGCCGAACTATACGCCCCGGACTGATTGTGTGTGACCTTGATATAGTCGATTGCACCGTTGGGAGAGGTAACGGAATATGCATTTCTTCCGAATGCGAATGCCGCAAATAGTGAGTCCTTTTCTCCCCACAATTCTCTTTGTGAGGTAATCGTATTGGGGGGCTGCGCCCGGTCACCCACCCCGGCTACGGTGAGCATACACGAATTACCGATGCAGCACTCCGCATTCACGGTAAGTATCACGCCGGTACTTTCGGCATTGAGCGCAGCGTTTGTAATGCTGCACGGTGAATAACCAAAAGAAAAATTGGATGTGTCGACGGCACTCACCGGGTCGAGTTTTTCATCGAACCGTATCCGTACATGAGAAGAGTCACTATCCGCTGAGACGCTCAATATCCGAGGGGCCAGCGTGTCTGCACCTGTTGTTAACTGTGTCGGGGTGCTTTTTGCGCCTTCAATCCCATTCAGGTTTACCGCGGCTACCCGGTAAGTATACGATGTTTCGTAATTGAGCGAGGTATCGGAAAAAACTGTCGTATATACCTGCCCATGTGCGAGCCCGTTTCGATACAGGTTGTAATGGGTAACCAGACTCTCACTGTCATGTACCGGGTTCCATGAAAGCAGCACTCGTTTGCCTCTGCCCCTGTGTATGACAACGGTATCTGGCGGCGGCGGATCACTGCTGTCGACCGGATAAAGAGACGAATCGGCATACCCTGTGTAAAAATACGGCGACGAGCCGAAAGGCGCCTGGAAGGGTGAGGCCGCCAGCCCCTCCTCATTCAGCAGGGAAAGCATATCCGCATCCGGCATTTTTGCCCACCCATAACGTATGAAGGCAACCGAATCGAGTGCATTGCCGGAGACAACCACCGTGCGGCCCTCAATCCGGGCATCTGCCGGCATAAAGGCCATATCCGGTCCTGCTACCTCAAACGGTGCGGCGGCACTGTCGGCATTGCTCAGCATGCCGTTGTATTTAGCCCGAAGTCCCGAACCGGTATGTGTAAAAAACACACGCGCCTGTGAACCGTCAAATGCTGCCCTTGCAAAAACTGGCCCGCTGTATTCGATATTCTCGTCATATGCCAGCTTCCGCGCTGCCAGTGAAAGGCGATGCGCCACTGCATCACGCTGCTGAGGCGGATCTGTGTCCGAGCCCGGATGAAGACCGTGGCAGGTATCCGCAATCACCGCCATAGCGGTGTTATTCATCACAAGTGTCTGAAACTGTGCATCCCGGATCCCTTCGATATCACACAATGCATAATTGAGCGAATCGATACCCTGCAGCTGCACGTAAAGAAAGGGAAAGGAATATCCCCATCTGCTTCGCCAATCCTGTATCATATTATGAAACAGCCGGGCGTAATCCTGGACCGGATATCCGCACGCGTCCGCTTCACCCTGCCACCACAGGACTCCCCGGATCGCGAGTCCGACCATGGGATAGATATGGCCGCGAAACAGATCCCGCCCCCCTGCGAATTGACAGCTGCTATCTACCCATTTAGTATGAGCCTCGTATAAATCGCCCTGCGCATGCCAGGCGTTGATACTCGTACCCCCGTACGATACGTCTATGAGCCCCACGGGAACTTTCTGGTCAATATGGATGTCTCTGCCGAAGATAAATCCTACCTTGCTGAACCGTTTAAGTGTGGAGGCCGATGCCGAATACCACCGGTCATTGGCATGACAAGGAGACGGATTGAGACCCGAATCGACCGGGATATCATACACCAGGTTATCGCTTGGTGCATGATATACGGTAAAGTGTCGTATATCCGCGTAGCGTGCATCGGGCATTTCGCTCCCGCACGGGATCTCCATATTCGATTGTCCTGCACAGATCCACACATCGCCAACAAGTATCCCGGTAAGGGTTACCATATCGGTATTTGTCGATATATGCATTTCGTACGGCCCCCCTGCATCCATGGAATCAAGCACCACCCGCCACATCCCTTCACCGGAAACCCCGTTGACCGTTGTTGCCGTACAGGTATCCACCTGGCCATTAAAGGTGACACGTACGCCTTCGCCCACCGGTGCCCACCCCCATACCGGCACATCGGTATTGCGCTGCAATACCATGCTGTCTGCAAACCAGCATACCGGATCGAGTGCGGCATCACCTGCTGCCGACCATATGCACAGCATTGCACAGATTCTAATCGCACGTAAATGCTTCATCCTAATTTCCCGGCGCTCATTTCCCGCTATTTATGTAAAAACTCATCAGGGAGCACTACCACGTACTACAACGCACTATCCCGTGCTGTAACACGGTATCCCTTTATATACAGGCTCGGACATGGACACGGGATAGTACAATTATACTGCGAAACAGGAAAAAATGCAACCGGTTTTCTCCGTTTGCAGCGTTATTTTCCGCCCCCGATACCAAGGGCTCTCATTTTTCTATACAACGATGTTCTGTGCATACCCAGCTTTTTAGCGGCAGCCGTACGATTCCAGTTGCACTCCTGCAGCACGTTCGTAATAAATGCCGCTTCGAGTTGTCCCAGATCTCCCGGATGGTTCTCTTTTGTGTCCCCGGGCGGAGATTGCTGTCCGGCTTCGGGAGAATACGTACTCACCCGCCGGGGCAGATGTGACGGCTCGATACGATCGCTGTTGCACATCACCACCGCATGCTCGATAATATTTTCGAGCTCACGCACATTTCCGGGGTATGAGTACTGCTGCAGCATGCGCATCGCATCGGACCTGATCGATTTTACCTTTTTATGCTGCTGATGTCTGATACGCGAAAGAAAATAATCTGCCAGTACCGGAATATCTTCCGGTCGTTCTCGTAAGGACGGCACCTCGATATGAATTACATCGAGACGATAAAAAAGGTCGCTTCTGAATGTGCCCTGTGATACCTCATGCTTCAGATTTTTATTGGTTGCGGCAATTACACGGGCATCCGTTCTGCATGAGCTAACCCCACCGAGCGGCTCATAGGTGCGCTCCTGGAGTACTCGCAGAAGCTTAACCTGCATGGGAAGCGACATTTCACCCACCTCATCCAGAAAGAGGGTGCCCTCGGATGCCGCCGCCAACCGGCCGGGTTTGTCCTTTTTCGCATCGGTAAACGCCCCCGCCTTGTAGCCAAAAAGCTCCGATTCGAGCAGATTGTCGGGAAGAGCCCCGCAGTTGAGCGCAATAAACGAGGCGCGATGACGATTGCTCAAATCGTGTATCGCCCGTGCGAAAAGCTCCTTGCCGGTACCGGTCTCGCCCTCTATCAGGACCGTACTGTTGCTTTGCGCCACCATGGGAAGAATGTCGAATATCTTCTGCATCGAAGGGCTTATGCTTACAATATTGTTACTTGTATGTTTGTAAAGATAGTGCGCACCGGGTGAGTATTCGTCAGACTGATCGCGAAAGCTTTCTATTGCATAGGTCGTACCAGATGCTGCGTCCCTGAACAGGCTGGTAGCGATTGAAATGGGAACACTCGTCCCGTCTGAAGCGATCATTCTGACTACATGCTCGAAAAAAGATTCGCCTGTCTCGAGTGTCTTCATAAGAGGACAATTCGTACTGCAGCATTCCGCACGCAACACCTCCCAGCAGAATCGACCTACTGCATCCTTTCGCTTCACACCGGTAATGCGCTCCGCACTGCGGTTAAAAAAGACGATATGTTTTTTGCTGTCAACTGCAAACACCCCCTCTGGGAGGGAATCGCACAGCAGTTCGATAAAATGCTTTGAGGTTGTCATGATTTTTTCACACCAGCGGGTGTAGTATTGACATAATGGTTACCAGATCTGAGCAGATGGCAGCAGATTTCGTACACAAATACGCTCAGTTCAGGTAATACAAAATATTATTTTCCTCACATGTGATGCAACCACGCATCGTCAAAGCGGCCCGGTGTTGCATTTGCGCATCGCAGGTGTGTCGTGCTTTACATGGGCGGTGCCATTTCGCCTACACGCACCGTTTTTTCATGTCGTTGATATTATTGTTGTTATGTTTTTTTGCCTCTTTTTGATTGTATTGGCATAGTTTGTGCATATACTCATGTATGAAATAATAAGGAATTTGTGTATGAACAGCTCACCGGCAGCAGCGCCCTCACAACGGATTGCGGTGGCGGAAAATGAAGATCACATGGTTGCACCGGCTGTCGATTTTGCCACATGCATTACCATAGTGACGGTTTCGGCCGGCATGACAATTCATTCGGAACAAAAAGATTTTTCGCAGCGGTTTCTTCCGATTCGTGTAAACCGCATAAGGGAATGGAATGTCGATGTGCTTATAGGCGGAGGAATCTCGCATGCCTGCGCAATTATGCTGCACCATTTCGGCGTTACCGTGATTCAGGGTATCACCGGTGCAACCGAGGAGGTGGTGCAGGCGTATCTGAACGGTTCCCTCGAATCGGGCTGCTACCTTTTACCGGGCCGCGGCCGAAGAAAACACAAATATTGCGGGGGAAATCGCATGCAGCCGCGAGGCGGCGGACGCGGCAGAAGACGACGTCAGGATTGGAAATAAAAAAACATTAACCCAAAGGAGGTAGCATATGCCACGAGGAAATGGAACAGGACCCGCCGGAATGGGTCCCATGAGCGGAAGAGCAGCCGGATATTGTGCCGGATTCTCAACCCCCGGCTACGCAAACCCTGTGGCCGGACGCGGCGTTGGATTCGGCTGGGCCGGTCGAGGAAGAGGATTTCGCAATCAGTTTTATGCGACCGGAATGCCCGGATGGCAAAGAGCTGCAACAGGATATCAGGCCTGGGGGCAGCCACCGGTATCCCAGCCTGTATATCCCGCACAACCATCGAAAGAGCAGGAACTCGACATGCTCAAAGCACAGGCCGAACAATTCCAGAACGGTCTCGATCAGGTACACTCACGCATCAGTGAACTGGAAAAAGAGAGCTCAAAGCAAAAGTAACCCACGTAGCTGCGCGCGACGTCCGCGGAAGACATGCTCGTTCTTCCCGGACGTCATTTTTTCTAAAGACAACGAACAATGACGACAGGGAGACAGTCATGATAATTGCAGTGACCGCACAGGGAGATTCTCTTGAAAGCCCAATTGATTCGCGATTTGGCAGATGCAGTTTTTTTGTACTCGTTAACCCGGACGATATGAGCTATGACACGGCAGCCAACGATAATGCCCGTCAGGGTGGAGGTGCGGGAATCGCTTCCGCTCAATTCATTGCAGACAAGGGCTGCGACGCGGTTATTACCGGCAACTGCGGCCCGAACGCCTTCCGTGTTTGCGAGGCCGCATCGATAAAAGTATTTACCGGTGCCCACGGCAGTGTGCGCGAAGCCATCGGGCAATATAAAAGCGGCTCTCTTCAGACTTCCGACAAGGCGAATGTCGGAAGTCACTACGGAACCCGGTAAGCGATTCGATCGTGACAAACCGCGACGTCAGCATTTCTGGGCACCGTATATGACACAGCAACGTGAGTGCAAGTGGTACCGTCTCTGTCCGGTTAAACGCATCTATGATTCGGGTTTGATCGCACGGCACTGGATCACCCATTACTGCTACGGCAACTGGAGCCAATGCGAGCGCTTTCGCATGGAAGAAAACAATCGGCCGCATTCTGACACCATGCTGCCGGACGGCTCTTACCTCGGAGCCGATACCACTGCCGATTAGCCGCTTGCCGAGTACACTGAGCAGATGGAAACCACAAAAAACACCTCTGCAAACCGAACCACCGCATTACCCATCCCTGTGCAAAGTATCCGTCAGCAGCTGTGTGCCGACGTGTATCACAAAACTATTGCGTAACTCATGATAAAGGAGAAGCCCGTTATGCCACGAAATAACACGAACTTTTTCAACAGGATGTGCCGCAGGGGAATGAGAGAGAATGCGGGTCGGAGCCCGGGTCCGGGACGAGGAAGAAGACGGGGACGCAACATATTCTTAAGTGTGGCCGTTCCCGCCTGCGGTGCACTGTTGCGTGACCTTATGCGGCCAGAGGGCTTTATCCGCACCGCCCTGCTTAACTGGCGCGATGCCCGTTCGATCGGTTCCGGAAACAAGTACGGACGTATTGCCGGCACTTCATTCGAGGAAATCGATACTCAATCCCGTGATAACACGTACCCCATGGAAACGCCACAGAATGGCTCACACAATGATTCAGATAGAGGAGATGCCGTATGATTATTACGATTGCCAGCGGAAAGGGAGGAACGGGAAAATCGACACTCGCGGTCAACATGGCCGCTGCATTGAGCACCAGCAACAGTAACGTCCGTCTTCTGGACTGTGATGTGGAAGAACCCAACGACCACCTATTTGTCCGGCCCGATTATACCAGCGAACACGAAGTAAGCGCCCCCAAGCCGGTATTCGACCACACGAAGTGTACCGCTTGCGGCAAATGTGCAGAAAAATGCGGATACAACGCAATTGCTGTTGTCAAGGGGAACTTGCTTTTTTTCAACGAGCTGTGCCACTCCTGCGGCATGTGTTCACTTGTATGCCCCGAAGGAGCCATTAACGAGACGTCGTACCATATCGGAACTGTTCATACCCGGATACCCGGTGAGCCGTTCGATTTTGTAAGCGGGGAGCTTAAGGTCGGAGAAGCTCTTGCACCCAACGTGGTACGAAGCGTAAAAAAACACTGCCATCTCAATTATGATTATGTTAACATAATTGATGCGGCACCCGGCACCGCATGTCCTGTGGTGGAGGCTGTCCAGGGCTCGGATGTTGTTATCCTGGTAACCGAACCGACCCCGTTCGGACTCAATGATCTGAAATTTGCCGCCGGACTGGTACTCTCGCTGGGTATCCCCACCGGCATAGTAGTTAACCGCTCCGATGGCAGCGATACTATTATCCGGGAATATGCTGAGTCAGCCGGGATTCCGATTATCGGCACAATTCCGTTTCGAAAAGAATACGCACAGGCCTATTCGCGCGGTGAAATTATCGGCGATTCGTACCCGGCTCTTCGTGACCGAATCCTCGATATACACCGCAATGCCACCCAGCTTATCGGCACTACCCCCCCACCCACTCCCGTTATTGAACAATTTTATAAAGACAAGGCCGCCCAAAAACCCCATCCTTCAAAGACACCGTCAGAAAATGTGACCGAGGTAACGATTATCAGTGGTAAAGGCGGAGCGGGAAAAACGACTATCGCCGCATGTTTTGCCTCACTCGCCTCCAGCACCACCGTTGCCGATGTGGATGTCGATGCAGCCGATCTTCACCTTCTGCTTAACCCCCGGATATATGACGAATACGATTTTTACGGGGGCAGTGACGCAACAATCGATTATGAATCCTGTCACGATTGCGGCGTCTGTGCGCAACACTGCCATTTCAATGCAATCCATCTCGCTGAAGCGCAGCCCGATGGCAACCGCTACTATTATATTGATGACCATGCGTGTGAGGGATGCGGGGTGTGCGCATATGTATGTCCTCATAATGCCATCTCTTTGAGCCCCGCCTGCAATGGAAAATGGTACGGTTCCCTTTCGGAGTACGGCCCTTTTGCCCACGCACGCCTTGGTATCGCGGAAGAAAATACCGGCAAACTCGTCACCCGGGTTCGCGAATACGCGCTCGAAACGGCCCGCGGCAATGAGGATATGCATCTTCTTGCAGACGGATCACCCGGCACCGGCTGTCCGGTTATCGCCTCTATTTCGGGAGTGGATGCGGCGGTTATCGTCACCGAACCGACAGTCTCCGGAGTTCATGATATGGAGCGCGTACTAACGCTTGCCGCCCACTTCGCAGTTCCCGCCTTCGTGATAATCAACAAAGCGGACCTTAACGAAGAGCAAACTTCCCGAATCGATACAATCGCCGAAAAGGAAGGCGCGCAGGTGATAGGATATATTCCCTTTGATCACTCGGTAAATGATGCGCTAAGCGCGGGGAAAATTCTTGTGGAACACACCGATTCCGCAGCAACAAAGGCCATTCGGCATGCCTGGCAACAACTGTGCACCGCACTCAATGAATCCGGAAAAAAAGTATATTCCTGCTCCACACACATGTAGCAGTCTGTACCGGATATAACACACATTCATCACCGCGGAGAGATTTTTTTCATGAACGATCAGCAGCAGCAACAACAGCAAATACAGCAACAGATTACACAACGGATGAAATCGGTCGGAAAAATCATCGCCATTATGAGCAACAAAGGCGGAGTTGGTAAAAGCACCGTTGCCGTCAACATGGCAGCGGAAATGGCACGCCGGGGAAAGCGCGTCGGTCTTCTCGACACAGACCTTCACGGGCCCAGTGACACAAAAATGCTCGGCATTGATAAGAATCGCATCGAGGGTAGCGAGGACAATCTTATCCCTTTGACCGGCCCCTTTGGGATGAAAATCGTATCTGTCGCCGCATTGATGCAGCAGGAGGATGCGCCGCTTATCTGGAGGGGCCCGATAAAAGCGAATCTTATCAGGCAGTTTCTTGCACAGGTCGAATGGGGAGAGCTCGATTACCTCTGTATAGATTCTCCTCCGGGTACCGGTGACGAGCCGCTCTCGGTGCTTCAGTTTCTCTCGGCTATCGCCGGGGTCGTTATTGTAACCACACCGCAGGAAGTTGCCACACTCGATGTGCGCAAAGCGATCACCTTTGCCCGCAAGCTCGATGCACCGGTACTCGGCATTGTGGAAAATATGAGTGTACTTACCTGCCCTCACTGCGGAGAACACATCGAATTGTTCGGCCGCGGGGGCGGCAGCAGTATCGCCTCGCGCTACAACATCCCGCTTCTTGGCTCACTTCCGTTCGATCCGGCCGTGGGAAGCGAAGCGGATAAAGGCAAAACCATCGCCCAAAGCGACCGTACCGCCGAGGCAAAAACACACATGAGTCAAGTCGTTGATGCGCTTATGCAACAACAAATGTAACGCGCCCCCCGCGCGCTCATGTGTTTTTTCCGAAGGGGGGTATTAAAAAATTGCACATTCTCCTGCTATTGTGTTCACGAAGTATGCCGGTCGTTTTTTCAGTTACCACGTGTTTTTTGCGGCTGCAGGAGGCACGAACAGACGCAGTAAATTTCACACAGACGTGTTTTTTCATGCCTGACCACCATTAACAAGGAGTACGAATGCGTATCGCCATACCTGTTGAAAACGGCAGTGTCTGCATGCACTTCGGCCACTGCGCCGAATTCATCTTTGCCGATGTAGATCAGAATACCCGTACGATTTCCTCTCTCAGCTCAAAAACACCTCCGGCTCATGCTCCCGGCGTACTCCCGCAGTGGCTCAAACGTGAGGGAGCGGATATCGTTATTGCCGGCGGAATGGGAATGCGGGCACAGAATCTGTTTACCGAGGCTGGCATCAAAGTCGAAGTAGGTGCCCCGCCCATACAGGCAAAAAAGGCAATCCAGGAGTATCTCGACGGCACGCTTTCCACCGGCCAGAACGTATGCGATCATTGACGGAGATACCGCATTATGAATGAATCCCATTCAGAGACGCGCTATATTTTTGGTCCGGTCTACTCCCGCAGACTCGGTCGTTCACTTGGAATAGACGTCACACCGTTAAAGACGTGTACGTTCGACTGCATTTACTGTCAGCTGGGACCGACGAAAAAGCAGGTCATACGCCGCAGCGAACTGGTCCCGCTGGAGCCGGTATATCAACAGCTTTCGCACGCACTTTCACAGACCCCCGCACCCGATTATATCACATTTTCCGGATCGGGAGAGCCTACTCTGCACAGTAAAATCGGCGAGTGCATCTCACACATAAAAGAGATAAGCGACATCCCGGTTGCGGTGATCACCAACAGTTCGCTGCTCTGGGACAGAGAAGTGCAGACGGCACTCGGACAGGCGGACCTTGTCATCCCTTCCCTGGATGCACCCGATGAAGCAGGTTTTTCTTACATTAACCATCCTCATTCCGGGCTTCGTTTTAACGATGTCGTCACCGGGCTTGCCGAGTTCAGCTCACAATTCAGGGGTAAACTCTGGCTTGAGATTTTTTTTCTGGGCGGGGTCAATACCACAACCGACCAGGTGAAAAAACTGATTACGCATGTCAGCCGTATCGCACCCGACAAGTGTCAGCTGAACACTGTCGCGCGGCCTCCAGCCTACAGCTTTGCCTTTCCCGCATCGCGTGACAAACTCGAAGAAATCGCCACACGTTTTCCCGTACCCACCGAAATCATTGCGCAGACGCCACAGAGCGATTCCCCGGCTGCGACATCAGGAGACGTCTCATCGGTACGGGAGCTCATCTTGCGGCGTCCCTGCACGATCGAAGATATTGCGGCCGGCCTCGGCATTCACCGAAATGAAGCGATAAAACACGTGACCCGTCTTATGCAGCACGATGAAATCACGACAAAACAACACGAAAATAAAACCTATTTCTACCCGCAATCCTGATGTTCTGAGTCTGACCCAAATTGATGGGTTGTTTTGATGAACGCCGCGCTAATCCGTACTGATAATACCATCGCTCGATATACAACGCCGCTTTTCACAAAACGATCCTGTACATTATACGGAAAAAGGTGTTATTAATGAGAACGTTTCTTGACTGTATACCATGTTTTTTCAAACAAATGCTTTCCGCCTCTGCACTTGCTGGCTGTGACGAGAGCACACGTAAAAAAATACTCGACGACATCGCAGCGATGATTCCCGAAATCGATCTCAACACCTCCCCCCCGGAAACCGCCAGGATGTTTTACGATGTAGTCATTGCACATACCGGCATACACGATCTCTATGCGGAGCAAAAACGCCACAGCAATGAACACGCGCTACAACTCTACCCAACACTTAAAAAACTCATCCATAAAGCCACTGATCCTCTGTGTGAAGCAGTTGAGCTGGCAATTATCGGCAACATCATCGATTTCGGGGTTGACGGAACCCGCAACAGTGAGGGCATTGAACAAAAACTATATACCCTTCTCGAAAACCGCTTCGGCACGAAAAACCCGCATTTTATGTTTGAGGCGTTCCGCACCGCACTAGAAAAATCGAGTACGCTTCTTTATCTTGGTGACAATGCAGGTGAAATCGTATTCGACAGAGCATGCATCGAGACCATCCTGCAGATTTACCCGGACAAGGAAATTATCTTTGCAGTACGCTCCGCTCCTGTTATAAACGATGCTCTGGTTGAAGACGCACGTATGGTCGGTCTGGACAAGTGCGCACAGGTTATAGAGAGCGGATCACCATGCCCCGGCACGGTACTTCCATCCGATAACGCTGCGTTCAGTGATGCGTATGCACGTGCCGACATGGTTATCAGCAAAGGGCAGGGCAATTATGAGTCACTTTCCGACACCGGGAAAAATATCTACTATCTCTTTCTTGCTAAATGCGATGTGGTGGCTCGACAAGCACAGGTGACCAGAAACACGATAATGCTGCGAAATGCATAATTGTTTCAAGCAATTGTTCATGTCGCTTTGAAAAAGTAGCGACATGATGTATTATGCTGATATGGACAGGTACTTTATCAACAAGCCGCATGATAAATTCTTCAAGGACGCGATGGGCAGAAAAGACGTCGCACGGTCCTTTATCCAGCACTATCTCCCCCATGCGCTGGTAAAAACATGTGATCTCGACACCCTGCAGATAATAAAAGATTCATACATCGACAAGGAACTCGAAGAGCATTTCAGTGATATCGTGCATCATCTATCGATCCGTTCTACGTTTTTGCTACAGACATTTGTCAGGCAGTTGCCAGGATATAATCTGTCCATCCGCTCAAGGCTAGAACCTTGCAAAAACTTCGATCCTTGACTTCTGAGTACAATTATGATATACTTTATTACTATGAATAGCTCTTCGCGACCGCAATGTGCGACACATTCGCTTTCATCCGCACCCACCGATTTTACTACTCTCGAGTCGATTATCTGCTATGTGCTGGATGAAAACGGCATAATATCCTTTATGTCAGCCGGAATTCGCAAACTCCTCGATGTAGATCCTGCAGAGGTATGCGGGCAACACTTTTCCGTTCTCTTCCCCGAACCAATATACAAACAAGTCAGCCGGGCACACGTACTGCCCAAATATAAAAATAAAACCACGGGGTCGGAAAATGCGCCAAAGCTCTTTGATGAACGTCGAAGACAAAATCGCATGACCCACAATCTCGAGTTGACCCTCAAGAATCCCCTGACCGGAGCCAGCGATGAAATCGTTCGAGTTTTTCTTATATCCGCGGAAGGAATATACGATCCTGGCAAAATAGACACAAGAAAAGGCGTAGCCACCGGTTTCTGCGGCTCCAGAGGAATCATTGTTGACATATCCTCCTACAAGCGTCAGCAGCAGGCCCGGGCAAAACTCGAAAAACACATCGTCCAGGCTCAAAACAATGAAAAACTGGCCACTATGCTGCACAATATGGGCAACGACATCACCAATAAAATGGGTGTCATAGTAGGCTATACCGACATCATTCAGAAAAAATACTTCGCCGATGGAGACACCTCTGCACGTCGCTGCTGCGGCGAGATCCTTAACGCCTCAAAGACGACGTCCCACCTGGCCCGGCAGTTGATGAAAAAAATGCAGGCCAATGAAGAAAAACCTGTCAGGGTGGATCTGGAATCGATAATCGACGAGGTAATCGAGTTGATAAAAAACACCCTCGATAAAAATATCGTGGTCAATAAATTTCTTCATTCCGATCTGCATATGGTCTATGCCGACAGAGTCCAAATATACAAGGCTTTAATTACGCTTGCAATGAAAGCATGCAGCAATATAGAACAGGCCGCCACACTGGTATTTGCAGATGATGATATTTCGCTTGACGCCGATTTTATTAAAAAACACGAATTGCTCAGTAATGAACAACAATGCCTCAGATGTTCCATCATACTGCATACTGATAAGCTCAGGGTAGAAACCGGCAGCCGTATTGTCACACCGTGCAACAGCAACACATTTTCAGAAGCCGAAAAGAAACTCGGAATTCATCATGCATATACATATCTGCACAATCAGCATGCATTTCTTGAGGTTATTACCACCCCTCACAGCGGTATTAAGTACGATATCTATTTCCCTCAAAAGTCGGAAAAATGCGCAACGTATTGATTTTTTTCGTGTCATTATGCTATTTTAATTTTCTTTTTTAACGATGCCATAATGCATCTATATATTAAGAAAGCCCCAAAATTACATGAACACTTCCAAATTTACCATATTACTTCTCGATCAGCAAAAGCAGGAGACGCGCAGAATGGCACTGCCCGCCTCTCTGCTTATTGGGCTTGTTCTGTTTTGCATCGCAGGCATCGGGGGGGTAGTACATTTCGGCGTCCAGCTCGGCACATTCACATTTCACACGCATAAACTCCAACAGCAGGAAAAAAAATTATCGAGGCTCACACAGAAATATGCAACCATCAAAGACGATATCGAGCGGGCCAGCCAACAGACGGATAAGATCGTATGCTTTGATGAAAGAGCCAGACGTGTATTCGGACTCAACCCAATAGACGCCCAGATACGCGAAGTCGGTACCGGCGGTGTTCCGGACATGGCTCATCTGGTGCATACTCAATTGAGTAACCCGCATCTTCAGAACGCACAGGCGCTTGTGAATCGCACTAAAAAACTACAGCGAAAAATCCGCCTGGAACATCAATGCGTCGGTGAAATTAAAGAGTACGTAAATACACAGTATCGACTTTTTTCCGACCGTCCTTCCATCCCCCCTACTGGTGGCAGAATCACAAGCACATATGGATGGAGGATTCATCCGATATTCGGCGTACGCTCGTTTCACGAAGGTTTAGACATTTCAAATGCCCCCTGGGCACCCGTTCGTGCAACCGGTGACGGTGTTGTAAAATATGTCGGAGAAAAACCGCGCTATGGAGTATTAGTATATATCCGTCATTACCAGTCCGGATTTACCTCCGGATACGCACATTTAAATAAAGCACTGGTAAAAAAGGGAGAACTCGTTAAACGCGGCGATATTATAGGATACGTAGGAAATACCGGGCTGACCACCGGTCCTCATCTACATTACGAAGTAATCAAATCGGGCAGGCATGTCAATCCTATTTATTATATTTTACCTATAGATACATTGACCGATTAGCCGCAGCAAGAGGCCGATTGTGTGCGAGACTCGCCTTGCAGCACAATTTGAATAAACGGTTCGACACTGACGCTGTAAATACCGTCTGTTTTTAATGCACGCGCGTTGCATTCTGCCATATCACCCCGATGTATGCAGTGAGACGCCTATTGGTTACCGAGCCTTTCATCTATGCCTTCAGTGCGTAAAAAATCCGGCACGCGAATCTCTTACATGTTCTTTTTTCCACGATTAGATAAAACCCCGTTCCCCAGTCAGCGCTGCACGAACGTATATGCAATTGACCATTTATAAGAAGGAAAACAGACGATATGGTTACCCACACATCCATCACCATTCCAACCTCAAAACGGATCGTACTTGTCGACATCACTGCTCAGGTGCAGGATGCACTTGAAAAGATCTTTTTTTCAGAGGGTATCTGCTGTGTATCGAGTACTCACACGACTGCCGGCATCACCATAAATGAAAATGCGGATCCTGATGTTGCGGCGGATATAGAGCGCACCTTTTCGGCAATCGTACCCGCGCATGCGGGGTATTCACATAGTGAGGGAAACTCCGACAGTCATATAAAGACAAGCCTTACGGGACTGAGTGTTACGGTACCGGTACAGGGAGGAAAGCTGGTTCTCGGTACCTGGCAGAGCATCTATTTTTGTGAATACGACGGACCGCGTACCAGACGGGCACACGTAACCGTAATCGGAGAATAGGAGAGTGCCCGTGCGCAGAAGCCCTTCCTGCATTACGTCTCTGTGCGCCCTGATACTATGCGCGTTTTCAACCGTATACAGCGGTGACACACTTCTGTATTCCGCCCCTCTGGTGCAGCTGCCGGTCGGCGCACGAGCACTTGGTATGGGGGATTGTGCCGTAGCAGTTGCCGCTGATGCATTCTCGATCCACGACAATCCGGCGGCTGCGGCCCTTGTTTCATCGCATGAAATAGGAATTGAAGGCGCATCGCTTTACGGTAATATATCTCAGCACGCATCCGCTGCGCTTGTTGCATCGATGGAGAATACCTTTAACTTCGGGGCACTCTATTCCGTATTCCTCAGCGGTGATATCCCACGTTTCCCGTCACTTGATCCGGGGGAACGTTCCGACGGCATGGCACACGGATACTTCAGAGACACGCATCATTACGGGCTTATTACTCTTGCACAGGCTTATGAAATACCGGTATATCGTATTTCAAGGATAGAACAATTACCGCTGCCACTCGAAATCGCGGCAGGATGCAATATCAAATCATATTATCACTCAATAAATTTTAGCAACACACAGCACGCAGGCGCGTATGTAAACTGCGATCTCGGTGCCCTGCTCCGCGTGGCACTCGATTATGACTTTAAGAGCAGAACCATAAAACGTCAGGTCCATCTGGGTTTCAGCATAAAAGATGCGCTCCCAACAAAGATGACGTGGCTCAACTCTCCTTTTCAATACGAAGAGCCGATTTATCATACCGAATTATACGGTATTTCGTACCAGGACAAAAGCGGCTTCCTTCATGCGGACTGGCTTGTATGCGGTGCGATCAGGCGCAGCCTCCGGGAAAAAATCTCCCGCACACACACCTCTTCAGACTCGACGACCGCATTTCTGCCTTCTTATTTTACCGGAATTGAGGCACGCTATTTTGATGCACTTTCGTTACGCGGCGGATATTCGGCGCAGAACTTTACGGTCGGTGCGGGCCTTGAATACCGCAGCATACGTATCGACTATGCGTTTATCTTCTCCGCCCCTTCAGCCTCGCCTGCCCGAATCAGCTGTATCGTAAGATTTTAGCCCCCTGCCCTATTCTAATGCGGCGTGTCTTTACAGATGCTTGAATTTCTCCTTCTCGCCGAAAAGCTGGGCAACACGAATGGCGAGTCTATCATCAACGACGGTCACTTCACCCTTGGCAAGTAATCTTCCGCCAATAAAAATATCGACAGACTCTCCGGCCATTCTGGTCAGTTCGACGACACTCCCCTTTTTCAGCTCAAGCAGCTCCCGGACAGTCATCTTTGTCTGTCCAAGCTGCACGCTGACCGGCATGGTAACGTCAAGCAGCATTTTTATATCATTAGCCATGGTATTCGTTCCTGTCTACAGATTCGCAGTATCTATTATCTGTATCGTCATGTACGAGCCGTTTCTTTACTCCGTGCAACAATTGCTATAACCGGAATCTTCCTTCGTTGTGCGGTGCATATACGCTACTCACGACAAAAGCACACCAAGTGATGTCCCGAGAATAAACGTAACAATAAGGGCAAATAGCCCCAAAATCAGCATCAACGGCAAAAAAATCGCAATTACTATACGTACAGCAGATACATTATGCAGCAGGCGCAACCCGAGTACCGTTATATAGAGTCCCCAGAAGAAAGAGACGAGACCACCAACTGCAGGTAATACCGCAAGTAGCGATGCTGCCTGCGTATAACAAATCACCCGCAGTGTCGAGTTGAAAGGGGCTTTCCTGCTTGCGGTGATAAGCAACATAAGGTGTACATAAAACGATTCGATCAGAATTCCGGCCAACACTCCTATCGGAAGCATTATCAGATACGTGACCGGATTATCAGCCCCCCCGGTATACGAGCTTATGGCGGGAAACAACCGTCCCAGATGCTCAACCGGGGAAAAAACGGCGGAAGAAAAATAATTGCCTACCCCGGCTATACAGCCCAGCAGCAGCCCAAAAAGCAGTGCCATCGCGGTACGACAACTTCGGGAAACGGCTGTAAAAAGCTGGCGGGGTTTAAGCAGAGCAAGGTAAAACGTCCGCGAAAGTGCAGGGATCACCCCCTTCGTCGAATAATGTTCCCATGGTATGCCATTATCGATGCTTTGCGCCCTTGTATAGATAAACGGCGCACCACAAACCGGGCACTCATCCGCCGCGTACGCATCCGGAACACGGGTATTGCATTTGGCACATGTTTTCACTATATCCCTTTACATATACAGCTGTGGCTTTTTTCTTAAAAAACGTAGAAAAATATAATTCCAAATAGTATAATTACGAATATACAAAATACGTTCTGTTCACTCAATGAGGTTGCTTTCACATTATGAGTTCCATAGTCGTTAAGCATTCCAGAGATGCGCTCAAGGCATTCATTGCCGTCACACAAAGCGACAATGAGCCCTATCCCGCAAAAGCGCAGCTTTTAAAAGCACTTTCAGATCACGGAATTACACATGGGATCGATAACACGGCCCTTGAAAAAATAGCATCCGAAAAAATCGTGCATAAATTCATTCCGGTGGCTTCCGGCACACCCGCAGGATCACCCGTGCACGGACGTCTGGAGCCTCTTATCGACATATCACAAATGGGCAAGCCCAAACAGCTCTCGAATGGACGCGTGGATCATCGCAACCTCCAGAAAGTACTCAATGTAAAGCAGGGCACCGTATTGCTCAGAAGAATACCGCCGAAACTCGGCAAAGACGGGACCGACGTATTCGGCAACCGGATAAAAGCGTCAAAACCACGGGATGTCGCTCTGCCCTCAGGAATTGGCGTGGAGGTCTCCCCAAAGGATGAAAACACACTCATCGCAGCCACGGACGGGTATGTGTACGAATACGAACCAAACTGTTTCGAGGTACGTAAAGAGAAAAAAATCGTGAGTGATATCGACTACTCGACAGGGAATATCGATTTTTACGGTGATTTGCGCATCGATGGTGTGATACGAAGCGGATTTGAGGTCAAGGCTACCGGTGATATCATAATAAACGGATCTCTCGAAGACGCAATTGTAAAGGCTGACGGCAATGTCGCTATAACCGGCGGTGCGTCCGGGGCGCAGTCGGGAAAAATAGAGTCACATGCCGATACAACGCTTAAATACTGCGAACAATTCAGTATTCAAAGTGTGCGTGATATTACAATAGAAAAGGATAGCGTACACTCGCAGTGTTATGCAGGCGGGACGATAACCGCACAGAATATCGTGGGCGGATTCTGTTCAGCCCGGGCCGGTATCGTTGCACACACCATAGGCAACGACTCCGAGGTAAGGACAACCGTTCACATCGGCATATCCCGTGAACTGGAAAATAAACGCTATGCGCTTTTAAAAAAACTGACCAAAGTTAATACGGAAGATGCCCGGTGCAGAGAAGAGATCTTCAACCTTGTAAATAACAACGTATCGTCAGAAGGCACACTGAACAACGAGAACTGCGAAAAATTGCGCGATCTCAAGGAACAGAGAAAAAAATTGCTCGATGAAGAGCAGCAGCTGCAGGATGCAATCTCTGAACTTCAGGAGAAAACGAACTTGAAAACCCCTGCATTTATCAAGGCGTCATCTATTTATCCCAACACAACTATCCAGTGGGGAGAACACGAACAGAAAGTAAACCGACTGATGAGAAAGGTGTATCTCACGATCGAAAACGGCAAACTCCACAAGGAAAACCTGTGACTATCATCGTCTGTACTCCGTGGTATATTGTATATTTTACTATATAGCTGTTGTCACGTATATTACCACACATATTCAATGGTACACGAGCGAATTATTATATCTACCTTTTGCTGCTGCGGATTAGCCTCCGTATACCTTCGGCATTACCGATTCAAGTGTTTTTCCCGATATCCAAACCATCGAATGACCTTCCAATGAAACTTATTTTCCAATCCACCATGTGTCGTCTAATCCCTGCTACACCACGCACCGTCGTATTTTTTACGGCGTGCCTATCCGTGATTATGACAAGTCTTGCTCCTGTGCCTGTATCTGCACAAAAAAATGCGCAGGACTATATCCATTACCGTCTGGGAATCAAATATCAGAAAGAAAATAACTATAAACAAGCGATCGAGGAATTCAGAAAAGTACTTGCCGCCTATCCTGACAATTACAACGCCTACATGCATCTTGCTCAAATTCGTAAAGAACAGAATATGGCCAAGCTGGCAATTTACAACCTGGAAAAGGCCCTTTCATACAATCCACGATGGAGCAAGGCATATAAAATGCTTGCCCAGGTATATGAAAAAGACGGCCGAATTCAGAAGGCGATCATGCAGCTACAGTCATATCAGCAGGTATGTGATCCGGCCGTCGCCGACAGTGTTCAGGATAAAATCGACTCCCTCATCAGGCGCATAAGCGGTGAAGAAGGCACACAGACACGACGTGATGATACATCGACCGCACGCGCATCTTCCGAACAGGAAAAAACTGCAGACGACGGCTCTGCAGCCTCCGTCGATGCTCCCACAGACTCTAAATCAAGTGTTTCGGGGCAGCGGAGGGCTCATCGCGTTGCAGAAACCGAACCGGATGCGTTTAAACAGGCGGTTACCGCCTATAAAAACGGCAACTACGAACAGGCTCTGCAGCACATACATACGTGTCTGAAAGCGAACCCCGGCCATGCGGGAGCATACTATTATGCCGGACTCATTCGACGACGATGGAATCAGAACAAAATGGCACGTGTCAACTTTGAAAAATCGCTCTCCTATCCGCAACTGGGGTACAACGCACATTTCTACCTGGGGAAAATATACGGGGAGGAAAAAGAATACCAGAAAGCAATCTCACATCTTGAAGAATATATCCGCAAAACCGATTACATAGCCGGTCGGCAGGAAGCAAAAAAACTGATCAGGCGCTATCATGCGCATACCCGGCGGCCCGATACGGGAATAACAGAAATCGATATCGAGAATATCGGTAAACAGGCGCTTCAGAGGGAAGTGGAAAAGATCCCTCATCCCAGAGAATACAATTCCATTGAGGTCCGAATAGACTCGCTTCTGACACTTTCACTTCTGGATACATTCACTGCTGCGGGACACGATATGCTCGAAGGAATTCGCTTGTACAAAAAAGGGTTGTACGAAAAAGCAATCGAAGTGTTTAAAAAACTTCAGATCGATTATTCTCATGACGATGTGGCTGCTACCTGTATATACAACATCGGTATCTGCAATCTGAAACTCGGCCTTTACGACAATGCGGCAAGCAGGTTTCAACATCTTCTTAACAGGTTCCCTTCCCACCGCCTGAAAGACAAAGCCTCTTTTTTCAAAGCATACGCCTATCTTCAGAAAGGTGATAACGAACTCGCCCAGAAGCTTTTCCGGGAATTTATTCGTGTCAACTCTTCCCATGACTGGAAAGGCAAGGCGTATGAAAAACTCGGTGATGCCTACTCACGCCTTTCGAGTAACGACAAGGCCATCGATGCATACGAAAAAGCGTTCAGTCACGCTAAAAGTCCCCGTGATAAAGTCTATGCTGCGTACAATCTCGGGTCGGAATATGCAAAAATCGATAACTCACAACGTATGGTCAAATATCTTGAAAAGGCTATAGAGGCCGGTACTTCCCACGGGCTTTACGAACGCGTGCCCGACTCTTATTATACCCTCGCGGATTATCATTACAGAGCAGGAAAACACGACAAAGCACTAGATTATTACAAAACCGTAACACGTCAGTATCCCAATTTTCACGAAACGCCGTGGGCATTGTTTCAAATGGCTAACATTTACAAGCATAAAGAAAACTACGAAAAAGCACTGGAAACATATAAACTGCTTCAGGATAAATATCCGGAGGACTACTGGGCAAAGGAAGCAAAATGGAAAATCAAGGATACCATCTGGGAGAATGAATACCAGGCGATTCTCCAAGGCGAATAAGCTATGGCAGACGATGCAACTTTTATCACGACACTTACCGAATCGTTTAAAAAACAATACGAATGGTATACGCAGCTAAAAGATGAGATTCAGCGCGCGCTGAGTTCGGTCATTATGTCACAAGGTGACCTGTACGTACTCAAGGAGTGTTTTAACAAGAAGCGAATGCTGATTCATAACATTGAACAGGAACGCCACCATATTGAACCCTTTATTCAACAATGGCAGCAGCAAAAGAAACGGCTTCGTCACCTTCCCGAATCACAAAAACTCGATTCACTCTTACAACAAACCGAGACCGCCATACATGATTTCCTTAAATCAGAAGAGCAGTTGAAAACATATCTTGAACGTCTCATGCAGAAAGAAGATACCCCCGCACAATAATGAAAGAACCACGTTCTTACGAACCCAGCAGTCATACCACGTCGGAAGATCTCACCAAAACACTTCAAAAGATGCTGCATGACTTTCAGCATCGCGCTGAGAAATTAAGCTCTGCATATCAGGACCTGCAACGTGCTTTTTCACAGGTCAATACCCAACTCGAAACAAAAAACAAAGAGCTTGGTGAAAGTGTACGTCGCGAAAGGGATATGCAGCTGTATCTGCACAGTATCCTCGAAAGTATGCAGAATGGCGTCATCGGAATCGATACGGCAGGTACCATCACACACTTCAATCGTGCTGCGATGGAAATTACAGGCTATAAAGCGGAAGAAATCATGGGTAAGGGATATAATGACTTCTTTTTCAGAAAAGAGGATGAAGCCCTCTCCCTTCTCAGGGCTTTGTCACATAAAAAAGAATTTAAAAAAGAAGAAAAATGTATACAAACCAAACGCGGCAAACTTATCCCCGTCTCTTTTCAGGCTTCGCTGCTTCGTGATAAAAACAATACTATTCTGGGTGCGGTGGAAATCTTCAGCGATATCTCCCGCATAAAATCACTAGAATCAGAGGTGCAGCATAATAAGACCCTGGCCGCAATTGGAAAAATGTCGGCGCAGGTTGCGCACGAAATTCGTAATCCTCTCGGTGCTATGGGCAACTACGTCGGGATGCTCGAACTCGATACCCCACAGGATGATCCACGCAAGGAAATGATTCACAAGCTTTCTCAAAGCATTTCCCGTCTTGACAAAATCGTACAAAATCTGCTTTATTACTCCAAACCCACCCGTATTGATTTTCGACGAGTGCAGCTTAACGAATTCCTGGGTGACATTACCGGTCACATCGAGGCTGAAATTGAACGCAACGAATACAACGTGGATATAGAAGCCCGGCTCGATTCCGATCCGCCCACCTATGCAATGATCGACCCGACAAAAATGGAAGAAGCGCTTTTTAACCTCTGTTTTAATGCTATTGATGCCATGCCTGACGGCGGCCATCTCTGTTTGTCTCTCACCCCGAATTCAGCGCAATACGAAGAATACCTTTCCTTTAGCGTAAGTGATACCGGTATCGGCATAAAGAGTGATGATCTGGAAAATATTTTCAACCCGTTTCATACTACCAAGGAAAAAGGAACCGGCTTAGGGCTGTCGATAGTTAAGAAAATTGTCGATCAGCATTCCGGCTATATTCATGTCGAAAGTCAGGAAGGTCACGGGACCGAATTTATCATATTTTTGCCAAAGCAAAACCATTAGCAGGATCGACACACTATGAGTCAACCGACAATACTTGTGGTAGATGACGACATCGATTTTTCCGATTCGGTACGGCACATACTATTGAGAAAAGACTACAATGTAAAGAAAGCCGGAAGCGGGAACGAGGCGCTACAACAATATGGTGAGCTCTTCACAGGAATCGATCTTATCCTCTGTGACATGAAAATGCCCGGTATGACCGGTCTGGAATTTCTTGAGCATGTACGGAAAAAAAATCCTGACATTCCGTTCATCTTTATTACCGCCTACGGCGACATAGAAAGCGCGGTAGAAGCGATGAAAAACGGGGCCCAGGACTTTATTGAAAAGAAAGGGCAGATGGTCTCCATTATCGAGGAAAAGGTGCGTCACCACATGAATTATTCCTCTCTTATCGCTGAAAACAAACAGCTGCGATCCGCCCTGAAAAAACGCTGGGATTATGTGGGAGATACATCCGATATGGTGCAAATCAAGGAGCTGGTCAAACAAATCGCCGAAAGCAAATCGACCGCGCTTATTTGTGGGGAATCCGGGACCGGTAAGGAGCTTGTTGCCCGCTCCATTCACTACCTCAGTCCCCGAAAAAAGGGCGCCTTTGTAAAGATAAATTGTGCAGCCCTCCCCGAAAACCTGATTGAATCGGAATTGTTCGGACACGAAAAAGGCGCATTCACCGGAGCGGTAAAAACAAAATTGGGTAAATTCGAACTTGCTTCCGGTGGGACGCTTCTGCTTGACGAAATTGCAGAGATGCCCTCCACCGTACAGGCAAAACTGCTTCGTGCACTTCAGGAAAAGGAAATCAGTCGAGTGGGCAGCGAAAGTACTGTAAGCGTTGACGTGCGCGTTATCGCCACGACCAACCGAGATATTCGCAATGACGTAAAGGAAGGGCTGTTCAGAGAGGATTTATATTACCGGCTCAATGTATTTCATCTTACCATACCTCCGCTGCGAAATCGCAAAGACGATATCCCGAAACTTGTGGAACATTTTATTGAAAAGTACAATGAGGAAAATGGATTTGCGGTACAGGGCATTACGCAACAGGCGCTCGATACTTTATACAAATTCGACTGGCCAGGAAATATACGAGAACTCGAAAATACCATCGAACGTGCCGTGGTATTAACACGAAATGGCAGCATTGATAACAATTCTCTGAATTTCGAATCTCACGACGCGCTTTCATCCGATTCCGAAACGCCCCTCACTAGCCCTGGAACGTCAATAGCAGAAGCGGAAAAACATCTCATTTTTTCCACGCTTTCTCACTGCAATAATAATCGTACCAAGGCAGCCCAAATGCTGGATATCTCGGTACGTACCCTGCGTAACAAACTCCATGAATATTCGCAGCAACGCTGATGCATATTTTCCGGCTCAGGCTATTGTATTGTAGTTTCGATAATGAGAGTTCACCCATGTTGGCTGGGTTGTTATCTTCGGGAACGTAGCAGCTATACAGATAGCGGTCCTTTTTACAATCAATAACGATCCGTTCAGGTTTTTGTCAACTACGGTCAGTTGTATCCGTCCCAGGAGCTCTGTGCAACTGTGTCCGGACAATTATCGCCTGCAGTAACCCGCATTTTGAAAATTGATACACTATTACAGACTCATAGGAGATATACCTCGTTAATAGTCAAACACGGCATACCTGCGTACATTTATAAGGAGAGAGCCTATTCAAAAAACGGTTTACAGAATGTACCTCCGTATCTCACTTGTGTCAACCTCAATCGAGCGGTTTTGTTCGCGAAATCTGCTGCAATCCGCACTACTCTTTTATTTTCGAAAATCATGAGACAACCAACAAGGTCGATTCATGGTTTTTTAGAACACAATTACAGCACGGCTTATCGCAGCTTTTATTAAAACAACCGCTCAATTTAGGTTCAATGTAGCCGCAACTCCATATAAATTTATTCGTGCATTCCAATTACATAAATGTTATAATTGAAATAAGTAACGTTGACAATTGCATCGAATCAGCTACATCCGAATACATTAACATTGCACAAATAATTAAATATGATCGTGATCAGACGTAACGCATACCACGTTCACAGGTAGTCGATATCATCCTTTTGAAATGGTGATTCAACCGTATCTGTACCACCTCGATCAAAAAGTGAAGAGCGATGAAATTCTTTAATCCCCGGTCAATAGTCTTTAAAACGATACTGATTTACATTTTTCTTACGATTATTAATATTACCATTTTTAATATAATGGTTTACGAAAACCAGACCGAACTCATAAGAGACAATGCAATTCTTAATAGTAAAGTCAGGGCTTCGAATCTTAAGTACGGCATTGACAATATCCTTCAAAATGACGCGAACCTGTCGAGAGAACATATCAATCAGATACTAAAGGAAGCGGATAAACTCGGTATCAACACTGTCTCTCTTTTCGATGAAAACGGGAGGGTATTCGTCAGTATTAAAGACGGAACACGTATAAAAAAGAACAAAGCGAATGTCGAAGAGCTCAAGATGATTAATATGGCCATTACAAAGCGTACCTTCGGCAACAAGCTTTTTTACCACAAAGTAAACAAGAAGAATAAAACCATTGGACTGTACATTCCCTTTACTTTTTCTAAAAACAACACGGGGGTAGCATTTATCCGCCTATTTATGGGTGACATTACCAAGGCAATGAAGAATCTTCTTAAACAGAGTATCCTTATTGCCATCGTTATAATCATCATCCATTCGGTTTTTGCAATGGTACTTGCAAAAATGATTCTGTTGCCGATACGACAGCTCAACGAGGCAACGATGTCCATTTCTCATGGTGACCTTGACATTCGTGTACCGATTGTTCGTACGGACGAAATCGGGCAGCTTTCCTCTTCTTTTAATGAAATGAGTATTGCCCTTAAACGAATGAGAGACGAAGCTAAAGGTGCGAATCCTCTTACAGGGTTACCCGGAAACCTCGCGATTGCCAGGTTTATAAACAGTGCACTCGACAAGGGAAAGATTATTTGTGTCCTTTACTGTGACCTTGATAATTTTAAGGCATATAACGACAAATACGGCTTTACAAAAGGAGATGAGGCAATACTTTACACTCGCGATTGCCTTGTATCCGTTGCTAAACGCAACGACATGAAAAACATTTTCCTCGGACATGAAGGAGGCGATGATTTCGTCGTTATATGCGACTTCGAATACTGGGAACAATTTGCCAAAGCCTTTACCACTACCTTCGATCGCGGAATATACCAGTTTTACAACAGTACCGATGCACGCAACGGATTTATCGAATCTGTCAATCGCCAGGGTGAACGACAGCGGTTTCCGCTCATGAGTATCTCGGTGGCTGTCGTAACCAACAAATATCGGCCTTTCTCCAAACATGCCGAAATGGTGCAGGTTGCCGCGGAGGTTAAAAAATTCATCAAGAAACAGGACTCGGATGGATCGAAATACGCTATAGACAGACGCAAAGGCCCCATAAGCCAGGCGGATCAGAAAAAACAGAACCCGGAATGATTTATTTACCGAAATTTAACCCCTAACCTGAGCGTTTGTTTTGCCGAAAGATGCCGTCTACCACATTGCTGCATCGGACGACCGCGGATTTTGAACACCATATCCTCACACGTTTTTGATATGACATCACCTGAGTTTCACATTCATTCAGCCATATTATAGTTAGTATACCGAACTATGAAATTTTTTCTACGGCTATTTCTGGTATTGCTCATTATCGCCGCCGCTATTGTGTTTAATTTCGGGCTAATAGACATTCGTATGCAGGAAATCCGGTATCTGCTCGGAAAGGTGAAAATTAATCAGAAAATATCTTCCACCTACGATATCGAAGCCAAGTACGAGCTTATTCAACGTCGCATGCGTTATGGAGAAGCAGATGTCGACAACTTTGCGCTCGAGGCAAAAATTGCCGCCCTTACTTCAGGAGACAAAGTCGATGAAAAAGACTCTACTTTTCTTAAACGTTTCTATCTGAAGCCTGCTCAGTGGGCCCTCAATGGATTACGCTATATTATGGGCAAAGAAATAATAAACCCGAAAAAAGAATATTCGATAGTCAATGTTATCGAAATCGCGTACTTCTGGGAACGCAACCGTAAATACACTGAAGCAATCGAGATGTATAAATCGGTGCTGGAGCATAAAAACCTTACGAGTGAAATACGCGCAGCGGTGCTTGTTCACAAGGCATTCTGCCATTCCATGCTGAGTGAATACGATGTTGCCAAGGCTATTTATATGCGAGTTATCAACCACTATCCCAATACGCAACCCGGCATCATATCCTGGAAATTCCTCGATTTCATAGAAACAATACAGAAAAAACACCAGCAGCTGGCGAGCAAGAATCTTAGTGATTTCAACAAAGCAAAACATCTTTACAATTTAATGGATTACAGGAACGCTATCAAGTATTTCACGCGAGCGGAACGCACCACTTCCGATCCGTATACCTCAGCAAAAATCAATTTTTTCAAGGGACGGGCATATGAGGAACTAGGTGAAACACAGCGAGCACTTGCACAGTATTCCAAGGTGGTAAATAACTCACGAAGTGGGAGATGGAAACAGCAAGCGGACCGCCGTATGGTTATGCTTGGACAATTTTATGAGCAGAAAAAATCGATTAGCAATGAAGCACGCACTCGTCTTAGTTCCTATCGTGACACGGCGTTCATGAAAAATATCGATCAGTATGCAGAAATGCTGAAGCCAAGTACACTGCGCGGGAAACTGCTCAAAGGAAAAAATACACGTCAAGATGACGCGGGCAGAGATTCGGTCCTCTCTATGATAAATCGAATAGGAGAACTCGATTTAACAGGAGAAAAAACAAGAAAGAAACAAGAGCGCGAATTGAAGAAAATGCGGGAAAAGCTTGCACAGTCGGGTGAAATTTCATCTCAGGAGATGCAACGTCTCCAACATCTGCAGATGCTCAAAACACATCCTTATCGGACCCCATCCGCAATTAAACGGATAATAAAAAGAAATTCCCCACAACTTGAGTATCTATTCAAAAAAGAGCTGCGCAAAGGAAAACGTTTTGGCGGTCAGATTTTTCTGCGAATGAAAATAGCGCCGAATGGCGAGGTCATCGAAACCAGGATCCTGCGTTCGACCATAAGTAACGACCGCTTCGAACATATGGTACAACAAAGAGTCAGAACGTGGGAATTCAAAGCGGTGCCGGACAGCCTCGGGGCCCTTACTATTAACTACCCGTTCGACTTTTCAATGGTCGACTGAGACTATGGCAGCATGACTACACATCAGGGTACCATGAAAACGGGTGATGAAGAAATGCGAATTGATCGATCCGCTGCAGGGATATTTTTCTCTTTTATTCGTGCATAATCGTTTTGACTGCGTGCTTCGATAAGGGGCAGCCATATTTTCATCCCCACGATAAGCGGTTCCTCGAGACGAAGCCCGGGATTTAGTTTTTTAAACAGCCATACAGGCGTTCGGGAATACTCGTTACATATCTGCCAGAGATTATCCCCCCCTTCTATTCTCTTATGCACGGCATCCACGATTTTGAAATGAGAATAGAAATCCTCTTCGATTGCCATATGATACTCAAGGCGCCGTGCATTGAATTCCGCAAGTGCATCTTCCTGCACCGGTATTCTGATCTCATCCCCGATATGAATCTGTGAACGATAACCCATCCGATTTGCATTGCGGATTCGTTGGGTGGCAATACCCAGCCAGTCCGCGTAATGACCAAGCGTTTCATTAATTGAAACCGTTATGCTTGCATACCCTTTTGTGTGGTCCATTGTTGCGGCAAGATTATAAATAGCGGCATCGAACCGAACGAAATCAATCTCGCCATATTCTGCACCTGCAGTGGTATCAACCACTGAATGCGGTTGCAATTGTTTTTCAGATCGCGGCTCCTTGCTCTTCAGCCACGACGCAGGCATTTCTTTTTTTCCACCTTCTTGCATTCCCTCATCAACCGCTATTTTAGCCGAGGAGACCGTTTCTTCTTTGTCAGGTTTGCTGCGATTTGTATTATCCGAAACAATTTCCGTATTGCGTCTCGTCTTTTTCTCCGAACCCGGCACCCGAAGAACCTGTCCCGGATAAATTCTGCCGGTATGAACAATATCGTTTGCCAGCGCCAGCTCCTGCATCGAAACCTCGAGTCTGCGTGAAATACTGTAGAGATTATCACCTCGCCGCACTTTGTAGTACCGGGGAGTGGGAAGTTTTGCATAACGCAGTGAATCCGGAATTGAATTGAACGCCATCCGGGCAGACTCGTGACTTATATCGGCAGGGATATTATAGGTGTATTGCGCAGGCAGTCTTCGATGAGAATCATAAATTGCCCTTCGAAGCGCGGGATTGTACTCACGAAATGTAGAGACTGAAATATTCAGTGCCTTTACGAAAAGATCTAACGATACATACTCGGGCAGGGTAAATGTCGTTGCATGAAAACGCGGTTCAAATTCTATCTCTCCGAAATATCTGGAGTAATTCGCGGCAACATCACTCGCCGCCAGAAAACACGCATAGAAATTTTTTGACGAAAACCGAAACGACCTGCTCCTGTAGCGATCTATGATATCCTCGATGTTACGGCTGCCTACCTGTCGTACCGCCCGCTGCATCCCGTATCGTCCGTGATTATAGGCTGTTATTGCCAGCGGCCAGCTTTTCAGATACGAATAGTTCGTTTTGAGCAGCTTTGCTGCAGCTTCTGAAGAGTGTATGGGATCTCTTCTCTCGTCTATCAGATAGTCTATACGAAGGTATCGTCGTCCGGTAGAACGCATAAATTGCCACATCCCCGCAGCACCCACTTTTGAGTATGCATCTGTATTGAACGAGGACTCCACATGCGGAAGAAAACATAACCTGCCCGGCACACCGCGCTGTGCCAGAATTGTACGTATGGTATCCAGATATGCACCGGATCGCTCCAGCCCTCTGCGGAAGCGTTCCCTCTGCCCCCTCTGAAACCTGATACGGTGTGCGGCACCCGCCCTGTCATGTGCCGGAATATGTGTCTTGACAAGCTTGGCGATCTTTTTCTCTTCTGTGCTCCACTGCTGCGCAGGCTTGTGTGCGATCGCTTGGAGCATATCCTCTATACGGTCCTTCTTTTCTCTGATGAAATGCCGCCTGCTTCGTCCATGTCGCTCTCCGACACGAAGTTTGGCGTATATCACGGAAGGATAATCCCGGTCGTGTAACAGTCCCTCTTTGAGCGAAACATCGGTATATATCTTTTTCCAGAAAACAACCATTTCATTGACAACAGCAGGTCGGGGAAACAGTTCTGCATCGTCCTGGCTGCTGTAGCTCTGCGCATACCCCACCACCCAAAAATTCATTACGGCACATGCCACTGCAGCCGCCCATACGCGTCCGCTGAAACCGCTTGCAGAGAGTCGGTATCGGTATATCTTCCTCCCGATAGAGGTGCGGATGTTATTTTTATTCATTGTGTGCATATTGACAGTATTTCGTTTTTCATTCAAGTGGAATTGATATGGTTCGATCACTAAAAATAATTAAGAGGGCACTATTACCACAGCTGTTTCTATTTTGTATTCTTGTCCGAGTGCATGGCGGAACTACAATGACACGTAGTTTTTACAGCGATTTGCTCCAGGCAGAGAACACCTACAGTGTTATTGCGCCACGCAATTATACCGAACAAAAGCGCTACCCCGTGCTCTATCTCCTTCATTGTGCCGGCTGCTGTCGAAGCAATAGTCTGTATGATAATTACCAGAATGTGGATGCGTTGATCGATTCCTTTGATTTTCTTATCGTCATTCCACAAGGCGCCAAATGTATGGGCAAATCGTATTTCTGCTGGTGGATAGACAGTCCGCAGCTGCCCGAGTACCAGTACTCCTCTTTTCTTACGCAAGAGCTCAAATCACATGTCGATTCGAGCTTTCCCACACTGCCCCAGCGTTGTAACACCGGTATTACCGGACACAGCATGGGAGGATTCGGGGCGCTGCATAATATAAAGCAACATCCCGATGTGTTCGCGGCAGCATTCAGTATCAAGGGCGGACTCGACGTCAGCTGGCCGGTAAACCCCAATTGGCCGAATTCATTCAACTTTAAGCATCTTTTGGACACCAGTGATTCTTTTCAATGGGAAAATGTCAATATCCTTTCCCACATCGACCCATTTATTGCAGACAGTATACACATCGGACTATACAACGCAAAATACGACCCCTGGTTTTCAGATGAAAACGCACGATTTCATGACTCACTCAACGCCAGGGGCAAAACTCATATATACTGGGAAGAAAACGAGTATCACTACAATGTGCCGCCTGCAAAGATGATGCGGGTTCTTTCATTTTTCGACAGTCTGTTCTGCATCGGCAATTCAGCGGGACGTCCCGCCCAACGTTTTTTTTCTCCAGACCGCAGCAGGCCAAATACCACATACAAATCGACGCGCAGCGGGTCATTCGCAACCCTTACCGGCAGAATCGGTTCCCGCAAATCCCTTTTCACAGCACAGGGCTGCTACCTTAATTCTCCGCAGAAGAAACCAAAACTATATATCACCATCCGCGAGTAAGAACGCGATCACAACACATATATAAGTCAGGATCTCTTGATGCTTCGAAAAAGAAAACATCCCGACTACCTCAAACGCAAAGAGTCAGGTCTGCGCTGGTGGTGGTACTATTTCTGGAGCCCCCCTTCGGAGATATGTGCAAAATGCGGAAGTACGGATGTAGAATACTATGACCCCTTTTTTTTCTCGCCAATACGTACGCTCCAGCGCCGAAGACGGATAAAATGTCTGCGATGTAAATTTATATGGCGGCCACGCCGAAAACGTCGCACCAGAATTTTTTAGCCCGGCAACATCCGTTCCATCCTCCAAAAACCGGCTCAGAACCCGCTGCGCACCGAAATATTGAGCACATTGAGCGCTTTTGTCGAAGTGTTGAACTCATATGATGCATCAACATGCGTGTATTTGCCCCACATGAGGGGTACTTCAATACCGAGACCCGCAGTTACTTTCCACGGCTCCCCGGTGCGTGTCTGAATATATTTCTCCATACCCGCACGCACCTTTACAAATCGGAAAAATTCCCGTTCGAGACCACCTGCCATCTGCCATTTCTGACCATCCAACAGTGGAATTTTGCCGTTTGCCACAAGCAGTGTGGCATATCCGGCACGATACGCACCGCCCATGGAGAGCACCACCGGCTGTGACTCGGCATAGTGTATATCACGCTGCGTATTATTCCATTTGTCAATATAGAGCGCATCCTCAAGTACACACCCGTAGCGAATTTTATCCGAAATCTGCCACAATAAACCAATATCGACACCCGCCCCAAAGGCTTTTGCGGTCTGCATGGATAAGTACTCTGCATCCTGAGGTGTGGTCTTTGACGCACACTTCAATGCCGCTCCGACACTGAAGGGGCCTATGCCCGGGATAAGATCGTATAATTTATAGGCAAAAGAACTGACAAAGTACAACTCCTGCATCTTGCCGGTTCCTACATAAAGAAGCCCGCCTCCGTAGCCTATCTCCCTGCTTGCTTTATCGACAAAGGCCGCCATAGTAGTCTGTATAAGTGAATACCGCATCTGATACGAAATCGCAAATTCCCTGTTTCGAATCCATGCCGCTCCCGCAGGATTATGGAAGATACCATACGCATCATCCGCTACAGCCAGGTATGCATTTGCCATTCCGCCTGGCCGTCCGCATGAGGGAATCCGGTCGGAATTGGTGTTTATCGCCGACAAAGAGGCCGCATCCGGTTGTCCGGCCCATGCCTTCCCAGTTTCATTTAACAGCGACCCGCTCAGCGCCCCCCACAGAAGGCCGGTTGTCATAACACCACCGGTAACCAGATACATACGTTTTTTTTGATCAAACTGCGGACCGTAATAATGGTCCACTGATATATCGAGTTCTTTCTCCTTGTATCCATGCAGCTTGTATATTGCGGCGCGAATAAGTCCCTCTACCGATGCGTCCGCACTACTCTGAATCCGCACCTCTTCAATTCGTTTTCGGGTATTTACATCGATCATTTCGAGTGTGATACCATACCTGGAATCGAACCGGTCCAGTTTTCCATAAATGATGCGGTTGAGCCCCACGGTTCGTCCTATGTCAATCATGCATCGTGGATCTCTGCAATGGGCAGGGAATGAAACTTTTATCTTCAGCAGTTGCTGCTCGATACTCTCTCGGTCAAATACACGATACATCCCGAGTTCCTCGAGTCCCTCAGCCAGGATCTCTCTGCATCGCTGCGCTTCATTCGAATCGACTCCACTGGTCTGGAGCGAAATGATTCCGATACGTATTCCGGACTCGTTAACCCCCTGTGCCGATTGCGCCCATCCAACCGCACTGTATATCATCACGACAAATGTACCGACCAGAATTGTATTGTGTAGTGCAGGCTTCACGAGTATCCTCCGGCTTGTAAATATTCTCTGCGCTCCCTTATCACAAAGGATCGTAGACGTAACGCATTATTTAATAAGAATTATTTCCTCTAGTTTGTTATCCGTTTTTTTCTCATCTTTAGCCGTCAGCAGCACGAAATAGCGACCATTTCGGCACATTTTCTTCCCTTTGACATAATAGACCGTCTCCGTTTCGTCCGGCTGATGCTCCTTGAGATCTTTTTGATTGTCAAGTGTACGTCCATCCCACCACACATAATGATCGGCACCGACCGCCGCATCGAGCAGCTTTGCAGACCAGACCGGTTCACCGCGTATGGTGAGAATACGCAGCCACACCTTTACTCGATCGTTTCTTGTCGAGAACGGTTTGAATTTGATCCACGTGCCACCCTGCACACCGGATGGAGGTTCCTTGTCAATATTTGCGCGATCGGCCACTTCCTCGGAACTCATCGTCACGTAGGGGCTGAAGGGATTAGGCGCTACATCGAATACCAAACCGGTTTTCTGCGGCTTAGCCGCGACCGCATACCAGGAAAAATGACGGACATTCGCAGTCATAAATGTATCCGTACCGCTCACCACGGCTTTGGAATTGGCAAGCGTATCCCAGTAAAGGCTATCGGCGTTCCATCTCGCAAGAAACATCCCCGCGTTTTGTTTGGCTGCACGTCTTGCATGAGACGCGGGAATACGTATTCGGATCTGCATACTATCCTCTTCCCGGGCCGGCATTTCGACGCCATTGATTTCACGGATATCGAATGCGGCACTCACGACTCGCACCCCCCCTCTCCCCTGCTCGAATGGATTAGTCAGCTTCTGCTCCGCAATAAAAAGCTGTCCTTCCTCCCCCTTTTTTACGGCACTGTCCGGGAGCAATATACTACACTTGTTATGGTTTGTTACCGTATCTGCCCCCGAACCCGGAAGTATCGAGTGATACACGCGCATGCCGGACTCTTCTCCACCGTCCTGTCTGTATCTTCCCTGCATACGATCGCTCACCGAAGCGATAATCTCTACCCTGCCTGCAAATCCGGGGGCCGGACTATATATACCGGTGGAGTCGATGGATCCAGCCCTGGAAGGTCCAATGCTCCACATTGGTGTCAATGCAAGAGTGACACTGTCTTCACTTAACCCATTTGCGCTAAATTCCGCTTTAGATCCGCTCGAATTCGAAATTGGATTGGGAGCGGACTGGTCCACACGTGTTACGCGTATATACGCGAGCTCGTGTGGCGAAACCTTAAACACCACGGAGGTAGAACACGGGCAATCGTTTCTGGTCTCGCTGCAATCCGTAAGATACGCAACCAGCTCTACGATTTGAGCCGAATCGGAATGGCTGCCGGCGCTAAATATGGCGGAAGTACCTGACGCATCAGTCAATTCTCCCGGGATACGTCCTCCCTGTGACCGGGGTTCCCATTTGATTTTGTCTTCGTAGGTGGCATTGTCGAGTTCTTTGGGGATCAACGCATCACCATAATAACCTCTGAAGCTGAAGCGTATCTCGTAATTATCCGGATATACCGCAGTATCCCCTGCCCCTGGGACGATTTCTATTTTGCTCAATTTAGTACTCGGTTTTATATATGTCCGGTATACTTCACGATTATATCCGTACTCATCATTACCGGCGTATACAACAAAATAGTACGCCATTTTGCTTCCGTCGCGTGGTGGAGATACGGCACTATACAATGAATCACCCGCGGTTGAGCTACTGCACTTAACCTGCTTGAATCGTGTCTGCGTTTCGTCCCTGTAGTAGAGATACGCGGAATCGAGTACGATATCTCCTTTTTTCCGTATAGAAAGCGTCACTTCCCCGTTTTCATCCACCGCCAGTGTGTCAGCGTAAGAATGGAGCACAGATAGATTAATTGTATCGGCAAAGGTATCGACCGAGTCGGGAACACTGAAAGAATGAAACGATAGATCGAGAAAAGAATCCGCATCAGCATCCACGATAAGGGTATAGCGCCCCGCCCCGGCACTGTCTATGGTATCGGGTAGTGTCATTGTTCGCTGAAGCGGTGACTGCAGTTTCACACGGGCATCGAGCGACTGCTCTTCACTGTCAAGTGCATGCAGTACGATTGTTTTGTTCCCGGTCACCAGAAAGATATCGAGGCTGGTACTGTCACTGCTTGCGAATTGAACTTTCCCGTCCTGCACCTGCAGGCTTTCAGCCGGGAAAAGACTATCAACGATCAATCCTGCGGCTCCCGCCGAAACAGTGTAATTACCGTCCGGAATACCACGCAGCTCGAAACTCCCGTCCGGACCGCTGACTGCCTCGGTTATAACCTCTCCTCCCGCTTCGCGTATGAGTGATACCGCGGCCTTTTCTACCGGTATGAGCGTATTGTCCGTAGTATCGATTTTTTTCACGTGTCCGTCAAAAAATGCATACCGAATAAGTGTATCGGTAAGTTCGTAGGTCGTATCCTGCAAAAGAGTGGGCGTCGCAGCCGGTATCATTTTGGAATACCCTTTTGCGCTGATCCAGTATGTGTAGGAGGTTTTGGACCGCAGACTGATTTTGTAATTGCCGTAGGTAGGGTCGGGTGATGTCGAAAAAGTATCTCCACTGCTGTTGGCAAAATGTATCTCCGCACTGGTAATGGGCGCATTCACCTCTTCACCGTTGGTATACCCTCTTCCGATCACGTTTCCCCTGACCTCTGCCGCCCCCGGATAGAGCGTGATATTCTTCTGCTGTGATCCGGTTACCTCGATCTCTTTGGATGAATACGAGGCGAATCCCGTCTTTGATGCTGCGAGTCTGTAGGTTCCGGACTGCACGGAAAAAGAAAACTCTCCGCTCTGTGGAGTCGAGGGAACCGTGGCAACGAGGTTTGAGGACTGGTAAAGTTTTACTGTTGCGCCGAGTACAGACTCTGCGTTATCATTGGTAACTATACCGCTGAGGGTATATGGAACGCGCTCAAGCACAATCGATCCGATGTCTACGTTCTCACCAAACGAGGTAATAGTATCCCGTATATCAGACGTGATATACGATTCCTTTGCCGCGTACAAACTCCAGTCGCCTTCGTAACAGCTTATAACGAAATTTCCGCTATTGTCGGTTTTTGTGGTAACCGTATCCTGTTTATCCGACACCGCGGTCATTGTGGCCGCATTTATACCGGATCCACCGGGTGAAAGAACCGAACCGTAAATCGTCGCATCGGGGCGAACCATAAAAAGCGTATCCGTGGTAGTCTTGCCCTCTTCTATAGAAAGCGTTTTCGTCGCTTCTTCATATCCCTGTTTTATCCCGGTTACCCTATAGGTACCTACGGGCCTGTCCCTCGAAAGTTTTCCGCTGCTTCCGGTATACAGGCCTAGCGCCTTTTCCATCGATCCGCCAAGAACTTCGACCTTTACCTCCACGAGGCCCACCGCACGTTCGTTAACGACCTCACCTCCGGCCGTAACACGTTCAATAGTGTATAGCTCCATCGTACCTGTTGGTGAGCGATAATCAAATCCGGTGGTATCCCCGGAGGTCCCGGCCCCTTTTTTATCCACCGCCATAACTTTCCATGTATAGTGTTTTTCGGTCAGTATCGATTTGGCGTTGATGGTTACCCGACCGGTATCTTTGAACTGCCCCGCCCCGACTTCATCGTCCCATACCGCGAGCTGTGCATTGATACCCTCCACCAGGTCACCACTCGATTTGTAGACAAATACATGATAGGTATTGGCCCCGGTATCGAGATTGGTCCAGGTAAAGGTAATGGAATCGTCGGAAATCTCCTCCCCCGCCGGATACACATTCCGGGGTGACTTGAGCGTATCCCCCCGGATAGAGAATGTCTTGGGGAGCCCGAATTTCTGTGATGTATACATCATATTATTGCCATAGTTATTCAGCACTACCAGCGAATATGTCTTTCCCGGTGAAAGGGGCGACGGCGTTGCCGTCATGGTTCCGGACGGATCGGGTGTGCCGTAGGTTATCTGGGTATTCGGCGTAATGGCCTGCCATACCACACTGATCCCCTTAATATCCAGCTCTCCTCCCTCCGAACTGTCTATGGAAATCTTTTCGTCTGAAAGAATAACGTGATAATACGGAACACCCTGGTTGGCGGTCCATTCAAAGGTAGGGGTAAGCTGTGAAATCGTATCCTGTGACGGGCTGGTAATTTCGACCGGTTCCGTCTTTTCGATTATTAAAGGAAGCTCGTTAGAATAGAAAGTATCCTTTACCCCGAGAGGAGAGGAATATATCCATGCGACCATACAATAGTAACGCCCGATACCCATATTGTTTTCATTTTCGGGATAGAACCATGTCTGTCTGCGTTGCCCGACCTTATCATTTTGTATATCCGCATTCTCCACCGTGTAGTCGTAATTGGCGATATCACCGCCACCAGGCGATCTGCTGTAATATATAGTCCCCGAGTCGGTCGGAATCGTTGAAGATGCTTTCTGCCAGGCGATCTTAACGTGCGACTCCTGAGTCACCAGTGTCTCCGGAAAGTCGGTAATTATGTAAGGCGTAACCTGCACCGCGACTGCATGTAATGTATAACTCACTATGCCGAGTACAACTGCTGAGAGTATGCGTCTGTTCATTGTTTTGAACCTCTTACTGAAAAGTAGTCAATGTAGTGAAGATTCTTTGTTAACGCAATAATTATCATTATGCCTTATTTTAAAAATAGTAGCGCACCCCTGTCTTGGCCGCAGGAAAAGGAAGCAAATCGAGCTCCATCAGAAGCTGTATTCTCGAGCCAACGGCAGTACCGAGGTTCAGTACCGGTACCATGGGATTGCCACCAAGCATGATTGTACCGGCATCTTCTCCCATCGACTCCTCCAGCGCTGTGGCGAGTAATTTCTTTGACTCGCCATATGAAATATCGAAAGAAAAGACACCGGCATTTAGGAATGCATCGAACAGCCGGATATTGCACATGATCACGTTATCGACCGATACCCGGAGATCGAAATCGATCGTATCCGGCGCAATCGATGCGTCGCCGCTGCTTTGTGCTTCGTTTATCCAGATATTATCGCGCTGCATATGTACGTCACCGTCTATTTTTGTCCACGAAAGACGAATATTATCCTTTAGCAGATCAAAGGAAAATGTATACCCGCTGGGCATCTCCCACGTAATTGAATTTCCCTCCACCGCACTGTCCGTGGTGAATGTATTGATCTGATTCTCCTTTATTTTGTTGATATAGGAGGGATCGGTCAGATCATCCTGCTCGATATTCGACTCGAATGTGTAAGGATCTATGAAAAATGGCACCGAATATTTTACCTTCATGTCTCCCTTTGCGTTAGTGGAGAACCCGAATCTCGCCACCATTCCGAGTCGCCACCATTTGAGCGAAAGCGCCGGAGTGACACTTTCGGCAGTGTAGGAGGCGGTAAGAAACCCGCCGAGTGAATACTCTATTGGCAAACGCATATCGAGCTGTTCCTGATCAATATCCGCATAGCCGAGAAGGTCGGTGCTTACACTCGCGTTTGCATCGAAGGTGAAGAGATGCCGATAGAGTTCGAACGAAACCACCAGCTGACGGTTGATCCGGTATGCATAGCCAAAGGCCATTGTCTTCCATGAGGCTGAAACTGAAAGCGGCGTGTATACCGCACCCCTGGCAAGCAACGATATGCCCTCATCTTCCAGAGTTTCCGAAAGCATCGCTTCAGGTACCCCGAGTGTATTGTTATAGGAGAGGTGGAAATTTTCAATGTTCGCGAATCGGGCCGCACCCCTGAGCATGGGAACTTCGACCCGAAATGTCGTATTGGGATTCTGCGCCGCAGTCGCGGTTGGTTGAAACTCTTCACCGTTTGAAAAAAGCATCGTATCGGCAAATATCGAATCGACCGGTTCACTGTAAAGCCTGGCCACATCCAGAATATCGACGGTTTTATTCAACGGCATGTTGAAGCCTGCATAGCCGACGGGACGCTCAAACGAGATGTCCGTGGGAAAACGCAGCAGATCGTAATTAAACCCCATTGAAAACGACGCATCGAAACGGGGTGCTTCGAGATTTTCCGAAAGTTCGAAGTCGATATCCTGCGCCCCCAGTAACCCTGCACATACCATAAAAATCACTGCTGTTGCGGCTAACACGCCCCTTGGTACACCGTATCCGGAAAACGCTGTATTCATGCATACTTCCTTGCTGCAGATATTGTCACTGGTTAATTATTAGGCATCGGTATCGTCAGACGACTGCAAGGCGGAAGATATCCTTTTTTTCAGATCGTTCGAATATTTGAACAGCGGAACGATACGCTTGGGAAGCGGAACCACGTCGCCGGTACGCGGATTACGCGCGGGACGGGGTTTTCGTTCTTTGGTGTAAAAGGTACCAAAGCCGCGGATCTCAATTGTACGTCCCTTTTCTACGAACTCACTTATGGTATCCAACAGTGATTCGACGACGATCTTGGTATCTGCCTGCGTCAACCCGGTTTCCTGAGAAATCTCTTCAACGATATCGAATTTAGTTGTGTTCGCCACAACTTCCTCCTTCACGTCTGGGATGTATTGTAAAATTATTTTTTCCGGTAACTATTACTATTGTATCATTTTTACAATTAAAGTCAAGAGCAAAATGATTCAATAAAACACTTCAATATACCCCACGTGCATTTTTTAAACGCAAAAAACCGGCACCGCGTCTCCTTTTTTTTCAATGCCCACGCGCTATACAAAGAAGTCTGAAGTTCGCAAGGTGTGCGAAATGACGTTCGATCAATTCTGTATCAGCATGCGAAACCCGCGTATGAGTGCATCCATTGCAGCTTCCGGAGATGCGAAAACACTCTGAAAACCTTAAAGAGAATACATCGGGAGACAATTCCTCGAAGATTTTACGCTGAATCCTGCGGACCTCCCGCTGTGCACTCGCGGCATCCCGGATAAAGCAATACTGCTGCATAATGTGTGGATTGATCTCGCGAAGTAACGCTATCAGGGAGGGCTCCTGTGCGCATCTTCGCAGTAGCTGCAGCTGCGTACTCCAGTCCAGATAGCCAAAATCGATAACAGTTCCTTCGGTTATCTGTTCGAAAAATGCTTTGCGAAAATCAGTTGGGTCGGTAAAATAATATCGTGGTCCGAAACATCGTTGCAACTGTCGATAATACTGTTTCCTCAGGGAGGAAATGTCAACCCACGACAGCGGTATCATGAAAGACGTATACAGATGCGGAAGCCATGCCGGATCTTTAAGCTGGCGCATACCAAGGGGGACCCGACCGATCAATGGTTTGTCGTACATCCACGGATCGAACAACGCATAGCCGAATCCCTCGGCAACCGATGTGCTGATACACGCATCTGCATAACAAAACATGGCAGAAAAAAGCGAAAAGTGCCCACCACGCTCCTTTTCTTCCTCACCAGATGCGGCATCGACATCACAGAGCAGAAAAAGCCGGTTTTCCCCGGCTACACGTAACAACTGCCGCGCCAGCACGTTGTCGCCGTGTGATGTTCCGTATCCGCCCAGGACCAAATTCACGTCGAAAAAAAACGAGGAGAGAAGCAACGCCTCAGGAATATTTTTGCGCGATATAAGCCGAACCGGATAAAAAAGCGTGGGCCGTTGCGGATCGAATCGCATGTTCGCTTTTTGTGCGTAATTGGTGAGGGTTCGCGCAATCCGCGTATGGCCGTCTGCCCCTGATTCAATCTTTTTGCATGTTCTCAGAGGTTGTTCTACAGGATTGGGCAGCAGACGCACTCTGAAACCGGCCTTTTGCAGCAGAGAGAAATTGCGGCTGTTCAGTGTAACATAAACAACATTATCATACTTCGGATAAAGCACATCGTACACGGCAATCCCTTTTTGCTGCAGCGCACGCATGTGGTTCATAAGTGTTACGCGTCCTTCTTCGGCAAAATCGTGTATCACCGAAAAAAAGAGCATATCGTCACAATCCCGGTAGTGACGGGCGCACTGCGCAAAGGCTGCCGAAAGTGCGGGGTTTTTGGCGAGCGTCATATTATGCCCCACCACGCAGCATGGACGTAAAATATCATCACCGTCAAGTATTCGGCGCAATTGCCCAAAAAGTGCTGCGGTCCAGGTATGAAACGCACGGGCAGTTCGAAAAAAATGGTAATCCGCCTTTTTCAGGGAAATGACGTCACGGTTGCGAAAGGCACCACCTCCCGAATCAGGTGCATGGCACACGATCACATCTCGTTGCATACCGTCGATACGCCGCGCCGCATCGCTATAGTGATTCATCACTTTTCCGACCCCTCCGAGCCGATCATGGTAATGAAGCTGTACAAAGCTTTTCGGACTCAATGCAGTATTATATTCCATTATTTATCCTTTTTTTCCCCTCGTTTTATCCCTCGGATGAAATGTGGAATGAATCTCCTTCAGATATCCGCGATCGATGTGCGTATATATCTCCGTGGTAACGATCGCGGCATGACCGAGCATTTCCTGTACCGTGCGCAAATCCGCTCCGCCTTCGAGCAAATGGGTGGCAAACGAGTGTCGAAACGTATGCGGCGATACTTTATGTGCGATGTTGCTTCGTACAGCCAGTGTGCGGATGATTTTCCACACCCCCATTCTGGAAAGCGGATACCCCCGCAGATTTAAAAAAACGAACGCCCCGCTGTCGGAATGCGCGATACTGCCGCGCAGCAGAGAGCAGTACTCGTCTATCCAGTGCAGCGCAGTCTCACCAACAGGCACGAGCCGTTCTTTATTTCCCTTTCCTATCACGATTATGAAACCCTCCCTGGCATCTATCTGCGCATGCGTGAGTGCGATGAGCTCCGAAACCCGCATCCCGGTCGCATATAATGTCTCCACAATCGCCCTGTCGCGCACTCCGCCCCGTTTGTTCATATCGATTTCATCGATAAGACGCATTATTTCCTCATAGCTCAACACATCGGGTAACCGGCGCCGCTGCCTCGGCGCTTCAAGAAGATGTGCCGGGTTATGGGTAGAGTATCTTTCCGCATTGAGAAATGCAAAGTAGCTTCGCAGCGCCGAGATGCTACGCTGGATTGACGCTGGCGCGAATCCGATATCATAGAGCGTATTTATATAGGAGGTTATGGTGGTGCGAGTCATCCCTTCTGCAGTCGCGACCCCGTGCTGACGAGCATAACCCCAGAAGCGGTCGAGATCGCGCACATAGCCCTCGAGCGTATTTGCGCTCAGAGACTTCTCGAATTTCAGATACGCACTGTAAACTTTTTGATACTGAAACTCTTTCATTGGACGAAAGGATTATCACGTTTTTCCCGGCCGATACGTGTACGACCACCGTGTCCCGGACAGACAACCGTGTCATCGGAAAGAGAAAAAAGGGTTGTTGTAATACTTTCATGCAACGCCCGGGAGCTTCCCCCCGGCAGATCGGTCCTGCCCACCGAACCGGCAAAAAGAGCGTCACCACTGAAGCATATCGAGCCGAACACGTAGGCTAAGCTGCCCCGGGTATGTCCGGGGACCGCACGTGCATCGAATCGGATGGGACCCAACTCGTGACGTCCGGGTTCAATGATCCAGACCTCGCCGGTGTAGGTATACTGCTCTCCCAGCATGTAGGAGCCGTTCATTGCCGGATCCTTCAGCAGCGCTGCATCATCGGCGGAGATCCCCACGGGACACGTACCCAGCGCGTCATGAATTTCATTCACCCCCATGATATGATCGAAATGTCCGTGTGTAAGCAGAATGGCCTGGGGAACAAGCGAGGCCTGCGTTACTGCATCTATCGCCTGATCGCTTCCTTTTGAAGGATCGATAATACAACACCGCGATGACGGTGTATGAATAAGCAGGTAGGTATTGGTCTCTATCGGGCCGGTAACGAATTTCTGAACACGGTAGTTCTCATCCATGGAAACACATCCTTTTTAATGACTGGAATTTTCTGTTTCGGTCATTTCCAGGGCAACAACATACTATTATTTCACCTGATCACCTACAACACCACATACGCGGCTGAATACGCTTTCCCCTTTATAACCATCGCGAAAAAATACTACACGTATAACAGATGTGTCTGTGCGTGCTTCATCGCAGTTGTTGCAGTTGCCCGTAAGTACACCAAAAAAAGTAAGAAAAACGCTTACGCCGTGTGCAGCACTCTGTATATATTCTGTTCTCTGAAAAAATCGACCACCTCCGCATCGACCTTGTTCTCTTTCACGAGCTGCTCCAGCACCTGCATCCCCTCTTCGGGTGTCATCTTCGCCTTGTAGGGCCTGTCCTGTGACACAAGCGCTTCGAAGATATCTATGACCGCAAGTATCCGCTCTTCGAGTCGCATTCCGGAGCCATCGATCCCATCCGGATAACCGCTGCCGTCCATTTTTTCATGATGATGCGCTGCGATAGTCGGGATATCACGCAGATCCCTGCTCCAGGCAATACGGGAGAGAATCCGTCGCGTCGATTCTGCATGAGAATTAATCACCTCCCGCTCCCGTGGTGTCAAATTGCCGCGCTGGACCAGAAGATTGTCGGCTTCCTCCGGGGTAAGAAGTGATCGCGGAACTCCGGATTCGTCAGTAAATTCTTTCCCGCATATCTCGCGCACCCGTGCCAGTGCCTGGTCCTCGAGATATCCGAGACTGTTGCAGTATACAATATGAGACAGGTCCTCCTCCACCTCCTGCGTCGTTTTCCACGCCTGCGCAGAATCGTCTGTACCCGCCCGGACGCGGGATTTGATATAGGCTCCCCGCCAGCGTATCGCCTCCATCTTCTCATCCGAAAGTCTGGTTCGTTTTGTGAGTATGGCTTCCGGCACACCGATTTTGCCGTAATCATGCAGCAAAGAAGCGAACTTGAACTGACGCATACGTTTCTCGTCAAACCGGACATCCGCAAAAGTCCCCTGCTGCGTCCCGTTTATCTTCTCGGCGAATGCCATGGCGTAGCGGGCGACCCGTTTGGAATGACCCGCAGTCACTCTGTCCCGGGCATCTATCGCTTCTGAGGATGCATTTAAAAACCCCTCGAATATGTCGTGTATATTCTTGTAAAGATAGGCCCGTTCTATACTCGCCGCCACCAGAGAGCCTATGGAAGAGATAAATTCCTCATCCGAATGGCTGAAGGCAATCACCTGATCCCGCGCTTTTTCCTCACTGTCGAGTACGATCTGTTCATTTCTCTTTTTGTTCATCAGCTGCAACACCCCGACGACCTCCCCCTCGAGGTTTTTGAGCGCGATTGTCAGCATTGACTTCATGGGGTAGCCCAGGCGTGTCGTTACTTCCCTGCCCCACTTGAACTGCCTGTCACCCGATATGGCATTTACATCCTCGATATTGAGTGATGTTCCGGTTTTGGCGACATATCCCGCGATGTGATCGTCAGAAATGGGGATCGTTGTGGTTCGAATCTGCTCGTCTACTTTAACCGAATCGTTCTGGGTAATTTCGAACTGCAGCCGATCGGTAAATTCACCACCGGGAACGCGCTGGGGACGCAAATAAATACTCGCTGCATCCGCAGTAACCGCTTTGCGTGTCTCGGTAAGAATAAGATTCAGCAGATTGCCGAAGCTGTTCACAGAACTGAGCGCGGTCGCGATGGTGATGAGTTTTCTATTCTCTTCACGATATTTCACCACTTCACCGAAAAGCGAACGTTTGTGCACACTCTCTTCATTGCTGATACCCATAACCCGGCACATCGTATGTAGATCGACAGTGGTGATTGGTGAATGAAAAAAGCCGCTTACCGGTATCCCCGCCAGCGCATCGATATCTTCTTTCTGCACCGCCTGCTGAAACAGTACACAATCACCGGCCCGGTCCACTGGCAATCTTCCCAGAAACGTCTCGAGTTTATTTCGCTGATGTACGGGTACGAATGAAATATACCCGGCCGTCGTCATGGTCTGTGAATACTTGCCCATATCCGAAAGCCCCACGTGATCGACGCGGGTATCCCGGGATTTCATAAAATCCCGGATGTTTCGCAACTGTGCGACCTCCGGATCTCCAAGTACCACAATGCGCGAAGCCATGATCACCTTTCACTGACGAATACGTACACCGCCGCATGAGCGGTAACGAATCGGGTCGGGTACACGATGTATTTTTTCCGTTACTAAAATACAAAATGCGCCCGCATATATAACCGGATATCTATGCCATGTTCGAAACATCAGCTATTACTCTTGATACCGCATGCGCCGAAGGCTATCTGCCGGCTCTTGAAACCTTTGCGTGCCCTTACGGTACCAATGAAAACAAAACCGGCGTCATTCGCATTGTATTCCCGGAATTCACTTGTCTGTGTCCCAAGACAGGGTATCCCGACTTCGCGGTTATCCATTTGTACTATTTGCCGAATCGCCTGTGTGTTGAACTCAAATCGTGGAAACTCTACCTCAATGCATTCAGAATGGTCGGTACCTTTCATGAGTCGCTCACCCATCACCTCTATACCACTATCCGTACCACACTGCAGCCGCGCTGGGCACTCGTGGTCGGTGATTTTCTTCCGCGAGGCAATGTAGATACCACTGTAGTATTCGAAACACCCGGAACACGGCCCGCAGGTGCGGATACACTCATAGAAAAGTCCCTGCCCCGCTGCAGCCAACCCCGGCAGTAATCCGGGCTACTGGTGCGTTGCATTTTTCTTATACGCGGGATTAGGTCTGATAACGAATGAGTGCTGTGTCTGACTGTAATAGACCTGCCCGCACCAATCACCGTTTCTGCTGCAGCTGTAGCGCAGCGTATCCACATTCGAGCCGATACCCTGCACGGTAGAAAGAAGTACCTGTCGTGCATCGATAAAATTATAGTACCGAACCGGCTCGGTGGTATCGCTCCACGAAAATATCACGAGCAGAATCCCGTCGGATCGTTCTTTTACGCGCACGAGTGTGGCAAACAACAACTCTCCTGAAGGATCAAACCTGCCCATTTCCACCAGTTCACCACTGTTTTTATCATTGTGGTGTACGGTTGCATACGGACTGTTGTCGTGGTTGAGCGGATGATAGGTACCTAAATGCTCTGTAAGATATCGATGATGTGCGGGTGCGAATCCCGCGATTCCTCCCTTGACAAGCGGCG